>CAITYF010000207.1 GCA_903896545.1 uncultured Myxococcales bacterium | reverse complement strand
CGCGGCTGCGTGCTGGCGCGGGGTTTGGGGCGGCGCGCCCCATCTTTGGCCAAAAGCCTAGTGCCCGCGCGACGAAAGCTTGGAATGCGGTGCGAACTTCGGAGCGCGGGTACTAGCCGCCCTTCGAATATCGACGGCGATCGCTCTCGTTCAGCCACTTCTTGCGCAGGCGAATGGACTTCGGCGTCACTTCGACAAGCTCGTCGTCATCGATGAATTCAAGCGCTTCTTCCAGCGACAGGCGGCGCGCCGGCACAAGCAGCAACTTTTCATCAGCGCCAGCCGAGCGAATATTCGTCAGCTTCTTTTCCTTGCCCGGATGCACGGTCAGGTCGTTGTCGCGATTGTGCACGCCGACGATCTGGCCTTGATAGATCTCCTGGGTCGGACCGACAAAGAACGCGCCGCGATCCTGCAGGTTGAAGATGCCGTACGGGGTGCAAAGCGTCTCTTCATGGCCGATCAGCACGCCGTTCAGACGACGGCGAATCTCACCGCGCCACGGACCATATTCCGCGAAGTTGTGGTAGACGACGCCCGTGCCGCGCGTGTCCGTGAGGAACTGGCTGCGGTAGCCAATCAGACCGCGGCTCGGCACGCGGAATTCCATGCGAACCGTGCCGTCGTCAGCGACTTCCATGTTCTGGAGTTCGCCACCGCGCTGCGACAGCTTCTCCACGACCGCGCCGGAATAGCCGTCGCCGCATTCAGCGACCACATCCTCGTACGGTTCCATCTTCTTGCCGTCGACTTCCTTCGTGATCACGCGGGGCTGGCTGACCTGCAGCTCAAAACCTTCGCGGCGCATCGTCTCGATCAAGATCGACAGCGAGAGCGTGCCACGACCGGAGACCTTGATCACGTCGGGCTTGTCCGTGTCTTCAATGCGGAGCGACACGTTGGACTCGAGCTCTTTGTTCAAGCGATCCCGAATGTTGCGCGTCGTGACGAACTTGCCTTCGCGGCCGGCGAACGGCGAGTTGTTGACGATGAAGTCCATCGACAGCGTCGGCTCGTCAACCGGAATCGCCGGCATCGGCTCGATGCAGTCTTCCGCACACAGCGTTTCACCAACCGTGACGTCGCCAACGCCGGAAAGCGCAACGATGTCGCCGGCATAGCCGACGTCAATGTCCGCGCGATCCGTGCCCATGAAGCCCATCAGCTTGACCACGCGCAGCTTCTGCTGCGAGCCGTCCAGTCGAACCTGCACGATGTTGTCGCCTTTGCGAATCGCGCCGCGGTAGATGCGGCCAATGGCGATGCGGCCCAGGAAGTCGTTGCGATCCAGCGTCGCCACCTGCAGTTGCAGCGGCTGATCGATGGGAAACTCGCACGGCGGCACGTGTTCGAGGATCAGATCCATCAACGGCGCGAGGGTCTTGCCCTTCTGCTTCTCGGCCATCACGACGGGATCGTCGTCGGTCACTTCCGTGTAATCGTGCACAGCGAAGCCGCCGCGACCCGACGCGTAGATCACCGGGAAGTCGAGCTGTTCCGGCTTGGCGTCCAGCGCAACAAAAAGGTCAAAAACCGCATCCAGAACGCGATCAATCTGCCGGTCGGGACGATCGACTTTGTTGATGACGACGACCGGGCGCAGACCCAAGGCCAGCGACTTACGCAGCACAAAACGCGTTTGCGGCATCGGGCCTTCGCAGGCGTCGACCAGCAGGAGCACGGTATCGACCATCCGTAGGATGCGCTCGACCTCGCCGCCGAAATCCGCGTGGCCCGGCGTGTCAACGATGTTGACGACTTGCCCCTTCCACTGAATCGCCGTGTTCTTGGCGAGAATCGTGATGCCGCGTTCGCGCTCCAAGTCGTTGGAATCCATCACGCGTTCGCGTTCAAGACCGCCACGACCCACGGCGCCGCACTGCGTCAGGATCTGATCGATAAGGGTGGTCTTGCCATGGTCGACGTGGGCGATGATGCCGATATTGCGAACGCGCTGCATGTGTCTCGATGAGCGCCAAGTGGCGCGAGAAGGGGCAGTAGTGTGCCACAGATCGGCCAAGGTGCCAAGGTGATTCTGCAACTTTAGCGAGACAGGTTGACGCAGGTGCCGAGCGCGGCGATGCTGGCGGAACGCGCCCATAGCTCAGGTGGATAGAGCACCGGCCTTCTAAGCCGACGGTCACAGGTTCGAATCCTGTTGGGCGCGCCACCAGTTACGAGGCGAGGGCAGGGCGGGTGACACCAGCAGGTGACACCGGCCGGGCAAATGCACCGACCGGAGTCACCCTTCCGCTTATCGCGAGCCACCCCGGAGCAGCACCAATTTGGGGCGCTTGGGCTGCTCCTGAGTGGCGGAACCGACCTTGAGGATCGCGTCTGCCTTGGCCGCATCGCCGATGCCCGCGTACCGCTGCGTCATCGACTCCGAGCTGTGGCCAAGGATCGCGCGCAGCGTCACCCGGTCCACGCCTTCCAGCAGCAGCAACGTGTTCAGCGACCGGCGCAGCACCTGCGGACCGACCCGCTGGGTGATGCCCGCCGCCTTGCACAGCGAGCCCCAAAGCTTCTTGGCCGACTTCGGATCGCGCATCTTGCCGTTGTCCGCCAGGAACACCATGCCGGGCGCCAGGCACTCCACGTCAGACACCTCTTGCCGCTCCTTGTGCGCCTTCAGGATCGCCTTCAGGTCCGGGTGCATCGGGATGACCCGGTGCGCCTTGGTCTTGGTGCGTTCCAACAGTTCGCTCCGCGAGACTGCGCGCTTGATGGTGATGCGCCCGGCATCGAGGTCGACCGCATCCCACTTCAGCCCATACACCTCACCCGCCCGCGCGCCGGTCAGCGCCATCACCGCGACCTCCGCCAGTCGCTGTGGAAACTTCTCCTGACAGGCAGCGAGCAGGCTGCGCATCTGATCGCCTGTCAGCGTGTTCTGCTCACGGATCGGCTGCTGCTCCGGGCGCTCCGGCGCGCGCACCCGCCGCGTCGGGTCCTGTAGGTCCATGTCTGCCGCCATGTCGCGCAAGATCGTGAGCAGGGCGCGGAACCACTGGCGCATTGTGTCCTGCGCGTACGGTTTGCCGGACGCCTGCCGCAGTCCTTCTGCCCAGACGACCCATGCCTCCAGCGCCTGCCGGTTGATGTCGGTGCACCGCAAGTGTCCCAGGCGGGGCACGATGAACCGCTCCAGCGCCGCGAGGTACGTCTCAGCCGTGCTCGGCGTCACGTGCCGGACGCGTAGCGCGAGCCACTGTCTGGCGTAGAGCTCGAACGTCAGGTCGGTAGTTGGCCGGAGGGGCGTAGGGGTCGGCGGCGGGTGCCGTAGCTTGGCGGTCAGCCCGATGCGTGCCTTTGCCGCCTCGAGCTCGGTTGTGCCCGCCGGCATGATCTCCCGCTGGTTCGCCCGCGTGCCGTCCGGCAACCGGATCGACGCGCGGATCACCAGGCGCCCGTCCGGCAGGCGCGTCACGCCCGGCTGGCGCGTCCGCTTCGCTGTCTTGTAGTCGATTGGCATGGTCGGCCTCCTTTTGGCGGTGGGCTGCCAGCGAGCGGGCAGCGTAAGCGTCAAGTGTCTCTGGGCGGAACAGGAAGGACCGTCCTCCCTTGCCGTCTGGTTCAAGTTCGCCGCGGTAGATGGCACTGCGCAGGGTGCTGACGTCGCCGAGGCGCAGGTACTCGGTGGCTTCCTCCGTGGTGAGCCACAACTGGCTGTTCTTGGGGATCGCGAACGTGGGGCGGGGCACGGCCGCGGCGGGTTCACGTGCGGGCGCCGCGGGTGGCGACGTGACCGCGAAAAGCGCCGTGCCTTTGGCGGCGGCTTCGCGGAGCACCTGATGGGCGCCTGAAACGTGAATATTTTTGGGAATACGGTGCGCCGCTAGGTGCGGTGGCTCGATTGCGGCGTGACTGACCCGCGCGCCCGCGATGGTGAAGATCATGGGGTGTCCTTGATGTTGAGGTTGCTGGCGGAGTCGGATTTCGCTCCGAGTCTCTTATGCCAGATGTAGATGCTGGATTTGCAACGGGAACGCTCTGGTCGGGCTGTGTCGTCAGTCCCGCCGATTCGCCAAGTTGCGCGGCCACCAGGGCGTGCGCCGCGACAGCGCCATTTCGCGGATCGCGCTGATCTGCTCCGCATCGGTCGTGTCCGGGTCCGCGTCGATCAGAAGCCGCGCCGGTGTCGCCCGCCGTAGCCCTTGGAGGTCCGTCGCTTCGTGCTGATTGTTCGCGTGGGTTGGCGCGAGGATGGCAGCGTTTGACGTCACGCAGATGCTGAAACGCCCTTGCGGGTCGTCAGTGAAGCCGATCGCGGCTTTGAGATCAGCCGACGTTTCGGACGTCGGGATGTAGATGGCGGCCGTGTCGTGGCGGTCGCGCTTGCCCAGCGCCATGTCGATGCCGGCAGGTCCCGTCAGGACGCCGCTGTGGACACCGGCTCGCGTCAGACGGTCCCAGAGGCCCGCGACGGCATCTTCGGTCGCCGCCACGCCCGCGAGTTCACCCCGCGCCCAAGTCCGTTGTTCTGCCTGCCGCGACGCCACCATCGCGTGCAGCAGTTTGGGCGTGTTGGTCGTCATCAGGCTCGTCATGGGATCGCGCCCGATCAAGCCGGCTCGCTCAAAGTGCGCCATCATCCTGCTGACCTGACCGGCGTCGATCGTGAGCCTCCCTCCTAGAGCGACCGGCTTACCAGGTTCAGCGCCGTCGAGCAGCGCCGCCGCGAGCTTGCGCACGTTTGGCGATTTCGGCTGGAACGCGTCATCGGACTTCGTCTGCTCGGCCGCTTTGCTCAAGCGCATCCGCACCTTCAGGCCCGGCGCGACGATCTCCGCATCGCCGGTCTGGTCGATCCAGTTGATCCCCAGCGCCTTCGCTTGCCGCGCCGCTGCCCCGTGCGCGCGCGGCATCTGGAGCAGCCACAGGGCGATATCGGGCTGCTGCTCCTGCCCGCGCGTGATCGCGCGGCGTGCCGCGTCGATCGTGGGCGGATTGGCGGCGTTGCGGATCAGGACCGCCACCTTCTGCCCGTCAGGGCGGGCAAAGCTGGCGTCGAACGGCACCGATTCCACAAGCGGAGCGGGGAGTTCGGTCAGTCGTTCGTCAAGCGCATCTTCGAGCAACTGCTTGGTCGTTTGGTTGTTCTGGGTCGTCATTTGTCGCCTCTGTCGTCGTGCGTAACCGAGCGCCCCAGTCGAGATTGCGAGTTTGACATCTATTCTGTAACTAGGCAAGATCTTCTTTGTTGGCCGCGCCACCGCGCTGGCGAAGAGATTGGACCCAGCGACTTGGGCAATGAGAACGAGCCGACCGACGCGCGGCCTGAAACCGAAAAGCTGATGGCGTCCGACCACGCCGGCCATGAACAACCAGCGTCGCACAGGCGGCGCTGCCGGGGCGATCACCCGCACCCCAACGTCTCAAAGATTCGGACTTGCCGCCGCAGCCTGGCCGACGAAGGTGTCGACGTTTGCGGCCTTCTGAGGCCCGTCGGCTCCGGGGATAACCGTAACCGTATCATGAGGTTGCCATATGTCTGGACGAATAAACCTAGCAGTAATGAGAGACAGAAGAACGCTCTTCCGTACTTCCGCTCTCGGCGGTAGCTCACCGCCCGGCTCCGCCGGTCGTGCGCCGCGCCTTCAGCGTCGTCGCGAGCGTGCTCGTTCCGCGGGTGTTCGCTGCGCGCGGGAGTCGCTTCCGCGACATTCGCGGTTCCGACGGGATTCCGCCGACTTCTCTGTCGAGGTCCAAGAGTATTTTGGCGAAATACGCAACAAGTCTGAGTGGTTCGAAGGAAATATGCAGTCAAGTGACTCAGCGAGCGAACCGAGCGGCGGGCGGAGCCCGGCAAGCTCGGTGCGGCGCAGAGCAAGTCATCTTTCTCTCTCATACTTACTAGGACTATTCGGTCGTGCGCTAGGAAAACAGCTTCATGATCAATTGGTTGTGGTTGTTCTGGCGATCGGCGCCTGAACGTCTACCGCTTCCGCGACCACAGCCGCTTCAGCAGCGAGGAGACGCCATGCCGCGCAACAGGGCATCGACCCAACAGTTTACGTCCACCGATGCGTCGTCGCCGACGCAGAGCGACCAATTCTTGACCGTGCGGGCTGAGGACGACATCACGGACTGGCGCGTGGTGCCGGGCTCGCCGGAGCACCGGTGGTTCATGCAGCGCCTGCGCGGGTATCCGGTCGGGCGGACCAAGAAGTACTTGTTCCAGCGCCCGCAAGCCGAGGAGCGGTTTGCGCGTGCGGCGCACTACTTGATGAACGAAATGTGCAGGACCGTCGCCTTGGGGCGTCACATCGTCGTGGTGCCGCTGCCGGCCAAGAACTTCGATCCGCGCCGCTACGCGACGGTTGACGGCAACATGTTGGCCAGCATCGTGCGCGCGATGGAGAAGCACGGCGACATCGGCAAGGCGCCGGGCACGCGTGGTGGTCGGCCGTTGGCGGACGGTGGCTATACGGCGACCCAGTGGGCGCTTTCGCACGACCTGCTGGCCGTGTTGGACGATTTTGTTCGCATCGATGCCGTCGCGAACCCGCTGATCGAGATGCGCCGCAGTTGGGAGCGTCTTTCAGTTGAGGACCAGAAAGCGTTTCGTGCCGCGTGGCGGGCGCGTGAATTGCGCATCGGGCGCACAGGCGACTGCTACGACCCGACCTATCAACTCGTGACGGGCCCAAACGGCAAGCCGACGCGGCGCAAGACAGGTACGAAGCTGCGCATGAACGACTCCGAACCCGCCACCGCGACCAACGCCGACTGGGTTGAGCGCTGGCATGAAGCGAACTGGTACGCCGGTGCCGCCGGGCGCCGTATGGCGGTTGACGAACCCGGCGTCGCCGACCTGATGGAGCGGTTGTCGCGCTCCAACGCGTTCACGGCGCTGCACGGCTGGTGCGACCATCTGGGCAGGCAGGAGCCGAGCGCCAAGCGGATGAGTTACCGTGTGTTTCGCGACGACAGCCTCGACACACACGGGCGCTTTTACTATCCAGCGCAGTCGGCCAGAAAGGGAGATCTGGAGCACTACACCGTCGATGGGGAGGCGACGGACACGGGCGACGTCGTATGCACGCATCCAAGTATGGTTCTGGCCGCGGCGGGCAACAGTATCTACGACGCGCCCTACAACGGCGACATCTACCGGTTCTACGCCGACCGCGACCTGCAATGTCCCGAGCAGCTGCAGACCAGCATCGACCACGCGTCCCGCTTCGGGTTGCTGGTCGGGCCGCGTTCTGATGCGCTCATGGCGGCCGACGTGATCCGCCAGCAGTATAAGCGCGGCTTCTCCGTCTGTTTGAACGCAAAGGACCGCAACGCAGCCATCAACGCTTTGGCGCGCTCCGATCCCAACGACCCGTCGGCTGGTTTTGTGTGCCGCCCAGAGCAGTTGGGAGAACCGCACGACGCGATGGCGAAGCCGTTCTGGTCGCGCGACCGCGCAGTTGAGGTCGTGGACACGATTCTGGCGGACCCCATCTTCGCGCCCAGCATGTGCGCCAAGGCAGGGCCACAGCTGATGCGGCAGGATGCGCGATGGATGGAGCAGGTGCGGTCACGGCTCGAGGCCGCCGCCATCCCGTACCGCGACTGCCACGACAGCATCATGTGCCCGATCAGCCGCCGCGCCGAAGTTGACGCGATTATGAAGGAAGAGTGGACGGCGTTGTTTGGTATCGCGCCCGCCATCAAGTGGAGCAAACTTTCTGCGCAGCACGCGAGCACCGAGGCCAACACGGGGGCCGGTGCGCTCCTGGCAGGAGTGGCACCTGACGGCAGCCAGCGATGGACCGACGCGGACCCGCAGGCCGGCCGTGGCGGCGTGATCCGGTGGCGGACTGCATCAAACGCCCGGCTCGCGTCAGCCTCTGCGCCTGCGCGCGCCTGCCGGTTCCGCAGGGTAGGAGCCGTATGATCTCTTGAATCAACCGTCCGAGGCAACACTTGCGGCCAGCGACGCTGCCGCGCGCGTGTCTCGACATTCGCGTTGATGGAAGTGCCGCGCTCTCGGTTACCTTGCCGGTGATGCACAACCTCGCCGCCGACTTGGGTTGACCTCGGTGCTGGGGCATCCCAGAATCTCGCAATCCGTCGCAACCGACAGCAAGAGCCCCCGCAACAAGGAATCCGACCATGCGCCAGAAGCTCCTCGCCCTCATCACCGCCTGCGCGCTCGTGATGCCCGGCACCGTGTTGGCCCGTGGCCACGGCGGCGGCGGCTACCAGGGCGGCGGACACCGCTCTGGTGGCACCCACGTCCACTTCAACACTGGCAGCCACCACGGCGGCGGTCACGCGCGCGCCACGCGCACGCACTTCAGCACCGGCGGAAACGGCCGGGCGTTCCACGTACGCGCCACGGGCGTCGCCCGTGACGGACGCGGCCGCATCAAGCGCAGCTCATCTGCCAAGAACCAGTTCAAACGCAGCCACCCATGCCCGTCGACCGGCAAGAGCGGTGGCGCGTGCCCCGGCTACGTCGTCGACCACGTGCAGGCGCTCAAGCACGGCGGTGCCGACGCGCCACACACCATGCAGTGGCAGAACAAGGCGGCGAAGGCGAAGGACCGGTGGGAGTGAGGCTACGGGCGCTGCCGCAGCGTCGTGCCCGGCATGATTGATATACAAAACGGGCCCAAAATCCGACCCTGTCTTCCCTCAATCCTCGACCTTCTCGGCGTGTCGCGCCAACTGCTTTGCTGTCCGATCGCGCCTGGTAAACTGGTCGCAGGAGGTCGCGATGCCGAAGCCCCAATCCAGACGCCCGATCGGTCGACCACCGTCACGCCTCACCACGCCGGTCATCGGATGGGCCGAGCGCCGTCGCTACAAGCGTTTTTGTGCCGCACCAGACGCGCCGCCGGAACCGCCACCCACGCCGCCGCCGATGCGTGGCACGCCGGAGTCGCGGACCCGCACGCCGCAGCTTTCCCGGGCGCGCACGCGGCACAACCTGGCGGCACCCGACTGGGTGCTTGCTGACGATGCCGCACTGCACCGAACCAGCGAATTCGCCCTGCTGTGGCAGTGTAGCGTGTGCTGCGCCTGGACCCGTGATCCGGTCAGGCACGGCTACAGCAGGCGCTGCAGCGTCTGCCGGGTCGCGTGGCCGCCGCGCGTCTTCATCGCGCCCGCGCTGGACGTGCACCACTTCCGTACGCACGCCGCGCTGGTGTACGCGTTCGCGGCGGAAGTTCGCGCGCGACGCTACGACGCCATTGCCGGCGGGCGTCTCGTTCTGGACAAGCGCGCCAACACGACGTCGGTGGAGGCGATGTTTTTGCTGGTGGCGCGGGCCCGAGATCTCTCGCAACAGCCCGCCATCGCTGGTGAACCGCGATCGCTCGTGCAGGTGATGCACCAAGGTCAGCGCTACGTCGGTCTGGTGACGGGGCCGCTGGTGCCGATCTGGCCCGACGTGCTGGCGGACGTGCACGACGTGCCGCCGACCGTCACGTCCATATTCACGACGGTCTCAGCCGCCCACAGCGCCCTCAAGACCGTCCCTGGAGAAGCCGATGCGGAAGAGAAACGCAACAGACCGGATCAGCGTGCCGGTCGCGCTGGAGAGCCTGCAACTGGAGCTGCGCAGCACTCTGGAAGCCACACAGCTCTGTCACGTGAGGCAGATGCAGTCGCGCGGATCGTCGCTGCGGGTGGTGTTTTCCGTTCCTGACCAGCATCTTCCGCGGTGGCACGAGCTGCTGACGGCGGTGCTGCCACGGCTCCAGCACGGCAGCATCGGCAGGCTGTACGCGGTCCACGATGGCGCGCTGGTGGCGCCGTGGGTGCTGGATGTCGCGGCGGATGACACAGCGCAACTGCACGAGACGGTTCTGGCGGTGCGGAGCGCGTTCATGCGGCTGGCTAACGCCGTCGTGAGCACAGGGCAGTCGGAGAGCGCGCGGCGCGCGTGAGACGCCGCAATTTGTCGCGCCACGTGCGCGGAGGAAGGCGTCGTGGCGGACTTGGCGGCACCGGAGACGAAATGATGCCGGCGTCTTGGCAGTTTGACTGCCAGGAGCGTCATGGCGGTGACCCGGTGGATCGTGATCGAGCGGCATGGAAGCCATATATTACGCAAAATATATCGACAACCGCTGCAGCATCACGCCTTGCCGCGCAACTTCCTCCGTCATCCGGTCAGCTCATCGCCCACCAGCGTGCCCAGAACAAACTACGGCGCGCTCGCCCAGCTAATCCTGCGAGAGGTCGCGCGTCCTACTAAACGCGCGCTGACGACCGTGCCACACGTAGCCACGTCCTCAACTCTTCGTTTGATTGCCGTGACAGTTCCGCTGCGACCCGCGCCACAAGTTCCGCGCGATCAAGGCGCGTCAGCTCGTCGCCGACCAACTCCGCCGCATCGACACCGAGCGCGCGCGCAAGCCGCCACAGCACGTCCAGCGACGGGTTGCGCTCGCCGCGCTCCATCTCGCCCACGTACTTCGGATTCACGTCGGCGACTTCGCCAAGGTGGTCCTGCGTCCACGACCGGGCGTTGCGCAGTTGCTTGAGGTTGTGGCCGAAGTGCTTCAGGTCGTCGGTG
>CAITYF010000206.1 GCA_903896545.1 uncultured Myxococcales bacterium | reverse complement strand
GCTCGATCAGGAACCTGCAAATCACGGAAATCAACATTGAACTTACACTAGTCATCTGTTTGTCCTTCGCCCTCGCCGCGTTGCGGTCGACGGGCACCACTGAAATCAGTTCAGACCCTCACGGCACCCGCCATGGGGTCCGATGGCTGCCTTCGACGGACCTTCCATCGCCGCGCAGCATCGGTCATTCAGGCGGCGCGGCTCTTGCCGCACCGTCTCAGCCGCCGGTACCGGTGGACGCACTCGGCGCGGTGGCGGCCAGGATGTGCAGGAGCAGCATTGGCTGCGCGAGCTCGAACAGCTTCTGGAACCCGGATGCGAGGCAGTCGGCGGGCGTGATGGCGACGTCCGCAATCAGCCCGACCTCACGCGCGCGCAGAAGCAGAGCCCCGGTCGTGTCGAGGTCCGAGGGGCACGGGATGATTACGCCACCAGTGGTGACGCAGCGGTACCCGAATCCTGGGTTGAACCAAAACCTCAGTGAGTCTCCGGCCTTGGTAGGCCACAACAACCGAACTGCCATCGCGTCGAGCAGTGCGTCGGAGCAGTACATTCCGTCCGCGCCATAAAGATCGCTGGGAACGGACAGCGCCTTGGTCAGTTCGACGCAGAACGCATCCGAGCCGAGAGCGAACCGGAAACCCACGCCGCTCTCTCGCTCCAGCCCCTTCAGGTCGCGCTGGGTCAGCTGCTGCAGCAGCTTGGCGGAGACGCCGTAAAAATACTCGGACAAGGCCTTGTTGCCGTTGAGAAAGGTGTACTCCTCGATTTGGGTCATGGTGCCGATCAACCCCGCGCGCTGAAGCAGGAGCAAGAACGTGAGCAGCGCCCCGATCGGCAGGCTTGGCGCGCGGGGGTCCTTGTGCCCCGGCGGATCGATCGTGACGAACGCGATCTGCGCGTCGTCGGTGATTGTCTGGCACTCGTCCGCCAACTGGCGCGCGAACTCCGCGGCGCCGCGCTCCACCGCCTCGCGTTCGTGGGGCATGAGCGTGGCTTGCAGATCCGACGGCAGTGCTGACACCAGTTCCTTCCCGTACCTTTCAAATATCTTGGCTCGTGACATCTTCTTCTCCTGTCAGTATGTTCGCCGACTCTGGGTCGGCTGATTGCGGAAACGGTCAGCCCTTGGGCAGCGAGGTGTACGCCTCGCCCATTGGCCGCCCGGCGACGTTGGCGCGTTCCACACGAACGCATCGTCCCGGCCCTGACATTTTAGCGGCGACACGGACTGCGTGGACCGGAGGCCTCATCGGAGAACGCCGGAGGAAAAAATGTCGGTAATTTTCAAGAAGTTGTCGGGCGATCTGCCGATTTGGGACATATTGCGTGCCGAGACTGAGGTCCATCGCGACGGCGGCGACATCGACAGTGCCCGAGCCTCGAACCAGTTTGACGTCGTCGTCGACTTGGACGGCGATGGCGCTGGTGACGCCTGGAAGCGAAGTGCACCGGACGAGCGCCTCCACCTCGAACCGAAGAAGGCCGCGGCGTTGCGGAAGATCATTTGTGCGAAATTCGTGCCCGTTCCGGCGCTGGGTGCCTACCAGCACTCGGAAAAGGACAATGCCGCAGCCGCAAACGAGGTTGGAAAAGCGCGCGCGCTGATTGATCCGGGCTCGAAGAAGGACGGATGGCAACTTATCGACACCGACGAAAAAGGCGCAATCGACACGGCCAACACCTACTTCAAGTTCGCTCCGGTCCACTCGGTATCTTACTTCATCGTTCTCCCAGTGGCGGGACATCGCAACGCCGTTGCGGCTGGCGACCCGACCTTTCCCAACCGCACGCGCTGGTACGACGCCGAGACGACGATCCAGGTCAAAGTCAATTACGCGACCTTCGACCCGGAAGCCGGTGACATCACTGTGTCGCTCAACCTCGACAACTTCTCCGCGGCCGCAGTCGGTTTGCTCCCGCCCATTCTGTCCGTCCGCGACCTGACATACCCGGCCTTGCCGTTCAAGGAAGAGGAGCTTCCCGAACTCGACGCTCGCGCCAAGGTGTTTTCGATGAATGGGGTTGTCGTCCCTGGCAATGCGGACGGTGTTCACCATTTGTTTCTTCGGTTCGACGTGCCGCAGCCGTGGCTGCTCGACTTCCTCGGCGTCGAGCCGTCGGTTGTCGATGCGGTCACCACGCGCACCTTTGCCTCCCTACGTGGAATGACGGTTTTGGGGGCGCTGTATTGGACACCCAAAGGCGATCGAGGCAGCTTCTCGATGCCTGTGACGATCGATGTGCACGTGCCCGATCCAGGCATCAAGGTACTCCGCTGAGTTGCGCGCGCATGGTCTCGGTTCGATTGCATTCGGGTCTCTTGGCGGTTGCCGGGCTGGCGGCGCATGGCGCGGTTCTGAATTGTACTATTAGCACATAATAGAAAGGACAAACGCCTACACGTCACCCGCATCGCCCGGTCCTTCCGCTCCGTACGAATCGTGGATGTCCTCGTCGACCTCGCAGCCCAGCGGCAGGTCAGCCAATGCGGGGAAGCACGCGGGAACCTTCGACATGCAGGCCGTTAGTTTGTCGCGCACTGCAGCCCACGAGCAGGTGTCTGTGTGGCGACGGTCAGGGCGGCCGCAGTCACAGCGCGGGGCCACTGCCACGATCTCGTCGTGAACGGTGAACGCGACATCGACGCCCTGCTGACCGACTTCCAGCATTTGCCCGACCAAAACGTCCCGCGCGATGGCCTGGACGATGTTCTCGACCAGCGTGTGCGGCAGGATGCGCAGCGACGGCGCTCCACGGCCGGCGTTCGGTTCAAACCAGACGGCGAGTCCGTCGTCCTTGAGGTTCTGCCGGTAGAACAGGTGGCGCCCTGTTGGCAGTTTGACTGCCAATACCGGCTGCTCGCCGTGCGCGAACTCGAACGTGACGCCATTGACCTCGGTTGCCCGACCGGACGCTGCCGCTTTCTTCACCGCGGACGCCATTGCCTGTGGCAGCCCCGAGACCCGCGGGAACGTCTGGTGGTACGTGGCGTAGGCGTTGTCTACCAGTGCCTCGTCGATGTCACCAATCTTCGCCCGGACCTGCTTGGCAAACTTCTTCAGACCCATGCCAAAGCCCAGACCCAGGATCGCTTCCTTGCCAAGTGCCCGGGGGGCGGACGGGTCGACCTCGTGGCCGAACGACGTGTACACGTCCTCGTTCGCGCGAAACCGCTCGACCAAATCCGACTCACCGGCCAGAAACGCCAGCACCCGCGCCTCGATCGCTTTCAGGTCAGAGGCGACAAAGGCCATGCCAACCGGCGGCACGACGACCTTACGGACTTGGGCGACGAACCTGGACTTGGGCAAGCCGTGGAGGTTGAAGTTCATCACGTCGGCGCCACCGCTGGTGAAGCGGCCGGTGTGGCTGCCGTAGTAGTGGATGTGGTTGGACAAGCGGCCACCGCACTTTTGGAGCCGCTGCAGCTGCAAGGTCAGGTTGCCGAGCGCAGCCGCCTGCTTGACCAACGTGAAAAACCGATTGAGTTCTGGATCGTCGCGCCGGGCCGCGATTACGTCGGGATGGCTCATGCTACTGCTCGCCAGCCGCACGCCGAACTTGTCGGCGACAAAGCCCACGATGGCGGCATTATCGGCTGCCTCGTCAGGCCGAAAGCCCATTCGCACCAAGCCAATCGTGGTCTCCGCCGAGGCTGTGACCGCGCGACGGTGCAGTTCTTTGGCAAAGTTCAGGTCGATGCTGACGCCGGACAACTGCATCTGGCAAAGCTGCTCGACCACGGCCCACTCCCAATCGGGAAACAGATCGTCGTCGACGGCCTCGGCCGCTGCTGCGTAGACATTCGCCACCGCACTGGCGCAGGGCCTCGCCAACTGGACGCGCGTCATCGACCCGGTCTGGACCTGCGCGGAGGCAACGGCGCGGTCCAACTCGGTCAACGGTGCCAGGTCGGCGGCATCCTCCTGGCGATACTTCCGATAGCTTGCCGTGTCGAACCACTGGGAAAGGTTGAGTTCCAGCTTCTCGCGGAGCAGCAAGCCTTGCAGCGGGACGTCGTGCACCGCAAACGTGTGGCCAAGGGCATCCAGGTCCTGCAAGCGCACAGCAGCGGCATCGATGTTCCCGGCCGCACCGGCCGCGACGTCGAAGACTTCAACGGCGTTGCCCACCTGGATGCCGATCATGGTGAGGCGCGTCAAAGGGTGGGCGGCGTAGCCGGGACGGCCGACGACTTCGGCACGGACACCGGCGCTGTTGTGTGCGACGACATGCATCGCTACCAACTTGTCTTTGTTCGGTTTCATCAGAAGAATCTCCTTGGCTAGTGCACGGTTGGAAGTTCGGAGGCATCGAAAACGACGGGGCCTTCAGTACCGCCGGTCGGCTGGTCGTCGGGGCGCGTCGCGGGAGCAGAGCCAGTCGGAGCCGCCGATGCCGTGGGGCTGATCGGTGGCTTGAACCACCGCGGGTTGACCTGGTACGTGGCGCTCGCCGGCCGGCCAAGCTTGGACTGCTGGCGGTCGGTGGTGGACTTGCGAACATAGCCGTGGTCTTCCAGCAGGTTGAGCACGGGCTCCAACTCGGCCATGCTGGAGAACTTGCCCTTGGTTTTCTGGAACAGGTCCCGCGCGGTGAAGGTCTGCAAGTTCATCCGCTTGATGCTAGCGAGCAGGTACTGGCTCGATTCCAGCGACGCGTGGGCGCCCATCCGGGCAAAGGCGACCTTTGCGTGGTCGACTAAGTACCGGCCGATAAGCCTGGCGGCTTCGAAGGTCTCGGCCGAAATCGGGATGTTCCACGACGCGTTGACACTGGCGTTTGCCGCCAAGTGCAGCAGGGCGGAGACGCGAACCACCGCGCCGACGTACTTGCCGCCAAACGCACCGATGTGCTGAAGGTCGCCGTCCGGCTGGAGGCGGAGCTCGACGTCGCGGGCCAAGTCCAAATACGACGCCCTTGCCTCCGGCCCCAGTCGGAGTTGGTGCGGCGCGGGATGCCCGTTCTCGCCGATCGGCAACTCGATGTTGATGAGGTCGGTGGCAGCCCGTCGATAAGCGTCCTTCGTTTCCGTCGGCACGCCAGGGGGATCCACGTCGCGGTGGCCGATCCTGCTTGCGGGAATCGAATAGCAAAACCGCGCGTTCAGACCCCGCCCCGCAAACGCCGACGTGCTTCCCATCTGACGTAGCACCTCAGGCTGGGCCACCATGCAGATGGTGAGCGCCGGAGCGCGAATTGAAAGCGGAGGGCCGCTCTGCCGATCCACGTTCACGGGGTCGCCGCTATGGGCCTTCAGGACGACTTCAAGGTTGGGCTGATGCTTGCCGTCGTAGCGCCCGCCGATGTTGGCGATGAAGGCGCCTTCGGTGTCGAACACGGACACGACGCCATTCTGCGAGTGCAGCAACGACGCCAGCTTCTCAGGCGTACAGTCGCTGACGTGGGGACGGAACTCCGTGAACGGGCGAAGTGCATCCAACTGCAGGTGAAACTGCTCGGCGCTCCGGATGGCGCGCTCGTGTTCGTCGGCCGTCTTGGCCTCGGCTACTTCCTTTTCCGCCGCCTTGAGGCGGGCCTGCAGGTCGTTCTTCCGCGCCTTATGGGTCGATTCATTGTTGCGGCCAGTCCGGTTGATGAGGTCGGCGTGGTCGTCGAGCACAGACATAAAGGGGCGCGCAACGGATGACTTGCGGTTTGCCGGATCCATGAACGCTGCCAGGTAGAGATTCACCGGCTCTTCGTGGTCGTTCTTGGCAAGGATCTTGAACTTGCCCGCGCTGGCTGCCGACAGCACGCCCAACGCCATGAACGCCGACAGATCGACCGGCGTCTGGGTTGCGATCGACACCGCCAGCACCATCTCCCGGAACGGGCTGGGAAACGCGTCCACAGGAAATGGCGTCCGACAGACGAGCTGCAACTCGATGGGGTTCGACCAGCTCGGGTCTTCCATCTGCGTCGCCGTGTTGATCCAGCCGTCGAACTCGGCGCGGGTGGCGCCGGCCATCAAGGCATCGTTCGCATCCTTGTGCGGGCCAAAGTGCACCCGCTTGCAGCGGTCATGCCCAAGCTCCAGTGCGAGTCGCTGGGCGAGATCGTCACCTGCGGCATCCTGATCCGTGGCGACGAGGATCAGCGGCGTACGGGAAAGAGGTGCCACGAGCGCGGCGTCGACCTTAGTGCCGTTGCCACCGGGAACGGACACGGCGTTGGAGATGCCCACGGTCGTGAGGGCGGTGACGTCGAACTCGCCTTCGGTCACCAGAACGGTTTTGAAGGGGTCAAGGTTGTGGAGATTGAACAGCAGCGACGGTGCACCGGCAGGCAGACGCCGCTGAGACTTCTTGTCCTGCAGCATACGCAGCTTGACCAGCGCCGGGCCGACCGCGTCGAACGACGTCATGGTCATCCACTCACCGACCGGCAGTCCCTCAGGGTCGTTCGGGTCGGTGCAGCGCACGTAACCGATCCCGACGTCAGAAGCTGCGTCTACGTCGAGCGCGCGATTGGCGAGAAATGCCTTGCCGCCTTGCTCATTGCGCAGCCCCACCTCCCCGCGGGCGTGGATCGCTGTCAAGCGCACGCGGTCGTTGGTGGACAGTGCCGGCGCTGGCGTGCCCCTCGCGACACCGTCCACACCGAGTGCAGCGGCAAGGGCCTGCGGGCCGCCACCGGCATCACAACCAAGGCAGTGCCACACGCCCTTTGCGGGGTTGAGCGAGCACGACGGATTAGTGTCGCCGTTCTGGTGCCGTTCGGGATACGGGCAGGCGATCTTGTACTCCGGGCCGGAGCCCTTCGGCTCGCGACCTCCCGCACGAGCGATCTCAAGAATGTTGTCGAGCATTTGGACGTAGTTCTCCCTGGGCGCCACGGAGGGCCCTTGATGATCTGCAAATTGACTGGCCGTTGGCCTACTTGGCGCGGTCGTGGGGAAACAGCCGATCGGGCGTCACGCTGAACGCCTGCGCCAACGTCTCCAGGTCCTCGGCGGACATCGGGCGGATGCCACGCTCAAGGAGCGAGAGACGCGACTGCGAGATCCCGCTGGCCAGTTCGAGGTCGTACTGGGACCAGCCGGTCTCGCGGCGCAGGTGCTTCAGGTTGTTGACGGGGATCGGAGTGTGGGTGCGCTTCTTCATGCCCCACATCGTAGTGATGATGGTCGGGGCAATGTGCGACATGCGAGATCGGGTTTTTCAGCCTCGCGGCGGTGCCGAGCGTCGAGCCAAGCGCCTTCGCGCTGCGGCCCGATGCCAGCGGATCTCATCGTCGATGCGCCAAGCGTTGCCGCCAAAGGCCTCCGGGCCTGGATGCACAGTTGCCCTTCCGTAGCACGCTGGGCAGGTGACACTGAAGCTTGGACATGGCCTGGCAAGGCGCTTGGGGCTTCGGCAGTGGGCGCACCCGTGGATCCACCAGCGTTTGCACGTCGGGCACTCGGCGAACTGCGGGTATTCCGCAGACACCGCCTTCGCCACTTTGGTTCTGGCCGCAGGGGTGAGCCGACCGCCAAACCGATCGAGGACGTCGCAAACGTACTTGCGGGCGTCCTCTCGCGTAAGCAGGGTGCCGCCGCTGGTGGATGCGGTCGTCATAGGCGTTCGCGCCGTAGGCTCCCCGCGCAATCGCCGCCGCCGTTCGACGCCAACCCACAGCCAGTCCATGTCTTCCCGGACCAGATCGCGCAAGAGCAGGTACTCGCCCTCGCCGGGATCGTCAGCGGCAGTTGCGGCTACGGCTTCGGCGGCAGTCACCTGGCCGGAATGGCGCGCTCCGTTGCCGGTAGCTCGCGCTGCGGTGAATCCTGCCAGCACCTGGCGCTTGGTCTGTCCCTGAATGTCGACCACGAGCGTGTCAGGCGAGACGGCGGCAAGCTCCTGGAGCTGAGCAAGACTGATGACCGGTGGCAGATGCGGCCCCGGCAAGACCGACCATTCGCGGTCATCGTCCGGCGCAAGAAGTATTATGACGTAATAGATCTCGCTATCCGGTTCGTCAGTTGCCCACCGCAGGTAGCTGTAGCGCGGATGGCTGCCGACCTGGGCGAGTGCCTGCTCCCGGATCCGCGCCATCTCTTCGCGCGTCAGTACTTCCGCGTCCATGCGGGCTCGCAGCAAGCGCAGCTCCGCCAGCTCGACTTCGCCAAGCACCCGTGCCTGTCCTGGCGAGAACCGCGTCCACGTCTGCTGATCGACGGACCATTGGACCAAACGCTCCACACGGATTCCGGGTAGGTCGCCGCGCAAACTTTCAAGTCGACGCCAACCCGCAGCGTCCAGATGGGTACGCGCCTCGCCCATGCTGGCTGATGCCTTGCGCACACGGGCGACCATCCGCCGAGGTCCGATCTGGACAGCCGACGCACCCTCGACGACTTCCAGCCCCCAGATCACCAAGTCGTCGAACACCGATGGCCGCGGGTCAAGGCCTGCCGCTGCCATGATTTCCGCGAAGGTGGCTCGAAGGTGCGCCAGATCGCCGCCATCTGCAGCACTCGCCAGCAAGTCAAACAATTGCTGGCGTACGGTTGGCAGCGTGTCGGCACGTTTGCGGATGCGGCGGGGGATCTGCGGAATCGGCTTCGCCATCGAACCTCCTGATGGTGGCGGCTGACGGTAGATCAGGTCTGCGGCCTGTCAACCGCGTCCAGACCGACGGCGACAGGCAACAGCGGGGTTTTGAGGATTCTGAGTATGTGCGCAGGGCAGAGCTGCACCAGCAGGGCAGCAAGTGGTGGTGCTGCGGGTATTGAGGATTCTGAGGATGCTGCCCTTAGATAAGGGCTGTTGACGCTGGGGCTAAGTCGAGGCTGGCTGGCAGATGGCCATGGGGCATCGACGGAACTGTGCGGTGATGCTGCGGCTGGTGGTGGCGCTGCTGGTCATAGTACCCAGCATGGTTGCGGCATCCGCACCGAGGTGGCGGTTCTGGCTGCGGTGAGCCTGAAAGGCTGAGCCCCATCAAGGGTTGGCTCGGCTTGTCGGTGGTCAAGCTAGCATAGAGAGAGATATAGAATGGCTATCTTAGGAATCCTTCTCAAAATCCTCAGAACCCAGTCACCAGCTGCTTCACCGTCGTGGCCTTAACCCTAGCCATGCCTGCTCACAATCCTCAGAACTCGCCGGTGAACCTGACAGGTTGGGCACGATGGAATTGGCCGTCAACGGATCAACTCCAGTGCCCGTGCCGACTTAAGTCGTCGGCTGGCCTGGCTGCACGCGGCAATTGGTGCACTGCGACCCCCAGCTTTTCTGCCACGAGTTGCAACCCGGTCGTGGCAGACGGTCGCTGTTGGCCGTGTGCGTCGTGGTGTGCCGGCCGGTCCGCGCGCCGCTTGGCCCGCAGCAGCCGTACCAATGACGGTGGCGCTTACATCCGCTCGGCAGGCCACCCGTCGGCGGCCCCTCCCAGCCATCAGCGCTGCCGGCCCGCAGTTGTCCGTGACGATCGCGCTCACCATGACCGTCGCAGCATGGTCGTCGGCTGCGTTAGATTATTACTAGCTAGTAACTCGTCATGACCAGGCCATGCCGGACGCACACGACCTGGCCGACTTTGTCCAGCAGATCCATCGAGTAAACTGGAACGGTGCCCAACGGAGGCCGCCAATGCCCAGCACGCCATCCCGTCGCCCAATAGGTCGCCCGCCATCTGCCCTGACAACGCCCGTCGTCGGCTGGAAGGCGCGTCGTGACTACAAGCGGTTCTGCGCCGCGCCATGGGACGCACCGCCTGTGACTGCCCGTCCGGTTGCCACCCGCGGCACTCCAGCCACCCGG
>CAITYF010000205.1 GCA_903896545.1 uncultured Myxococcales bacterium | reverse complement strand
TGCTTGCTGTCCAGCGCTGGGTGGACGAGAACGCCCCAGAAGAAGTGCGGGGGCTCATGCTCATCACGCTCGACGAGCTTCGGGAGATTCGTCGAATCTGGGTCGTGGACAAGCACGAGTCAGAAGACCTGTTGCCCACGATCTGGGCCGACGTGATGGGCGGCGATTGGCCTGACGGGAATTTTGACGACGACCAAAGGTTTGGCGCTGAAGAAATGGACTTGCTCCGCGCGACGTGCGGAACCGAGGTCCGCTTCCAAACGGTTCGCGAACTCTTGGACATCGAGCGGCAGCAGCAGACCCGCGTCCGACGTGCTGGGCTGTTCGGCGAGCTCCTGAAGGCGTTGCAGCGCGGTAGCCACGGCTCGGAGGCACAGGCCACGGAACAGGCGCTCCAGCAACGTGACGCCGTGGTCGCAGCGAAGCGAGCTGTTCGGGAATTGAGTTTGTTCGGCGGTGAAGGAGACCGACCATGATTTTCACTCACCTGACTCTCTACAACTATTCGGCGTTCCGTGGCCGGCACACGCTGGAACTAACGGTCGAGGACCGGAACAAGCCGGTGGTGCTCATTGGTGCGCTGAATGGCAGCGGAAAGACCAGCTTGCTGGATGCGTTTCACCTAGTGCTGTATGGCAAGCGCGCACGAACATCTAATCGGGGTGACCTTGCCTACGACGACTACCTACGCGAATGCGTCCATCGTGGCAGCGAAATCGAGGGCGCTTTTCTAGAACTCGGCTTCCGTCATCGTCGGGACGGCCAGGACCGGGAGGTCCGCGTCGTACGCACCTGGCGAGACACCGGCAAATCGGTGCGCGAGGATGTTGACGTGTTCGTCAATGGTGGACCCGACGCCGCCCTTGCCCAGAACTGGGACGAGGAGGTCGAGACCATGTTGCCAATTGGCATCGCGGGATTGTTCCTGTTCGACGGCGAACAAGTTGAGAAGCTGGCGGATTTGGCGCAGGCCCAGGCCGTGCTTTCGACTGCGATCGAGGGTTTGTTGGGTCTGGATATTGTGACTCAGCTGGACGCCGACCTCCGCGCCTTGCCCCAGTATCTCGTGGCCCAGCAACGACGCCGTACTGGCTTGAGCAGCGCAGCTTTACAGGCGCTCTCCGAGAAGGCGCGCGAACTGGAATCGCTAGTCCGAGCGAAGAGCCATGCGCATGCTGCCGCGAACCAAGCTCAGGCCGCGGCGCTGAACGACAAGGAGCGCGCCGAGCAAGCCTTCAAACGGGCAGACGAGGCATGGAAGCGCGCTGGCGGGGCCTCCTACGCAAATCGGACAGCCTTGGAAAGGACCCGATCGCAGTTACGTCAGCAAGCCGACGTGTCCGCTGCGCGGTTGCGTGACCTCGCTGGAGATGCACTGCCGTTCGTCCTGATCCGCCCGCAGTTAGAATCTGTCTTGAAACAGTCCGAGCGGGAGTCTGTCGCGCGCCGTCAGCAGGCGGTTATCACGGAACTGGACAGGCGGGACAAAGACCTTCTTGCCCTTGCCAAGGGCATCGGCGTGCAGGGAGAGCCGCTCAAAGTACTCACGTCGCACTTGGCCACTGACCGGATTTCGCGAACCGAACAGGCCAATGTCCGCATTGTGCTGGACCTTTCTGACTCCGGACAATCTCAGTTGCGAGCACTTCTCGGCGGTGTCCTCGGCAGACAACTCGAAGAATCCCGACGTCTTTCTGCGGAATTGCAAACGGCTGAGTCCGAGTTGGCAGAGATCGACCGTGAGCTGGCGCGGGTACCAAGCGAGAATGCAATTGCGGAATTGTCTGCGTCACGCGACGTGGCTTCTCGACGGTTCGCGACATCGGAAGAGCGTTTCCGTACGTGTGCACTGGAACAGAAGGCACGAGCGTCGGAACTTGAGGAGGTCCAAAGCGCCCTGGAAGCGATCCTCGTTCAACTGCTCGAAGCAGATTCGTCCGCTGTGAATGAGCAAAAGCTCTTGGATCAGGCGAACGAGATCCGGGCCCAACTGACAACTTTTCGAGAGGCCGCTGTACGGACGCACATTTCGAAGATCTCTACGGCGGTGCTCGAGTGCTTCCAGTCACTTGTTCGCAAACTGAGCCTTGTCGACGCGATCGAGATTGACCCAGCGACATATGCGGTCACCCTGCGCGACGCGCTCGGCCGGGTCGTGCCGCCGAAACGGATGTCGGCA
>CAITYF010000204.1 GCA_903896545.1 uncultured Myxococcales bacterium | reverse complement strand
CATGCAGCATCATGGCTGCGGCCAAGGCCGCACCGGATAGAAGGTCGTGGACGCTTGGGCGTCCCGAAATTGGACCGGACCGACCTGCAGGAAAAACGGAGAGAAGGAGATTGACAGAATTGAGGTGATAGAAGGGATCGTTACCACTTGCGGCGGAGACACGCGTAGCGTGGCTCCGGTCCAGACGTCGGCGAAGCCGCTCCGGCTGGACCAGAGCCCGGTCCGGCCGCCTGCGGCCGGATTCGCCCAAAAGCAGCCCCGACGCCCCTCGCCACCTCGCTTCCCGCCGCCGACCGATCCGCGCACTTCCCCAAGTAACGCAGCCAAGCTATACTCCCCGCTTTGAGACCGTGCGCGAGGTGCCGTTCGTGACCAGCCAGCTTGTGTACTTGACCCGCCAGCCTGTGAATTCGCTCCGCCACATGCTGCGCTGGGCGGGTTTGTGTCTGCTGGTATTGGCGCTGGGCGCCGTTCTGGCGTCGACGGCGTTTGCTCAGGCAACGCGTGGCCCGGCGATTCAGAATCCCGACGTCGCGGCGGCCAAGGAACTGGTCACCGACGAGCGTTTTTACGATGCATTCTCCAAGCTTGCCGACTTGGTTCCGACCTTGGCGCCTGACGATCCGGACAAGCCGCTGGGTCAGTTTCTGCTGGCCCGCGCGCTTTTTGGTTTGAATCTGTACCAGTCCGCGCTCCGTGCTTTTGACTCGGTGCAGGTCACGCCCGACCACCCTTTGTATCGCGAAAAGATGCGGTATTACCTGCAGATCCAGCGCAGCGTTCCCGGCGATCTGGCGACCGTCGAGCGGCTCATCGACGCGCCCGAAGGCACGCTCCGCAAAGACGACGCGGACGAAGTGCGTTTTCTCGTCGGTCGTTACTACTTTTCGATCGGCGAACAGAGCTACGCGCTCGGCCGCGGACAGTGCAACGAACAGTGCAAGGACTCGTTTGGCAAGGCGATTGGTCACTTGACCGCGCTGCGTCCGGCGGCGGGTGAGACGTACCTGAAGGCCAAGCACCTGCTCGGCGTGACGTTCGTCTACCTGAACCAAGCGCAGCCGGCGCTCGAAGCGTTCAAGGATCTGTTGCGGTTTGAAGAGCAGGTGGGTAGCCCAAAATACTACAAGCAGTACAAAGACTTGGCGTCGATGTCGCTGGGGCGCCTGTTCTTTTCGATCGGTCAGTTCGACACCGCGGTGAAGTACTACGATCGCGTTGAAGAAGGCACCTCGCAGTGGCTGGACTCGCTGTTTGAGCTTGGTTGGACCTACTTTCAATTGAACCGCGTCGATCGGGTGCTCGGCTCGCTGCACACGCTCAACTCGCCGTACTTTGAGGATCGCTACTACCCGGAAGGTCAGGTTTTGGAGGCGCTCATCTTGTTCCGTACGTGCCGGTTCAAGGAAACGCTTGTCACCGTGCAGCGATTCTTGCGTGATTACAAGCCGTTGAAGAAAGAGCTGGACGCGCAGCTCTCCGGTCAGCGTTCGGACGCCGAGTTCTACGACTATCTGGCCGCGCTTGCGGGTAAGAAGAACAAGCTTTCTGTGCAGTTGCGGCGGATCTTCAACGCGGCGTTGAACGACAAACGCCTGCAGCGATCGTTTGGCTCCGTGCTTTTGGCCAACAGCGAACTCGAAGGTCTGGAGAAGCTGGAACGCAACACGACGGCCTCTGTTGCCGCCAAGCAACTCTACGAAGACATGGGCCGAATTCGCGCCGTGATGGTGTCCGAAGCGGGTGGTCTGGCGCGCGCGCGTCTGACGCGTGTGCGCGAGGATCTGACGGAAATCATTCGTCAAGGTTTGCGTATCAAGTACGAGTCGATGAAGGCCGGCCGCGGCTCGATCAGCGCGAGCGTTCGCAAGGACATGGCGGACACTGCGTTGGCCGTGAGCGAGCCCCGCGAGGAAGACGCCGAGCACGTGGTGTGGCCGTTCGATGGCACGTACTGGAAAGATGAGCTCGGCGGCTACACGTACGACACACGCTCGCGCTGCACGGCCAATGAACTGCCCAAAGAAGGCGCCAACGCGTCCAAACCCAAAGGCAAGGGCGCAGCCACGCTGAGGAAAGCTGGCGCGGCTGGTGCAGACAAGGCGGAACCCGCAGCGCCCGCGAAAGCGGCTGCGCCGACCAAAGCTGAAGCACCGGCGAAGAAGGCCGATTGGGGCGATGAGCCCGCATCCCAGCCGGACGCTGCCCCAACGACCCCTGACGCCGATCCGAAAACGGAGACTCCGTGATGCGCAAGACCTGCTTCCGCCTCATCGGCTTCGTTCTCGCTGGGCTGGTCGCCATGCCGGGCATCGCCTTGGCGCAGGCGCCCCTCAAGACCAAGGGCGAAGTCACCACGTTCAAGCGCGCTGCCGAGCCCAAGGCGGAAGAAGCCAAGACTGACGACAAGAAGAGTCCTGGTCCCGGTGCGCCCGAACAGCGGCGCTCCAAGGAAAACAAGACGATCCAGGACATCGAGGACGAACTCGCGATTCTGGGTGAGCTGCTCGAAATCGAACGCGGTTCGGATACCGAAGCCGACACGCTGCTGGAACTGAGCTACGTCCTGTGGGATCGCGCTGAAGCGTACGAAATCGACGCGCACGACGAAGAGATCGAAGTGGCGATCTCCAACTGCGAAGCCAACGGCGACAAGGCGACTTGCAGGCGTCTGAAGGTGCAGCAGGACCAGTTGATGGAGAAGTCGCGCGCCGCGAAGCTGGACGTGATCAACCACCTGAAGCGCATCGAGCGCAACTTCCCGCGCTACGCCAGTCTTGATGAAGTGCTGTATTCGCTGGGCTTTCACTTGGCGGAAATCGACCGCGCCGGTGAATCCGTGGACGCGTACATGCGCCTTGTCCGCAAGACGCCGAAGTCGAAGTTCTTGCCGGACGCGTACCTCGGCATCGGCAACTACTACTATGGCAAGAACCAGGGCGACGAAGCGCTGCGCTGGTACAACAAGGTCATCGAATTCCCGGATTCCAGCGTCTACGGTTGGGGTCTCTATTACATTTCCTGGGTGTACTACAACCAGCAGAAGTGGGAGACCGCTGTCAACAAGTTCTTGCGCGTGTTGGACTATTCCAAGAAAGAGGCCAACGGCCGCGTGACGTTCACCGACGACGCGACCAAGTACCTCGTCATGTCCTGGGCGGAATACGGCAATCCCAAGGCGGCAAACGCGTTCTTCCACAAAGTGGCGGAAGGTTCGGAAGTGCTGCTTCTGGAAGCGCTGGCGCGCCACTACATCGGCGTGTCCGAGTTCGTGAAGTCCAACATCGTGTTGGACGACCTGATCGACATCGCCAAGGACGACAAGCGCCTGATTACGTTCATGGTGCTGCGTTTGGATAACTCGTACAAGCTGCACGATCTGGACGCGACGGTCTTCTCCGCGACGCTGGTTGGCAACGCGATCCGTCAGGGCGCTGAACCGCCGGCCAAGCTGGAACTGCTGATGGCGGAGATCGCGTCGACGCTGCATTCCGAGTTCGAGAACACGCTGAACATGCCGACTTTGGAGTCGGCCGAGAAGATCTACCGCGTCTACAGCGAGCACTTCTCCGGTGGCGAGCACGGTTACGACATGCTGTACAACCACGCGTTGGCGCTGTTCCAGCTGGCGGACAAAGCGTCGCGTGACACGGACAAGGCGCGCAAGGGCAACAAAACGGCGGAAGCGGCGGCGTTGCAGGCCCGCGCGAACGAGTACTGGGAACTGTCGGCGATCGCGTATGAAAAGGTCATCGACAAGGATGCGAATGGCAAGTATGCGGAGCCCGCAGCGCACCGATCGTTCATCGCGTACTACAAGCTGGAGCGCTTGAATCAGGAAGTGCAGTCCAAGAACCTGGACGACGCCGACCTGCGCCCGGTCGCGCTGAACAACAAGGAACAGCGCGTGGCCAGCGCGTGCGAGCGGTACATCGGCATCGCGCTGAAGCACAACTCGACCGAAGACGTGCCCGAGGCGCTCTTTGTCGCTGGTCGCCTGTGGTACCAGCACAACTACTTCCAGAAGTCGGGCGATCTACTGGCGACGATGCTGGAGCGCTACCCGGATCACGAGCTGGCGTGCGATGCGGCGCGTCTGGCGCTGTCGTCGTTCAACTTGAACCAGGACGGCAAGAAGCTGATCTACTGGACTGACAAGCTGCTCGCCAGCAAGTGCAATACCGGCAAGTTGGCCGTGACGCTGACGGAGATCAAGTCGAACGAAGAGTACAACAAGTGCATCGAGCGCAAGGATCAGCCGATTCAAGCGGCGCAGTGCTTGGTCAAGTACCAGCAGACGTTCCCGGAAGCGGTCTCCGCGCCGCGTGCGCTGATTGGCGCCGCGAAGTTCTACCGGCAGGCCAAGCGCCGCGAGGATGAAATCGCGACGTACCAGAGCTTTGCCAAGGCGTACCCCAAGGACGATCGCGCGGGCCAGTCGACCTTCGAGATCGGTGAAATCTATCGTGAATCCGGGGCTTTTGAAGACGCGGCGGATGCCTACGAAGCGTTCGTGAAGGCGTACCCGGATCACAAGGCCGTGGCCGAGGCGCTCGACAAAGCGCAGGCAATTCATGAGAGCTTGGGCTCGTACGACAAAGTGGTCGAGGCCGGCGAGCTGTTCCTGGCGCGCTGCAGCAAGGACGCGAAGAACAAGGGCTGCGACGACGCTTCACGCGCCGACGTGGCGTACAAATTGACTGTGCAGTACCAGCAGAAGAGCGACTGGAAAGGCGTCATTCACGCTTCCGAGAAGTTCCTGAAGCGCGGCTTGAACGTGCCGGATCACCTCGTGTTTGCGGCAATGGTGAACACGGGTTCGGCGCAGTACAAGCTCAATCAAGGCGATCGCGGCAGGAAGCTGTTTGATGAAGTGCTCGCGCGCGCCAAGGTGCTCGCTGAAGCGAACAAGATGGGCGCGCTGGACCCGATCGGTCGCGACGCGGTGGCGCAAGCGGTGTTCATGCTGGGCGAGCTGGAGTTCGACAAGGTCAAGGCGATCAAGACCAAGGCGAAGGACATCAAGCAGGCGACCGACCTCGTGGCGACCAAGGCGAAAGCGGCGACGGTGGCGGACGGCTTCTACATTCAAGTCGAGGATTCCAAGAATCCGCGCTGGGTGGCTGCTGCGGCGAGTCGGCGTGGACGGATTCACCAGGACATCGCGACGTCCATCACCTCGTTGCCGTGCCCGTTTGGCAAGAACGAAGAGCTGTGCTCGGAATGGGCGGCGCAGTTGGCGGAAAAGGCCAAGCCGCAGGTCGGCATCGCCGTGGAGCGTTACCGCGAAGCGTTGAAAAAGGCCGCGGAAGTGTACGCGTTTGACGCCTATTGGGGTGAAGCGCGCGACAACCTGAAGACGCTGGACACGAAGTTCGCAGAAGTGGCGGACATGAAGGAACTGACGGTCGAGTTGACGCCGTACAAGTGGACGGACGCACAGAAGCCGGCGGATGTGATTCAGGCGGCGCGTCTGAAGCTCTACGAGTTGGGCGCGGACGCGGAGAACGCCAAGGCGGAGATCACCGTGCAGCCGGCGTCGGGCGACGTCGTGGCGGAAGCTGCTCCGGCGGGGCCGTCGCAGTTGGCGCAGGCGTACGAGAAGATGGCGCTGGCGCACCACGCGCTGGGTCAAGAGCGCAACGCGATCCTCGTGGGTGCGGTGGGCATGGCGAAGGCGCCGGAGTTGAAAACCTCGGCGACGCTGCAAAATGCCCTCGGTCTGGCGCACCTGCAGCTGGGTGAAACGCAGAAGGCGCTGGAGCGCTTTGGCAAGGCGGCGGAAGCCGACCCCAAGACGACCGAGCCGCTCTTGAACGCCGCGTCGATCACGGTGCGCAACCTCGGCTTTGACAAGACGGTGACGCTGCTCGAAGAAGTCCGCAAGCGCGATTCGTACAACTACTGGGCGCTCGCAACCCTGCCGGTGGCCAAGCGCCGCGTGAGCGACGACCCGGTGGAAGCCAAGAAGGCGCTGGATTACTTCGACGAGATCGGCGGCGATCCGGCGAACGAAACCAAGCCCGAGTGGCACTTCAACCGCTGCGTGATCGCTCAGGCGGTGCTGACGACCGGCAAGCAGGACTTGACCCGCGCGTTGAAGTACTGCGAAGACGCCGCCAAGTACCCGCCCAAGGGCCTGCAGAAAGAACTGCAGAAGCGCGTCGACGGCCTGAAGGCGACCATCGAGTTCGCGCAATAGGCGAACGCTCTCGCGACCGGGGTATCAGGGATAACTGTGAAGAAGTTTAAAGATCCGCTTGCGATCGAACGCGGCGGTCTTTACGGTGTAGGAGAGCGTCGTGTTGTTGCGAGGTAACACAAAAGCGCTTCTGGAATCCTGCTAATTTCGCCTACGGGGCGATGGTGTTCGTCGTCCAATCTCTTCATCCGCCCCCCAAACATGCTCTGGAGCCCCATGAATCTACGTATCATTTCTCTGTTTCGTCCCGTCTTGGCCCTTGGCGTCGCCCTGAGCGTCGCTGCCTGTGGTTCCACCGATAGCGCGGGTGGCGGCGGCCTGGGCGTGGCCACTGACGCGCTCGGCGGCGATGGCTCGCTGACCGGTCAGGACGGCACAGCGTCGGACGACGCCACGGCCGGTGCGGACACGACGACCACGGAGGACGCGACTGCCGGCACGGACGCGGCGGCTGGAACGGACGCCGCCTCGACCGACACTGGCCCGACGATCGACGACATGCCGTGCCCGTCTGGCCAGAAGTACACCTTCGGTCAAGGCAACGACATGGAGCCGGGCAACAACTGCATCGAGTGCCACACCCAACAGGGCGGTCCGGGCTACAAGATCGCCGGCACCGTGTTCCGCAACCTGATCACGGAATCGGGCTGCTACGCGAGCGGCAAGGCGGGCAGCGTTGTGCCGCCGGCGAGCTACACGGTCGAAATCACCGACGCGAACGCCAAGGTGTTCAAGGCCACGACTTCGACGCTCTCGGGCAACTTCCACCTGAGCAGCAAGCAGATGGCGGGCTTCACACCGCCGTACACTGCCCGCGTGCTCGACTCGGCCGGCAACGCGCGCAAGATGGTTGGCAAGCAGACCAGCGGCGACTGCAATCTTTGCCACACGGCGGTCGGCGATCAGGGCGCTCCTGGCCGCATCGTCGCGCCGTAGTTTCGCGCGGTTTTTCGCATGGACCGGTCCCGCGGCGCGCTGCGGGGCCGGTCTTTGCGTTTTTGCCGGAGCGCGTGAAGCTTTGCCGCGCGCTTGCGTTGTCTCTCCAAGTCCGTGATTATGCGGCGCTGCCCCATCTGGAGAAGACCATGGCCTCGCACAAATCCAACCGCCTGCTAACCGCGCTGTTGGCGTTGTTTCTCTTGTCATCGTGCGATTTCCTGAGGCAACTGCAGAAGAACGCGGCGCCGATCGCTCAAGGCGTCAAGCCGCTCTTGCCCAAAGTGACCTATCAGGACGCAACGCTCGTGCAGGCGCCGTCGCGGCAGATGATGGCGGCGTATTTCTGCCCGCAAGTGGTGCCCGACCCGTTTGGTGTGCCGGGTGTGGCGGCTCTGGCGTGTCGGCAGGCTTTTGGCCCACAGCCGACCGCGCAGCAGATGATTGTCGCGTTTGACCTGCGTTTCATGGTCGACAATCCGAACCACTTTCCGATCCCCGTCGCGGAAATGCTGACCGCCGCCACCGTCTTCCCCGCGAACACGAATACCGCGTTGGGCGCCGCCTGCGTGGTCTTCTGCGGCGCGAACCAACCGGGCTGCACCGGTCATCCGGGTCCGAACTCGTGCAGGGCGTCAAGCCGCGACATTCGTTCTGTTCAGGACTTCCAGAACGCCGCAGTCAACTTCCTCATCGCCAGCGGCATTCACGCACTCGCCGGACAGAAGCCGTCGTTCCTGATGCCGCAGGTCGTTTCCGATGGCCACATTCAGTTCACCGCGCGCTTCTCATTTGGGCCCGACGCGCTGCTCACGACGCTGCGCGAAGTGGCGAAACAGGCGATCGGGCAGTTGAAGTCGGGTCAGCAGGTGCAGTTTGAGATTCCGTACCGGCTGCAGGGGACGGTGTGGTTCGACGTCGGTTCACTCGGACGCGTCTCAGTGGGTTTTGGTCCAGCGGATGGCAAGTGGATCATCCCGACGAGTTCGCTGATTGCGCAGTAGGCCTTGGCTGCCGACGTGTGAATAATCCGCCCTAGGCTTGCCAGCGCAGTCGGGCACCGTTAGCCTCTCGCCCCCGGCTACCCATCGCCAAAGAGGCCATCCATGCGCGCCAGCCAACTCCATCAGCCCACCCTGCGCGAACCGCCCAAGGACGCAGAAGTTATTTCGCATCAGTATCTTGTGCGTGGTGGCTACATCCGTCGGGTCGCTGCGGGCATCTACAGTTTCCTGCCGCTGGGCGTGCGGTCCTTGGAAAAGGTCAAGACGATCGTGCGCCAGGAAATGAACCGCGCGGGCGCTCAGGAAGTGTTCATGCCGGCGATCGTGCCCGCGGAACTCTGGCAGGAATCGGGACGCTGGGACTTTTATGGCCCGGAGCTGCTGCGTATCAAAGACCGCAAGCAGGCGGATTTCTGCGTGGGTCCGACGCACGAGGAGGTCGTCGTCGATCTGGCGCGCAAGGATGTGCGTAGCTACAAGCAGCTGCCGGTCAACTTCTACCAAATTCAGACGAAGTTCCGCGACGAAATGCGTCCACGCGCCGGCTTGATGCGCGGTCGCGAGTTCGTGATGAAGGACGCGTACTCGTTCGACGCGACTCAGGAAGGCGCCCACAAGAGCTACAAAGTGATGTACGACGCCTACCAGCGCATCTTCACGCGCCTGGGCCTCGACTTTCGCGCCGTCGAAGCGGACACGGGCAACATTGGTGGCTCGATGAGTCACGAATTCCAGGTGCTGGCGGAGTCTGGCGAAGACAACATCGTTTCGTGCGACAGCTGCGATTTTGCCGCGAATGTCGAGAAGGCACCGCTGCCGGAGCACGGTTTTGTGCCGATCGACCCGAACGTGGGGCCAGCGACCGCGGTGGACACGCCGGGTACCAAGACGATCGACGCACTGTGCAAGCTCCTGAAAGTTGCGCCGCGGGACACGATCAAGGCGGTCCTGTACATGGCGGATGACCAGCCGGCCATCGCGTTTGTGCGCGGCGACCGCGAAGTGAACGAGGTCAAGGTCAAGCAAGCGCTGGGCGCCAAGGCGCTGTTCCTGGCCGACGCGGAGTGGTTTGCCAAGGCGACCGGCCTGCCGCCGGGTTACGTGGGCGCGATCGGGACGGGCAGCGTGAAGACCGTGCTCGACACGGAAATTCGCGCCATGACGCGCGCTGTCGCGGGTGCGAACGAGAAGCAGAAGCACACCGTTGACATCGTGCCCGCGCGCGACTTGGCTAACGCGACCTACGCGGACCTGCGGATGGCGTTGCCGGGCGATCCGTGCCCACGGTGCACGGGTAAGCTCCGCGCGTTCAAGGGCATCGAGGTCGGCCACGTGTTCTACCTCGGCCAGAAGTACAGCAAGTCGATGAACGCGACGTTCCTGGATCAGGACAGCGTCGAGAAGCCGTTCGAGATGGGCTGCTACGGCATTGGCGTCTCGCGCATCCTGTCCGCGGCCATCGAACAGAACAACGACGCGCGTGGTATTCAGTGGCCAGTGTCGATCGCGCCGTTTGAAGTGGCCGTGCTGGCGGTCGATCCGTCCGATCTGGCGGAGAAGCTGTACGTCGAGCTACAGGACGCCAACATCGACGTCCTGCTGGACGATCGCGAAGAGCGGCCCGGCGTGAAATTTGCGGATGCTGATTTGATCGGTTACCCGCTACAGATCATCGTCGGTCGCAAAGCGGCCGAAGGTATTGTGGAAGTGAAGATCCGCAAGACCGGTCAGCGCTTGGAATTGCCGGTTGCCGGTCTTGTGTCGCGCGTGAAGCAGGCGATTGAGACGGCGCGCGGTGGCAAGCCGATTGAGCTGGGTGCCGCATGATGAACCCGCTGCCGCGGCTGGCGATTGCGCTGGACGGAACGAGCGTTGAGCCGCTCGAACCGATCCTCGACCAACTGCACGGGCTGCCCGTGCTGGCCAAGGTCGGGCTGTCGCTGTACACGGCCGTCGGCCCGTCGATCGTGCACCACATGCGGATGGCGGGCTTTGAGGTCTTTCTCGACCTGAAGTTCCACGACATTCCACACCAGGTCGGATTGGCGGTGGCTGCTGCTGCCAAACTCGACGTGGCGCTGCTGACGGTTCACGCCGCGGGCGGGCGCGCGATGCTGGAAGCGGCGGCGGAGAGCGCGCGCGGCAGAACGCGTGTCGTGGCCGTTTCCGTCTTGACGAGCCTGAGTCCGGCCGACTTGCCGCAGATCGGCATCGATGGCGACTTGCAGTCGACCGTGGCCAAGCGGCTGCAGTTGGCGCGCGACTGCGGGCTGGCTGGCGCGGTGATGTCGCCGCACGAGCTGCACTTGACGCGGGATTTCCCGAAGTCCTTTGTGCGCGTGGTTCCGGGGATTCGTGCGACCGCCGGTGGCGACGATCAAGCCCGCACCGCAACGGCCCGCGAAGCCGCAGCGGCGGGCGCGACCGTCCTGGTTGTGGGCCGTCCCATCCTTTCCGCGGCTGATCCACGTGCTGCTGCAGAACAAATACTAGCAGAAATCGCTGCTTCTGGAGAGTCTCATGTCCAATCGCGATGATCTGCCGCCTGACGATCGCCAGCCGCAAGACGGCCGTTCCCGTTTTGAGCGCCCGACGCCGCGGCCGCCGCAGCGTCCAGCGGGCAACCAACCGCACCCGAGCGCCGTGCGCCGCCGTCCGGAAGACCGTCCGCCGCGTCAGGAACCGCCGCCGCAGCAGCCGGAACGCCAATACAACGACCGACCGCGCGATGACCGCCCGTACAACGACCGTCCACGTCAGGACCGACCTCAGGGCGACCGCCCGCGAGGCGATGGTCCACCGAGCCGCGACCGTCCGCGTTTTGATCGTCCGACGACCCTGACGTCGCGTAGCCAGTTGCCGCGCGAGAATCGTCCGCAGCGTCGCGAGGACCGCCAGGCGCCGCCGCCTGACGTGGTCAGCGGTTTGCACGCGGTCGAGGCGCTCCTGCGCTGGCAGCCCAAACGCGTACAGGCGCTGTATCTGTGGGCGACCGACGCGCGCGTGCGAGCGCGGCTTCAGGAACTCGCGCAAACCGCGAAGGTGCGCGTGGAAACTGAGCCGCCGCATGGCTTTGAGCATGAGCAGGGCAACCCGCAAGGTGTGGCTGTGCGCGTCACGCCGTTCGAGTACGCCGATCTGGAGCGCATCATGCCGCTCGCTGGTCCCGCCGATGGCACGCTCATCGTGTGCCTCGACAGCATCACCGATCCGCGCAATTTGGGTGCAATTCTGCGGAGTGCCGCGTTCTTCCGCGTCACAGCGGTCATTTTGCCGCAAGACCGATCGGCGGAAGTGACGCCACTTGTGGAGCGCATCGCGGAAGGCGGCGCGGCGTCAGTTCCAGTTGTCCAGGTCGTCAATCTTGCGCGGACGCTGGGCAGCCTGCGCGACCGCGGCGTCGAAGTCGTCGGCACCGCGCTGGACGGCGCAACTGGTGATTTGCGCACGTACAAATGGGCCAAGGCAACAGCCCTCGTGCTGGGTGCAGAAGGCTCTGGTATCCGGCCGCTGGTGCGCAAAAACTGCGATCAACTCGTCACCCTCGCAGGTCCGGAACAGATGCCGTCGCTGAACGTGTCGGCGTTCGCGACGCTCACGATGGCGATGGTTCGCGGGAGTCAAGCGGCTCCCGCGTGACATTTCCGCGGCTGCAACAGATCGAAAGCCTTGACTCAAAGCACCGTATCGGGTATACAGACGGCCCCCAAAGGGGCCCGTTGTGCACGGTCCACCCCTGCGGTAGTAGCAAAAAGTGGTGTGGAAACAGCGATCTTGGGGTGAAATCCAGCTGTTTTTGAGCCGTTTCAATGATCATGCGCCTTCTTTTTGACGGCGTTCTGGTCGTGGTCTGCGGCACAAAGAGGCGGGGTTGTCTCACGACGCTGGCGTAGCTCAATTGGCAGAGCAGCTGATTTGTAATCAGCAGGTTGCGGGTTCAAGTCCCTTCGCCAGCTCTGATGGTTGTGGCGTGCGTCAGGCGAAAATAGTCGATGTGTCGGGGTATTCGCCCGGCAATCAGGCCAAACGGAAGCTTGCCCGAGTGGCTAATGGGGGCAGACTGTAAATCTGCTGGCTTACGCCTACGGTGGTTCGAATCCACCAGCTTCCACCCGATCGCCTGTTTTCTCGGGGCTTCACGCCCCACTGCCACCCCCCGAACCGAGTTCCTGCCGTGCGCAGGCGCAACAGGGGTGCTGCGGGAATAGCTCAGCTGGTAGAGCGTCAGCCTTCCAAGCTGAATGTCGCGGGTTCGAATCCCGTTTCCCGCTCTGACCGACCGTTCCCTGCCCAATCGCATCGCGATGGGGTGAGCTGCGGCGGCTGGCCAAAACGCTGGTCTGCCTGGGGTGCAGGGTGCAAGCCCGTGCAACTCAGATGGCGAAAGCGCCTACGTAGCTCAGTCGGTAGAGCACTTCCTTGGTAAGGAAGAGGTCACCGGTTCAAATCCGGTCGTAGGCTCCGAGCGCCGCGCGGCACAGCTTCGGTTGTGCAGCGCAGAATGGCTGGACCCCACCGCGTCGAGGAACGACGCACGAAACGCTCCCGGAAACGGGAACCCAGACGTTCCTGGAAACGGGAACCCAGACGTCCCCGGAAACGGGGCACAAACGTACCCACTGACGGGTACAAACCGCCAGACGGCAAGCGCCCGAAGGCAAAGAAGCTGCACGCTGCGGGGTTCGCTCCAAGGACGTGTGGTAACCACGCCGCAAGGCAACCAACAGGCGGGTGCCTGTTTGATGAACCAGACGCCACACGCATGGCGGGAGGACCCTGACAATGGCCAAGGCCAAGTTTGAGCGCACCAAGCCCCACGTGAACGTGGGAACCATCGGCCACGTCGACCACGGCAAGACCACGTTGACGGCAGCCATTACCAAACACCAGGCAGCCAAGGGCTTCGGTAAGGCCAAGTCGTTCGACGAGATCGACAAGACCCCCGAAGAAAAGGCGCGTGGCATCACGATCTCGACCGCTCACGTGGAATACGAGACCGCGAAGCGCCACTACGCGCACGTCGACTGTCCGGGCCACGCCGACTACATCAAGAACATGATCACCGGCGCGGCGCAGATGGACGGCGCGATCGTCGTGTGCGCGGCGACGGACGGCCCCATGCCCCAGACGAAGGAGCACGTGCTGCTCGCTCGTCAGGTCGGCGTTCCGTCGATCGTGGTGTACCTGAACAAGTGCGACATCGCCTACTCGGATGACCCCGAGGGTGAGTTGGTTGACTTGGTCGACATGGAATTGCGTGAGCTCCTCGACAAGTACGAGTTCAACGGCAATGACGCGCCGATCATCCGCGGTTCCGCGCTGCAGTCCCTGCAGGGTGAGACCACGAAGTTCGGCACGCCGTCGATCGACGCGCTGATGGACGCGCTGGACAACTTCATTCCGGATCCGGTTCGTGAACTCGACAAGCCGTTCATGATGGCCGTCGAAGACACGATGACGATTTCGGGTCGTGGCACCGTCGTGACGGGTCGCGTTGACCGCGGCACCGTCAAGATCGGCGACGAAATCGAAGTGGTGGGCATTCGCCCGACGCAGAAGACGACCGTCACCGGCATCGAAATGTTCCACAAGACGGTGGAGCAGGGTCAGGCTGGCGACAACCTCGGCGCGCTGCTCCGTGGTCTGAAGCGTGATGACGTCGAGCGTGGTCAGACCCTGTGCAAGCCGGGTTCCGTGACGCCGCACACCGAGTTCGTGGCTTCGGTCTACGTGCTCAGCAAAGACGAAGGCGGCCGTTCCAAGCCGTTCTTCAAGGGCTACCGTCCGCAGTTCTACTTCGGTACGGCCGACATCACCGGCGACATCGATCTGCAGCCGGGCGTCGAAATGGTCAAGCCGGGCGACCGCGTTGACCTGCTCGTCAAGCTCATCGTGCCCGTCGCGATGGAGACTGGTATGCGTTTCGCGATTCGTGAAGGCGGCAAGACCGTCGGCGCGGGCCTGGTGGCTTCGATCACCAAGTAAATCGCACCGCGCAAGCGATTCAGCGGTCCGCCGGGGCCCACCGATGCTTTCCAACTGGAAAGTCGGGCCCCGGCGGATCGCCTGCTTGCAGGGTATCCGGAGGCGGAAGCTTCCCCGTTCGAGTCCCGGCCACAGCGCCAGGGACATTTGCTAGAAGGAGTCCGTGATGGCCGCCAGCAACCGCAGCATCATCCATCTGGAGTGCCAGACCTGTCGCACCGCCGGCATCCCGGGCGTTTCGCGTTACACGACCACGAAGAACAAGAAGACCACGCCTGGTCGTCTGACGCTGAAGAAGTACTGCCGCTTTGAGCGGAAGCACACGGAACACAAGGAAACGAAGTAATCCGCGATTTTCTCGCGTGCTCGTCCTGTGTCTTGTCCCCCTCGGCCGCCGAGACGGGCCCAGATGCAAGGCCGAGCAAGGCGGGACGGCGAAGGCGTACTTGAGTACGTCGAGCCGGCCCGGCGCAGCGAGAACGCCGCAGATGGGTCCGTCTCGGCGGATCGAGAGGCCAGTAGCTCTAACGGTAGAGCGGCAGACTCCAAATCTGCGGGTTGTGGGTTCGAATCCCGCCTGGCCTGCCCCGCTCGCAACCACCGGTCTTGAGCCGAATGGCCAACGAGCAGTTGCATTAGGAAGGAGAAAGCGAGATGAGCCAAGAGCGCATGGTCAATCTGGCGTTCGTTGCCGCGGCGTTGCTCGTGTGGTTCCTGAGCGCGCACTTGTTCGCCGGGCTTTTCGACCTCGTCCGCCCCGAATGGGATGCTGGCATCATCGGTCGTGAATTCCGCCTGTCGAATCTGCTGGGTGTGTCGGCTGGAATCATCGGTGGCATCGCCTTGTGGCGCAACGAGAAGCTGTTCCAGTTCGCCCACGAAGTGGCTGGCGAGCTGCGCAAGGTCACGTGGCCTTCCGTTGCGGAGACGCGTCTCCTGACGACGGTGGTGATGGTGACGACGGTCCTCGTGTCGCTGTGCCTGTGGGTCTTTGACTCGCTGATCAGCGTGGTCACGCGTTTCATCTATCGCATCTAGTTGCGGGTCGGTGCCGGTCACACGGCGCAAACGAACGAAGCTGGGCCAGCGCAAGACGATGGCCGGGAATCAACAGGGCGGGCAGGAAACATGACTGAGCAGTTTCAAGAGACGACGACGACCGAGGCACCTGTGGCCGTGGCACGTACGCCGCGCAAGCGCTGGTTCATCGTCAACACGTACACCGGCTCGGAGAACGTGGCCCGCGCGAGTCTGGTTGAGCGCATCAAGTCGGAAGGTCTGGAGCAGTACTTCGGTGAAGTGCTCGTGCCGACCGAAAAGGTTGCGGAAGTGCGCGCTGGCGTGCGTCGCGAGTCCAAGCGCAAGTTCTTCCCCGGTTACCTGCTGGTGCAGATGATCCTGACGGATGAGAGCTGGCACCTGGTCAAGAACACCCAGAAGATCATTGGCTTCTTGGGTACGGAAAAAGACAAAGCCAAGCGTCCGAGCCCGGTTCCGGATTCGGAAATCCAGCGCATTCTCGGTCAGCTGGAGACGAGTGAAGTCGCCGCGAAGCCGGTCGTCAGCTTTGACGAAGGCACGGAAGTGCGCGTCATCGACGGTCCGTTCGCGAACTTTGCCGGCACGGTGGCGGAAGTCAGCGCCGACAAGCAGAAGCTCAAGGTCCTGGTGTCCATTTTCGGACGCGCCACGCCGGTCGAGCTGGGCTTCATGCAGGTGGAGAAGATCGCGGGTCAGTAGACCCACAGAAACACCGTTCGCGAGGACGGTTGAGCGCGAGGCCAAGATTGCTGGCCGTTTGAAGCGCGACGCTGGGTGAGATTCACGCAGCGCACCAACAGGCAATCAGACCGGAAAGGCCACAAGCGCCGGACCGGCTGGAGAAGTGTCATGGCAAAGAAGATCACTGGTTACATCAAGTTGCAGTTGCCGGCTGGCAAAGCGACGCCGTCCCCGCCCGTGGGCCCGGCGCTCGGTCAGCACGGCGTGAACATCATGCAGTTCTGCAAGGCCTACAATGCGGAAACGCAGGCCCAGGCTGGCATGGTCATTCCGGTCGTGATCACGGTCTATTCGGATCGTTCGTTCACGTTCATCACCAAGACGCCGCCCGCGTCGCGCTTGCTGTTGAAGTACGCGAAGATCGAGAAGGGCTCGTCGGTGCCGAACCGGGACAAAGTCGGCAAGGTTACCAAGGCGCTGGTCGAGGAAATCGCCAAGATCAAGATGCCCGACCTGTACGCCACCAACTTGGACACCGCACGCAGCACCATCGCCGGCACCGCCCGTTCGATGGGCATCGACGTGATCGGTTAATAACCCCTGACTTTTTGGCGGACCGCACACGATGCGGGCGCCTCCCCTGAGGACACCATGGCTAAGCATTCGCGCAAGTACAACGCCGCGCTCGCCCGTTTCGACCGGCAGAAGCGCTACACCCTCGACGAAGCGATCCAGATCGCCAAAGAAAACTCGTTCGCCAAGTACGACGAGGCCTTTGAAGTCGCCATCAACCTGGGCGTGAACCCCAAGCACGCGGACCAGATGGTTCGCGGCGCGGTGGTCCTGCCCAACGGTACCGGTAAGGTCAACCGCGTCCTCGTGTTCGCGAAGGGCGAAAAGGCTGCGGAAGCGCAGGCTGCCGGCGCCGACTTCGTGGGCGACGACGAGCTGATCGAGAAGGTCCGCGGCGGCTGGTTCGAATTCGACACCTGCATCGCCACGCCGAACATGATGGTCGCGGTTGGTAAGATCGGTAAGGTGCTCGGCCCCCGCGGTCTGATGCCGAATCCGAAGGTCGGCACCGTGACGTTTGACGTCGGTGCGGCCGTCACGGCTGCCAAGGCCGGTAAAATCGAATTCCGCGCTGAGAAGGCCGGTATCATTCACGCTGCCGTTGGCAAGCGCTCGTTTGAGTCCGTCAAGCTCCGCGAAAACATTGCTGCTTTGGTGGAAGCGCTGGTGAAAGCCAAGCCCTCGACCGCCAAAGGCACCTACCTGAAGGCCCTCACCGTGACGACCACGCATGCCCCCGGCGTGCGCGTGGATCCGGTGGCGATGGCCGCAGAATTCCGTCTGGCCTAAGCCAGAAGGACCCCGTCAAAGCTGCGCGCTTTGCGGGAAATCGGTTCGTCGTGGCGCAAGCTGCGGCGGATCACCCAGTCGGTTCCGCGTGGGGTTCGCTCCGCAAAGACCGATTGTGCGTCTGAGAAGTCGGCTGCTGCGCGCAATCGCAGCGCTAAGTCCGACGGAGACGTGTGGTGAGCAGAAAGGGACGGTCCGACACGATGGCGACATCGTCAAGGTCCACCTCCTGGATGCGACGGGGATTCGTTCCTGTCACGCATTGCTTGGCAACGGTGCCCGGCATGCACCACGGTGTCTGATGCATGGTCGCAAGGCTGCGCTTCAGATCTCCACTCAGGCTGCAAGGTGTTTGACCCGACACGGTTCATCGCAAGGTGAACACAGGAGATCAGCATGAACAAGGCTGAAAAACAGGATCGGGTCGACGCGCTTCGCCAGCAACTGACCGGCATCGACGCTGTCATCGTCGCGGAATACCGCGGCGCGACCGTGGAACAGATGCAGAACCTTCGCAACGCCGTTCGCGGCGCTGAAGGTAAGGTTGTGGTGGTGAAGAACACCCTTGCTCGCTTGTCGGTCAAAGGCACCTCGCTCGAGGCGCTCTCTGACAAGCTGGTGGGGCCTGTGCTGATTACTTTCGGTCCCGACGTGGTCGGTCCGGCCAAAGCGATCGTCAAGATCGCCAAGGACGTTCCGAACATCGTGATTACCGGTGGTGCCCTCTCTGGAAAGGCGTTGAACGCTGCCCAGGTGAAGGCGCTCTCGGAATTGCCGGGTCGCGACGAGCTGCGGGCGATGTTCCTGGGTACGCTGAATGCGGTCCCGGGCAAGTTCGTCGGCACCCTCGCTGCTTCGCCGCGTTCCATCCTCAACGTGTTCAACGCACGTATCGAGCAGTTGGAACCCACGGCCGAGGCTGCGTAAGTAATCGCCAAGTTCTGCGTCGATTGAAATGAGTGAACAGCGCATCCGGCATGACGCCACGATGCCAAGGCAATCCAGGAGTTTCCCAATGTCGATTTCTCGCGAAGATTTGATCAATCACCTGTCCGGCCTCACCGTTCTCGAACTGTCCGAGATCGTCAAGGCCCTCGAAGAGAAGTGGGGCGTCTCCGCCGCCGCTCCGGTCGCCGCTGCTGCTGCTGCTGGCCCGGCTGCTGCCGCCGCCCCGGCCGTGGAAGAGAAGACCGAGTTCGACGTCGTCCTGTTGGACGCTGGCGCGAACAAGATCAACGTCATCAAAGTGATCCGCGAGCTGACCAACCTCGGTCTGCGCGAAGCCAAGGAACTGTCCGAGAAGCCGGGTTCCGCGGTCAAGGAAGCGGTCTCCAAGGCCGATGCCGAAGGTTACAAGAAGAAGCTGGAAGAAGCCGGCGCCAAGGTCGAGATCAAGTAATCTCGCCAAGGTCTGGTTTCTTTCGCCGGGAACCTTCGGTCACTGTGCGTGACCGTGTCGGCTCCCGGATAGGTTAGAGAGGGCACCCCTGAGCGGACGGAATCGATTCCGCCGCTCAGGGGTTTGCCAGTTCCCGTCCCCTAGAAATCCGCCGCTCAGGTCCGCACCCGTTAACGTGCGTGGCCAACAGAGGCTGGAAGGAGAAGTTATACGATGGCTCGCACCGCGATGGACCTCCGCGTCCGCAAATCGTTCTCCCGCATCAACCGCGTGGTCAAGGTCCCCGACCTGATCCATGTTCAGCGCCAGTCGTACGACAAATTCCTCCAGCGCAACGTGCCCGCTCCCCAGCGGGAGAGCGTCGGCCTGCAGGCGATCTTTTCTTCCGTGTTCCCGATCCAGGACTTCAACAAGACCGCGAGCCTCGAGTTCGTGTCGTACCACCTGGAAGAGCCGAAATACGACGTGCTCGAGTGCCGCGCCCGTGGCATGACGTTCGCCAGCCCGATCAAGGTGCTCATCCGCCTCGTCGTGTTCGACGTGAGCGAGACAGGCATCCAGTCCGTGCGTGACGTGAAGGAACAGGAAGTCTACTTCGGCGAAATTCCGCTGATGACGGACGCCGGCACCTTCATCATCAACGGCTCCGAGCGCGTCATCGTGTCGCAGTTGCACCGCTCGCCGGGCGTGCTGTTTGAACACGACAAGGGCAAGACCCACGCGTCGGGCAAGCGCATCTACTCGGCGCGCATCATCCCGTACCGTGGCTCGTGGCTGGACTTCGAGTTCGACCACAAGGACACGCTGTACGTCCGCATCGACCGCCGCCGCAAGCTGCATGCGACCGTGCTGCTGCGCGCGTTGGGCTACTCGACCGAGGACCTGCTCAACTACTACTACGACATTGAGACGATTCGCCTGATTCCGGGCGAGAAGCTCCGCGCGATGCGTTCGCTCAACTTTGACCTGTTGGACGGTCAGCGCACGACGGACGACATCACGCACCCGACCAACGGCACGCTGCTGCTTCACCGCAACCGCAAGTTCACGCCGCGCGTCATCAAGATTTTGCGCGATGCGGGCATCAACGAGCTGGAGATGCCGGCGGACCAGATCGAAGGCAAGGTCATCGCGACTGACGTCATCGATCAGGAGACGGGTGAGGTGCTGTTCGAGGCGAACCACGAGCTGGCCGCGAACGACATCAAGAAGCTGCTTGACCGCAACGTGAGTACGTTTGAGGTGCTCTACATCGACCGCCTGAACGTGGGTCCGTACCTGCGTGACACGCTGGCCAAGGACGTGGAAGACGTCCAGAAGCGCAAGCGTCAGCCGACGACCGAGCAGGCGATCGAAGACATCTATCACCACTTGCGTCCGGGTGATCCGCCGTCGGCCAACCAGGCGAAGAACTACTTCAACAACCTGTTCTTCAACGAGCAGCGTTACGATCTGTCCGACGTCGGCCGTATGAAGGTCGAGTACAAGTTCGCGCGTCGCAAAGCGCTCATGGCGCTCAAGAAGCAGGGCTTGGTTCGTCTGGAAACGGTCTCGATGCGCCGCGATCGGTCTTTTGACCTGTCGAGCCCGGGCAACGATTACCGCAACTGGCGCTTGGAATTCTCGATGTACACGTCGGGCCAGAAGGTGAAGTCCTTCCTGGTCAAGCTGGACGCGAAGACCTTCCCGGACATGAAGCGCGTGTCGCCGAACGAGCTGATGGCGCACCTGTCGGGTGTGTTCAGCGTGGCGGACCTGACGCGTCCCGAGACGGTCAAGCAGACCGACTGGACGTTGGGCTTCCTCGTGCGCGGTGCGGACGGCAAGGAACAGCACGCTTCGTGGAAGATCGACCAGAAGGCGTTCGCCAACCCGCAGCAGGCGCTTCCGAGCGAGCTGGCCGCGGCGTTGCAGGCGGCGTGGGTGGACAGCCCGTTCATCAACGTGTCGCTGGATTCCAACGGCGAGCTGCTGATCAAGGCGACCGACAAGGGCGCGGAGCTCGCAGTGGAAGCGCACGACGTCCTGCGTCAGCGCCTCGACCTGCCGGGCGGCGTGTTCCAGCCGGAAATCCGCGTGTCGACCGGTCTCCTGACCGTTGGTCTGTCGGAAATGCGCACGGTGCTCATCATGCCGGTGCGCGGCAACCGTCAGTCCAAGATCGAAGTGTCGGGCAATGAAGAACTGCGCAATCGCCTGGGCCTGGCCCCGGTGGCGCCGTGCTTCACGCTGACCCGCGCGGACATCCTCCGCACGATTCAGTACCTGCTGGCGTTGAAGAACGGCCGTCCGGGCTACAACATCGACGACATCGATCACCTGGGCAATCGCCGCGTTCGCGCGGTGGGTGAGCTCATGGAGAACCAGTGCCGCGTCGGTTTGGTGCGCATGGAGCGGGCGATCAAGGAAAAGATGAGTATCGCGCAGGACATCGAGACCTCGATGCCGCACGAGCTGATTAACGCCAAGCCGATGTCCGCGGTTGTTCGCGAGTACTTCGGTTCGTCGCAGCTTTCGCAGTTCATGGACCAGACCAACCCGCTGTCGGAAGTCACGCACAAGCGTCGTCTTTCGGCCCTCGGTCCGGGCGGCCTGACGCGCGATCGCGCGGGCTTTGAAGTCCGCGACGTGCATCCGACGCACTATGGCCGTATCTGCCCGATTGAGACGCCGGAAGGTCCGAACATCGGTCTGATCGCGTCGTTGGCGACCTACGCCCGCGTCAACGAGTACGGCTTCATCGAGACGCCGTACCGTGAAGTGGTCGACGGCACGCCGCAGGACAACTACGAGTACTACTCTGCGCTGGAAGAAGAAGAGCACATCATCTGCCAGGCAAACGCCAAGCTGGATGCCAACGGTCACCTCTCGGGTACGTTCCTTGACGCGCGCGTCAACGGCGAATTCAAGCAGGTCGCGCCGAAGGACGTCGAGCTGATGGACGTGTCGCCGAACCAGTTGGTGTCGGTCGCGGCGTCGCTGATCCCGTTCCTTGAGAACGACGACGCGAACCGCGCGTTGATGGGCTCGAACATGCAACGTCAGGCGGTGCCGCTGCTCCGCACGACGTCGCCGCTGATCGGCACGGCGCTTGAGCGCACGGTCGCGGCGGACTCCGGTGTGACGGTCGTGGCCAAGCACAACGGCACCGTGGTGAACGTGGATTCCACGCGCATCGTGGTCAAGCGCGATGGCGATGCGGACGATCCGAATGCATCGACGGACATCTACAAGCTGGTCAAGTACACGCGCTCCAACCAGAGCACGTGCGTCAATCAGCGTCCGATCGTGCGCCGTGGCGACCACATCACCGAAGGCGACGTGATTGCCGACGGTCCGGCGACGGATCGCGGCGAGCTCGCGCTCGGTCGCAACGTCGTGGTCGCGTTCATGCCGTGGGGCGGCTACAACTACGAAGACTCGATCCTGATTTCTGAAAAAGTGATCAAGGAAGACCTCTTCACCTCGATTCACATCGAAGAATTCGAGTGCGTTGCCCGCGACACCAAGCTTGGCAAAGAAGACATCACGCGCGACATCCCGAACGTCTCGGAAGAGGCGCTGAAGGACATCGACGTCAGCGGCATCATCCGCATCGGCGCCGAAGTGAAGACGGGCGACATTCTGGTGGGCAAGATCACGCCGAAAGGCGAGACGCAGCTCAGCCCGGAAGAGAAGCTGCTCCGCGCGATCTTCGGTGAGAAGGCGGGCGATGTGCGTGACACGTCGCTGCGTGTTCCGCCGGGCGTCGTCGGTACGGTCATCAACGCCAAGGTGTTCACGCGCAAGTCGGAAGCCAAGGACGAGCGCACGCTCGAAATTGAGGAAGACGAGAAGTCGACGCTGCTGAAGGACATGGGCGACGAGGTGCAGATCCTCGCCGACTCCACGTACGAGAAAGCGGCGCGCATCCTCGCGGGTCAGAAGACCAACTCCAAGGTCGTCAATGACCAAGGTGAAGTCGTGTTTGCCAAGGGTACGGATCTGAACGAGGAAGAGCTCGCCAGCCTGCCGCACAAGCTGTACGACGACGGCGATCGCTTCAAGGTTCCGAACGTGTGGCGCGACATCCGCGTGAACGACAAGGACCTGCAGACGCAGCTGGGCCAGTTGCTCGACCACCTGGAAGACAACGCGAACCAGACGCGCTTCTACTTTGAAGAGAAGATCAAGCGCTTCGTGCGCGGCGATGAGCTGCCCCCGGGCGTCATCAAGATGGTCAAGGTCTACGTCGCGATCAAGCGCAAGCTGCAGGTCGGCGACAAGATGGCGGGTCGTCACGGTAATAAGGGCGTTGTGTCCCGCATCCTCGCGGAAGAAGACATGCCGTTCCTGCCGGATGGTCGCCCGGTCGACGTGGTGCTGAACCCGTTGGGCGTGCCGTCTCGTATGAACGTGGGTCAGATTCTGGAGACGCACTTGGGTTGGGCGGCGCGCTGCCTCGGCCTGAAGCTGCACGATGCGGTGCTCGCGGGCGCGTCCACGGACGAGATCCGCAAGACCGTGAAGCACGTCTTTGGGGCGCCGGACATCGACAAGCTGGTCGAGTCGCTGACGGACGAGGAGCTGCTGCGCTTCATCGACGACAACAACGAGGGCATTCGCTTGGCCTCGCCGGTGTTCGACGGTGCGACGGAAGCGGAAATCCGCGAGTTGCTGCAGCGTGCTGGCGTCGAGACGACCGGTCAGACGGAGTTGTTTGATGGCCGCAGTGGCGAGGCGTTTGACCAGAAGGTCACCGTCGGCGTCATGTACGTCCTCAAGCTCCACCACTTGGTCGACGACAAGATCCACGCCCGTTCGATTGGTCCGTACTCGCTCGTCACACAGCAGCCGCTGGGTGGTAAGGCGCAGTTCGGTGGCCAGCGTCTCGGCGAAATGGAAGTGTGGGCGCTCAAGGCCTACGGTGCGTCCTACGCGCTGCAGGAATTCCTGACCGTCAAGTCCGACGACGTGATCGGCCGCACGCGCATGTACGAGAGCATCGTGCGTGGCGAAGGCAAGCTGGAACCCGGCCTGCCCGAGTCGTTCAACGTGCTCTTGAAGGAACTGCGCGCGCTCGCCCTTGACGTCGACCTGCTCGACAAAGACGGCCAGCCGATTCCGTAGTTTCCCTGTCACTCCGCTGGACTGCGCGTCGAGCGGAAGCGAGTTGCGAGTGTTGGTGTGCCAGTGCGAAAGGGACCGTTACCCGAATGGGCGGAGACTCGCTTGCGAGGCTCCGGTACGGCCCTTGGGCCGGACTAGGGCCCGGTCCCCGCGATAGCGGGGATTTGCCCAAAACGGTCTGACCCTGCGCCAACGTGCCCTGTCCCCAATTTCCCTGTGAGGTTTGTTCATGCGCGAGATGCTGCACTTCTTCGAAATGCCCAAGAACCCGCTCAACATCAAGGCGGTGCGCGTTGGGCTGACTTCGCCCCGCAAGATCGCCCAGGAATGGTCGTTCGGTGAGGTCAAGAAGCCGGAGACCATCAACTACCGCACCTTCAAGCCGGAGCGTGATGGCCTCTTTTGCGCCAAGATCTTCGGGCCGGTGAAGGACTACGAGTGCAACTGCGGCAAGTACAAGCGCATGAAGCACCGCGGCGTTGTCTGCGAAAAGTGCGGCGTGGAAGTCATCCAGTCCAAGGTGCGTCGTGAGCGCCTGGCGCACATCAACCTGGCGACACCCGTTGCGCACATTTGGTTCTTGAAGAGCCTGCCGTCGCGTATCGGTCACTTGCTCGGTATGACGCTGAAGGATCTGGAGTACGTGCTCTACTGCGCGAAGTACGTCTGCTTGGGCGCACAGAAGCTGCAGGTCGAGCGCGGCAAGGCCGGCATCAACGTGTTCTACATCCCGCGTGAGCGCCGAGCGGACCTCATGGGCGAGCTGGAGAACATGCAGGAGTCCGGCGAGCTGGGCAAGATCGTGGCCCGCGGCACGCGCGACATCCAGCGCGGCACGCTGATCAACGAAGAAGACTACTACGACGTCCAGGGCGGTATGGTCATCGAGCGCGTCTCGAAGGACCTGAACACGCAGTGGCTGCCGGAAGTGGGTCCGCTGGTTCCGGGTCGCATCCTGTCGACGGAAGACTACGAGTACGTCATCGACACGCTGGGTGAATTGGCGCTCGACGCGATGCCCGCGACGGACTACCTGAAGCTGGAAATGGGCGGCGAGGCGATCCTCGAACTGCTCACCTACATGGATCCGGGTCGCGTGCCGGCGGACAAGCCGCGGTGGCCGGGCGATGGTGCCGACGTCGAGACGCTGGACGACCTCGCCAAGCGCCTGCGTGCGGAAATCAACCTGTGGGAAGAGAAGACCGACGCGCTGACCAAGCTGTCGGGCGAAGCGAAGGTCAAGAAGACCGGCAAGCGTCTGAAGATCGTCGAAGCGCTGCGTTCGTCGGGCAACAAGCCGCAGTGGATGGTCCTGACGACGATTCCGGTGTTGCCGCCGGATCTGCGTCCGCTCGTTCCGCTGGATGGCGGTCGTTTCGCGACGTCGGATCTGAACGATCTGTACCGCCGCGTCATCAACCGCAACAACCGTCTGAAGCGTCTGCTTGAACTCGCCGCGCCCGAAATCATCGTGCGTAACGAGAAGCGCATGCTGCAGGAAGCGGTCGACGCGCTGTTTGACAACGGTCGTCGCGGCAAGGTCATCACGGGTCCGAACAAGCGCCCGCTGAAGTCGCTGTCGGACATGCTGAAGGGCAAGCAGGGTCGCTTCCGTCAGAACTTGCTCGGTAAGCGCGTCGACTATTCGGGTCGTTCCGTCATCGTCGTCGGTCCGGATCTGCGCCTCCACCAGTGCGGTCTGCCCAAGAAGATGGCGCTCGAACTGTTCAAGCCTTTCGTCTACGCGAAGCTGGAAGAGCTCGGCTACGTGACCACGATCAAGTCCGCGAAGAAGCTCGTTGAAAAGGAATCCGCCATCGTGTGGGACATCCTGGAAGACGTGATTCGCGAGCACCCCGTGCTGCTCAATCGCGCGCCGACGCTCCACCGTCTCGGTATGCAGGCGTTTGAGCCGATCCTCATCGAAGGCAAGGCGATCCAGCTGCACCCGCTCGTTTGCACGGCGTTCAACGCCGACTTCGACGGTGACCAGATGGCTGTTCACGTACCGCTCAGCCTGGAAGCCCAGATTGAAGCGCGCGTGCTGATGATGTCGACCAACAACATCCTCTCGCCTGCGTACGGCAAGCCGATCATCAATCCCTCGCAGGATATCGTGCTCGGTCTGTACTACATGACGCGTGAGTCGCCGTACGTCGCTGGTTCGGGCAAGCTGTTTGCCTCGCCGGAAGAAGTGCGCGCGGCCTACGATGCCGGCGAGTTGCACCTGCAGGCCAAGATCCGCTGCCGCATTCCGGTGTGGGCGACGACCGCGAAGGAAGGCGATGCGCCGACCCACCGCGATACGATCGAGACCACGACGGGTCGCGTGCTGCTGAGCGAAATCGTGCCGCACGGCGTGCCGTTCACGATGTACAACCGCGAGCTGGGCAAGAAGGAACTGCAGAACCTGATCGACGAGGTGTACCGCGCGGCGGGCTCGAAGAACACGGTGCTGCTGGCCGACGCGCTCCGCACGGCGGGTTATACCAACTCGACCAAGGCTGGCCTCTCGGTTTGCTTGAGCGACATGACGATTCCGACGGCCAAGCCGGCGCTCATCGAAGCGGCGCAAAAGACCGTGGCGGACATCACGACGCAGTACCTGGACGGTCTCATCACCGACGGCGAGCGTTACAATAAGGTGGTCGATACCTGGTCGGATACGACGGAAAAGATCGCCAAAGTGATGATGGTCGGTATCTCGACGCGCAAAGTGACCAACCCGGCGACGGGCGAAGTTCACGATACGAAGTCGCTGAATCCGGTGTTCATGATGGCGGATTCCGGCGCGCGTGGTTCTGCCCAGCAGATGCGTCAGCTGGCCGGTATGCGTGGTTTGATGGCCAAGCCTTCTGGCGAAATCATCGAAACGCCGATTACCGCGAACTTCCGCGAAGGTCTCTCGGTGCTCCAGTACTTCATCTCGACCCACGGCGCGCGCAAGGGCCTCGCGGATACGGCGTTGAAGACGGCGAATTCCGGTTACCTCACGCGTCGTCTCGTGGACGTCGCCAACGACGCCGTCATCACGGAATTCGACTGCGGTACGCTGGACGGCATCGACATGGACGCGCTGGAAGAGTCGGGTGAAGTGATTCAGCCGCTGTCCGACCGCATCCTTGGTCGCGTCGCGCTGGAAGACATCGTCGACCCGGACGGCAACGTGCTGGTGGAAGCGGACCAGGTCATCGAGGAGAAGATCGTCTCCAGGATCGACGCCGCCCACATTCGCAAGGTCAAGATTCGCTCGGTGCTCACGTGCCGCAGCCAGACGGGCGTTTGCGTCCTCTGCTACGGCCGCGACCTCGCGCGTGGCCGCATGGTCAACATCGGTGAGGCGGTCGGCGTTATCGCCGCGCAGTCCATCGGTGAGCCCGGTACCCAGCTGACGATGCGCACGTTCCACGTGGGCGGCGCGGCGTCGACGAACCGCGATCTGCCGCAGCACCGCGCTCCGGTTGAGGGTATCGTGAAGTTCCGCGATCTGCCGTTGGTGGATCCGTTGGACGGTGGCGGCAAGGTGGCGGTGGCCCGTGGTCACCTCCTCGTGACGCTGCCTGGCGTGCCCGAAGACCGTTGCCCGGCGTTCGCCATTCAGGCGGGCGCGCGTGTGAAGGTGCTGGACGGCCAGGCCGTGAAGAAGAACGACCTGCTGGCCGAATGGGATTCGGGCTTTACGCCGATTCTCACGCACATCGGCGGTAAGGTTCGCCTCTTGGACGTCGACGAAGGTCTGACGATGAAGGAACAACTGGACGAGACGACCGGTCTCGCGCAGAAGTTCATCATCGACTCGAAGGACCCGGCTGTGCGTCCGCGCGTGGCGATCGTCGGCCCCGATGGCGAGATCCTGCGTAACGACCGCACCGGCGCGCTGGCGCAGTACAACCTGCCCGTGGGCGCGAACCTCGTGGTGCACGAAGACGGCACGGTCAAGCCCGGCGACGTGCTCGCCAAGATGGCGCGCGACCAGGCCAAGACCAAGGACATCACGGGCGGTCTGCCGCGCGTGGCGGAATTGTTCGAGGCGCGTCGGCCGAAGGACCACGCCATCATGGCGGAAGTCGACGGCATCGTGTCGTTTGGCAAGGGCGTGAAGGGCAAGCAGCGCGTCATCGTGACGCCGGAAATCGGTCAGCCGCGTGAGTACCTCATCGGCAAGGGCAAGCACTTCACGGTGGCCGAGGGCGACCGCGTGCGCGCCGGCGATCCGCTGATGGACGGTCCGCTGAACCCGCACGACATCTTGCACGTGCTCGGTATCGAGGCGCTGGCCAAATACCTGGTGGACGAGATTCAGGAAGTCTATCGTCTGCAAGGCGTGCGCATCAACGACAAGCACATCGAAGTGGTTGTCCGCCAGATGCTGCGCTGGGTCCGCGTGACCAAGACCGGCAACACGATGTTCATGGTCGACCAGCAGGTGCTGAAGTTCCGCTTTGATGAGGAAAATCAGCGCGTCATGGCGGACGGCGGCAAGCCGGCGTCTGGCGAGCCCTTGCTGCTCGGTATCACGAAGGCGTCGCTGTCGACGGAATCCTTCATCGCGGCTTCGGCGTTCCAGGAGACCACCAAGGTCCTCACGGAAGCGGCGTTGTCGGGCAAGAAGGACTTCCTGAACGGCCTGAAGGAAAACGTCATCATGGGTCGCCTCATCCCGGCTGGTACGGGTCTGAGCGCGTACACCACGATGGAGATCGAGACCGCCGCGGGCGACACCACGGGTCTGGATTCGATCGGCAGTTATGGGAGCAGCGTGGCGTAAGGCTGGGCTCTCGGTGTGAAGACAGGAAGGCCGTTCTCCGTGAGGGGGGCGGCCTTTCTGGCTTTTGGCTCGCCAAAAATGCTACCCTGCCGTCGGTGCCCGCGGAGGTGTTGCCGTGCCTTTTGACCAAACCTTGCGCCACGAGATCGCCGAGCGCATCCGCCGGTCCTGCCCGCAGGTGCTCGATATCTTGATGTTTGGCTCCCGTGCGCGTGGCGACGCCAGAGACGACAGTGATGTGGACCTCGTCCTCTTGATTCCGGATGGAATGGAACGGACGGCGGCAGCGATTGCAGCGCATCGCGGTCTGCGTGGGATCGACCTCGCGTTTGATGTCCTTGCGCTCACGCCCGCCGATTGGCAGCGAATTCAGGAATCCCGCGGTTGGTATGAGCGCGAAATGGCGCGTGAAGCGGTCCGGCTTGATGAAGCTGCTTGATCGGCCCGAAGTCCTCGCGTGGTGGACGCTTTCGCGCTCGGATTGGCGCGTGGCGCACGTCGTCGCGGAGCTCGATCCCCCGGAGTGGCATTTGGTGTGCTTCTTGGCACAGCAGTCAGCGGAAAAAGCTCTGAAAGCATTGATGGAAGCGCGAGACCTGCCGGTGCCGCGGACGCATGATTTGCGGGTGATCGCCGAGCGACTGGGCGCCGGGACCGACGCGGAGGCGGTCATTGATGCCGCGATTCTGCTGTCGGTCTACGGAGTCGGACCGCGGTATCCCAGCGTGACTGGTGAGGCGACTGCCAAGCAAGCGCGTGCGGCGCTTGGTGCTGCACAAGTGGTGTGCCACTGGGCAGAAGTGGCGCTGCGTACGTGATTCTTGCTGCGTGTGTGTGAACACCGAAAGGCCGTTCTCCGCGAGGGTGGCGGCCTTTCTGGCTTTTGGCTCCCGCCCGCGACCGGAAGGTCGCAACGCGCGCACCGAGCCTGACGAATCGCGCCGCCGGCCATCTCTGCAAGCGCCCTAAAAGACGTAAGCGTTCCGAAATCAGGCCCTCCCTTCACCCGCCCAACAAAAATCTTTCACTCCCGCAAAATTTCCCCGCGGCAAAAACCGCCAACGCACGAATACCTCCTTGAGCGCATCTCTCACCGCGCCCGGAGGTTCCCATGATTCGCCTGCTGCCCCTTCTCCTTCTGACGCTACTCGCCGCGTGTGCGACTGGCACCTACGCCAGCGCGGATGCCGACGCGTCCTCCGCCGATACCGCGCCAGCCGATGCCACTGCCGATGATCCGCCGCCGCCGATCCGCATCGCCGTGCCCGTTCAGCCGACCTTCGTCGCGCCGTCCCCGCAGTCGCCGCTCTTGGAACTGGCCAACCTCAAACAAAAGCAGCCAACCGCCGTCGTGAAGGCCGCGCTCGATGCCGCAGTTCAGGGGCTGCTCTACACGAGCGAGTCTGATTACCCGTTTCAGGTCTTCGTCGTGCCTGGAGGCGGGGCGCCGCACGCGACGGCTTACAACATCAAGCAGAAGGTCGCACCGTTCTACGTCCAGCGCCCGGACACGCTGCCTCTGGCCAAGCGCGCGGTGCAGTCCAGGACGCTCGCCTCGCTGTTGAAAAACTACGTTGTGCCGCAAGATTGGTGGAGCGATTTCGAGCAAGCGCGCGCGCCGCAGTTCCAGAAGCTGAAGAAGCTGATCACCTCTCAGCTCTCCTACGTGCACGTCTACCGCGTGGGTCCCAAGACGCCGTGGGGCCTGTCGCCGGACATCGACGTCTTCATCGTCGGCACGACGGCGACGGGCGACCTGCTTGTGCTGTGGACGGTGGCGATTGAAACCTGAGCGCTACTTCGCCGCCGCGGTCAGCGCTTCTTGCAGCGACTCGCGCGTTTGCGCGCCCATCAGATCGCGGACAATCAAGCCCTTGGGGGTCAGGACAAACGTGTGAGGGATGGTCCACACACTCAGCGCCTTGTGCGCGGTGCCGTTCTCATCCCACAGTGTAGGCAACGTCAGGTGGTGCTCCTTCAGGTAGGCGACCACGTCATCGCTCTCGTCTCCGGCCACCGTCAGGACGGCAAACGTGTCGGCGTGCTGCGCCAAGTCCTGCCAGAGGGGCAGCTCCTCGCGACACGGCGCGCAGCTTGGCGCCCAAAAGTGCAGGAGCAGCGGCTTGGTGCGGTGGTGCTGCGGCCCGTCGAGCCTCTGCGTCTGCAGACCAGCGGCGGTCACAACCGGCAGGGCAAAATCCACGACGACTTCGCCTTCCTTACCGCTGGGCAGCCGCGAACCCGGTCGCACGGCGATCGCTGCCAGCAGCGCTGCCAAAACCAACCCGGTCACCGCGACCCACTTCGCTCTTTGAAAATTCACCTACCGCGCCTCCGTCGGCTTCTTGTGCGGCTCACGCTGCAGCTTTTCCAATTGTTCTTCGAGCTTCTTCAGCCGCTCTTCCACCGGCGTCTTGCGGCCCAGTTCGTTGGCCGAGCGGCGCATCAGCTCCCCGGTCCGAAAGAACACCTCACGATCGGCCGCGGCCAACAGCGGGCCACGCGACGCCGGATCCGCGAGTACACCCAGCGCCTGCGCCGCGTGCTGGCGAATCCGCAGGTTGGGCTCATGCAGCGTGCCCTCCAGATACAGGCGAACCCGCTCACGCTGCGCTTCATTGCGCGTCGCCCACGCCGCCAGCGCTGGAAGCGCGCCTTCCCGCAGCTGCTTGGCGTTGCCCGTCTGCGCCAGTTGCCAGAGCAGGTTCTGATCGCGCGGGTCGCCTGTTTGGCCCAGGAGTGACAGCGCGTGCGTGGCAATCGTCTCCCGGTGGCTCGCCGTCGTCGCAAACTCGCGCAGCAGGTCCCGCGATGCCTGGCGATCGATATGATGCAGCGCCGTCAGCGCCCCCCGCACGACCGCATAGGACGCATCCTTGCGGAGCGCCGTGGTCAGCTGCGGCCACGCCGCCAGATCGTGCAACGACCCTAGCGCCAGCGCCGCCGCCACCCGCACCAGCGATTCCTGGTCCTTTTGCAACGCCGCGATCAAGCCATTGCGCACCGCCGCCCGTTCCGCCTTTCCCAGTTGCTCGGCCGCGGCAGCGCGCACGTGCCGTGCCGGATCGTTTGCCAGCGCGTTGAGCAGCTCATCCACCGCCACTTGACTCGCCAGCTGCTTGCCGAGCGCCGTGACTGCCTGCAACCGCACTTCTGCCGTACCGCCGTGCGCGCGCATCGCCACCAGGTCGTCCACCTCGGCTTCCAGCGTCCAATCGGCAAGTAGTGAAAACTCCGGGTCGATCTCGACCACGCCCGGTCGCGCCGCCGTCGTCAGCGTGTACTCCGCCTTGGCACCGTCGAGGTGCACCTTGGCCGCGACGCTCGTCTCCCCATTTTGAATCCGCAGCGGCACGTGCAAGTCAAAAAGCGGCTGCCCCGTCACGACTTTCTGCTTCTGCTCCAGCGTCACCTTCAGCGTCTTGGTGCTCTCCTCCCACGCGATCTTGGCGTTTAGCACCGGGTGGCCGGCCTGTCGCACCCACCGCGTAAAGAATCCGCGCAGGGACTTCCCGGACGCCTCTTCCATCGCCCGCTGGAAGTCCGCCGTCTCGACGCTACGTGGTCCCGACTTCACGTACGCGGCGATGCCGGCAAAAAACGCCTTTTCACCCAAATGCCGCCGCAGCATGTGCAGCACCAGCGCGCCTTTTTGATAGGTATGGCGGTCAAAAAGCTCGTCGGAATCGCGGTAGCGATCGGTCACCAACGGGCGCAGGTACTCGCCAGCCTCGGTGAGGTACGAGGCGCGCGTGTCGGCCAAGTCCTCGTCAAATCGCGCGCGACCCAGGCGCTTTTCCGTCGTTAGCAGGTCAAAATAGCTGGCAAAGCCTTCGTTGAGCCAAATATCCGCCCACGTGCGGCAAGTCAGCCAGTCGCCAAACCACTGATGCGCCATTTCGTGCGCCACCAGACCGTCGACCTGCCAGTCCAGCAGGTCGCGGGCATCCGGCACGGCGCGGTCCGTCAGCGTGGTCAAGGACACGTTCTCCATGCCGCCAAACGTAAAATCGCTCACAGTCACGTGGCCGTAGCGCCCCCACGGGTACGCCATGCCAGTCAGCTGATTCAGCGCGTTCAGGATGTCCGGCGTCGCGGTGAACGCCTTGCGCGCGTCCTCCGCCACCTCCGGCAGCGCCCACGTGCGCAGCGGCGTCTGCGGGTGCGGGTGGTCGATCGCCACAAACGGCCCTGCGGCCACATTCAGCAGGTAGATTGGCGCTTCCTGCTTGAACGCAAACTGCGTGGTCGCGATCTTGTCCGCGACTGTGCGGCCGATCTGCTCGCCATTGGAAAGCGCCTGCCACTGCGCCGGTGCCACGATCGTCACGTTCCAGGACAGCCGCTCGTCGGGATCATCCGGGCTGGGCAGCCAGTACCGCGCTTCCTCGGTCTCGCCTTGGCTCCACACGTGTTGCGGGCGCTGCGGCGCGTCGGCGTCCGGCTGCACGAACGTCAGCCCGCGCTTGGGTCGCGCGTGCCACTTCAGCTCCAATTGCCAGCCGCCGGGCGGCTCAGTCTGCGGCAGATCAAACCGCACTTGCCCGTGGTCCTTCACCGCTTTGGTCGCCACGCGCTGACCGTTGGCCAGCCACGCCGCGTCGTCGATGGCAAAATCCGCGGCATCCAACCGCAGTTCCGTCGCTGGCGCGCGCAGGACACCGCTGTAGATCGCGTGCCCTGTGATCAGCCCCGCCGGATCCAGCGAGAGCGTCAGGTCCAGATGCTGTACGTCGACCGCGCGCGAAGCCGGCTCGTGCCACGGCTGGCTGTCATCCAAAAAGCGCGACGGCGAGAACGGATCCGCGTACGCCTGGGCAGAAACCAGCAGGGCAAGAAGGAAAACCAGACGCATTCGAACCTCCAGCGGCCGAGTGTGCCGCCCCAGTCGGCGAATGACAACCGGATCGTCCTTGACAAATACCACCGTCGATCGCATTCTACCGGCCCGCTGGCGGTGCGTCCGCTCAGCCCATGCAGGCTCGCCCTGCTTGAAATTCGGGGTGTAGCGCAGTCTGGTAGCGCACTTGCTTCGGGAGCAAGGAGTCGCAGGTTCAAATCCTGTCACCCCGACCATTTGGTCTTTACCCAAGTTCGACGGCGGCCCGTGAGTCAGCAGATTCACGGGCCGCTTTGTTTTTGTCGTCGTTCAGGGCGTGCTAACGTGCCGCCGCCGCTTGAACGGCACCGAGGTCCCGCCATGGCGCTACAGCCCAAAATCCTCTTTCAGGACGACGCTTTGATCGCGCTGGACAAGCCGTCCGGCCTGCTTTCCCACGGCGCCGAGGACGTCGCGTCGGCGCTGACATGGCTGCAGGCGCACGTGGCGGCCAAAGGCGAAGACCCCGCGCAGATCCACCTCGTGCACCGGCTGGACAAAGAAACGTCGGGCGTGCTGCTTTTTGCCCGCAATGAAGACGCCGCGCGGCTGGCCAACGAGGCGTTTCGCGAACGGCGCGTGCTGAAGGTCTATTTGGCGCTGACGTCACCCGTGCCGGGTTTGCGCTGGCAGCGTGCGGACATGCAGCTGAAGCCGCGCAAGATCGGCGGCGGTGAGTTCATGGTGGTCGTGCCGGACGGTGGTCTGACGGCCGCGGCGGAAGTGGAAGTGTTGTCGCGGGGCCGGCGTTTTGGCCTCGTGCGCGTGATCCCGGAACAGGGCCGCAAGCACCAGGTGCGCGCGACGCTGGCGGCTCTGGGCGCGCCGATCTGCGGCGACTTTCTCTACGGCGGACCGATCGTCAAGAAGCTGGCGCCGCGCACGATGCTGCACGCCCGCGCGCTCGAGCTGAAACACCCGATGACTGGCGAACACTTCGCGGTGCGCGCGCCGCTGCCGCAGGATTTTCGCGCGCTGATTACGGAGGACGGCGGCACGCTGCCTTCGGATCTCGACCGGCGGCACCGCACTGCGCCGCAGACCGACGATCGCGCGCGCAAGCCGCAGAGTCAGTTGGTGCAACAGCGGCAGTCCGACCGCCAGCGCGCGCAAGCGGCGCTCGTCGCCGTCCCGCGCGGCGTTCCCGGCTTCCGGCCCGGCATGAAGCCGCGTAAACCAAAGGTCTAACCGCCCGCTTCACCTCAACCGCTCGTCCGGGCGCGGCCCGTGGCTGAGGCGCCAGCGCGCAAGGGGCCCAACGCTTCGCGCGGAGGCCCGCATCGGGACTCCGTCGCCAACGTCCGACGTTGGCGATTGGCGACCCGGTCCGGCCTTTTGGGCCGGATGCGCCCCCAAACGCTCACACCTTCCTGTCGCCTATTCCAAGTAACCCGCCCGCACTTCCAGCAGCTGGTCCAAGCACTGCTCAAACGCAGCGACGACCTTCGGGTCAAAATGCCGCCCGCGCTCGCGCTGAATGTGCGCCACGGCGTCGTCCACACTCCACGCGTCCTTGTACACGCGCGGCGTCGTCAGCGCGTCGAACACGTCCGCCAGCGCCACGATGCGGCCCACCAGCGGGATCATCTCGCCCTGCGCCGCGTTCGGATAGCCAGTGCCGTCCCACTTCTCATGGTGTGCCGCGGCGATCTGCTCGGCCATCTGCAGCAGCTTGGATCGCGAGCCCGCCAGAATTCGCGCGCCGATGCTGGGGTGTTCGCGCATTTGTTGCCACTCGTCATCGGTCAGCCGCCCCTGCTTCAACAGCACCGAGTCGCGAATGCCGATCTTGCCCACGTCGTGCATCGGCGCAGCCAGCTTGATGAGCGCCTGATCCTCGACCGTCATCCCCAGCTGCCGTGCCAGCACTTGCGCGTAGCTGCTCATGCGCTCGACGTGCTCGCCTGTATCGCCATCGCGGTATTCCGCGGCGCGCGCCAAGCGCATGACCGTGTCGCGGCTCGCTTCCAGAAGCTGTGCATTCACGCCGCGCAGGCGCTCCAGCGCCGCAGTCAGGTCCGCCGTCCGCGCTTCCGCCATTTCTTCGAGTCGACGGTTGGTCTGGTGCAGCTGAATTTCGGTCGAGATCCGCTCTGCGGCCACGCGCAACACCCGCAAGCGCGCGCTCGCCCCGATTCGGCGGTTCAGGGACACTTCCGTGTCGTGTCCCCACGCGTGCAGCGCGCCGAGCACCTCGCCGTCCTGACTTTGCAGCGGCAGGCCCACGTAGGGCAGGGTCGCTGGGTGTTCACCCGCCAGCACGCCTTCCGACTCCTCAATAACCAGCATTTCCCCGCGGTTGAAGAGTTCCGCGTGACGCCGGTCGATGACGGAGCTGCCGCGACCGCCCGACTGTCGGTGCACTTCCGCCACGGCGCGCGGCTGGCTCGCCGGACCCAGCGTCACGACGACGTGCGACATGCCCATCCATTCCGACACCCGCCGCGCCAGGGCCTCTAGCACTTCATCGGTCGACGCGTAGGCTTTCGAGAACGTGGAGAGCTCAAAGAGCGCGTTCAAAATGTCGCGATCGCGCATCGCCTGCGCGCTCGATCGATGGACGCGAACCGCCGTTCGCACGCAAACTTGTAGGTCCAGAGCATCCAGAGGCTTGTCTAGCACGTCGTCCGCGCGCGTCGCGATGCACAGCGTTTCGCGCAGCGTGTCGTCTGGCCGGACGATCAGCACGAGCTGTGGCCGCGTGCCATCTCCGCGAATCCGGCTCAGCACTTCCGCCAGCTTTTCCACGTCGCGGGCGAGCGGCGCGTCGCCGTCGATCACGAGTAGCTCGGGCCGCAGTTCTCCCAGCCGCAATGCCAACTCATCGGCGGTTTGCGCGTGCATCAGCAGGTGACCCAGCGGCGTCGTCACCGCCGTCAGCGACTGCAGCAACTCAGGACCATTGGCGACAACGAGGATGCGGGCTTGCGACGACACGAGGACCTCTGGGACGGGCGACCGCAAGGAGCATAGCTGGACTTGGCCGCGACGCAAGCAGCCTGTGTGCAACGCACAATTTCGCGGCAAGAATCGACTATCACGGCACTTCCCCGCGAATCCCGGTGCCAACGCGTTTCATACCGCGGCACGGTTCGGTATACTCCCGGCATCGGCGCGCAAACGGTTGCGTAGCTTGGGAGCCGAAATGCCACGTCGCAGTCGTAAGACCTCATTTTGGTTGGCGTGTCTGCTGCTTGTTTTGGCCATCGGCTGTGCCAAGGACGTGACCGACTACCCGTTCTTGCGCCTCATCATCAGCAGCGAGCCGCCTTTGCAGCCCGGTGCCGCCATCGCGAGCCTGCAACTCTCTCTGCGTTCGCCGGATGGGCAGCTGAAATTGCCCGCGCCTGGCAAGGAGGCGGACCTGACGTTTGCGCTGCCGGCGGGCCGCAACATCGTCACCACGCCTTACAGCATTGATCTGGCGCAGCCTCCGGGTTCGGCGGGAATCGTCCAGTTGCGCGTGCTGGGCGTTGAGAAGAAGCAGGTGCTGACCGCTTGGAGCGGCGTCGTGGACACGCGCACGACAGGGACCTTGGAGTTGACGCTGCGCGCGCCGCAGGCGAATTGCGATGCCGATGCAGACGGCGTGGCGGACTGCCAAAAGATCGGCTGTTGTAGCGATCCGGGCGCGCCCAGCGACTGCAACGACGACGGTGCCACGGACAAGGACGGAGTGCCCGTGGGGTATTCGTCCAACCCGTTCAACACGGAAAACGCTTGTACGCAGTGCGGAAATGGCTTGGATGAAGACTGCGATGGCACCGACCTTGCATGCGTCGACACGGACAAAGACGGCGTGCCCGACTGCCAGGAAGCCGGCTGCCTGGCGGGCGCGTCCGATGACCCGGCCATCTTCCCTGGGGCTCTGGAAGTTTGTGACGGCAAAGACAACGACTGCGACTTGCTGGTTGACGAAGGGCTGGCGACTGCGGAGGACCCGAGCCCGACGCATCAAGTGGGCGGGACGTGCGGCTTCGGTGTGTGCGCGGGCGGACACTGGCAGTGTGATCCGACCGGTGCCAAGAAGCCGATGGTTTGCTCAACCGCCGACAAGAAGGCAGCCAAAGAGGACTGCACCAACGACGCCGACGACGACTGTGATGGCCAGATCAACCAGGGCTGTGAGCTGCTCGACATCGACGGCGACGGCGTCAACAACGACGTGGAAAAAGCCAAGTGCGATTACAAGTTCGCGCAGTACCACGCCGAATTCTTTCCGGGCGCGGCGGAAAAATGCTGCCCGGTCGGTGTCGTGGACACGACGATTTGCGACACGAACTGCGATGGCCACCCGACGCCATGCGATCCAACCGACAAAGATGGCGACGGCTACCCGGCGAAGAAAGACTGCGACGACACCGATCCGTTGACGTACCTGGGTGCGCCGGAAAAATGCGGCGACGGGAAGTCGCAGAGCTGTCAGGTGGACCCGCCGTGCGACGCCAGAGACAAGGACGGTGATGGCTGGCTTGAGCCCGCGGACTGCGACGACACCGACAAGGCCGTCAACCCCGAAGCCAAGGAGCTGTGCAACGGCCGCGACGACAACTGCAACGGCATCACCGACGACGGTAACCCGGAAGGATTGGACGCGGCGTGCGGCAACCTGAACGGCGAATGTGGGCACGTTGGCGACAAGTTTGGGCAAACGACGGGCTTCTCGGTCTGCAAGCACTACAAGTTCGGCCAGCAGCCGACCAGCTCCGTCGAGTGCGCGACGCCATCTGACGCCAAGACCGGCACGTGCGTGGGCTGTGACGGCGACCAGCGCCCGCAAGCGGAACAATGCAACGGCAAAGATGACAACTGCGACGCCAAGACGGACGAGCCGTTCACTTACTGGCAAGAAGACAACACCCTGGTGGCGCTCGGCGGCGCGTGCGACGGCGTGGGCGCGTGCGGCATGGGCGTGGTCGAGTGCAAGAACGCCGGATCGGCGGCGTGTTCCAGCGACGCGGACGGCTCCAAGCCGCAGAGCACGGTCGAGACGTGCAACAACGTGGACGACAACTGCAACGGCAAGGTCGATGAGAACTTGACGTCGCTAGCCGACTCGACCTGCCAAAAAGTCGGCGTTTGTGCCGCGGGCTTGAGCGCGATCAAGACGGTCTGCTTCCAAGGCGCTTGGACTTGCAATTACAGTCAGGTACCCGGCATCGAAATCTCCAGCGATCCCAAAGATGAATGCGGTATCATCGAGGATCCGCTGTGCAATTGCGGTGGCTCCACGCCGATTTGCCACAACATGGTGGAAGTGAGCTGCGACGGCTTGGACAACGACTGCGACGGCAAGACGGACGACGACTTTGACTACGTCGATTTTGACGGCATCGCGTTGCGCAAGATTGGCGAGACCTGCCTGACCGGCGCGTGCGGCGGCGGCACAGTGGTGTGCGGCGCGGACAAATCGACGGTGACGTGCTCCTCCTTGGACCAGATCAAGACCGAGCAGTGCAACCTTTTGGACGACAACTGCAACGGCGTGACGGATGAATCGAGCGACTTGCCGGTGGAGAAGTCGACGTGCAAGCAGACGGGCGTGTGCGCGGTGACCAAGCCCAAGGCCACGTGCAGCGAAGGCGGCTGGCTCTGCGACTACAGCGCGGTTCCCGACTGGCAAACGCCGATCGAGGCGACGTGCGACGGCTTGGACAACGACTGCAACGGCACGACCGACGACGGCTGCGACGACGACGGCGACGGCTTCTGCGACGGCACGATGGGCTGGACGGCGGGCGCGACGGTGACGTGCAAGAAGTCGGTCACGGTCAACCTGCTGGACTGCAACGACACGACCAAGGGCGTTTCGCCGAGCGCGTTGGAGGTGTGCAACAACGTCGACGACAACTGCAACGGCGAGACCGACGAGGGCTGCGACAACGACAAGGATGGCTACTGCGACGCGAACATGCTGTGGTTTGACGCGCCGACGGTGTGCCCGCTGTCCACGTCCGTCACGGTTTTGGATTGCAACGACGAAAATGACGCCGTTCACCCGGCAGCGGTGGAAGCGTGCAACGACGTCGACGATGACTGCGCGAATGGCCCCGATGAGGGCTGTGATGACGACGGCGACGGGTTCTGCGACGGCGCCATCCCGTTGGTCGGCGCGTCCAAGGCGTGCAAAAGCGGCGGCGGCGACTGCAACGACGGCGACAGTGCGATTCACCCCGGTGCGATCGACGTGTGTGACGACGTGGACAACGACTGCAACGCGACGGTCGACGACAGCTGTGACGGTGACAGCGATGGGTTCTGCGACGCCAAGAAGGCAACGCTCGGCAAGCCAGCGACGTGCCCGCAGGGAGGCGGCGACTGCAACGACGCCGCGGCGGCCATCCATCCCGGCGCGATTGATGTGTGTGATGATCTCGACAATGACTGCAGCGGCGTGACCGACGACGCATGCGACGTGGACGGCGATGGGTACTGTGCAGCGGAAAAGACCACGTTGGGGCAGCCCGCCACGTGCCCCAACGGCGGCGCGGACTGCAACGACGGCGACAAGACGGTCCACCCGACCGCGAGTGAAACGTGCAACGGCGTCGACGACGACTGCAATGCAGTGACCGACGAAGGCGTGAAGACGGCGTTCTATTGGGACGGCGACGGTGACGCTTTTGGCGACACGGGCAACACAACGCTCGCGTGCAAAAAGCCCGCGGGCTACGCGCTTGTCGGCGGCGATTGCGACGACAGTGACGGCAGCATTCACCCCGGCGCAACGGAGACGTGCAACGGCAAGGACGACGACTGCAACGGCGAGAATGACGAGGGCGTGAAGACGGCGTTCTATTGGGACGGCGACGGCGACACTTTTGGCCTCGCCGGCGCGACGACCGAAGCGTGCAGTTTGCCCGCTGGCTACGCGACCGTCGCGCAGGATTGCGACGACGCGAGCAAGAAGGTTCACCCGGGCGCTGTGGAGGCCTGCAATGGCTACGATGACGACTGCAACGGCGTGACGGACGGTCAAGATTCGACTGGCTGCGCGGCGCACTACGGCGACGGCGACAGCGACGGCTTTGGCCCCACTGGCGGCACGACGCTGTGCTTGTGCGTGGGCACCGTGCAGAACCCGACCCAATTCGGCGGCGACTGCAACGACGACAGCGCCAGTGTTCACCCCGGTGCAACGGAAACCTGCAACGGCGTTGACGACAACTGCGACCAGAGCATCGACGAAGGCGTGAAGTCGACATTCTACCAGGATAGCGACGGCGACACGTTTGGCAGTGCCAGTGCGACCGAGCTCGCGTGCAGCGCGCCTGCGAACTACGTGAGCGACGCGACGGATTGCAACGACGCGGTTGGCAGCGTTCATCCCGGCGCAACCGAGACGTGCAACAACGTCGACGACAACTGCGACGGAACCGCGGATGAAGGCGTCAAGACGACGTTCTATCGCGACCAGGACGGCGACACGTTCGGCAACCTCGCGGTCACCGCGCAGGCGTGCAGCGCACCCACCGGCTTTGTCGCCAACAGTCTGGACTGCGACGACGGCAGCGCGACGGTGAATCCCGGCGTCGCCGAGACGTGCAACGGCGTCGATGACAACTGCACCGGCGTGATCGATGAGAACGTTGGCGTGGGAACCGCTTGCAACAATACCAACGGCTTTGGCACGTGCGTGGGCGTGAAGGTCTGCAACGGCGCGGCGGGTATGAGTTGCACCGCGAGCACGCCCGCTGCGGACACATGCAACGGACAAGACGAGGACTGCGACGGCCAAACCGACGAGGGCGATCCCGGCGGCGGCCTCACGTGCAACACGGGCAAGTTGGGCGTCTGCGCCGCGGGTACGACGCTGTGCTCGGCGGGTGCGGTGCAGTGCACGCAGGACGTGGCGCCAAGCGCCGAGACGTGCGATGGCAAGGACAACAACTGCAACGGCACCGTCGATGAAGGCGATCCCGGCGGCGGCGGCGTGTGCGACACCAGTAAGCCTGGCGTGTGCGGTGCAGGCACGCGCCATTGTCAGGGCGGCGGGTTCGTCTGCGTTCAAGCTGTCCAGCCGAGCGTGGAACTCTGCGACGGTTTGGACAACAATTGCGACACCATCGTGGACGAGGGTAATCCTGGCGGCGGCGCGCTGTGCAACACGGGCTTGAACGGCGTGTGCGCCGCGGGCACGACGCTGTGTTCATCGGGCGCGCTGCAGTGCACGCAGGACGTGGCGCCTAGCGCCGAGACGTGCGACGGCAAGGACAACAACTGCAACGGCACCGTCGATGAAGGCGATCCCGGCGGCGGCGGCGCGTGTGACACCGGCAAGCCTGGCGTTTGCGGTGCGGGCACGTTCCACTGTCAGGGTGGTGCGCTCGTCTGCGTCCAACTTGTCCAGCCGAGTGTGGAAACCTGCGACGGCTTGGACAACAACTGCGACACCATCGTCGACGAGGGCAATCCCGGCGGCGGCGCGGTCTGCGGCACTGGTTCGCCCGGCATCTGCGCGGCGGGCACGCAACAGTGCGTGAGTGGCGCATTGCAGTGCGTCCAATTTGTCACCGCAGGCGTGGAAATCTGCAATGGCTTGGACGACGACTGTGACAGCATCGCCGACGAGGGCATTCTCGGCGGCCAAGCTTGCAGTACCGGCCTGAACGGCGTCTGCGCGGCGGGAACGACGGTCTGCAGCGCCGGCGCGCTTGCCTGCAACCAGAATACCCAACCGAGCGCCGAAATTTGTGACGGCTTGGACAACGACTGCGACGGTGCCTTCGACGGCATTGACGACAGCCTTGTGCTGCCCCTGTGTCCGAATCAACAGGGCGTCTGCGCAGGCGCGACGCGGATGGCCGGCTTCTGCGCGTCGGGCGTGTGGTTGCCCGGCTGCGACTACGGCGAGTACTGGGGGCACAACCACGCGTACGGACCCTTCGAAGTCTGCGGCGACGGCGTCGACAACGATTGCAACGGCGTTGCCGAAGAAGGGTGCCCGTGACGACGCAGCGCGGCAAATTCGTGCTACACTTGGCGCATCGGTTGCTGGCAACTGAGGAGTGTGTCTGATGCCCACGCCTGCGCCCAAGAAAGCTGCGGCAGCCAAGCCGCGTGCCAAGACTCCAGCCAAGCCCAAGGCGATTCCAGCGGGGAAGTCGACCAAACACGTCGAGCTGGGCATCAACCCCAAGGACATCTGCACCGTCATCTTTGCCGACGACGCTCTGATTGCCGTCAACAAGTCGGCGGGTTGCCCCGTAGTGCCGACCGGTCCGTACCGTCTGCGCTCGGTCACGGGCGCGCTCAACGCGCTGGGCTACGGCACCACGTATCCGATCAGCCTGCTGGACGCCGAAGCGACCGGACTCGTGTTGCTCACGCGCACCCCCGAGGCCGCCAAGGCGATGCGCTGGAATTGGCGCAGCGAGCTGTGCAAGCGCGAATTCGTCGTCGTGGCGCAAGGCGACATTCAAGGCGCGCGCGGGCGGATAACGCTGCCGATCGGCTCTCTGCGCGAGGGCACGCAAGTCCGCCATCAAGTCATGGCGATCGATCAAGGCGGCAAACCGGCGGTGACTACGTGGCGGCTGATCGCCCGCGGTCGCATGATGTCGCGGCTGCACATTTCCATCACCGGCGGGCGCACGCATCAGATCCGCATTCACCTGTCCGCGATCGGCTTTCCGGTCGTTGGTGATCGCCGCTATGGCGCCGAGCTGACGTCGGTGCCGTTGCACGCGCTGGTGGAGCTGCCGGCCAAATACGCGGATTCCACCGTCATGGCGCCGCACCAGATCGCGCTGCACTGCAGTCTGATTCGCATTCCGCATCCCGCGACGGAACAAATGATGGAGTTTACAGCGCCGGTTCCACGCGTGATTATCGGCCTGATGCCGGGCGCGTGGGTGCTGGACGGTTGACACGAACCGCGCGAAAGGGCAAATCAGCGTCCCGGACGCGAGGTCCAACTGCACGAGGGTGACATGGGTGTACTGTACCGGCAGAGTGAACTGGGGATTGGCGCGAACGAGCTTGCCGAGCACGGCATGGCCGAAAACGTGCTAACGACGAAAGTCGAAGATCTGGTCAACTGGGGGCGCAAGTTCTCGCTGTTTCAGTACCCGTTCGTGACGGCGTGCTGCGGCATGGAGTACATGGCCGTCAATGCCGCGCAGCACGATCTGGCGCGTTTTGGCTGCGAAGTGCCGCGTTTTACGCCGCGTCAGGCGGACCTGCTCATGGTCGTCGGCACCGTGACGCACAAGAACGCGCCGATCCTGAAGCGCATCTACGAGCAGATGGCGGAACCCAAGTGGGTGATCGCGTTTGGTGCGTGCGCCTCGACGGGCGGCTTCTACGACAACTACGCGACTGTGCCGGGTATCGACCACATCATTCCGGTCGACATCTACATTCCCGGCTGCCCGCCGCGTCCGGAGCAGGTCATGGACGGCATCATGCTGCTCATGGAAAAGATCGCGAACGGCCGTGCTGAACTCGTTTAGCGCGAAAAACGTTCGGGTCGGGCTTGGCTGAACACGCGGGATTTGGCGTTCTTGGCGCGCAGATCGGGCGGTCCTAAATCACCGCCGCCAGCGCAATCCCGGCCGCCACACTCACATTCAAGGACTCCACTGCCGCCGTTCCGGTGATCCGCGCGCGCAGGGTGCACGCCGCTTCGACGGCTGGATCCAGACCGTTCTCTTCAGACCCTAATACCAGCAGGATTGGCTGCCCGCGATACGTGGTCAAGTCCGCCAGTGTCTTTTCGCCGCGCACGGCCAGCGCCAGCGCGTGACCGCCCGCTGCCGCGTATGCCTGCACGACCGCCCGCGCGTCGTGAACCACCGACACATCCAGCGATTCAAGCCCGCCCTCCGCAGTCCGGCACGCCGCTGAACTCCGCACCGTTTCCGCGCCTTCCGCAGTCAGCCACAGGCTCCGCACGCCCAGGAATGCCGCCGTCCGGGCAATCGCGCCGACGTTGTGTGGATTGCCTACGCCGTCCAAAAGCAACGTGACGCCCGGCTGTTGCGCCGTCAGCGTGACCGCCTCGCGTGAGAGCTTCGGCACGTCGGGCGCATCCAGCACAGCGACCAGTCCCTGATGCGCGCGCGTGCCGGCAACGCGATCCAGTTCATCGGCCGGTAACTCGCGGAAAATCGCGCGACGCTTGGCCAGAATCGCAAGCGTAGGCTGCAACGGGCGGGCGTGCTCGGCGCTGTAGAACAGCCGCCGCACCCGGTCGGGTCGCATCTTCAGCGCCGCTTGGACCGCGCGCAGCCCGCAGATCGTTTGTTCACGTGCCTGCATCCCCACTCCTGCAAGCCGTCAGCGCAGCCGCGGCAGGTAGTTCTCGCCGATGCTCAGCGGCGCCACGGCAAAGTTCGCCGCCAGCGTCTGACCCAGCGACGCGAAGGTCGGCGTCTGGCCCAGTTCTCCGCCGTGACGAAAGCGCCGCGATGCAAAAAGCAGCGGCACGTACTCGCGCGTGTGGTCGGTCGAGGCCATGTACGTTGGATCGTTGCCATGATCAGCGGTCATGCACAACAGCCCGTCTTCGCCCAGCACGTCCAGCAGGTGCGGCAGCGCGGCGTCGACTTCCTCCAGCGCGTGGGCAAAACCGTGCGGGTCGCGGCGATGGCCGTAGAGCGCATCAAAGTCGACGAGGTTGGTGAAGACCAGCCCGCGTTGCAGCGTCTCCAGGCGCTCCAGCGTCAGGCGAATACCGTCCGTGTTGCCTTCCGAGTGGATCGACTCTGGCACACCACAGCCAGCAAAGATGTCCTGAATCTTGCCGACACCGATCACCGGGATGCGCGCGGCGATCAGTTTGTCCAAGAGCGTGCCCGGCGCGGGCGGCATGGCGAAGTCTTTGCGGTTGTACGTCCGCTTCCACTTGCCCGGCGTTCCAATGAATGGCCGTGCGATCACCCGGCCAACGCGGTATTTGTCCAGCAGCTCGCGCGCCACGAGGCACATGCGGTGCAGCTCCGTGACCGGGATCACGTCCTCGTGTGCCGCGATCTGAAACACGCTGTCCGCCGACGTGTAGACGATCGGCTTGCCCGTCCGCACGTGTTCGGGGCCGAGATCGTCCAGAATCGCCGTGCCGCTCGCGACGATGTTGCCCAGCACTTCGTAGCCGGTCTTTTCGGTGAATTCCGCGATGATCGCTTCAGGAAACTGCGGATTGTACACGGCAAACGGCTCAGTCGTTTCCACGCCGACCATCTCCCAGTGCCCCGTCGGTGTATCCTTGCCGCGCGAGAGTTCGGCCATCTTGAGCACGTACGCTGCGGGTTTGGAAGCCGCGGGAACGCCTGCAAGCGTCGTCAGATTGCCCAGTCCAAGGGCTTGAAAATTGGGCAGAGTCAGGCCGCTGACCGCGTGCGCACAATTGCCCAGCGTGTTCACCGTTGGCGGGTCGCCAAATTCCGCGCAATCGGGCAACGCGCCCACGCCCGCACCATCCAGAACCAGAATGCACACTTTGTCGAACGGCCGCGTCATCTGACCTCCGCCGCGCAAGATAGCGCGAAAGGCGGCGCGCGTCAGTCTTTGACGTCGAAACGGACGGTAATCCTGAGTTCGCACGCATCAACGCCGGGCAACTTCGCGGTTCGGAGCGGCGTCGTCACGCCATTCGCGAGCGCGGGTTCCACGTCTTTGGGCTCGACCTTGACGCTGGAGATCTCGCCGTTGGCGACGGTGATGTGCACGACGACCACGCCGCAGCGGTGGCGAGTCGACGCGTCAGTGCCGTCCCGGCTTCGTGTCCGTCGCGCGATTACCGGCGCTGCTGGAAAGGCCGTTCATCGCGCGCAGGCGCTTGGCCAGCCGATGGGCTTCCGACGTCGCAGAAATCTCGCGGTACAAATTCTCCGCCTCTTGCAGCAGCGATTGCGGCTGGCGATCCGACGTGAGCACGCCCGCTTCGATCAAGTCGGCCAGCACGACCATGCAGTCGGCGCGCTCGATCGTCGGCACGTCGCCTGGCACGAGCTGGAAGGCCTCTTCCATGGCCGTGTGCGCGGCGTTGGGTTCGCCTGCAGCGGCGCCTGCACGGGCGGTCAGGAGCAGCGCCTTCAGCCGCAGATTGTCGTGGTTCGCGAGCACGGCTTGCCGCACCGCTTCCTCCGCAAACGCCTTGGCACGCGTGTAAATGCCGTGCGCCATCTGGATGTCGCCACGTTGCCGCAAGGCGTCGGACAGCCCCGCCAAATCCGGCAGCGCCGCGAACGCCCGGCACGCCTTGGCCAGAGCCGCGTCCGCTTCGTCCATTGCACCGCGGGCTTGCAGCACGGCAGACAGCAAGACCAGCACTTCCGCCGCCAGCCGCTGCCGGTCCACGCGGCCCAGCGCGTTCAGCGCCTCGCCCAGCTGCGCCTCAGCGTCGTCCAATTCGCCGATGTCGCGCAGCGCCAGCGCCAGCGCGCGGAGCGCCTCGACTTCCAGAATCAAGTTGCGCGCGTCGCGAGCCGCCGCCAGCGCCCGTCGCGCGTGGCTCACCGACTCCAGGCCGTCGCCAAGCGTTCGCCACGTGTCGGCCAGTTCCATCGCGAGTTCGGCGGCCATGACGGGTTCGTGCAGCGCCGCCACCGAGCCCAGCGCCGCGGTCCATACGTCCACAGCCTTGCGGAGCGTCGTCTTGTCCGTGGGCGGTGTGCTGGCCCGCAGGCAGCGTCCCAGCGCCAGTTGTGTGTGCGCCAACTGTGCCGCCGCGTGTTTGGTCGTCGAGCGCGACAGGGCAACGATCTGCGCTTCCAGCGGCGCGACGGTCGACTGCGCGCGACCGCACTGCGCTTCCGCCTCTGCCCACGCGTCGAGGAGCGGCACGCCGTGGGCATACCAGTCGTCTTCCGCCAGACCCGGCATCGCGCGCAGAATTTCGATGGACTCACGCGCACGATCACTCGCCGCCTGACATTCACCGCGTTCCCGCAGTGCTTGGGACAGCCCCAGCGAAGTCGTCGCCATCGTGTACGCCGCGATCGACTTCTCTTTCGCCGGCACATCCGCCGACAGGTACAGCGTTCGGCACAGCAGCCGCGATGTTTCGTACGCCGAGATCGCCTCTGGAAGGGCGCCCAGCGCGCGCATCAGGTCCGCCGACTCCCGCCCGTGCTGTGCCGCCATCACCGCCGCACCCGACGTAGCCTCCAGCACGGCCAACCGCGGCGTCCACGGCTCACGGCGAACTTCCGCCTGTTTTTGCATCCAGAGCGCGGCTTGCTTGAGGCTGATCGCGCTGAGATCGCCCAGCGGTACCGCGTCGGGCGCCTCTACCAACAGGTATTCCGCCTGATTGGACAACCGACTCGTCGGCACCTGCCGCAACACATTGGCGCGGACCAACCGATCGATCTGCGCGCCCGCGGGAACCCCCGTCGCGGCTTCCAGCAGATCGGGCCACAGCGGCGCGCCCAATTGCACAACGGCCGCCAGTGCTCGGTGCGTTTCTGGCTCCAGCGACTCCACGTCGATCGGCGAAGGTTCACGCGAGGGAATCGCCGCGACCGCGCCTTGCGCGAGCGTCCCCGTGAGGCCAACCGGCATCTCGTCGGTCTTGGCCACCCACGCAGCCACGACCATCACCGGCGTTGCGCCGAGCTGGCGAATCAGCCGCCGCAGAAATGCAGTCTCGGTCTCGGTCAGGTGTTCCGCTCGGTCAAGGATCAGGACCAGCACGTTGCGCCCAGCGATTGCCCGCAGCGCGTCGACCAGCGCGCCACATGCCGCCTGACGCGCCACTTCTGGCACCGCGCGGGCGTGGGAAAGGTGAGGCGAATCGGGGAATTCGACGCGCAGGTACAGACCGATCAGGTGCGCGACTTGGCTCGCGCGATCGGGACGATCCGGCATCAGGCCTTGCACCCAGGCCAGCAGCTTGCGTCGCGCCACGGACCCGGAATCGTCGTCAAAGAGTCCGGCGCGGCTGCGGATTTCCTCAAAGAAGCAGCTGATTGGCAACCGCCCATCCGGCGGCGTCACACGCAAGCGCACCACGACGGGCGCGTCGGCACGGTTGCCCAGATGCGTGGCGAAACTGTCCATCGCGTCGTACAGCGCAGCTCGTGAGCGCGACACCAAGCCGACCATCTCCAGCCGCACGCGATCCTTGGCGCGGTCCAGACGGTCGTCCAGCATGTCCAGCGTGGGTCCGGACGGGCGCTTCTCACGCTGCACGACGGGCTTGGCGCTGGCTGTTTGCTTGTTTCGCTGGGTGGTGGGCGTGCCCACCCGCTGCGGTGTTTCGGGAATCGGCGGCGGCTCGTCCGAGTCAAAGGTTTCCCGCTTGATGGTTTCCAGCCGCGGCGACGTGTCGGCGACGACGACCTGGCGGGTCTGCGGCTGCCGCAGTGACCCCTCCAGCTTTTCCAGTTCTTCGGCGAAAGCGCGTGCGTCAACGGGACGCTCTGCGACGCCCTTGGCCAACACGCGGGCAAAAAACGCGTCCAATTCAGGCGGAAAATTCAGATCGGCGCGGCGCTTGGCCAGCGGCACGGGTGGCTGCAACTGGTGGGCGCGCAGAAAATCCTGCGGCGACTCGCCGTCGACCGGCAGGAAGCCGCACAGCATTTCGTAGCAAATCACACCCAGCGAGTAGAGATCGCTCGACGGGCCCACGTCGTGACCCGCGGCTTGCTCTGGACTCATGTACGCCGGCGTACCCACGACCAGTCGCGCTTGGGTCAACCGTGGCGAATAGCCGGCTGAATTCCCCGGCGCCATGTGCTTGGCCAGACCGAGATCGACCACCTTCACGTAGTCGTCCACCGAACCGATTTTGGTCAGCAGAATGTTGTCCGGCTTCAGATCGCGGTGGATGATGCCGACCTTGTGGGCCTCCATCAGCGCTTCACACACGCGTTGACCGATCCGCACCATGCGGTTGACCGGCAGCCAGCGCTCGCGGTCCAGCAGATCGCCCAGCGATTCACCGTCGATGTACTCCATCGCGATGTACGTGCGGCCCTGTTCCGTCGCGCCAATCGAGTAGACCGTCGCCATGAACGGCGAACGAATCCGCGCGAGAATCTTGGCTTCTTGGACAAATCGCTCGTCGGCCTGCAATTGCGTCGCCAAATCGGAACGCAGCACTTTGAGCGCGACTGGTCGGCCAAGGCGAATATCTTCAGCCTCATACACGGCGCCCATGCCGCCGCGGCCGATCAAACGCACGATGCGGTACGAGTTATCGACCAGCGAGGATGCAGGCAACTCGTCGTTGTCTTTGCGGGGAGAAGCGAACGCCGTGGCCATCAGACCTCAGGGGGGTATCCTGCGGGGAATCTAGGCTATCGCGGGGGGAAGGGCAAGAAGATGCGCTAGCGAACGTAGATGTACGTGAACGCCGTGGCGTTCGTATTTGGTCCGTCGCAGCCGCATTGACCACACGAATTACCGGCGGCGTGCTGGACCGACAGGTTGCTGCAGCCAAAGCCCTGTTCGCCGACACCGATCCAGGAGTCGACGGTGGCGCAGTCGGTTTCGTTGTTGGTCAAGATACCCAGACGCACGCGGGGGCGGACGTTGGACGAACTTTGGTTATCCAGTGCACGCACGTTCACGCCTTCCAGGTTGCAGTTCAGGAGCAGGGACGTGGTAGGCATCAACGCCTTCCAGCCTGCGCGTCCCAGATAGGTGGGCCGGTAAAGTCCATCAGCGAAAATTTCGTACAAGGAGCCGCCGCTGATCTGCAGTTCTTGGCCGGGCGCGGTCAATTGTCCGCCGACCGCGCCTGTGCTCATCAAGATGCGAATGCTGGTGAAAGGGAGCGTCCAAAATGCCGTGGACTTGAATTCGCTGGGGTCGTTGAACGTGAATGCGACCGGGTTCAACGCGTTCTTGTTGGTCCACAGCGGGTTGTCGTACAGGAATGTGTCTTTGGTGCCGTCAACCTTCATCACGAGCGTCCAACCGCCGACAGCGGGTGTGGGTGTGCTGGTCGCCGAGGTCGTCGTCATGTCACACCACACCTTTGTAGGGGCTTCACCGCCCACGCCGTCTGGGTCAATGGTGTAGTCCGCGGACGCCGAGCCGGGGGTCGCGGTGAGAATCGCGAGGCAGGACTTGGGCACGGCCACGCAGGAAGATGTGACGCCGTTGTCCACACACTGTTTCGTCGCATCCGCGCACAGCGTTCCCGTACCTGTGCAACCCGACTTCGTGTCGCCGCAGATATCCGGAATCGCCGCGCCGCAGGTCACTTTGCTTGCGTCCTGGCACTGGTCCCGACACTCGGCGAGATTGCGGAGCGCGGTGCCGTCGCAAATCTGGAATCTGGCCGAATTGACGTCCCAGCCGAGTTTTCCAGCGTTAGCCGCGTTGCACAGACCGATGTCGCCGTAAATGCCGCCGATGATGAACGAACTGCCGAGGGCCAACACGCCGTTGACCGTGAGTAAGCCGTTTTCCGTGACGTTCCCTGTGATCGTGCTGTCACCGGTGGTGGCGACAAACGCGCCTTTGACGTCGTTGCTCAGGTCGGACAAGCCGACGCAGCCGCTGCATTGCAAGTCCTTGGCGACGTCGGCGCTGGCGGCGGTTTGCGCGCTGACTGCCGTATCCGCCGTGCTCGCCGTGAGCGCGCTGGTGGCCGCGCCGCCCGGGCCCGCTGAAGCCGCGTAGTTGAAGCCGACCTTGTCCGCGCCGATGGACCCATTGGCAATTTGCTCCGCGCCAATGCAACCGGTGCAACCGACGGCCTGTGCGACCCCGGCAACGTTGGCCCAAAAAGCCCGCGGGACCCAGCCAATGGCGGTGCGTGGCAGCTCCGGATCGGCACCGATGGAAATGCCAAACCAAAGCGGTGTCGCTGTGCTCGTCAGGATCGATGGCAGCGGCTGACCGCCTGAATCACCGCCCAATTCAAAGGCGAAGAGTCCACCCACGACCGCGACGGCACCAAACGTGTCTTTCCAAATCGGCGCGCCGCCCGTGGCTTGATCGTAGAGGCTGACCTTGAGGGTATACGTCCCGTCGGCTACAGCGCCGCCGGCGGAGGTGCGCAATACGCCTTGCACGGGCAAGGTTCCCGCGAGCGTTCCAGCCCACGCGCTACTGGCCGCCACGCAACAGAGACCTGCGAGAAAAACCAGCGTCCATCGCCGCAACTTCGTCATGCCACACCCCCGGCACAGTATCGTAACGCTATCTTAGGCATTGTCCAACGGGCGGCTACTTGTCCTCGGTCAGGTCCGGCACGTTGTGCAGCGCCACTGGTTTGTGCTTGCGGGTACGCAGGTTGAGCATCTCCACCGTGAAGGAGAATCCCATCGCAAAGTAGATCATCGCTTTGTCGACGTGTTGGCCGATGGCCTCCGCACACAGCAGCACGCCGATGAGCAGCAGAAACGAGAGCGCGAGCATTTTCATCGTCGGATGGCGGGTGATGAAGTCGCTGACGGCGCCGGCAAACACCATCATGACGCCCACGGCGACGAACATCGCGGCGATCATCACGCCCAATTGCGGCGCCATGCCGACGGCCGTAATGACCGAGTCCAGTGAAAACACCACGTCCAGCAGCGCGATCTGAATGAGCACCAGGGCAAAAGACGGCGCTTTGGCGCGTGCGTCGCCGTGGCCTTCCTCGGCAGCATCCAGGCGCCCGTGGATTTCATGCGTCGCTTTGCCGATGAGAAAGAGTCCGCCGCCGCCGAGAATCAGATCGCGACCGGAGAAACCGCGCCCCATCAGGTGCAGGATCGGCGTCGTCAGACCCATCAGCCAATTCAACGCGAGCAACAACAGGAGCCGCGTACCCAGTGCGCCAGTCAGACCCAGTCGCCGCGCCCTGGGACGCTGGTGCAGAGGCAGGCGCCCCGTGAGGATCGACAGGAACACGATGTTGTCGATGCCCAGCACGATTTCCATCGCCGTCAGCGTCAGCAGACTCAGCCACGTTTCCAGATGCAACCACGGTTCCATGCGCACACTCCGTCAGGGTCGCCGAGAATGCCGCAGCGCCGCGATTTGCGCCAACTCTTGTGTCGCAACCGCGCGCCGCCGTAGAGTGCGCGTGGAGGCCAGATGTCGACGTGGACGCTGATCGGTGCGGGCAGAATTGGCGGGGCGCTGCAAGCGCGGGCGGCAGCGCGTGGTCGGCCGATCCACGTCCTGGGGCGTCGCGATGATTGGCGTGTCCTGCAGGACGTGGCGGGCGCGCCGATCGTGGTGTGTACGCGCAATGACGACCTCGCGGACGTGCTGGCACGCGTGCCAGAGCACCGCAACGCGGATCTGGTCTTTGTGCAAAACGGCATGCTGCGGCCCTGGCTGACTGCGCACGGGCTGGAAAACGCGACACGTGGTCTCTTGTTTTTTGCCGTGCAAAGCCGCGGTGCGCCGATCGACCTGGGGCCACCGAGTCCATTTGTCGGGCCGCACGCGGCGCGCGTCGTTGCGGAGTTGCGCGCGTTGGACGTGCCGGCTGAAGTCGTCGACCCGCAGCACTTTGCCGCGTGGGAACTGGAGAAGCTGCTCTGGAACTGTGTTTTTGGCCTGTTGTGTCAGGTCCATGATTGCGCGGTCGGTCAGATCCTCGCGCACCACGCGGACGAGGTGGCGCAGTTGACCGCGGAGTTGTTGCTGATCGGCCAGCTGGAACTGGGCTTGAAGTTGGACGGTACAGCGGTGCTGCAGCGGCTCGTCGACTATTCGGCGGCGATCGCGCAGAACCGCGCGGCGGTCAAAGAGTGGCCGTGGCGCAACGGCTGGTTCGTGGCGATCGCGGAGCGCCGCGGAGTGACTTTGCCGCTGCATGCCGCGTTGCTCGCCAAGGCGGGCGTATGAATCCGGCGGCGATGGACGCAGAGGCGCAGCGCTTGCTGGGTCGCTTGGGCGATTGGCTGCCCGAAGGTGCCGCACCCGCGGTGCTGGTTACTGTATGGTCGGTGCAAGGCTCAACGCCACGTGGCGTCGGTGCGCGCCTGCTGTGTCGCGGTGGTAGGCTTCTGGCAGGCACGATTGGCGGCGGACACCTCGAAGAGGAAGCCTTGCGTGAGGCCGCCCAACTGGAAAACGCGACCGCTGGTGGGAGTGCCGAAGAAGCCGCGACGCCGACTGCCACTGAAGTTCGAGAAGAAGCTGATTCGTCGGGTCTTTCTGCGCGCCTTTGCCGCTATCCCCTTGGCACTCAGCTCGGCCAATGCTGCGGCGGCGTTGTCTGGTTGCACTATCGCCTCGTGACGCCCGCGGACGGACGCGCCTTGACCCAAGCGCTTGCACAAGCCGTTCATGCGCGCCTTCCCTTGGAAACGCGGTTTGCCGAGGAGACGCTGCGGGAGCAGCCTCAAGCGCTGCGGACCGTGCTGGTGATGGGCGGCGGCCACGTGGGCACCGCGCTTTCGCGTGTGCTACAGCCGCTGCCGTGGCGCGTGATCGTCGTTGACCATCGCCCCGAATGGGCCGACCGCGTGCGTTTTCCTCCCGGCGTTGAAGTGGTCTGCACCGAGCCGCTGCGGCTGCTTGCCGCATGGGGATGGTTGGGCCCGCAGGCGCAAAATAGCCAAGCGGCGCAGCGACTGACCGCGCAAGGGAAACCGCTGCCGCTGGCACCACCACCGCACGCGACTTCCGCGCTCGTGATGACCCACGACCACGCGCTGGATCGCGACCTGACCGAGGCGCTTCTGCGCGTGCCGGAATCGACCCGCGATCCGGCGCAGCGTGTGGCGTTCGTCGGCCTCATTGGTTCGACGTCCAAGATCGCTGTGACCCAGCAGCGGCTGCGTCAGCGCGGGGTGGCTGAAGACGTGTTGTCGCGCCTGCACGCGCCGATCGGTCTGCGTCAAGCCGATGGCCGGTTGCTGGGCAACAAGTTGCCGGGGGAAATCGCGATCAGCGTGGCAGCGCAGCTTGTGCAACACCGTCAGGACGCCCAGTGAATGCCTTGGAGGTGCGCGTTGTCGCTGGTGGTGCTGCGTGGGACGAGTCGGCTTATTTTGCCGCGCACACGGCTTGGGAAGCGGCGTGGCTGGCGGAGCCGAACGGCGCCTTGCGCGACGGCTTGCGGGCGCTGACGCAGTGGGCGGCCGCCGCGTATCTGGAAACGCTGGGGCGGTATGCGGCGGCGACGCGTGTTCGCGACCGCGCGCGCGCCCGCTTGCGGCGAACGGAGGTGCGGCTGGCTTTGGCGCCGTTCGCGCTGGATCTGCCCTCAGACGACCACGACACGCTGGTGCTGCGCGACTCGCGTACGCCGTTCGCCGTCCCACTGGTGCTGCTCGCGGCGGGGCACGGTCGACGCGCCGGTGGTCCGAAGGCGCTGATCGACCTCGCCGGTCAACCGTTGTGGCGGCGTCAAGTGGAACGTCTGCGTGCGAACGGTCTCACGCGGGTCATCGCCGTGCTGCACCCTGCCGCGGCCCTCGATCAGACGCCCGATCTCACGACGCTGCACGGCGATCCCGACGCCACACCGCTGCACAGCTTGCAACGCGCGTTGACCGCGACGTCTGGCCCGGTGTTGGTCTTGCCGATCGATTGTCCCGTACCGTCGCGTGCCGTCACCGCCCGCCTGCTGGCCGCGTCTCTTGCCGAGCCGTCACCCGCTGCCGTTCGGCCGATCGTGGCCACGCCTGAAGGGCCTCTCGGCGGGCATCCGCTCTGGATTTCCGCGGCCGTTTGCGCGCAAGTTCTGCGTCTCGATGCCGCGCAGCACCGGTTGGACGTATTTTTGCGGAGTCTGGGCGACGCGTACGTCGGCGTTCCCCTCGCTGACGAGACGGTCCTGGGCAACTTCAACAGCGACGGCGTCTCGCGCTGAGGCGGCTGGCGGCGCGTGTTTCCCATCATCAAGCGTCATTCTGTACCCGCCGCCTTTGCCCCGCGGTCGTTTCGTGCGAAAGTTTGCGCATGCACACGCCGGCCGAAGAAGCCTACACGATTCGCCCCGCGGGCCTTGCGGACGCGGATGCGCTCTGCACGTTCAAGCGGCAGGTGTTTGGTGAAACCGAGTTTCTCCTCCAAGGGCTTGAGGATTTTGACGATCGCGTGGATATCGAAGCCGATCTGATTGGCCGTTTTCACCACCAGTCCAACAGCGTTCTGGTGTTGGCGGTACGCCGCGATGGTCAAGTGATCGGCCTCTGCAGCATCGTCGGCGGGCATCTCTGGCGCACCCGTCACGTCGGCACGATGAGCATCGGCGTGTTGCGCGCCTGGTGGCACCGCGGCGTGGGCAAGCGTCTGATGACGCAAACGATCCGCTGGGCCGATGAAAATCCGCTGTTGGAGAAACTCGCGCTGCAGGTACACTCGACGAACACGGCCGCGCGGGCGTTGTACACGCGTCTGGGGTTCGTGGAAGAAGGCCTCCTGCGCGGCGAAGCCAAGATGGGCGACGGCGAGGACGATCTGGTGCCGATGGGCCTGCGTTTGCCCAAGCGGCCGGGCACGTTGGTGCAGGGCTTGGTCAGGCATTGGGATTGAGGACGCGGAGCAGCATGCACAAGAAAGGCACGATGGGGTTGGCGCTCGTCTTGGCGCTCGTCTTGGCGCTGGGAGCCTGCGGGCGTACGCCAAAAGCGCCGGCGGCGCAGACCGAACAGGTGGCGCTGAAAACGGAAGCCGTGCCCACGCACGCGCCCGAAGTTGCAACAGACGATCCGCCGCTGAACTTGCCAGCCGGTCAAACGCTGGGCGACGCGTTGCCCCACGTGCCGAGTCTACCGCTGCGTTTGGCGTCGGGCGCGCAAGCCGGTGCGCTCGTGCCACAGACGAGTTGTGCGGATCAACTGCCGGCCGATTGCGCGCTGAGCAAGCGTCTGGAAATCACGATCGCCGCGGAGAAGTTGGGTGAACCACCGGTGATCGGCGAAGTGTGCCTGTGTACGAAAACGGTCGATCGGGAGGAGACCAACCGTGCGGTGGAGACGGGCAAACAGCTCGTCGTCGTGGCGGCGTGGCCCGGCGATCGCAAGGCGGAGGCGACGTTTGTGGAGGCGCACTACAACCCGACGGACTTGCCACCAACGCGTGCCCGTGCAGGCCACGACGCGGCCGCATGGGGGACACTGGTCTCCACCGGCTGGCCGCAAGTGCCGGTCCTGGCGATCGCCAGCGCGCGTTTCTCCGATGGTGCCTTTGGCGAGATCACCGCGTGGCAGCGGTCGGCGCAGGCACTGCACATCGACAGCGGCAAACTGTCCTGGCAGCCGGTTGGCGACCGCACATTTCAGTCAGTGGACCTCGGCCACCTGCAGGCACTGTGTGAGGGGCGCGCCGATGCCTCGCCCGAAGACCGCGTGGGCGCCAATCCGACGGCGTGCCCGCGCGCGGAGCAGTTGGCGCAAGAGCTTGCCACCGGCGCAACGGATCGTCAGACGCTGCGGCTCAAACGCCTGAAGGGTCAAGGCGCGGAAAATGCGGAAAAGGACGCCGATCCGCAGTCGATCTGGCTCCGCGAGGCCAAGAAACAGCTCAAGGCCGGTGATTGGCAGGCGGCGATCGCGACCGCGCTCAAGGTCGACATGATCTGTGGCGAGGCCGTGCAAGACGCTCACGCGATCCTCGTCGACGCTGTGAACCAGGGTCACCTGCCGTTCTCCAAGGTGGCGCCGAACCAGCCGTTGGCAGACCTCTGCGAGCCCTTGCCGGACAAACCCGCGCCCAAGCGGCAGCGTGTCGAGGCGGAAAAGTCGGCGAAAGTTGAGGCGCCGACGAAGCCCGCCCTGAAGGCGCACGCCCACACCAGGCACCCGTGAAAACCGATTGGCGTCACTTGTGGCCAGCGCTCGCGATCTTCGCGATCGTCGTCGCCGTCTTTGGCCGCGCGCTCGGTTTTGGCTTCGTGCTCTGGGATGACCCGCAGTACATTCGCGATAATCCTCTTGTACAACCGCAAATTCCGTGGCCCGCCGACGGGATCTTTACCCCGGCGCTCGGTTACCCGATTCCCGTCACGATGGCGATCTACCGTGCGACCGCGCTTTTTTTTGGCGTCCAACCCGCAGCGTTCCACGCGCTGAACTTGCTGCTGCATGCGACCAACGCGGCTTTGTTCTTCTTCCTACTGCGGCGCACCACGACGCTTCCCGCGGCTTGGCTGGGCACCGCGCTCTGGGCGCTTCATCCGCTGGTCGTCGAGCCAGTGGTCTGGTGTACAGGCACCAAAGATCTCCTCTACGCCACGGGTTTTCTCCTGACGCTGCACGCCGGACACGCGCGCGATCGCGTGCCCCCGTGGCTGTTGCTTGTAGGGCTTGCAGCGTTTCTGGCCAAGCCGACGGCGGTGGTCTTGCCGCTCGTGTTGATCTGGACCGTGATGGTTCTGCAGGGTCGAGAAGGGCTGCGCCGTCCCGGTCTCGCGCTGGCCACGGCAGTGCTGACCGTCCTTGCCGGGGCGATTTTTGCCGCGGGACTCTTTCTGGCGGCCCACGCAGGTGCCGATGGCTACACAACGCTGGACGCGTCGCCGACCACGCTGCAGGGGCGTTTCTCCGGCGTGTTCCAGGGCCTCGACCTGCAGTTCCGCCACGTCGTGTGGCCGCGCGGTCTCCTTCCGCAGTACTTTCGGCTGACGGACCTGCAACTGACCGATCCGCCGCTGTGGCGCGGCCTTCTGGCCCTCATCGCCCTGATCGCGCTGCTGGTCCGCGTGTGGCGCGCCGAGGATCGTCACTTGCGCTGGTGGCTGGGTTTGGCTGCGATCACGTACGCGCCGGTCTCTCAGCTCGTGCCGATCATCCGCTTCACCTGTGACAGTTATGCGTACGTGCCCTTGGCCTGTCTGTCCGGACTGGCCGCGACAGCGCTTGCCCCGTATCTCAACAAGCGGTCGACCCAGGGACTCGCCGTGGCCTTCTGCGGGGGGCTGGCAGCGCTGACGGTGGCGCAGCAGACGCTCTGGCAGGATTCGCTGACGCTCTGGGGCACCAATTTGGCCGCGGAGCCGCATCGGGCGCTGCTCATCAAGCGCTACGCGGAGTCGCTGGACGGTGAAGGTCGTCGCGGCGAGGCGTACACGTTTTTGCGGCCGCGTCTGGAAGACGTCAAGCGCGAGCGCGTCGTCGATGGCATGGTGCTGACGGTTTTTGCCGATCGTGCGCCTCTGGAAGAAGCCCGGGCGCTCTACGCGTGGGCGTACGCCAACGAGCCGAACCTCCGACCGGACGCGCATCGCAATTTCTGCACGTTCTTGGTGCAGCGGCAGGTGCAAATGACGTCTGAAGAGCGGCAGAACCTGACGCGCGCGCTGGATGAACTCCGGCGGTACCACGCGCGACGCGAGGAGATCGGTGCGCTCGTGGCGCTGGGCACGATGGCAGGCGACCAGCGACTCTGGATTCCCGCGGGCGAACTGCTGGAACAGGCGTATCGCTTGAGTCACGATCCCCGCCACGGCCAAGCGGCCTACACCGCTTATCGCGCCGCGGGGCCAAGCGATTCTCGTGCGTCTGCCGGGCGTGATCGCCTCCAGCGGGTACAGCCAGCACTGGCGACTCCGGCTCCGGTGCGCTAACCTTCGCTGCCCCGCGATGCCGTTCTGGACCGCGCAATGAGTGAGATCATGGACAAGACGCCCCATTCCGTTGCTGAAATTCGCAAAGCTTTCCTCGACTTCTTTGGTCAAAACGGCCACGCAGTCGTCGCTTCGCACTCGCTTTTGCCGCCGGCCGATCCGACGCTACTCTTCATCAACGCAGGCATGGTGCAGTTCAAGGACTACTTCACCGGCGCGCGCGCGGCACCGTACAAGACCGCGACGTCGACGCAGAAGTGCCTGCGCGTGAGCGGTAAACACAACGATCTGGAGAACGTCGGTCGCACGCGGCGGCACCACACGCTGTTTGAGATGCTGGGCAACTTCTCCTTTGGCGACTACTTCAAGGAAGGCGCGATCACGTACGCGTGGAAGTTCCTGACGGAAGTGCTGAAGTTGGACACGAGTCGACTGGTCACGACATATTTTGCTGGCAACGCGCAGGTGCCCGCGGATCTGGAAGCGCGCGATCTGTGGCTGAAGATCGCTGGGCTGCCGGCCGATCGCATCGTGCCGCTGGGCGAGAAAGACAACTTCTGGGCGATGGGCGACACCGGTCCGTGCGGGCCCTGCACGGAGATCTACTGGGATCTGGATCCGAGTCAGGGTCCAGAATGCACGCTGGCCAAAGACGACGGTCGCTACATCGAAATCTGGAACTGCGTGTTCATGCAGTATGACCGGCAGGACGGCAAGCTCTCGTCTTTGCCCGCGCCGAGCGTGGACACCGGCATGGGTCTGGAGCGCGTCGCGTCCGTGGCACAAGGCGCATCGTCGAACTACGATACCGACCTGTTTCTGGGGCTCATTGCCACGACCGAACGGCTGGCCGATGTGAAGTATGGCGGGCTTTTTGACCCGGAGAACGTCGTCAGCCACACGGCGGAAATCGAGCGCGATGTGGCGTTTCGCGTCATCGCGGATCACGCGCGCGCGACGGCTTTCCTTATCGCGGAGGGCATCTACCCGGACAGCGAAGGGCGCGGTTACGTGCTGCGCCGCATCATGCGTCGGGCGATCCGCTTTGGTCGCAAGCTCGGCATGACGCAACTGTTCTTCCACGAAGTCGCGAGCCAAGTTGCGGATATGCTCAGCGACGTGTTTCCGGAGCTGGGCGCAGCCAAACCCATCATTTCGCGTGTGACGCGGACCGAAGAGGAGCGCTTTGGGCAGACGCTGGAATCGGGCCTTCGGCTGATCGAGGCGGAAATGGCGCGGATCGATGCGGCGGGCGGCGAGAAGGTGCTACCCGGCGCGGTCGTCTTCCTCCTGCACGACACGCACGGCTTCCCGACGGACCTGACGGCGCTGATCGGCGCGGAGCGCGGTTACGCCATTGATATTGCTGGATTTGAAGCGGCGATGCACGCGCAGAAGGCGCGCGGCAAGGCGTCCTGGAAAAAGGGCGCGGCGGACTGGCAGGCAGCGGCAAAGCTGGTCGCAGAAGCCGGCTACGTGACGCGTTTTGTCGGCTATGAGGGCGACCGCGCGGACAGCAAGGTACTCGCACTTTTGGGCGATGAAGCGATCCTTGAAGATGCGCCAAGTGGCACGGAAGCGTGGATTGTGCTCGACCAAACGCCGTTCTACGGGGAAGGCGGCGGTCAGGTGGGCGACCACGGCGCGCTGTACTGGACCGAAGGCGGTCACGCCACAGTGTTGGACACGCAGAAGACGCCGACTGGCCTGTTCCTGCACAAGATTGCCGTCGATGCGGGTACGCTGTGGCCGGGGGAAACGGTGATCGCAGAGGTTGATCAGGAGCGGCGATCGAGCATTCGCGCGCACCACTCGGCGACGCATCTGCTGCACAAGGCGCTGCGCGATATTCTCGGCAACCACGTGAAGCAGCGCGGCTCGTTGGTGCAGCCGGGGCGTTTGCGCTTTGACTTCAGCCACTACGCGGCGCTGACCGACGAGGAAATTCGTCAGGTGGAGGCACACGCCAACGCGCGTGTCTTCCAAAATGCCGCGGCGGACGTGGCGCAGACCAGCATGGACGACGCGGTGGCGCGCGGTGCGCTGGCGTTCTTTGGTGACAAGTACGGTGAAGTCGTGCGGGTCATGAAGCTGGCTGATTCCGTTGAACTTTGCGGCGGCACTCACGTGCTGCGGACGGGCGACATCGGGCTCATCAAGATCGTCAGCGAAGCGGCGGTTTCCGCGGGCGTGCGGCGGGTGGAAGCGGTGTGTCGTGAGGCGTCGCTCCAGTACGTGCAGGACGGTTTGGCGGCGCTGGAGCAGGTGTCGCGGCGCTTGAACACGACGCCGGAGCAGCTGACCGAACGCGTGGAGAAGCTCGCCGAACAGGTCAAGATCGCGCGCGACGACGCCGAGAAGTGGAAGCACAAGGCGCTGTCGGGTCAGACCACCGGCGGTCAGAACCAGGAACAGAGTTTTAGCAGCCACAAGGCGGTGTTCCGCGTAGTTGACGGTGCGGAAGGCGCAGGTCTGCGCACGCTGGCGGATCAGGCGCGCGACCAGCTCGGTTCGGGCGTGGTATGCCTGCTGTCGACGCTGGGCGACGGCAAGGCGCTGCTTCTGGTCGCGGTGACGGCGGACCTCACGGCGCGCGTGCAGGCGGGCCAAACGGTTGCGGCGCTCGCGCCTCTCCTGGGCGGTCGCGGCGGCGGTCGTCCGGACTTCGCGCAAGCAGGTGGCAAGGCGCCCGAAGACGTTGCGGCAGTTGCAGCGGCGTTCTTTGCCAAGGTCGGTGAGGCGCTGGGCTAAATTTCGCGTCGCTCAGTCTGCGGAAAAAACCACGAGACGGGGAAAATCAGGATGAGAGGAGAGGTCGCCGATCGTCAGCGCCTCTTCCGTGCCGTCTGCGCGCTTCACGGTGACGCCGCCTGGACCTGCAAACGCGTGTGTGGGTGTGAGGCTATCCGCGTTTCCGACTTGAGAGGCGATGGCCTCCCACGCACGCTGTGCCAGCCGACCCCGCGGCGTATTGCTGTCCCACTCGTTGACGACCACGGGTGACTGCAGACCACCTTCAGGGGTGAGTGCGCCGCGAAACGGGATGTGCGCGCTGTCCGCAAAGACCAGCGCGGCATCGACCCGCAGCGCCAGCTTGGTCTCCAGCCGACCGGGGGCGATGCGCGCGAGCTCCAACTCCAGCTCCTGCACGTGCGCCAACGACGCCGCGCAGTCGAACGCACAGGGCACGTGCCGCACCAAGCAGGCGTCGTCGATGGGTGACCCAAAGTTGAGCCGCCGGTCCAAACGCGCGCTGGCTCGCCCGGCACGAACGACGGCGTACGCGTGCTCGGCGGGACTGTTGACGCCGGCTGCTTGGCGCTCCGTGCGCGCTTCCAGAAATGCAGTGACGCAGCAGTCCGGGTAGCCGAGCAACGCGCCCAGCTCGCGATGGGCAGCAGTTACCACATCAGGATCAGGGTTCGAAGCTGCTTCATCTGCGACGCGCGCTGCTTCCGCGTCGGCAAGCTCGCGTGCGAGATAGAGGATCTGCGCGTTCGCATCGGGCAGACCGACCTGCAAAGTCGCCTCCGGATCCAGCGTGACGTGCGCGCCCGCGAGGACGACCAGACCCGGAGGCGGGTGCGCGCCCAGCACTTCTGCTTCGGCTGCGGGCAACTCGCTTCGCCACACACGCCGCAGCCCCAAACGCAGCGCCATTTCTTCCAGCGTCTCGTTGGGCTCGGCAACAATGATCACGGGCTCGCGATGGGTCTCCAGCGTCTCCCAGCCGGTCCACGTGATGCCTGCAGCCGTTGTTGCGCGCAGCAGGTCGGCGGCCATTCCGTCACAACGTCCGGTATCGCGAGCCGGACAACGCGCACATTCCGCCGTGAACGACTGCCGCGCCGCCGCGCGTTCACTCGCAAACGTCGCGTCACCGTCAACACCTTCCGGGATCGCGCAAGCTGGCAGGAGCCGCGACGCTGTGACGGCATGGTTGCTCTGCCAGAGCGCGACCGTCGCCTGCGCCAGCGTGTTCAGTGCCGGCGCGTGGTCGCCCAACACGGGACGCAGCACGACCGTCAGCGCGTCGAGTCCCGCCTCGGTCGCCAGAACGTTCAGCGCATCGGCGGTGAGTTCGGGCAGCGTGAGAGACGAAACGTGCAGGGACAACCGAGTGGTGACTTGTTGCGCCGTTGCCAGTGAGGCAAGCGTCTTCTGCAAAACCGCCAGACCCGCAGGCCAGCCGATCGCCGCCATTCCCACTTCTGACCACGCGGGCAGACGCAATTCCACCACATCGGGCTGCAGCGCGTTCAGCCATGCCTGCACGTTGAGGCGCGCCGCTTCGGGCAGATCAACGAGCGCCGTCAGGTGGCCGGCTTTGGGTTTCTGCGCTGCCCACGCACGCGCGTCATCGGCGCTGATTTGCGTCGCAAACTTCAGCTGCAGCTCGGCTCCTGCCGGCAGATCGGTCACCGCTTGCGTACCCGCGCGGGCGTCAAGCACCACTTTGGACATCACAGTCATGTCAGGATCCTCCGTCAAACGCGGCCGAGCAGCCAAATGACACCCATTGCACAGAGCACGTTCAGCACGGTCTCCCGCAAGCCTTGCACGCCAAAGACGTGGTGCGCGAGCATGCCGCCCACCAACGAACCGACGATGCCGCACAGCGCCGTGGCGAACCAGCCAAGCGACTGGGGACCGGGCAGCATCCAGCGGGCCAAGCCACCGATGATGAGTCCGATCACGAGTTGGCTGATGACGGAGAGCACTGTGCCGGCGATGAAGATGCCGATTATCAGGCCGATGGCGACGAGCAAAAGGACGGCGAGCATCATGGCGGTCGGGCTCCTCGCGCGCGTTGTGCGGCGTAGCGCGTCGCAGCATGCCGGGATGGGGCAGACGGCGCAACCGCCGCGCCTTGCATTCCCCGCGAGCGTTCAGTCGTCGCGCGGTCGCTGACGTAGGCGTTTGACTTCACCGTCGAGACTCTTGCCGGCCAGTCGCCGCTCTTTGGAGCCCTTGGTTGGCTTGGTCGGTCGGCGTGGGATCGGCGGCGGCACGGCCTCGCGGATCAGCTGCGTCAGGCGGTCGCGTGCGTCTGCGAGGTTTCGTTCCTGACTGCGCGTCGTCTGGCTCACAATCAGGAGAACGTCTTCTTGATCGATGCGTCGACCGGCCAACTTTCGCAGCCGCGCGAGGATGGCAGGCGGAATGCCCGCCAGTCGCAGATCCAGACGCAACTCGACAGCCGTGGAGACTTTGTTGACGTTCTGCCCACCCGGCCCGGACGAACGCACGGCAGTCCAGGAGAGCGCGTCACCCGGGATGATCGCGTTGGGACCAATGCGTAAATCGTCTGACATCGTCGGTGCTTACGCGGCGTCCGTGTGCTCAATGGCGAGCAGCGGCACCTTTCCGTGCAGGATCGTGTCTTCATCGATCAGCACTTCACGCACGCTCTTGTCGCCTGGCAGATCGTACATCACTTCCAGCATCGCTTCTTCGAGGATCGACCGCAGACCGCGCGCGCCCGTCTTGCGCTCCAGCGCCTTGCGCGCACACGCCCGAATCGCCGAGTCCGTGAACTTCAACTCGACGCCGTCCATCTCAAACAGCCGCTTGAACTGCTTGATCAGCGCGTTCTTCGGCTCGGTCAGGACCGTCACCAGCGCCGATTCATCCAGCTCGTGCAGGGACACGACGACCGGCAGACGACCGATGAATTCCGGAATCAGACCGTACTTGATGAGGTCTTCCGGCTGGACGCGCTCCAAAAGCGAGCTTTCCGTCGACTTCCCGCCCTTGTCCGCACCGATGGTCGGCAAATCCGCGCCGTCAGTCGCTTCATTCGCCGCCGTGCGACCAAAGCCAATCGATTTCTGACCCACGCGTCGTTCGATCACCTTGTCGAGGCCCGAAAACGCGCCGCCGCAGATGAAGAGGATGTTGCTCGTGTCGATCGGGATGAATTCCTGCTGCGGGTGCTTGCGACCGCCCTTGGGCGGGACGTTGGCGATGGTGCCTTCCAGGATCTTCAGCAGCGCCTGTTGCACGCCTTCACCGGAGACGTCGCGCGTGATCGACACGTTCTCGGATTTCCTGGTGATTTTGTCGACTTCGTCGATGTACACGATGCCGCGCATCGCCGCATCCACGTCGTGATCGGCCGCTTCCAAGAGGCGCACGATGATGTTCTCGACGTCTTCACCCACGTAGCCGGCTTCGGTCAGCGTCGTCGCGTCGACGATCGTGAACGGCACCTTGAGCACGCGCGCCAGCGTCTGCGCCAACAGCGTCTTGCCTGAACCGGTCGGACCCAGCAGCAGCACGTTGGACTTCTGCAGCTCCACGTCCTGGTGCTTGCCGCCCTTGAAGTCGATGCGCTTGTAGTGGTTGTACACGGCGACCGACAGCACCTTCTTGGCGTGGTCCTGACCGATGACGAATTCGTCCAAAATCTTGCGCAGATCGCGCGGCTTTGGGATCGACGCGAGGTTGGGCAGCTTGTCGTCGCGCTCCACTTCCTCGGCGATGATGTCGTTGCAGAGTGCGATGCACTCGTCGCAGATGTAGACCGTAGGTCCCGCGATCAACTTCTTTACTTCTTTCTGGGACTTACCACAGAAAGAGCACGACAGGTTGCTGGCATCGCGTCGGCGTTCAGTCATCTCACTCGCTCCGGACTGGACCTCCAGTCGCCGTTTTTCCAGCCGTCTTGTCGTCGCGCGCGATCGGCAGCTACAGCCACTCTATACACTGCCGCTTGGGTGCGTCAAAGCCGCGGCAGGATCAAACCACCGCATTCTTCACAAAAACCGCTAGGCTTTGCCTTTACGGATGAGGACGTTATCGACAACTCCGTACGTTTTGGCCTCTTCTGCACCCAGATAGAAGTCGCGGTCGGTGTCGACGCGGATCTTGTCCAGCGGCTGCCCCGTGTGCTTGGCGACGATCTCGTTCAGGATGTTCTTGGTGTAGAGCATCTCACGCGCCTGAATGTCGATGTCCGACGCCTGACCCGAGAACCCGCCCAGCGGCTGGTGCAGCATCACGCGGCCGTGCGGCAGAATGACGCGGCGACCTTTGGTGCCCGCGGCCAGCAGAACCGCCGCCATCGAGGATGCTTGACCCAAGCAGATCGTCGCGATCGGGCATTGCACGTACTGCATCGTGTCGTAGATCGCCAAGCCCGCGTTGACCAAGCCGCCCGGGCTGTTCAGGTAGATCGAAATTTCCTTGGTCGGGTCTTCGCTTTCCAGAAACAACAACTGCGCGATGACCGCATTGGCCACGTAGTCGTTGATCTCCGTGCCCAGGAACACGATGCGATCCATGAGCAGACGCGAGTAGATGTCCGAGTGGCGTTCGCCGCGCGGGGTCGACTCAGTGACGATGATGGAATCGTGAATCTTCATGGCGTTGTCCAGACCTGCAGGGTAGTCGCGGGGCGGTGGAAGGATCTGACACGCGCTGTCCGCGGTGGCCTAACCGTGGTTGCAGTTCTCGTCGTGGACGTGTTCCGCGTGATCGTGGTCATGGCCTTCGTGATCGTGGTCGTGTTCACCGTCATCGGCGAACGCCTGCGGAGTCGGCGCCTTGGCCGCACGCAGGGTCTTGGCCGTGCCTTCTGTATAGGTCGCCAGCTTGACCAAATCATCCATCGCACGATCGCTTCGCACGCGGCGACGCAGCTCATCGCGACCCTGATCGTTGCCATACTCGCGCTTCAGGCGCTCCGCACGGCTCGGATTCTGCGCGATCAGTTCGGCCAGCTTCTCGTCGATCGCCGCGTCATCAGGCAGGATTTCCCACTTGTCCGCGAGCGCTTCCAGCGCCAGACCCCGCCGCAGCGCGCCCTCGGTGTTCTTGCGCATGTCTTTGCGCATCTGCTGGAAGAAACCGCCCAAGCTGCGCAGCGTCTTCTCGTCCAGATGGCCGAACGACTGCGCCAGCTGCTGATCGACCAATTCGTCGACGAACGACGACGGCAGCTCGACTTCGTTCTTCGCCAGGAGGTTGTCCACCGCGGCATTGCGGCGCGCTTCGAGATTGCGCTTCGCGACGTCCGCTTCGACTTCCGCTTTCACCGCGGCCTGAAGCGCCGCCAGATCGGCGTGACCCAGATCCTTGGCCAACTCGTCGTCCACCTTCGGGATTTCCGTCCGGTGCGCTTCGTGAACCGTCAGCGTCACCTTGCGCGCCGTCAGCGTGCCTTCCGCCGCGCGGTCCTCGACGATCTCTTCGCCCACGGTCGCGTTGAGCGCCAGCGCGTTCACTTCAAACGGCACGTGTTCCGCACCGACGACGAAGCGACGCTTGTCCGCCGTTTCACGCGGCGCATCCGCGCCTTCATCGGTGATCGACCAGGTCGCCACGGCTTCGTCGCCATTTTGCAGGCCGGTATCGACCGCGATCTGCTCGGTGCGCTCGCGCGCCTTCGCTTCCAGGGCTTCCGCCACGTCCTCGTCGTCCGCCACGATCGGGTCGACCGTCAGCGCCGCGCCCTCAAAGCCCTGCAGTTCCAGGGTCGGCAGCACTTCACACAGCACCTGCACGGCCAGCGGCTTGTCGCGCGCCAATTCGCCCATCGACTCGACTTCCGGACGGCCCACTGGGTTCAGCCCCGTCGCCTGAATCGCCTTGAAGACCCACGCTTTCAGCAGGTCGTCCAGGGCGTTGCGGCGGATTTCAACGCCGTGCATGCGCTCGATCATCGCCGCGGGCGCCTTGCCAGGACGGAAGCCAGCGACGCGGACCTTGGCGGCGAACTTGGCCGTGGTCTGCACGAACGCCACCGCGACCTGCGCTTGCGGCACCGTGAAGCGCAACCGCCGCCGCACCTGACTGACGGTTTCAACGGCCACGTCGAGGTTCTGGTTGGTGGTCGGGGCGGGCTGAGCGGCTGTCATGGCGGTCTCCGGGGGCTGTGCCCGCAGACAGCGAGCGAGGGGTTCAGGGCGGTGCGAGAAGAGGGACTCGAACCCTCACGCCAAAGGCGCCAGAACCTAAATCTGGTGCGTCTACCAATTTCGCCATTCTCGCAGGGACTGCGCACCGGCGCGCGGAACTATCGTGCGTGGCCGGCATGGCGCCGAAAAACCGCACAGAGGCAAGTGTCTCGTCGCGGCGCCATGGGGCGGTGCGTGGGCGTGAGATGGTGTTGGGTGCCCCCTGAGTGATTCGAACACTCGACAAACGGATTAAGAGTCCGCTGCTCTACCAACTGAGCTAAGGGGGCGTGGGAAAACCGGTTTCGTCGCGCTGAACGCGATGACCAGACTGGGACGCCGTGGATCACATCCGCAACGTCGTCTACGTTGCGAATGGGCGCGCCCGGCAGGATTCGAACCTGCGACCTGCGGATTCGAAGTCCGATGCTCTATCCAGCTGAGCTACAGGCGCATCTGACCACAGGTGCGTGACCAACGACGCGTGCGTGGTCGTCCCGTGTGGGTCGTCCCGCGCAGCGCGTTCTGCCGCGACGAAGCGTTCTGTCATCAGGCCACCGGTTGAACCGTGTGGCCGTCTCGCGTGTCGTCACCGCACAGGCAACGACTTCGACCTACCGTTCCGCGGTACAGGACCGTGGAACTTGCGGGCTCCTGGCTTGCGGCTCTGGAGCCAGAAGCACAGTGACCGCGCGGGGTGAGTGATGGGGCTTGAACCCATGACATCGGGAATCACAATCCCGCGCTCTACCAGCTGAGCTACACCCACCGCTGGCGCGCGGCAGGATAGCCGTTTCGGTCGCTGTGTCAAGCCTGTGACTTCCACGGGACGTGTGTTCGACGCAGTTTGCGGTCGATTCGGTCGATCTTTGTGCTGCCGTGACGTTTGGCTGATCGTGTTCACGCAACCGTGACGCCGGCGCCCGATGCGATCTGGTAAACTTCCGGCCCGGTTAGCCCCGGAGCGTGCGATGAGCCTCGATTATCCTGTCACCGCTGCGGTTCGCGTGCTCCGCCAGCACGGCGTGCCGTTTACGCCACTTCTCTACAGCTATGTCGATCGCGGAGGCACTGCACACAGCGCAGAAGCGCTTGGTGTGGACGAACATCACGTGGTGAAGACGCTGATTTTTGAGGATGAAACCGCCAAGCCGCTCGTCGTCCTGCAGCACGGCGATCGCGCGGTGTCGACCAAGGCGGTAGCGGCGGCGATCGGCGCGCGGCTGGTTCGCCCGTGTGCGCCGGAACTGGCTCAAAGGCATAGCGGTTATCTGGTCGGCGGGACCTCACCGTTCGGCCTGAAGAAGACGCTGCCCGTGTACGTCGAGCGCACGATCCTTGGACTGCCGCAGATCTACCTGAACGGTGGAAAGCGCGGTTTCTTGGTCGCTATCGCGCCACGCGAGCTCGTGCGCGTGTTGGACGCGAACCCGATTGACGCGGCGATCGAAGCGTAGGGCGCCGTCGCTGGGGCGCAAAAACGCCAACGGCGGCCTGAAACTAAGTTCCAGACCGCCGTCGACTTGCGCCTGAGCGCTTAGTATTGCTCTTCGATCTTCTTGAGCTTCGCGGCCTTGCCCTGCAGTTCGCGCAGGAAGTAGACCTTCGCGCGGCGGACCTTACCGGACGACAGCACTTCCACTTTCAGGATGCGGGGGCTGTGCACGGGGAAGATACGCTCCACGCCGACGCCGTTCGAGATCTTGCGGACGGTGAACGTCGCGTCGACGCCTTGACCGGCGGACTTGCGCAGGACCACGCCTTCGTAGATCTGCACGCGCTCTTTTTCGCCTTCGATGATGCGGCCGTGAACGCGAACGGTGTCGCCGGTCGAGAATGACGGAAGGTCAAAACGCAGGTGCGCGTTCTGGACGTGCTGAATGAGGTTGTTCATCATGACTGACTTCTCCACACGCAATGCCTTGGCATTGCAGAACTTTCAGGTGGGCAGCGGTACACAGAGGCGCATCTTGACGTGCAGGATGCCCAGCGAGGTGTACTTACCTCCGCTTGAACGCCGTTACTGAGAACGGCGTCTTTCATGCCACTTAGCGGGATTCGCCAAGCAGCCGGTCGAGTGCAATCGCCACTGCGGCGCGCACCGAGAGATGGTTGTAAGCGCCCTCCGGGTCGACGATCCGTGGATCGCGAAGCAAGGGCGGCAGACGCAAATCTGCTGTGTCGATGAGCTCTTGCGTCATGCCCCAGCCGGTTCCAAAGACCAGCAGAAGCGGACGCCCGTCCACATCGCCCGTTTGCAGGAGCTTTTGCCGGAGACCGACAAAATCCGCATTCGGTTCACGCATTTGCGCTCCCGTGACAGCCACCACTGGCGCTCGGCCAGTTTGGTGTGTGATCGCCGTCACGGCGTCTTGCAGCGTGGCAACCGCAGTTACCCGGCGCATGGCATCGGCGCGGCGCTCATGCGACGAACCTTCACCCTGCGTCCAATGGCCCAGCACTTGGCCGACCATTCGCTGCTGCAGCAAGACCGGAGTCACCACGAAAACGCTGTGAACTCCGAACGTTCGGCCTGACCGCGCGAGGTCGTGCAGGTCGACGTTGGTGATTGCTGTCGTCACCACTTCCCCGCGCCGGTTATGGACGGGATGGTGAACGAGGGCCAAGAAGATAGAGGTTTGCATGAAAAAGTCAAGCGCGATCGACACCTGCGCGCCGTCGGAGGATAGCGGCGGCGGCTCCGGCGCGCAATGGCGAGGTCAGTCTTTGAGCAGATCCGGTCGCATCGCGCGGGTTCGCGCCACGCGCTGCGCCAGCCGCCACTTGGCGATCTCCGCGTGGTTGCCCGACAACAGCACGTCCGGCACGGTTTGACCCTCAAAATCGCGCGGCCGCGTGTACTGTGGGTACTCCAAGAGGCCGTCCGCAAACGATTCTTCGGCCAGTGATTCCACGTTGCCGATCACGCCCGGCAAAAGCCGCGCGACCGCCTCGATGACGACCATCGCCGCGACCTCACCCCCGTTGAGGACAAAATCGCCAATGGAAATCACGTCATCGACGTGCTGCTCGATGCGGTGATCAAAGCCCTCATAACGCCCGCAAATCAGCGTCAAACCGGGCAACTGCGCCCATTCGTGCGCCAGCTTTTGGTCAAAACGCCGTCCGGACGGGCTCAGCAGAACCTTATGAGACGCCGCTGAAATTTCCGCCCGCAGGCACTTCACCAGCGGATCGGGCTTGAGCACTAGCCCTGCGCCGCCGCCAAAAGGCGCGTCGTCGACAGTGCTGTGGCGATCGGTCGCAAAGGCCCGCCAGTTGTGCAGTTCAAGCGCGATCGTCTCGGCGTCGAGCGCCTTGCCAATCAGGCTTTCCTGACGTAACCCGTCAAAAAGCGCGGGAAACAGCGTGAGAACGTCAAAGCGGTACGTCACCGGTCTTGCCAGTCCAGAATATCGCGCACGACGAGCACGCCTTTCTCCCGGCCCATCTCGGTGATCGCGTCGGCGTTCACTGGGATCATCGCAGCCGCGCCGGAATTCAGCGAGATCTCCAGCACGTCCGCAGGCGTTTCCAAAAGCGCGCGCACGACGCCGACCGGCTTGCGCGTCGCATCGTCCAGCACCGTCGCGCCGATGAGCTCGTGGATGTAGAACTCGTCTTCGTCCGTTTCTGGCAGTTCCGCCTGGTTCACCGCGAGCACGGCGTGGGTCAGCTTGGCCGCCACGTCGCGATCGTCAATACCCACGAAAGTCGCCGTAGGCATTGGCAAAATGTCGCGGAAACTGCCGAGTTCCAGCAGCACGGCCGGCTTGCCGGGCAGCCACGCGCGCATGCGCTGTCCTTTCTCCCAGAACTCGCTGTCGAGGTTGTAGACCTGGAGGCGGATCTCTCCTCTCAGACCATGTGGCCGACCGACTTTGCCGACTTCAATCCACACGGCATCTGGATCCACTTTGCCGACGCTGCCGGGCAACGGCTCGATTTTGGGGGGGTGATTGTCCGTCACAGTACAAGTTCGTCCTTCAGTGAGCGTGTCATCAGGGCGTTCAGCGCCGCCATTGGCGCCAACCCTTCGTGAACCACGCGGTAGGTGTTTTCGATGATCGGCACGTCGACGCCGAGTTGTTGCGCCAAGCGGAACGCCGATCGACTGGTCAGCACGCCTTCTGCGACCGCGGTCATGGAGGCCAAAATGTCCGCCATCGATTCGCCGCGGCCCAAGCGCAAGCCGACGCTGCGGTTTCGGGAGAGGTCGCCCGTACACGTCAGCACCAAGTCGCCAATGCCCGCAAGACCTTGCATCGTCAGGGGATTTCCACCCTTCTTGACGGCCAAGCGCGTGATTTCTGCCAGGCCGCGCGTGATGAGCCCCGCGCGGGCGTTGTGACCAAAGCCGAGGCCATCTGCCGCGCCCGTCGCGATCGCCATGACGTTCTTCAGCGCGCCGCCCATTTCGACGCCGATGACGTCGTTGGTCGCGTAGCAGCGGAAGCGATCGCTCGACAACTCGGTCTGCACGAAGCGCGCGAGGTTGCGATCGACCGAAGCGATCGTCACCGCTGTCGGCGATCCAATCGCCACTTCTGCGGCAAAAGATGGCCCCGACAAGTAGGCCAGCGAGCTCTTTAGGCGCCGCGGCAGCACACGTTCAAAAATCTCGTTGACGGTCTCCAGGCTCTCGTTGTCGATGCCCTTGGAGCAGGAAACGATCGCCTGTTCGTCGCTCAGCATCGGCGCCATCTGCGCCGCGAGACGCGCAACGTGCGGCGTCGGCATCACGGTCAAGATGATCCGCGCGTTCTTCACGCAGAATTCCAGATCGCTTGAAGCGTCCAGGCCCTTGGGCAGTACATGACCAGCGAAGAACCGCTTGTTCTCAAAGTGCTCGTTGATGTCGCGCACGACGTCTGACTCGTACGCCCAAAGCCGCGTGCGCAGGCACTTGCGTGCCGTGTGCATGGCCAGCGCGGTTCCCCACGCGCCTGCACCGACGACGGCAACGTCCACTGAATCGCTCATGGCATCCTCACGTGTCGAACAGGTCGCGCAGGCTGCGGTCTGTTCCGGCGGGTCGGCAGCGCTTGCGCGCCCATTCGCGGAGCGCCTTCACCTGCGGCTCGTAGGTTTCCACGAAAGGCACGGTCTTGGAAAGCGCCGAGGCCATGTCTTCGTTCGTCAGCTGCCGATTGTCCGACCACGCCTGCGCCAGCGCTTCCACGACGCCTTGCTCGACCTCAGCCCCTGTCAGCCGATCCGCCAGTTGCGCGAGCTTGTCGAGGTCAAAATCCTGCGGTCGGCGGCCTGATCGCGCGAGACAGATGCTGAGAATCTCGCGGCGCACTTGCGCGTCGGGCGTGTCAACAAAGAAAGTCTCGTCAAAACGGCCTTTGCGCAGCAACTCGGCCGGCAGATGATCGACGCGGTTGGCCGTCGCTGCCACAAAAACGCCGCGCTGCTCGCCCAGCCAGGTCAGCATCGTGCCGAGGAGGCGACCGCCCGCTTCCGACGGGCTCGACGCCGCCGTCGCAAACGCCTTGTCGATCTCATCCAGCCACAGCACCGACGGGGACATGGCTTCGGCGATTTGCAGCGCACGGCGCAGCGGTTCGTCGGGCGCGCCGCCGGACGCGTAGAGACGTCCCAGATCGAGACGCGCCAGTGGCACACCGAGCGCCGACGCGGTCGCCTTCGCCACGAGCGACTTGCCACAGCCTTGCACACCGATCACGAGGACACCTTTGGGCTTGGGCAGGCCAAACGCCTGCGCCGCGGGCTCCAACGCGCGCTTGCGGCGCAGTAGCCACGCTTTCAACGCCTCCAGACCGCCGACTTCCGCCAGCGTCGGGACACTGTCGATCACTTCCAGCACGCCTTCTGCCGCCACCAGATCGCGCTTTTCCGCCTGCAGTAGCGCGATCGTCGCGTTGGCATCACCGGCCGCCAAGCGTGCGCGGCGCAGCGCCCGTCGCGCTTGACCCAGCCCCAGACCCGCGAGCGCTTGGGCCGCGGCGTCCACAAGGCGCTGATCGTTGGCCATCGGCGTGCCGCGCAGGGCCGCCGCGCAGAGAGACTTCAGCACTTCCGGTCCCGGCAGCGGGAGGTAGAGCACCACGCGCTCGCGCGCCAGCTCGGGGCACGGGACGTCCACCGGCGCGAGCAGCCCTACGACGTGGTTGCCGCGCTCGATGTCGTCGAGCTTCTCGGCCAGAAGTCGCGCAAAAGCCGTAGACGTCCAGAGCTTGTGACCGTCCGGGATCAAAAGCAGCGTGGGCCTATCGCGCTTTTCCATCGTGGAAACCGCCTGCGCGGCGATCTCCTCCAGAGGCTGCCGACCGATGCGCAGCACCTCGGCCGCGAGACCGGAATGTGCCGCCGCGGCGATCAGCGTGCGCTGAGCGTCGGCTAAGTCCGCGGCGACTAAGCTCAGCAGCGGGTAACGTGCGGCCAGGCGTTCTGCGACTGCGGCCCAAGTGTGCGTCATGTCACCCTGCGTCAGGTCTTGGGGCGGCCGGTGGGAGCCGCCATGTGGATGCCATATTCTTTGATCTTGTACTGCAAGTTGCGCGCAGAGATGCCGAGCAATTCTGCCGCATGCGTGCGATTTCCGTCGGTCTGTGTCAGGGCCGCTTGAATCAGCGTGCGCTCGGTTTCCGCAACCGCTTGCGGTATCGACAGCGAGTCGGTCATCCGCGGGGCCACGGTCCGCGTCGCGGTCGTGTCGCGCTCGAGCTGCACGCCGCTCGCCGCAATCAGCTCGCCATCGGCCATCACGCAAGCCTGCTCCACAACATTTTGCAGTTCGCGCACGTTGCCTGGCCAAGTATACGCCATCAGCCGCGCCATCGCCGCAGGATCGACGCCGCGGATCCGCGTCCCCAGACGCTGGTTCGTCTTCGCAACGAAGTGCTCCACGAGAAGCGCCAAATCCTCGCGGCGCTCGCGGAGCGGCGGCACGGTCAGCTCGATGACCGCCAGACGGTAGTACAAATCCTCGCGGAAAAGCCCTTGCCGTACGCGTTCGCGGATGCCGATCGCGCTCGCTGCCACGACGCGGACGTCGACTTGAATCGCCTTGTTTGCGCCCACGCGGCGGATTTCACCTTCTTGCAGCGCGCGCAGCAGCTTCACCTGCAAAAGCAGCGGCAAGTCGACGATTTCATCCAGAAACAACGTCCCCGTGTGCGCTTCTTCAAAAAGTCCTTTCCGATCGGTCGAGGCGTCGGTGAACGCGCCCTTGGCGTGGCCAAAAAGCTCGGATTCCAGAAGCATTTGCGGGATCGCCGCGCAGTTCACCGCGACAAACGGACGATCGCGCCGTGGGCTGGCGTCGTGCAGGGCGCGCGCGATCAGCTCCTTGCCGGTGCCGGATTCCCCTTGAATCACCACGGTGGAGCCAAAACGCGCCACGCGCTCGATCTGCCGGTAGAGCGTCTGCATCGCTGTCGACGTGCCGACCATGCCGTGGAAAACGCCTTGCCGCGGCGGTTCTTCCGGTCGCTGTCGCGCCATTGCCGTCTTGCCGGCTTTGGCCATCGCCAGCCGCAGCTTCAGCTCTGCTTCCGCCATGCGAAACGGCTTGGACAAAAAGTCCGCTGCGCCCAGACGAATCGCCTCCAGCGCGACTTCATACCCGCCAAAAGCGCTCATCACGATCGTCGCGGGCAACTTGCGATCACGCGCCAGTTTCTCGACGACTTCGAGTCCCGTCAGCCCCGGCATGTGCAGGTCGATCAGCAGCGCGTCCGGCTGATGTTCGGCGATCTGTGCAAGTGCGCCGCGGCCGTCCCGCGCTTGTAGCACCTTGAAACCACAGGATTGCAGGTGTTCGGCAAGCAACTGCCCAAACGCCGCCTCGTCATCCACGACCAGCACGGTCGGCGTTTGCTGCGCCATGTGGACTTACGATCCCGCGCGCTTGGCCGCTTCCACGTACGCCAACCGCAGGTCATGGAGCACGCGTTCCAGCAGTTCCGCCTCGCGACCATCCAAGTTGCCGTGCGTCTTTTGCCGCAGCATTGTCAGGATATCCACGGTTTGCCGCGCCAATTCCAGGTTGGGCTCCTGCTTTTCACCCGACGGATCCGGGACCGCGCCCAGATGCACCATGGCCGAACCCGTCAAAGACAGGACAAAAGTGGCGAAATCGATGGTATGCGGGGTGCTCATTGTGTGCGGATCCTTGTCCAAACGTGTCATTGCCTGCCGCACATGTCGCGCAGGACTCGTGGGAATGATGGGACGAGGGGGCGTGTTGTCAAGGGTAGAGGGCGCGCTGTGCGGATTGTCTCGACGCCCCGTTTTCTGAGGAGTATCATGCTGAGCGCCGCGGCCTCTGTGCCCATGCAAAGGTTCCAAACGAGTTCCCCATCCAAAACCACGCAGTTTCCCAAGCTTCCAACGCGACAAACCCCTCCGCCCCGGAACGAGCCTCGGATGAGCCAGAGCCGCGAGCCGATTTTGAAGGATACCCTCGAGCAGTATCTTGCCGAGGTGAACCGCTATCCGCTTTTGACGCGTGATCAGGAATACGCGCTGGCGAAGCGGTTTCAGGAGACCGGCGATCCCGAAGCTGCGCGCGCTTTGGTGACGGCGAACCTGCGGTTCGTGGTGAAAATCGCCTATCAGTTCACGCACTACGAGATCAAGCTGACCGATCTGGTGCAAGAGGGCAACATCGGCCTGATGAAGGCTGTGGCCAAGTTCAAGCCGGATCGCGGCTATCGGCTGATCTCGTACGCGGTGTGGTGGATCAAGGCGTATATCCAGAATTACATTATCAATTCTTGGGCGCTGGTGAAAGTCGGGCCGGTGTCGCAGCAGCGGCGTGTGCTGTTTGGCAAGCGCGGTCTGCCGTCCCCGGAAGATGGTGCGGAGCCCGAGGCTGAGCTGCTTGTGGCAGAGCCGGGTGAGGACGACGCGCTGGAAGTCGAGGTCGTCGACGGTCCGGCAGACCTGGAAGGCGTGGAGACGTTCCTGATCGCGGCCGAGACGCGTTCGGGCAAGCAAGCGCGCGTGGCGCGGACCCCGACCGAAGCGGAAGTCGAGACTTGGCGCAAGGCTGCGAACGCGGCGCGTCACGACCTGAATCTGGACTCCGCGATTGGCGACGATGGCCGGATGACGCTGGCGGAGACGATGGCGTCCCCCGGTCCAAGTCTGGAAGAGCAGTTTGCGAGCGCAGAGGTCACTGAAATTGTGTCCAAACGCCTTTCGGAATTGCACGATCAGCTGAGCGACAAAGAAATGGCGATTTTGCAGAAGCGCCTGCTGGCCGATCAAGAAGTGACGCTTCAGGACATCGGCGACGAGTTTGGCATTTCGCGCGAGCGGGTGCGGCAGATTGAGACGAATCTGAAGAAGAAGATCGCCAAGCTGCTCGATGGCCTGCAGGTCTCCGGTCATCCGATTGGGTTGCTGGAGCACGAGCACTCGCCGCGGCGCTAAACAGGCCTGCCCGAACCGCGGCGTGCCACCGAAGGTGCACGCTCGCGGTCCAGTCCGAGAGGGCAACAGGCTTGACCCACCCAGCTTGGTGTTGGACAAAGGTCGGACGGTTTAGCTGCGCGCTGGACGCCGAATCACGCCCGTGCGGCTGGGCGTGATAACCGCGCTAGGCGCGGCTGCAGGCTCCGAATTCGCCCGCGTCGCGGAACGAGCGGAAACGGTCGCGGAACTGTCGTTCTTCGGCGGTGCCTTCGTCGGCTTCTTCGCCGCAGGCTTCTTCGCCCCCGCGGTCTTGGTCGCCGCCGCCTTCGCCGGTGCTTTCACTTTGGCAGCGCCACTTGTGCGACCACCGCGGCCCTTGGTCTTTGCCTTCACCGCTTTGCCGTAGTCACGCAGGCGATCAACGGCGATCTCCACCGTCACTTCGTCCTTGCCCATTCCGCGCTCCAATGACGCGTTCACCGTGCCGTTGGTCAGGTAGGGGCCAAAGCGACCGTCGATCAGGCGAATTTCCGCCTTCGTCTCTGGATCTGCGCCAATCAGCTTGCCCGCGCGCGCCTCTGCGGCCGCGGCGAGGATCGCGTCGACGTCCTCGACCTTTAGCGTCTCGATGTCCACCGTTGGTGGCAGCGTTTTATTTGTCGTGCCATCCGTCACGTACCGGCCAAAACGGCCTTGCCAGACGGCGATCAGCTTTCCATCACTCGGTCGAATGCCGATGTCCTTGACGTGCACCTTGCCGGCAACGGACTTGGGCTGACGCAGCACGCTCAGCGCCTCGTCAAAAGACACCGTTGCTGCAAAACAGCCGGTTGGCAGCGTGCGCGATTCCTCGCCGCACTTCACGTAGTCGCCATAGCGGCCGACCATCGCGACGACCGGTTCGCCGCTTTTGGGGTCCTTGCCCAGCGTCTTTGGCAACTGCAACTGCAGGAGCGCGATCTCGATCGTCACCTTTTCCGGCACCATGCCCTTGGACAGGCTGACCATCTTGGGCTTTTCCGCCGCGTCCTTCACCGCCACGCCAAGCTGCAAGTACGGGCCAAAACGTCCGTTGCGCACAAAGATCGGCAGGCCGCTCTCGGGATCCGTCGCCAGCGGTGCTTCACCGCGGGCTTTTTCTTCGACCAACTCCAGCGCCTTGGCCACCGTCATCTCGTCCGGTGCCAGATCGTCGGGGACGTTCGCTGTGCGTTCGCCAACTTTCAGGAATGTGCCAAAACGGCCGATGCGGACCACAACCGCTTCATCCCCTGCTTGACCAATCGGCACGCTGCTCGCCACCGCTGGGTCGATCTGATCGCGCACAGCCGCCAACATCTCCGTCAGCCCGCGCGACTTCGCGCCTTCCACAAAGCCTTTCTCGTAGAAGTCGCGCAGGTACGCCCCCGCGTTGTCCTCGCCGCGCGCGATCGCGTCCAGTCGATCCTCCATCTTCGCGGTGAAGCCGTAGTCGACCAAGTGCGGCATGTACTTCTCGAGCATCTGCGTCACCGCCATGCCCATGAACGTCGCCACGAGCGCGTTGCCCTTGCGGAACGCGTACGCCTTGTCGATCAGGTTCTGCAGGATCGCCGCGTACGTGCTCGGCCGACCAATGCCCTTCTCTTCCAACCCCTTGACCAGACTCGCGTCCGTCAGCCGCGCCGGCGGACGGGTGTCATGACCACGCGCTTCCAGATTGGGCTTCTCATCCCAGCCGATGACGTCGCCAGCTTTGAGGATCGGCAGGGTGCGATCGCCTTCTTCCTTCTTGTCGTCGTCGCTTTCGTCCGATTCTTCGCCATAAACGCGCAAGAACCCGGCGAAACGGGTCGTGCGACCGCTGGCGCGGAACACCGCATCCAGGATCGCGATGTCGACCGTCGTCTGCTCCACTTGCGCGTCCGGCATCTGGCTGGCGATCGTGCGCTTCCAGATTAGCTCATAGAGCCGAGCCGCATCGCGACCCAGCGAACGCTCGACCTCTGTCACCGACGGAAACTGCGTGCCCGCGGGACGGATCGCCTCGTGCGCTTCCTGCGCGTTCGCCGTCTTGGTCTGGTAGCGGCGCGGCTGCGGCGGCAGCCACTTCTCGCCGTACTGCGTGGCGATCACGCCGCGTGCCGCTTGAATGGCTTGATCAGACAGCGTCACGGAATCCGTGCGCATGTAGGTGATATAACCGCTTTCATACAGCTTCTGCGCCACCTGCATCGTCTGCCGGGCGTTGAAGCGCAGCTTGCGGTTGGCCTCTTGCTGCAGGGTCGACGTCGTAAACGGCGGCGACGGACGCAGCGTTTGCGGCTTCACATCCGCGGTCAGCACGCGCGCCGGTTGGCCATCGATGCGGACACACAGGGCACGCGCGGCCTCGCCGTTCAGGATGATCGCGTCTTTGGCGGTCAGTTTGCCTGTGTTGTCGTCAAAGTCCTTGCCCGTCGCGATCCGCTTGTCGCCCAAGCGCTGCAGCGTCGCGTCGAAGCCCTGACCTTGCGCTTTCAGGCGCGCCAGCACGTCCCAGAAGTTGGCGGAAATGAACGCCATGCGCGCCCGCTCGCGCTCCACCAGAAGACGCAGCGCTACCGATTGCACGCGTCCCGCCGACAGACCCGGCTTGATCTTGCGCCACAGCACTTCACTCACGTCCCAGCCGTACAGGCGGTCCACCACGCGTCGCGTCCGCTGCGCAGACACCAGGTGATCGTCCAACTCGCGCGTGTCGGTCAGCGCCTTCTGGATCGCGTCCTTGGTGATCTCGTGGAACACCAGCCGCTTCACCGGCACCTTGGGATTCAGCACCTGTAAGAGGTGCCAAGAGATCGCTTCACCTTCGCGATCATCGTCTGTCGCGAGATAGAGCGTGTCGGCTTGCGCCAGCGCAGCTTTCAATGAATCGACTTGCCGCTTCTTTTCCGGCGGCACCAGATACACTTCTTCCAGCGGCTCAAAATGGTTGGCGATGTTCACGCCATACTGCACCCACGGCTCCGCACGCCGCTTGTCGTTGGCCGGCAGATCCGTCTTCTTGGTGACCAGATCGCGGACGTGGCCCACGCTGGCTTCCACCAGATAGCCCGCGCCGAGGTACTTCTTGATCGTGTTGGCCTTGGTCGGCGATTCCACGATCACCAGCGAAATACCCGTGCCGGTTCCAACTTTCTGCTTGCCTGCCATTCACAACCTCGGCGCCGTGACCAGCGCGTACCAACTACCTGCGACCCGCTGCAGACCGCCGTGAAGCGTCCAATGAAGCAGCGTAGCCGCGACTGCGGTGCGATCCGTTTGGGTCGATGCCGCGAGCTCATCCACCGTCAGACCGTGCTCGCCAGCCTGACGCAGTTCTGCGCGCAATCGCGCGACCAAACCGGCATCGCAGCCGGGCGGATCCCCAAGCGGAAGCCCAAGGGCCGACGCGTCGGGTGCGTAGCATGGCCAAGCGGTGGCGACCGCGTCAAATGTTTGCTGTGGAATTGTCGCACAACCGGCTTCTTGCGCGGGCCAAAGCGGCAGTTCAGCAGCGCGTTGAAAGAGCCCAAGCGGATCGCGTTGCAGCGCCGCGACCGCGTCCGCTAGCGCCACTCCGGGCCAAATGGCGCGTGCACCTGCGTACAGGAGGGCGTGGGATCCTGCGCTGTGTGGCGCGTCAGGCGACCACGGAACGGCAAATACAGGCACTTTTTGCCGCCATGCGCTGCTCGCGCAGTGCAGCGTTCCGCTGGGGCGATCCGCGCACACGACGACGACCGCATCCACGAGCTGTACGAGCAGATCGTTGCGCGCCAGAAAGCGGCCACGGGAGTGGACGTCTGTCGGCGTGACCTTGCTGCACAGCGCGCCGTCTCCCGCTACGATCTGTGCGAAAAGCGCGGCGTTTGCCTTGGGAAAGGGCGCGTCGACGCTCGCCGGAACGACCGCCAGCGGCCCAACGCGCAGAGGGTTTGCGGCCTCCAGTGCGCCTTGCAAAGCCTGAGTATCGACGCCGATCGCGCCACCGCTCACGACGATCACACCCAGATTTGCCAACTCGCGGCCAAAGGTCCGCGCTTGATCCAGCTGTTGCGGCGTGGCGTCGCGGCTGCCGACGACGGCCACGCGCAGCCGTTGTGGCGCGAGATCCTGCCCTAACCAAAAGAGGGGACCGTCCAACTTGCCGCGGCGCAACACGGAAGTGGGCGACACGGTGCGACTCTGGCTCATGCGAATTCCCCGCGGGCGATGGCGCCCTGAGGAGGTATTCGTTCGTTTGCGGATTTTGCCGCGGGCGCAGGCGGTGAATCAGGCGATTTTTTGCAAACGGGCCGCAAAAAAGCCGTCTACACCGCCGCGGACCGTCGTAGAGACGAGATCGCCGTGATCATCCAGCCAGCCGTCCAACCACGGGCTGTCGCCGGGCAAGCGCTGGAAGTCCTTGTGCTCTGCCAGAAATTCCGCGATCTGCAGCGGGCCTTCTTCTTCGGTAAACGAGCAGACCGCGTAGACGAGCACGCCGCCCGGACGCAACCACTTGGCTGCCTGCTTCAGCAAGCGCGCTTGCAGGTCGGCCATGCGCAAAATATCTGCGGCCATGCGGCGATGACGCAGTTCGGGGCGACGACGCAGCGTGCCAAGTGCCGTGCACGGCGCGTCCAGCAGGATCGCGTCAAAGGTGCCGTGCGCGATGCCGAGTTCTTTGGTCGCGTCGCCCGTGATCGTCGCGCCCAGCGGGTGACCGATCTGTTCGCAAAGCTGTACCGCGTGGAGCAGCTTGTCGCCGTTGGTGTCGATCGCCGTGACGTCTGCGCCGGTGTGCACCAGCCGCGCCGACTTCACGCCGTGACCCGCAGCAATATCCGCGACGTGCTTGCTGGGTTGCGTCTCCAGCCACTCCGCCAACCACTCGACGACTGCCGCGCTCGCTGCGTCCTGCGCCAGCGCGCGTCGATCGGCAAAAACCTGCGACTGCAGGAAGCGACCATCCGCAACGCGACCCACGCCCGGCGCGTTGAGGCCATCCAGCGCCTCGATCACCACGCCTTCCTCGGCCAGTTCCGTCGCCAGGCGCGCGCGGTCTCCGTCGAGCGCGTGGACAAAAAGCGGCGCAGGTTGCGACAGCGCGCGTTCCAAGGCAACGGGATCGACGCGCGTGCGCGCCGCCCAAGTTGCCACGCGGCGTGCCAGCCAGTCGGGCAGATCGCGATCGTCGGGACGATCGCCCGTCAGCATGCGCTGGGCCAACGAACGCAGCACCGCGTGAATGAAGCCGATCTGCTTGTGTGGCAGCACGCGTTTGGCGGTCTCCACCGTTGCGTGAACCGCCGCGTGTGGGGGAACGCGCAGATCCGCCAGCTGCAACGCGCCCAACCGGAGCAGCGCCAGCGCCGGTTCCTCCAGATCATACAGACCCTGCCGACACGACGGCTCCAGCCAGCGATCCAGCGCGCGCCGCCGCCGCAGCACGCCGTAAACGAGCTCCGTACACAGTCCGCGATCGGGTCCAGCCAACGGTGGCTGCAAGTCCAGCACGTGCCGCAAGGCGGCCTGACTGCCTTGGCCGTCCTGTTCAATCAGGACGAGAGCTTGGGTCGCGCGCAGTCGCGGATCGGCCTGGTTCTTGGGGCGGTCTGACATCGGAGGGTCGCCTGCACGTTGCCCCAGTTGCCGGGGCGGCTGCATGGTCGGTGGCGCGGGCCTTTCCGTCAAACTCCGACTGGCTTCGAGTTGGGAGCGGTCGTCGGCGTCAGGTAAGCCGCCCGCAGCAGTACGGCCTGTTCCGAACGTTCCAGTGCCTCCGCCAACTCCTCGTGCGCCATGCCGGCCTTCAGCCCTGCCCGCAGCACCATGTCCTCAGCGCGCGACCACGTCTTGCCGTGTTTGCCCCGACGCTGCCCCGGGCTTGGCGGCGGCTTGGGCTGCCACTGCCCACGCAGCGCCCGCACGATCGCGACCTTCCCGCGCGTCGTCTCGCCGCGGGCTTGGGCGCGCCGCAGGTTGAAGTAGGGGCTCGGACCATCCAGCAGCGTGCTCACCTGTGCAATCTCGTCGTCCGTCAGCCACGGCGTCGCGTCGGGCTCCGTCTGCGCCGCCAGAAACTCCGCCATGCGGTCCTCCAGGGTCGCCGGGTGCAAGCCCGTCGCCCGCACCAGAAGCGGCATCGACCAACGCGCCGCCAGCATCGCAGTCACATCGGGCCCGCCGTCCGTCTGGATCGGCACGTCGGGCAACTCAGCTACCGGATGCGCCGCGTTCCAGTCCGCCGCTGCCACAACCTGAATCTGCCACAGCTCGATCTGCAGGTCGTTGGCCAGCTGCTTCATCGTCGGCGGCGTCTCGCGTTTCCGCGCCGCGCGCACTGGGTTCGCTACTTCTGGCTTCACCCACGCCGTCACATCCGTTTGCCCCGAACAGCGAAGCCAGCGCACCAGCGCGTTCGTCACTGCCGTTAGCGACCGCTCCGTTTGCTGCGTCATCTGTTCGACGGAAACGCCGTCTTCTGCCAGTTCTGAAATCACATCCACTACTTTGCGCTGCTCTTGCATCCCAACCTCTCGCTGTGGGGCCTGTTCAGCGGCCCGTTTCAAGAGGTATTCGTGCCGCGCCGATTTTTGCCGCGGCAAAAAGTGCAGACCCTCGAAAATTCTCGGCCGCGCCTGCGTGTGCTACCCTAGCAACGCGGGGTGCTGTGCAGTCGGTTCCGCCGCGATTTGCCCTCGTCATTTCATGGAATCATGGCCACTTCTACCCGCGATCGTGTTCGTCAAATCGTGCCGCTGGTCGGCACCGTGTTGCTTTTGGGGTACCTCGGCTTCACGACCGACTTCGCCAAGCTGCGCGATGCCATGTCGCACGCCAATCTGGGGCAATACGCGCTCGTCGTGTGTGTCGCTACGGTCGTGTCCTGGCTCTATGACACCGCGTGTGTGACCTGGTTGGTGGCACAGACGTTGGGTGAGTTTGGAAAGCCTCTCAAATTACGAGAACTGTTGCCGGTAAAGGCGGCGAGCTACGCGATCAATGCCGTCAGCTACCCACTCGCGACGCTGGCGATCTCGTGGGCTGTGGCGCGGCGCAAGAATGTCGCGTTCTTGCAGGCGACCGGCGCGTTGGCGGTGCTCGCGTACCTCGATGTGCTCGCACTGGGCGGTATGGTGGCGGCAGGTCTGCTGGTCTCGCCCGAAGTGATTGCCAGTCAGGCGGGGCTGCAGCGCCCAGTGCAAATCGCTACAGTGCTCATTTTGGTCGGTGGCGTGGCGGGCATCGCGCTCGTGCGGTCCAACTGGTCTTGGCCGCTCCTGCAGCGCCTGCAGAAAATCCAACTACTTCAACCAATTGTGCAGATCGCGCCGCGCAAACTCATCCTGGGATTTGTCCTGCGCACCGGCCTGCTGCTGATCTATGCGGCAACAAATTTCATGATCATGCGCTGTTTTGGCATGGAGCCGCAGTGGGGGCGGCTGCTGGTTGTCATGCCTTTTCTGACGGTGTTGGGCGCGATTCCGTTGTCCGTGAGCGGCCTGGGAACAACGCAAATCCCGATGCGCGAATTCTATGCGCCGTTTGTCACCGACGGGCGGCCGGTCGCGCCGGTCATCGACGCGTTTTCGACCGCGATGCTTGTCGGTTTTGCCGCGCTGCGTCTCGTTCTTGCCGCGCCGTTCCTTCGTGGGATCTTGGCGGAACTGCGCGAGAAAAAAGACGCCTGACGCGGGGGGTTGCATGCGCGCTGCGAGCTGGTTGAGCGGCCTTTGTCTTGTCGTCATGGCCTGCGGCAGCACGCCGAGCCCCGTCGTTGGCGACGCGGGCGAGGGCGGCACTGACCTCGAAGACGTGCAGGTCTCGACGGATGCGAGCGGCGACGACGCAATGGTCGTCGGGGACGCTACGAACGACGGCACTGCGGGCACCGACGCGATCAGCTATGGCCCATGCACTCCCGCGTGGAAAGTCGACGGCCAAAACGCCGGCTGGCAAAACGGTCCTGGCTGCGGCGAGTACGCCAAGGCGAGCAGTGTTCAAGGCCAAGACGGCACGTACTACGCGGCCAATCCGGCAGTCGGCGCGCTGCAGTTCTTTTTCGACTGGACCTGGCGCAACGACGGCGACATTTGCGGTGGCATGTTCGCTCGCGCGCGGTTTTCCACGGGCAACGGCAAGCAGCACTGGCAGCTGAAGGCGTTTGCCGACAAGCACAATGAAACGACGCAAAACGGCGCGATGTGGACGGGCGCGCATCAGGCGAGCTACGCGTTCGGCGCGTCGGTGGTGGAAGCGACGCCGCACACGCAGTTTGAGTTTCGCCTGGATTCCATCGCGGTAGGTCAATTTGCGATGCTGGTGCACGGCCCGGACAAGACGGCGAACTTGATGGACGATCCGGCGCCGCAGCCGGGCTGTACGCTGCCCGAGAAGGCGGTGGTGCAGGAGCCGACCGTGCTCGTGGCGCAGATGACCGCGACGGGACTGACGTCATTTGCGCCGGCGCAGGGGCTGATTGCGGTGACGGTAGACAAGCCGCAAACCTCGATTGGCGAGACCGTGACGGTCTGGGGTGCGTTTTTTGGCACCGCGCAGGGCACGGTGACGGTCAATGACGTTCCCGTGGAAGTTGTCGATTGGCAGCCCGGCGCTGTGAAGTGGAAAGTGCCGATCATGGCCGCTGCTGAGGGCAAGATCGTCATCACGACGACTGAGGGCAAGGCGAGTAACCCGCTGTACGTCGCGCTGAAAAATCCACCGGATCCGGCGCAGTGTCAGGGCAAGAACCCTGGAACACCCTGCGATGACGGCCTTTCCTGCACCAAGAACGACACCTGCAAAGGCGGCAAATGCTCGGGCAGCGACACGTGCGTGGCGACCTCGCCGTGCTTGGCGTCCACGTGCAGCTTGGGCAGCGACTGCGTCGAGTCGGCGTTGAGCGCCGGATCGCCGTGCAAAGGCGGAAAATGCAGCGGATTTTGCAGCGCCAGCGGCAGCTGTGAGGTCGACGCGGGCGTTCTTGTCTGCGACGACAAAAATCCGTGCACGCAGGAACTCTGCAGCGCCCTGGGCTGCACCCACGTGAGCATTCTGGACGGCACCGTGTGCGACGACGGCAACATCTGCACGGACGGGGAAGTCTGCAAAGCCGCCACGTGCGTTGGGCCTGCCAAGGACTGCAACGACAACAGCGCGTGCACCATTGACGCGTGCGATGCCATCAAAGGGTGCGTCTACCCGAGCGCGTGCGACGACGGCAACCCGTGTACGATTGACAGCTGCCAAGCGGGGAAATGCGCCGTCACCAACCTGGCGGATACCACAGGCTGCGATGACCTGGACCCGTGTACGACGAACACCCACTGCAGCGCGGGAAAATGTGAGGGGACGCCCGTGCCGGGCTGCAAGTAGGTCGGCGGCTACAACCAAGTCGCCTTGGGCACTAGCGGCAGGAGCGCGGACGCTGACAGCTCACTCACGAGCGTGAGCACGCGATCGCGCGACACGACGTGCAAAAGGTGCAGGCCCGCGCGCTGGTCCAGCAGCACGCCCGAATCGTGGTTGTCCGGCGCTGTCGCTTCGACCTCAGGATCGTCGACGTCCGTCACCTTGGCGCGGCTGAACACCGTGAGCGGCGTACCGTATGCGCGGTAGCTGTAAATCACCACGAGCTGCGGACCCAGCACCGCCAAGCGCGCACCGAGCAACTCCACGCCCGCACCTTCAGACAGCGGCAGCGGCGGCACCGACGCGGGCGCACCGTTCAGACCCGGCATCCGCGCGGCAAGGTAGCGCTGCACTTTCGTCGCCGGACCGCCCACTTCCGGGGCGAGCTGCGCTGCGTGAACGCGGGCCATCGTGCGCAGGCTGGCGTCTGACCGCACGGCACCAAATGGACTCCGATCCACCAGCGACGACGGCGCGATCGCGCCACGCAGCACTTCACCTGAATCGTTGGCGTTGGCAGAAACGAGCTGCAGACCGTTGGCCAGACCGCCCGTGCGCATCGGTTGCGGATGGTTCGACGGCAATTGGGTAGGCATCACCGTGGTCTTGTTGAGCAGCGCCGCAGCGTTGGCGATCTGTACCGGCGCGACTTTGGGCTGCATCACGACGACCGGCGGCGCTTTCATAGGCATCGCCAGCCCGACCTGTTGCTGCGGCTTCTCGGCGGTCACGCGCCACTGCCAGCCGACGACGGCGATCGTCACCGTTGCCGCCAGCGCCACGGGCACCGCGATCGTCGTCACCGATCGGCGCTGTTGTGCGCAATCCAGACGCGCGTGAAGGCGCGCCTTCAGGTCGCCACAGGGCACTTCCGTCGCGCAGAGCTTGGAACGCACCATGTCGCGAAACAGCGCGTCGCGTTCCACCACTTCACGGCAGGGCGAGCACATCCGCAGGTGCGTTTCGAATTCGCCGCGCTCGCGCCCGTCGAACTCCGCGTCCAAGTAGGTATAAGCGAATTTCTGTACGTCCTGACAGTTCATCGCGCGCCCCTTAATCCCCCAAAACCTTCGCTGCTAACCGGCCTTTTTGGCGCGCATACGGAACGCGTCCAGATCAGCCACGCCTTCTTCTTCCATCGGCCTGGTCACGATGCCTTCCTGGATGGCATGTGTCAGCAACCGCTTCTGCATCGCCTTGCGGGCACGGAACAGCCGGCTCATCACCGTGCCCACCGGACAATCGACCACGTCCGCGATTTCCTTGTAGGAAAAGTCATGCAGATCGGCCAGGAGAAGCACCGTGCGGAATTCCGGCGGCAGCGCGTCGAGCGCCTCCGTCACGTGCTTGGACACAACGCCGTCAAGCAGCTGCATGTCGATCGGCCGGTAAATTCCGCGATCCTGCGCGCTCTCGGCCATCGCGAGCTCCAGCTCTGGCATCTCGGAATCGATCGGATTGTGGCGCTTGCGACTGCGCCGCATGTTGAAGAACGTGTTGGTCAGGATGCGAAACAGCCACGCGCGACAGTTGGTCCCGGGCTGGTACGACGCGAAGTTGTTCAGCGCCTTGATGTAGGTTTCCTGCACCAGATCATCGGCATCCGACGCGTCGCGGCTCAAGTGCAACGCATAGGCGTGCAAAGCCTCCATGTGCGGCATGGCTTCACGCTCAAAGGCGTCACGCTGGCGTTTTTGGCTGGAGAACAAACTGATCATGCGACCTCCGGGGTTCAGGCTACGCAGCCCGCACCATGTCTGCAACGCAAGCCGTGCAGATTCTATTCCGGACAAAAAAGGACCTGGACGATTTTTGTCAAAACGCTGGCACGTCCAGCCAGCGCGTTTCTTGCGCGCGGCCGTGCACGGCGACGAGTACGACGGCCATTTCGATGCCATCCAGCTCTTCTTGATCCGCAAAATGTTTGGCCATTTTGCGTAGCCGCGCCAGCTGCGCCGGACTGACGCGCTCCTCTGGCGGCAGCTCGCCGTGACGCGTCTTCACTTCCAGAATCAGCGCTTCGCGCTTGCCGTCGCGCGTGCGCAGACAGACGACGTCCGCCTCGCCGCCCGCGATCGGCACGTTGGTGCGCCAGGGTTGCCACCCAAGGCGTTCAGCCAGTTTCAGGGCGATCAGCTCGCCCGCCTGACCGGTTTGCTGGTTCGTCGGCGTCAAAACAGCGTTCCTTGCACTTTGGGCGCGTTCAAAAGCGCCGCAACGGGGGCGAAACTCCGGCGATGCTCGGGACACGGACCGAGTTTTTGCAGCGCGGCCAAGTGCTGCGGTACGGGGTAGCCCTTGTGAACGGCAAAGCCGTAGCCGGGAAATCGCGCGTCCAGATCGTCCATGTACGCGTCGCGTGCGAGCTTGGCCAAAATCGACGCGGCGGCGATCGCGCGCGACCGACTGTCGCCTTTGACCACCGTTTTCTGCGGCAAAAGGAGGCCAGGCACCTGCATATGACCGTCGACAAGCACCAGGGCTGGATCCGCGATACCTTGCGCGCGTAGCTGCTTTTGCACCTGCATCACGGCTTGACCCATCGCCCAGAGCGAGGCGCCGAGGATGTTGCGTGCGTCGATCTCGGCCACGTCGCCAAAAATCACGGCAAAAGCGATCGCTTGTCGTTCAATCAGTGGCCCAAGCGCGACCCGCTGCGCGTGGCTCAGCGCCTTGGAGTCGTTCAACCCCGGCAACGCTGCGTCGTCCCGCAGGATCACGGCCGCCGTCACGACGGGCCCCGCAAGCGGTCCGCGGCCGACCTCGTCGGTGCCCAGAACCGGCCACAGACCTTGGGCTTTGCAGAAATCCTCGGCCTCGCCGCAGCGCGGTTTTGCCGTCAGCGGCAGGTCCAAAGCGTGGGGTCGTTGGCGCATGAGAGGAGTCTGGCACCGCTTGGCGCTTGTCGTCCAGCCCGCGTCGTGTTATCCGCGCCGCGCCCGCTTGCGGGCCTGCACCAAAACGGAGTTCACCATGGGTCTCGCTTGCGGCATTGTCGGTCTGCCAAACGTCGGAAAGTCCACGCTCTTTAACGCGCTCACCAACGCGGGTGCACAGGCGGCCAACTATCCGTTCTGCACGATCGATCCGAACGTCGGCGTCGTTCCCGTGCGCGACGCCCGCTTGGACCGCATCGCCAAGATCGTTGGCACACCGACCATCATCTACGCGACGATGGAATTCGTCGACATCGCCGGTTTGGTCAAAGGTGCGAGCAAAGGCGAGGGCTTGGGCAACAAATTTCTGGCCAACATCCGCGAGACCGACGCGATCTGCCACGTGCTGCGCTGTTTTGAAGACGGCGACGTCGTGCACGTCGAGGGCAGCGTGAACCCGGTGCGCGATGCGGAGATCATCAACACGGAGCTCGCGCTGGCGGACCTCGACGCGGTCGAGCGGCGCCTGAAGAAGCAGGAAAAGCTGGCCAAAGGCGGCGACAAAGAGGCGGTGATCGAAGTGGGCGCGCTGGAGCGGATCTTCGCGGCGCTGAACCAGGGCAAGCCGGCCCGCGCGGTGGAAGTGACCAAGGAAGAGGAGCCGCTGGTGCGCGCGTTGCAGCTGATGACGCGCAAGCCGATGCTGTACGTGGCCAACACGGCGGATCCGACGCCGGGGCTGCCCAACCCGTTTGTGGAGCAGGTCAAGCAGCTGGCGAAGGCGGAGAACGCGGCGGTGGTGGAGTTGTCGTGTCGCACGGAGAGCGAGATCGCCGAGCTGGACGATCTGGAAGAGCGCAAGGAGTTTCTGGCCGCGCTTGGTCTGGAGGAATCGGGTCTGGACCGTCTGGCGCGTGCGGCGTTTACGCTGCTCGGTCTGCAGACGTACTTTACAGCGGGCGTGAAAGAAGCGCGCGCGTGGACGATTCACAAAGGCTGGACCGCGCCGCAAGCGGCGGGTGTGATTCACACGGACTTTGAGCGCGGGTTCATCAAGGCGGAGATTTACGGGTGCGATGACCTGTTTGTGCTGGGAAGTGAGAGCGCGGTCGGGAGCGCAGGGAAGAAGCGGATGGAGGGGAAGGAGTATGTGATGCGGGAGGGGGATGTGGTGAATTTTCGGTTTAATGTGTAGGGCTTGCAGCGACGATCCCCGGCTGGCGGCGTGAAGTTGGCGGGTCCGGCGGGGATGGAATGGGGAAGATGGCTGCAAGTGTGCGGAATTACGCGGCGGCGAGACTTCGGTTCAATGTGTAGCGGAAGGCTCTGTCGGCGTGGTTTCGGGACGTTGAGCCGCCTTGGACGGGCTCCGATCTTGCCCAAACTGGCCCCGTTTTGCCCGCGATGGGGATGAAAACGGGGATAGCCGGAAAAACCAAAGTTAGCCGGGTTGGCCTGGATGGGCCGGGCGGCGGGAACCAAAATTAGCTACGGCTGCTGCATCGAACCGACCGTAATCACTTAGATCGCCCCATCCTGTACAGGCGGACGATGGTCGGAGGCGTCTCCGCGTCCGGGAACAGCGGCGAATCGTCGTCGACGATGCTCGGGAGGATCCCTTGGGCGGCGACGGTGTCGTTCCAGTACGCCTGGAACCAAGCGGCCTTGTCGACGACATCCGGGCGGTCGTGCCGCAGCACTTGCCGCGTGTGATTCACGATGAGCTTCGCAGTGCCGTCCAAGACGAGTTCGCCGACCGTGGGCACGCCGGTGTACCTGGCGAACATCCACAAGTAGTGAATGTGCGGCAAGCCCTCACGCACCTGGATCTCGCCGTCGAGCTGGAATGGCAGAGTCGCGAGATCGGTGTGTACGTCATCCGCGACCTGAATTCGCGGCATCTTTGCTGCCAGCTCCAGCTGGTAGGCAGCGACCAACGCGGGACCAAAGACGTTGTGGTCGTCGTGGAAGACGAGGCCGGACACGAGGCCGCCCCGGGTGAACACCCGCAGACTGAGCACGTTCGTCGCCAGACACTTGATTGCACGGATGATTTCGAGAAGACCTGTCGGTGTCCGGTCCGCGGACATCACGACGCTGTCGGAGAAGGCCGTGATGCGAAGATCGAACCCGTCGTTTGGAGCTACCGTCCCACGCAGTTCGGCGAGCACCCCGAGTAGCAGGCCTTGAACGTCAGTGTCCTCTGCCGATCGTGCCACCAGCTCCTTGAAGCCCAGCAGGTCCACGAAGGCGACGTATTTGGTCTTGTAGATGTTCTTGCTTGCCATTGGTCAATCGCTTCGGCACATGCCGAACTTCACGCCGATCCCAGCACGGTTGCTCTGGCCCGACAATCGGTTGCCGACGGGCAGCTGGTCGGGTAGCCACCGCTTGTGGTCGGCTTTTCCATCATTCACTCCAGCCCAAGTGGTGGCTCCGCAGCTCGGCGGCGGCTTCTTTGGCCCGTTCCGGTTGCCCGGCGAGGTCCACATACGCTTGGACTGGCTGAACGCACCTGACGCCTTTGATGTCCTTGGCGGCGTAGAAGACGCCCACGTCGTTTGGCACGACAATCCAGACGTTTTCGCCCTGTTCAACGGGCCGCAAGCCCAGCGTCTCCGGGTTCAGCAACGGTTCGCTGACGAAAAGCGTGGTCAAACGGAAGTCGGCATACTGCGAGATCTGCCATGCCGCTGCCAAGCCTGTTGCCGCATGGTCGACGCCCGCCGCTTGCAGACGCCCCGCCAGAGCAGCAAGGACTTCTGGTCCGGTACGTCCAACCATGTGGAACTTTGCAACTGTGTGCTTGGCGAAGTCGTAGACTTGCGTCCATGCGTCGAGCATCGTCGACGGCGAACGGGCCGCCAGTCGCCCGTCGGTCGGTTGCAGCATGACGAGTTGGTCTTCCACGAGTCGGCCCACGACCTTGCTGACGTAGCCGCCGCTCAAGCCCGTTTCGTGGACCAGCTCGGACTGCAACCACCGCCGGTCAGGGTTGGCCAGCATGACGCGTGCGATCCGAGACGCCCTTGGCGAAAACGCGGTGGAAGGTCGACCGGGAGCGGCGAAGCGGTTGGGCTTGCCGTCAATCAAGATGCGGACGCCCGGTCCGCGTATGTCGGCGTTGCCGGACAGGTCCATCCACGAGACGTCGTGCGAGCTGACGTACCGCTTCGCTTTGGGCCCCATGTACGGCACGACGAGCAGCAGTACCGCGTCGGGGCCGGTGCACTGCACCGCCGCAAGCTGACGGATGGCGAAGTCGACGTGGGCAATGTCGTCGGTGTTCTTGGCCTCCACGGCGAACTTCACCGGGCCAGCTTGCAGAACGTAGTCGGGTCGAACGATCTCATCCGGGAGCGGCAAGGCCACCACATCGGGCACGTCCAGCCAAGTGCCGAGCAGGTCGCGGAGGATGCGTTCGACGGTGTTCGCGTGGTCGGTCATGGTTTCCTAAACGCTGATGCTTTCCAGACTTGGAAAGTCGCCTGATTTAGGAAACACGAAGCGGACGGCGAAGTCAAGGGCGACGCCGTCCAGCGGGCGTACTGCACAGCGTGACCGCGGCGTTGCTGACCATCGTGCCGATCCCGGCTACAGTCCATCGCGTCCAGCCGTCCTCACGCTGGCACGCTGGACAGCATGACCTTGTACTACGGCGAACACTGCATCGACGCCCTGAGGCGGCTGCCACCGCGATCCGTGCAAACGTGCATCACTTCGCCGCCTTACTGGATGATGCGGGTCTCGGGCGGGACGCCGCCGAGATGGGCCGACGGCTACGTCGGGCATCTGGGTAGCGAGTTGGACCCAGACCAGTACGCACAGCACCTCGTCGAGGTTTTCCGAGCAGTGAAGCGGGTACTGGCCAAGGACGGCACCGTCTTTCTCAACCTGGGCGACGTGTACGCCTGTCGTCCGTCGCATCAGCACCACATCGGGGGCGGGATCGAGGGGACGACCGCCGACGTCGATTCCTACGACCGCACAACCCAGTACCGACGCCCGACGCCATCGTCAATTGGCTTGAAGTCCAAGGACTTGTCTGGCATCCCGTGGCGGGTCGCCGACGCCTTGCGGGACGACCGCTGGCACCTGCGTGCCGAAATCATCTGGTATGCCCGGAACCGGATGCCGTCGCGGTCGAACCAGCGGCCTTTGTTGGCCCACGAGACGATCTTCCTGCTGTCTCGGCAGCGGGAGTACTTCTTCGACCGCGACGCCATGCCTGCGGAGTTCAAACGATCGGTCTGGGAGGTGTCCACATCAAAGTCCAGATTGGGCCACCCAGCGACTTGGCCAGAAAAGCTTGTAGAACCAATGGTTCTTGCTACTTCGCGGATTGGCGATTGCGTTCTGGACCCCTTCAGCGGCACGGGCACGACTGGGGCCGTTGCGAAGAGGCTTGGCCGTCGCTTCGTCGGAATCGACCTCGACGCTAAGTGGCACGGGCTGGCTTCCGGCAGGGCGGGCAACGCGGGCGAAGCGACCTGAAAGGCCCTACTCCGTCAGTGCGTCCATCCAGTCCACGACCCGCCGATAGCCGTCCGCCACTGACGCCGACCCGTCCACTGTCGCTCGACTCGCGAGTGAATGGATGGCCTTGGCGATGTCCTCGACCTCGTCGTGCGGCAGCCGGTTCAAAATCGTCAGCATGTCGTGGTAGGCCCGGATTTCGGGTGTCGTGCCATGAGCGACCTTGTCGGCAAGCTCGAGCACGCGACGCTTCGGGTAGCCGACGACATCCAGGCGACTGAGCATCCACGCACCGCCGGGCGACAGCCTTTTTGCTGACAGGTCCTTGGACTTGATGAGCTTGTGGACCATCTGCCGGGTCACGCCCAGCAAGTCCGCCGCCTCCTGTACGCCGATTGGTCCGTCGTCCATGCCCACGTCCATCGACCGATCTTTTGGCCGAGTTCGACGACGGTTCTTCTCATGTCGGTTGTCAGACGTCAACCAATGTCAGGTCTTCGCACACCACAAGTGTCTGCCAATCAGGAACTTACAGGATTCGCACCAGCCCAGATCAGAATCTGTCAGGTCCTTGGCTTACATCATTTGGACGACGCGTAGATGCGTTGCGAGGAGCGAGT
>CAITYF010000203.1 GCA_903896545.1 uncultured Myxococcales bacterium | reverse complement strand
GGTCTCGGTGGCGTCTTCGTGTTGTTGTTCATCGCGTCACTTCTTGGGGTCTTTGGGTGGTTCCGGTGCTGGCGCCGGGTGCAGGACAGGAACTGCACTCGCAAGGATCACCGGCATCGTGATCATGCGCGGGCCAAGCGGATCCATTTCGTGAATCCCGAACAGTCCCCGCATGAGGATTTCTTCGCCATTCGGGTTCGCCCAGTTGATTCCGCCAAGACTGTCGCTCCTGACCGCGGTCTCCTTCGCCGGAAACGGCTCGTTCAATGGCTTCTTCTCGTCGCTCATGTTCCCTCTCTGCTTGCTTGGTCTTTGCCGCGCCGATCTGCAAGGCCACCAACATGGCCATCAGCACACCAAAATAGAATGCGAACCGGGCTTTCCGGTCCATTCCTTTCAAATCGGAACCGTGCTTGATCGCGGCCGCAGATCGCTGCGCTGCGGACTCGACGTAGACGGCGTTGTGATCCAGAACGGCGATCAAGTAGTGGATGGACGCCCCGACTGACAGGGCCGCCGCGACCAGCTGCGCGAATTGAAATGTGTCCAACGGCAGTTGGGTTACGGCGAACGCGATGCCTCCAAGCAGACCCACGCTCATGGTGAGCAACTGTCGGTCAACCTCCATCTTGGTGGTGACCCACGCGTTCATGAGCGCGGCGAAGAACTGAATGTCCTTGTCGAGCCGATGACGCAGCACGTGCTCCGGTGTCATCGGCGCGCAGTCTTCCTGCGTCGGCTCATGCGAGGTGGTCGCTTGCTGTGGTTCGTCCGCCATCGTGCGCGCTCGCGCCGTTGCGGGCGCAGCCCGAAGGTAGGACAATCGGGTCAACAGTCAACCATCAATTTCGGCAGACAGGGAAGTGCCGACGGTGGCGCGCGTACAGGTGCCCCGGCCTGCGCAGGCCAGCGCCCAAGCGCTGGGCGGCGTATTCAGCGGCTCCGATAACGGGCAGCAAGCTGGCTGAGCATTGTCCACGTGGACAGTGCTTAGCCGGCTGGTTGAACAAGACGAGCGCCGCGATCTATGTTACGGCACTGGAGCCGCCAGACGCGGAATCGGATCCGCGGCCGGCAGTCGACCGCGGCACGACCCACGGCCCGGCGCTGACAGCCAAGGACCACGCCATGCACCAGCTACCGGTTCGCGCCATCCCGCTGGATAAGCTTGAAGATGAAGGCAACGGCCTCGTCCGTTTTCGCCAGAACCTCGGCGACCTTTCTGCGCTGAAGATGGCGATCACGGCGTACGGCTTGCTGAGTCCGCCAACGGTCTGGACTTTCAAGGTTCACGGGCACGAGCGGCACGTTGTGCTCGACGGCAATCGGCGTGTCGCCGCGATCAAGGAACTGGCCAAAAAGTGGAACCCGGAGCGCGGTGATTTCCCGTTGGCGTCGGTGACCTGCGTCATCTTCGACGGTCGGACGGAAGATGCGCGTCAGGCCAGCATCCAGTTGCACTGCCATTCGCCCCAGATGGACACGAACGTGGGCGACACCCTGGCCGCGAGCGAGTGGCTCCTGAGCTACGGGTACAACCAGACGGAGGCGGGGTCGCTTCTGAACGTCACACAGGGACGCGTTTCACAAATGCAAGGCTTGCGAGCCGCGCTGTGCGATGAGGTGTTCGCGCAGTTGCGAATGGGCGGGATTTCTGCCGCCGAGGCAAAGAGCTTGTCGAAGCTGCTGGTTGGCGCCAAGCCCGATGTCCCGCGGCAGCGCGAGGTCCTTGAGCAGATGTTGAAGAAAGCGCGAAGCGACGAGCAGCCAGAGTAAGGCATGGTGGCCAGGCCGCTTGAGTATTAGCGATTTATGACGCGGTACGGGCGCCGGGCACCGGAGACCAAGATGGATCAATCCCGCCAGCAAATCGCCAACCTTTTCGGCCAGGGCCCCGTGCTCCTGTTCTTCGACGGCACCGCGCCGGCGCACCAAGGGCTATCCGACGCCATGCACCACGCCATTGTCTGCGCGCAGCTCGCCGGCCCGAACGACAAGGCGCGCGTCCTCGCCGCCACCGAGTTCCTCGACGTGACCTACGGCGGCGAGGGCGGGGTTGACCACCACGCCAAAATCGCCATGAAAGCCGTGTTCTGCATCGCCAGGCGCGTCGGCCCGCAGCCGCATATCATCGCTGCCGCGAACCTGCCGAAATGCCTGGGCGATCAGCCGCAAGTCAACTTGTCGCGGCTGCTCTCGGGCGCGGGCATCCTGCCGCAGCAGCCGATTTGGAGCTATCCCGACACGCACGCGGAGCTCGACGCGCTGGCTGAGGTGCCGCCGCCGGACAAGAAGACGGCGCTGGACCGGCTGCGGTCGGTGAGTGGCGGCGTGTGGCTGCTCCTGCGACCGCAAGTCGAGGGGCTGCGCGTGGCAACGGACGCGTCGCACCTGCCCGCGCACATGCTGTTCCTGACGCCGGACACGCAGAACCTGCAGCTCGATGACGCGGGGATTTCCTGGCAGCAGCCGATGCCGACCGGGCTGCAGGCGATGCACGTGCCCTGGCTGGCGATTGGCGGGATGCGCACGCCCGACGCCATGCACGGCTGGTTCTGGCCCCTCGACCTGCCGGAGCCGACGCAGACCCGCCTGCAGCAGGATCCGACGGTATGGCAGCGGATGGTCGAGCGTGGCTGCGTGTCGCATGTGCCGGCGCCCGCGATGCCGCCGTTCATCGTGATGTCGCCGCCGCAGCACGTGACGCCGCAGCAGGCACTGCAGTTCGTGCAGGATCACGGCGCGGGCATGATTCTGGTCGACCGCCACCGCGAGAACGTACAGGTGCCCACCAGCCTGCGCGCGCAGCCGATTGTCGCGGTGCCGATTGGCCTCCACGGCATGACCGCGATGGTGGTGGCCGAGACCGATGGCCTGACCGCAACGATGCCGGATGCGGATGGGAGGCCGGCGCTGCTGCGGGCGCCGTGGGATGGCGTGCTGATGGTGACGTCGATGGGCGGCATCGCGCACGCGACCTGGAACTGGCCCGGGCACGCGACGCCGGAGCTGCTGCATGACATGACGGCGGGATCGACGGGCGACGGCGTCATCGCGTTTGACCAGCCGTGTGGGCCGCCACAGGCGCAGGGGATCCCTCTGATTCGCGTGGAGTTTCACATTCGGCGCGGTGGCGTGCATTGACGACTCGCGCCGCGGCCGCGGTCGTGGTGCTGCGCAAGAGCGGGACGCAGGCGTGACGGCTGGACGGGCGACCCCATCGCCGATTGAGGATGCAAGTTAGAGCGCCCCGATTAGCTTCAGCCGGCCGTTGGCCTGGAATGCAGCGATGGTCGACTGGTTCTCCGCATAAACGTGCCAGCCGGCGTTGCTCCCCGATACGAAGACCAAACGGTCGGCGACAATGTGTGGTGCGGTTGAACCCGAGAGGATGCCGAGGTTTCCGACGTCCAAGCCCGACGATGCGTCTGGAATCACCTCAAAGAAGCCGGCTCCGGAGCGGTAACGGGAGTCCTCGTAGTGGTTGACTGCGAAGTGGTTAGCAGCGACGAACGCCTTCAGACTACCGGACACTTCCTGGGTTACCACGCTGCGGAAGCTGACGTTTGCCGGGGCGGCCGCGTTCGGATCGTGCTTCGTGGTCAGAAGCGTCCCGCTGTTCGCGGCAAGGATCCAATCGGATGTCAGTTGTGTTCGCGTAACCATTTCTGCTCCCCCGACAACGATGTTCGTCGTGTTCAAATCGCCGGCCTCTGGCTCTCCGCAGCCCATGCTTTGACGACGATGCGGCGACCACTCTCAGCTACTCCGCCACCGCCTTCATCAAAGCATCCCGCGCATCTGCGTAAAACACCACGTCCACCTTCGTCGCCATCTCGTCCGACAGGTCCAGCAACTGCCGCCGGCACGACACCGGCAGCAACACCGCCGACGCGCCTTTCTCCACCGCCTGCTCGATCAGCCCAACCGCGTGCTGCACCGTCTCCAGCGAGCCGCCCAAGTTGAGCCCGCCGCCGATCACCAAGCCGCCGCGGATGTGCTTGCCTAGCAGCGAGGTCGCAAGCGCGACCAGGGTAGCAACGCCAATCTGTGCCCCTGACTTGGTGGCGTCAAATGCCCGCAACTGCACGGAGAACTCGTGCCCGCGCGGGTCGCGATCGCCCACCAGCTCGCGGCTGCGGGCGTACAGGTTCTGCTCAGCGTAACGCACACTTTCGGCAAATGCCGCCGGCGCCGGCCGGTTCAGAATGTGGACGCCGCTACCCGGACCTTCCACGACCTCGATGCGGTACAGGCCTGGGCCGTCATCGCCTGGGCCAGCGCCGATCGCCCACACTTGACCTGGCGGCAGGGGGTCGCTGCCGATCTGATTCTCCGCGTGCAGTTCGGGCGTCACGACGAACTGCTCGACGCCGGTGTCGCCCAAGGTGTAGCTGAAGTGCGTGTTGCGGAACTCTGCGGCGCCGACGCGCTTCTGTTGCTCCTTCACCCGACGCCGCGACTCCAGCGCGATGCGCACCGCCCACTCCAGGTCAGCGTCGGTCACGGGCTGGTCGGGATCGGGGTAGAGCAGCTTGAGCAGCCCGCTGATCGTCTTCTGCACAGCAGTGGTGTCGCGGCCGCTCAGTGCCCCGCCAAACAGCACACGCCCCTGCAGCGCACCCAAACGGGTCTGGTTTCGGAGCTGCGACCAGCACTCGGTCAGGAAGTCGCTGACGAGGCCAAAGTGGTCGGTGTACAGCTCGCGGCCCATCTTGGGCACTTCCCAGCCGGGGATGTAGGCGTGGATGCGGTCGGAGAAGGCGGTGTCATCGCGCATCTCCGGCGGCAGCGGGCTGAGCAAGTGTCCGACGCGCTGCTGCTGCTCGACGTCGACGTCGAAGTTGCCGACCATGACGATGGAGCCACTGGCGCGGATGGACTCACGGCCGCGGCTGAACTCGCCGGACTCCATGTAGCCCTTCATGATGTTGACGCCGTCCTTCTGGTCGAAGGACACGCCGGAGACTTCGTCAAAGCAGACCACGTCGTACTGGCAGACGATGCCACGCTGGCCGTTGGCGTTGTTGACGAACATGTTGGCCACGCTGGCCTTGCCGCCAGAGACCAGGTGCGAGTACGGCGACACTTGCTGGAACAGGTGGCTCTTACCCGTGCCGCGTGGCCCAATCTCGACCGCGTTGTAGTTGCGCTCCACGAACGGAACCATGCGCAGGAACATGACGTCCCGCGCGCGCGCGGACAGCTTCTCCGGCTCCAGCCCTACGCTGCGCAGCAGCAGGTTCTTCCACTCGTCCGTCGTCATCTGTCTGCGGCCCTCGGCCAAGACGGTCAAGACGTCGCGCCGGGACATCTGAATGCCGCGCAGCGACTCGATCCCAAAGGGCCGGCCGTTCTTCTCTTGGGCGATCGCGGCGTCGTAGGTCAGCTCGACCTCGGCGTAGAACCCGCCTGTGAGCAGCCGCTCGTTCTGGTGGACCACGTCGTCGGGGATGCGCACGTCCGTCAACAGCAGGCTTGGCAGTCGCGCCAGGAACATGTCCGTCTTGGCGTCCAGGCGCACGTCGACCTTGTCGATCAACTTGACGGTGCCTTTCTCGCGGGCACGCGCCTTGAACAGTTCGTGCTCGCCGGTCCGAATTGTGCGGTCGGCCAATTGTCGCTGAACGATCTGCAGGCCCTCGTCAATCTCCGCCTGGTCGGTGCTGGCGCAGTACTTGCCCAGCATGAACTCGACGACGTAGGTCGGCACCGGATATTGGCGAGCGAACGTCCGCACCAGATCCTTGCGCACGACGAAGCCGTCGAAGGCTCGGGCGGCGAGTTCATCCAGGAGGTCGATCTGCACGCTCATGACTTGCCTCCGACCTCAGTCAGCTCTTTGTGGCGGACGTTGCCCGCCGAATCGATGACGACCAAGTGCGCGGGCGCGCCCTCGTGGCTGTCGTCCGCGACGAGCAGCCGCGCTTTCCCGTCGACCAGCAGCTTTGGTGATTCCAGCAACGACGTCGATGCGGCGGCCACCTTGGCGCGCAGATCGACTGTGCTACCTGCCTGTGCGCCTTCCACGACCACGTTGCAGGTGAGTTGCTTCCACTTCACGCTCATCGTGATTTTGGCTGGTTTGGCACCCGGCCGAGTGACTGTGAGCACTGGCGTGAGCGATTCCTGCAGGGACCAGCCGCCATGTGCGTAGTCCTTGCCTGCCCAGAAGACCGACGCCCCGGGCGCCACCGCGACGCGCACGCCAGGACACCACGACCAGTCGGCTGTGGGATACGGCGACGTCGCCCCGTCCTTCAGGATCGCGCACCGGCTCCACTTGGTCTCCGCCATGTTGGCGTGCAACTGCGCCTTGGCCAAGCCGCCGGGCACGAGAATCCACCCGTGGTCGGTCACAACCCGCACGCTCGTCCACCCGGCCGCGAGCAGCGCCTGAACCCGCTGAGCCAGACCGGCAACTTCCTCGTCAATGCGCCACGCCAGCTTCCAGTCTTGCTCGTGGCCCATCTTGTCGAGTGCACCGTGTTCGGTCCAGGCCTTGCCCTCGGGATCGCCGACTTCGCTGTTCGCCAAGTACTGGACACCGCTGGCCGTGAGGAGGCCGCGAAACTCCGCTGTAGTCAGCGCCTTGCCGGTGGCCTTCACCTGCGGCAAGAACTCCGTTCCTGAGGCGACGCCGTGCAACAAGCCAACAATCGGGCTCGCTGCCGATTTGCACGTTGCGGTAACCGTGGGCAGCCCAGACCAGGCCGTCGTCTGTCCCACCGAGCACTTCGCATCGGTGAGTGCGGTCATGAGCAACTGGCCGACATCAAAGCGCAAGCCATCGGCGAAAAGCACGCACTCGCCGTCGGCTACCGGGACGACGCTGCCGGTCAGGTCAGTCAGCTTGGGCGCTGAGGCGATGTGCTTCTGCAGCGCAGTCGCCAGCCCATCCAGCCACGGCAGGTAAACAGCGCGTATCGCAGCCGTAACCGCGGCCGCGTCGGCTGGAGACTGCACGGCTGCGAGCGCGCGCAGGACCGCGAGGTCCGCCTTCCAGCCCGTATCGACGTAGCGCGCCTTCAGGTCCTCCAGCGAATTGGACCCAGTCGGCAACTTGACGGTTTCTGCGAGCGTGGCGAGGTGCTCGAGCGCTGCGGCCAACGGGGAGCGCCCCAGCGCCGCCCACACCCCTTGACGACGTGGGCCGTGCAGGCCTTCGAGATCCAGGATTTCGCCACGCGCCACGTGCGTCGCCAAATCCGCTACGCCAAGGAGCCCGGCGCGCAGAACCGCCTCCTGCGCCAAGTCATGGGCAGGAAACGACTCCCAGTTGTCGCTTCCCGGCGACGCGACCTGGTCCAGTAACGGCGGCAGATTCGGAAACTTCGCCGGGGCGTCGGCAAACCGTTGCCAGACCGCCTTCCACTTGCCAGTGCGCTTCGCCAGGCGGTCGGCAGCGACCAGCGGGCCGTCCGACTCGACGCCAACACCCAACTCCGATTTGCACACCTCCGTGAACGCTTGCCAAGCCGACGGGCCCATGGTCGCCTTGGTGGCGTCGGGCTCGTTCAGCCAACGCAGCACTGTGCCGTCCACGTCGTTGACCAGAAACTTGTCGAAGTCGGCGGCCTCGAGCCGCCCTGCGCGCAAGTCAGCGACAGGCAAGTGGGCAAACGCCTCCAAGGCGCGTACGGCGGCGTCCAAGGTCTTCGGGTCGGTGGCGACGTCCAGCTCTGGCCCGGGCGACGTGGCGCGCAAGAACGCCACGACCGTCCAATCCTTGCCGTTGGGATGACCGAACACCGCGCCGCGGAACAGCAACTCGACGAGCGGCAGGAGATGAGTCGGACAGTCTTCGGCCAGCCGCAGGTCGGCACGGCCGATGCCTGGCAGGTAGACGATCGGCACTTCGGCCTGGTCCCAGCCTGCGCCCTCCAGTCGCCGCCCAAGCACTGCCTTTATCCAGATTGCGGGCCCCGTCATCGCCGTCGGCTGCCAAGGGCCCAGCGTCAGGACGTGGCGGCCAGCAACTGCGAGTGCGGGAACCAGGCTCTCCCACTGGCGTTGTTTGTCGGGCCAGAGGATGCACGCAGGCGCGACCTTGTCCTCGGCGTTGTAATCGGCGAGGCGCAGCAACGCGGTAGCGAGGTGGTCACGGACGGTCGCATGGATCGGGGAAGTCATGGTCTGTAGCTCTTGCCGGCCGGATTCTGCCAGTGACAGGTTGCGGACGGCCGCAAGCCTACGGCGAAGCGGATCCTGCGGCAAGCTGGGCCACGGCCGGGCAAGGCGTGCGACTACGCTCAGCCGCAAACCGGCGTCGTCATCAGTGGCATTATTACCGATTCATTGGCGCACAAATGCGGCAGGTGCCGGGTTCGGGCCGGCGGCAGCGGCTCGGGTTTGACGTGTTTCATTGCTCCGGTCTCCCCGCCGTCTTCTCGGCCAACGCCAGGTGATGGTCATTCACCCGCTCACCCTGGAACATCCCATACCACGGCGCGCTTTGCACATCCTGCCCCCGGTCGCTCTTCCAGTGCACATTCGGCTTCCACCGCAGCACGCCCGCGCCCTTGCTGCCCACGTCGCGTGCCAGCAGGAACGGCCGGATGTTCAGCCTCACGCCGTCATCCAGGTCCGGGTTCCAGCCAACGGGCTGCTTGTCCAGCGGCTTCCAGCGCACGAAGATGTCGTAGGGCTTCTCGCCCGCGAGGATCTTCTCAAGCTCCCGCTGCAGGTTCTGCGCCGCAGCCAGGCGATCCTTCGCGCCGTCGGTACCGCCGCGCACGCCGTGCTCCTGGCGGGTGATCCAGTCGCCCAGGTACGTGTAGGTCAGCTTCTCCAGCGTCTTGTAGTCCAGCCGGTGGTAGTGCAGGAGCGCCGAGAACCCACCACGCACGCCGTCCCAGATGTGCCAAATGAACGGCCGGTGCTGGAAGAGCTTGCAGTGCTGCTCGAAAAACGCGGTCTCCAGCCAGGCCTCCAGGGTCTTCTGGCCGTAGCCCACGCCGGTGAGCAGCCGCTGTAGCTCGTCGTCGCTCCAGTCCGCGCCATAGGCGGCGGCCAGCAGTTCCACCACCCGGTCGGCTGCAGGGCGCTCGCCTGCGACGGCGGACAGGCAGACGATGCCATCGTTGTCGACGAGGCTCTCCAGGCCGTCGGGACCCAGCGCCGGGCAGTCGGGGAAGTCGGAGCCGGTTTGACGCGGCCAGCGGTAGCCGCAGAGGCGGGCGACGGCGACTTGCAGCGGCTGGGTGGCGCGGCGTGGATGGCCGTCGAAGAGCCATTGGGTCGGATCGTCGGAGTGCGGCTTGGGTAGGCCGTTGGGGTACTTTTCGGCGGCGACGGCGCTCCAGTGGGCGAGGTCGAAGGGGACCTTGGCCAGCGTAGCGTTTGTGACGTTGACCTTGGGGTCCAGCGCTCGCACTTCTGTTCGGAACTCTGGTGATTGACAGTAGGCCCAGATCGCGGGGACGAGTGAAGGATCTTGCGGAGTGATTACTGCGACGTTGGAGTCGAACTTCTCGCCCGAGTAGAGCGTCGCGTTCATGTCACGCATTTGCGTGATGCCAACGCCCCACTTGCCCCAAGCCTCTTGCCCGCGCACGTAAGCCTGCCCGCCGTTTACCGCGCGCATTAGGTCTGCGCTCCACCAGAGCACCAGTTCGCGTCCACCGTACGCCTGAGTCTGAGGTGTCGCGCTTTGCCAGAACTGCCACTCGACGAATTGGGACATCTCCCAGAATGCCCTCCCGTACTTGGCGACATCAGCAGGCGAAATGCCTTGGAGTCCTTTGGCGTGCTCGCTCAGAAGGGACCGACTGCCGCTGTTTCCGAAGACGATTCGCGCATCTGGATTCAGCAATTGGCCGCGTTGCAATACGACACTTGAGCGGCCAGCAGACAGGAGGTCTGCCTTTTCGTCAATTGAAATGACCGGTGAGCCGAAAGGCGTGCTCACGTCGAGCGCGACGAACTTGTTCTCGTCGGCAGGACGGCGGTTCTCGGCTGCGAGAAGTACGGTCCGCGGCCCGCGATTCCCGAACGTTGAGAATCCCTCTTCGCCCAGCGAGACGGCGGCACGCCAAGTGGTCGTGGCAAGAAAGGTCGACCGGTACTTCGTGTAGCTCCCTTGCGTCCACCAGTTCTGTGGCGTAACCAGGGCGACCGCGCCTCCTCGCTGACAAAACTCGACGCAGCGCTCCACGAAGCTGGTCGCCAAGTCAGCTTTTGCGTCCTTGTGTTGCGAGTCGCAGTACGCCTTTAGCGCGTCATCCTGTTTGCCTCGCCCCAAGTACGGGACGTTGGTCGCGACAAAACAATAGTGCGCAGACAACATCTCCGCAGCGGTTGCCGCGCCCAAGGCAGTGACCGCAAGCTCACGCGCTTCCGCCGCCACCGCCGAGCGCTCCTCTTGCGCACGGCGCTGGAGGTACGCGAGAAGTCGTCCGGACTGTGGAGCGAACAGGTCGCCCAATGCCCTCCGCGGCTGAATCAAACTGCCCAACACCGGTGCATTCTCAAAGTCGTTCCACAGCTGGTCGATCTCGCCCTTTAACCGCGGCTCATCGCTGGCAAACTCCCGCCATGTCGCCAGATTCACGCCCATCGACAGGCCCGAGCACGCGATCTTCAGCGGCGGCAACGGCCTCACGCCCGCCACACCCGGCAAACTCCATGCCGCCAGCGCCACGGCAAAGGCCGCCAGCTCCGTGCAGCGCGGGTCGATCTCCAGACCGTGCAGGTTGTCGCGCAGCACCGCGTCGCACGCCGCCGCGACTTCCAGACCTTCTTCCGCCGCCCTTAATGCC
>CAITYF010000202.1 GCA_903896545.1 uncultured Myxococcales bacterium | reverse complement strand
GTCAGACCCCGGATTTGGAACCGCGCCCGGCGACGCGGCCGCGGCGTCGCTCAAATGGCGTTGCTCAGGGGGACGCCGGCTTGCCGACCGGACAGCTGCCGTACACGATCTTGTTGATGCCCACGCCCCAGTCGGGTGTATTGGTCAACTGGCTGTGGACCGTCGCCTGGGAGAAGCCGCCGGGCACCGGGATAAACTGGCCGTTCGCCTTCATCCAATCGAACGACGAAAGGAGCGACGTTCCTTGCGCGTCAAAGAACTCGACCCAGGAATCCGGCGAACCTGAACCGAGTCCGGAAATAAGCATCAGCTTCGTCACGGGCGTGGCAAAATCCAGATTCAGGTACTCGGCCCCGTCCACCAGCGTGTCCGCACCGCCCACGACGCCGACGCCGTTGAGCGGCAGGAAATAGAGCGGCCCACTGCCCGAAAGCGTCAGGCTGTCAAAGATGTGCTGCGCTTCGGTGATGGCGCAGTCGGGGATCCCCATCGTACAGGTACCGATCGTCGTGAAGTCGACGATCTTGAGCTGTTCCGCCCAGGCCGTGACCTGGCTCAACGCCAGACCGCTGTTCGGCATGCCGCCAAACACGGTGAGCGAGGTCGACACCACGGGTTCCGGGAACAGCCAGCGATAGGTGACCCATTCGGGCCCGGTCGTGGCCGGCATCCAGTTGCCCACAGGGCTGACCATCTGGCCGTTAACGCCAAAGCTCGACGACATCACGTAGTTCATGCCCGCGGCTTGTCCCAACGGGGCGCGCAGCGTGAGTTCCACGAGGCTAACGGGCTTGTCGTAGGCGATGACCAGCTTCTCGTTCGCGTCGATCAGGCCGTCGCTGGTGCCGCCGACAACGCCCAAGCCGAGGCTCGCCGTGACGGTCACGTTGCTCGCGCTGCTCGCGGTGATGCCGCCGTCGCTGATCTGGGCAATGGCTGCGACATCGCTCGCGAAGACAGTTGCGAGGACGCCGCATTCGGGGATCGGCGTGCAGGTCTTGCCGTCGCCGGTGTAGCCGCTCTTGCACGTGCAGGTGAAGCTGCCGACGGTGTTCGTGCAGTCCGCCGCGAGCGCGCAGCCTGCAGATCCGTTGGCACACTCGTTGATGTCGCTGCAGGTTTTGCCGTCGCTGGCAAAGCCTGGCTGGCACGGAGTGCTGGGGCAGGTCCCGGTCAGAATCTGCGAAATGCGCACGCCGCCCGTGGCGTCGACCGCGGTGTTGGCGTGGAACACTGCGCTGGAAACGGGTCCGGGTGCCTCCAGGAACTTGCCAAGAACACTGGACAACTGCCCCTTGATTCCCTGCACCTTCAAGACGGACGCGCCCGCGGCGTCGAAGTATTCAAGCCAAGGATCCGGCGCGGAGCTGGCGGCATTCCAGGACAGGAGCACCTTGGTGACCGGCGTGCTGAAAGCGAGGTTGAGCGTTTCCTGGCCGTCGATCAGGGCGTCGCCAGCACCGCCGACCACGCCGACGCCGTTGCCGTTGAGGAAATTCAAGGAGGCGCTGCCGGTCAACGTGAACGCGTCGAAGATGTGCTCGGCTTCCGTGATGGAACAGAGGGTCTGGCCCGTCGTGCACGTGGCGACGTTTGTCATCTCCGTCACTGTCAACGATTCGTGCCACACCCGGACCTGCGTGACGGCGATGCCGGGGCTCTTGCCCATGACCACGACCTTCAGCGTGACTGAGGTCACCGGCTTGGTATAGATCCAGTGGAAGGTGACCCAGGAGCCATCTCCCGGTCCGCTCGCCTGTTGCGCCGAAACCGTGTTGACCGCAGCGTCGAACTCGTCGGTTGCGGACGGGAGGACGTACGCCTGCATAACGGAGCCGTTGTTCGCGCGCAACGTGACCTCGACCTGGCTCACGGGCTTGGCAAACGTCAGTTTCAGAAACTCGCCGTCCTCAATCGTGGTGTCGCTGCCGCCGAGGTCAGTGCCGCTGGCGCTGCCGCTGCCGCCGACGCCCAAACCGGTGAGCGCGGAGCTGCCGACGCCGCCGCCAAACGGGTCCGATGACGTGCCCGTCGCGGTGATGCCGCCCTTCACGATGCCAGGTGAGACCGACACGTCTTCCAGGAACGTCGCCGTTTCGACCCCGCATTCCTGAATCTTCGTACAGACCTTGCCATCGCCTTCGTAACCTTCGACGCACGTACAGATGGCTGCGACCGACCCGTCCGTGCTGCAGGTTGAAAAGCTACCGCAGCCGGAGAAGTTGGTGTTGCACGCGTCAAAGCCGCCCAGTTCCGTTTCCGTCGAGGCGGAAGGGCCGCTCAACGCGCCGTCGTTCGCCGTCGCCGTGCAAGCGATGACGTCGCCCGCTTTCACCGCGAATTTCGGCTTCCACGCACCGCCGACGATGCTGGCCAGTTCGAGCGTGCTGCCCGTGGGGGCGCCGCCCAGTTCCACGCCGTTGAGGGTCCAGACGTAGCTGTAGAGGAGCGCCTGATTGTCGCCGTCGGTCGCCAAAGCCGAGCATTCCAGGATCGAAGCGACCGTCGCGGGCTGAGGCGACAGGGAAACGGTGGGCTCGCTCGGCGCGGACGGGGCGATAGTCACGCTCGCATCGAGGATGACCTGCCAGCCGGGCACCGCAGACGCCGTCAGCGTTGCGACGACTTTCACTTCATCGCCGCCGACGAAAAACACGGCGCCGAGCGTGTTTTCCTTGTTTTCCACTGGCGCGCCGTTGATCGTCCAGACGAAGTCAATCAGCACATCGCCCAACGGCAGCACGCCGGTAGCGCCGAGATCGACAGTCGCGACCAGATCCTGATCGCTCTTCGGCGCGTTCGGCGTGAGGGTCAGCACTGGCAACGCAATGTCTGTCGCGACAAACGTGATGCTGTCCGTGCCGCCCTCGCCCGTTTCGTCTTGCACGACGACCGTTACCGTGTGCTCGCCCGGCATCGGCGTCGCCGTCGCGGTCCAGACGCCGCCCGCATCGGGTCCCGTTGTCGCCCACGTCGTCGGAATCGGCGCGTCGTCGATTGCGACCTTGAGACTGCCCAGCGGCGAGTCGGCATCGGCCGTGGTGAACGTGATCGTGAGCGGCAGACCGGCGGGCACAATCGTGCCGCTCTTCGGCGAGAGAATGGTAACCGTCGGCGCCTTGGGCGCGACAACTTCCGGTTGGTTGACGTCTTCAGGCTGCTTCACGTCCTCCGCGTCGCTACCGGGCACGTCCGGCGCGTCTGGCGTGTCCTGAGCGTCCGCGCCAATCGTGTCGCTGTGAATCGTGTCGCTCCCCGACGTCGCGGTGTCCTGCCCAGCGTCAGTTGCAGCGTCCTCGTCCGCATCGGCCACGGCCGTGTCTTCTTCGGTCGTCGTGCCGTTGTTGGACGTCGTCGAGCCGCAGGCTCCCACGGAAACCGCGGCCGCCAGCATCAAAAACCACTGACACCACGCTTGATTCGCTCGCATCTTCACTCCTGTGCAACTTCCGTTCCGTCGCGACATCCCCACGATGTCCCCACGATGTCCCAACTGCCGTCCTGCGCAGTCTGCAGCGAGGACCGAGCAAATGCTTCGACGCGAGGCGAATTTGCCATATCCCCAACTGGTGGGTCAAGGCAAAAAAACCTCGCGTCACACCCACGCAAAGCCATGAAAGCACGCCACGAACAGGACCAGTCAGGTCCGTTTTAGACGCGTTCTGCGCAACACGGTGAGTGCATACACAAGTAGGACGAGCACGAGTGGGTCGATACCAAAACGGAATCGGTTGTTCTCGCCAAACTCAAGAAACGTGCCGGTACAACTGACCCAAAGAACCGTTGCCGTGAGGAACGCCGCCAGCAGGTCATTTCTTTCCAGTGGGAGCGCCACCTTGCGCGTCGCGAGCGCCTGCAGCCCGACCGCAAGCGCAGCGAGAAGCGCCAGCAGCACGATGACGGGCGAACCACCGGGTCGCACGGCGGCGTTGTAGGCACTTTCCAGCGCCGCCAAACGCTCGCGATTGTCGTGTAATTGTGCGTTATGGTTGGTCGTTTCAAGGAAGATCGCCACGCCGTCGTGGACGCGGTCCAGGTAGTCGCCGGGATAGGTGCGGATGAAGAAGAGACTGTCGTGTCGCAACGCGTGGGCGACTTCCAGATAGCGGCTATTGTTAAAATTCTGGCCGTCCAGCGCCCGAATTCCCGTCGGCGGCCTGGGCGGCAGGAGCACCGCGTAGTCCCCCAGTGGTCGAAATGGTCCAACTTGGGCAAATGGCGTCAGTTCGTGGCGCGCCAGATGCCGCTCCAACAACGGGTCCGGCAGCGCCGTGACCGAGACGCGCGCGAGATTCATGCCGAGCCAGGAAGACGTCGAGAAATCGCCAAAAAGCAGCTGATTCTTGCCCATCCACAACAGCACCAACAGCAGTGGCACAGCGGCGACGCGCAGCACGCGGCGGTCCAAAGTCCGACCTTTGCGCCAGCGACTGAGCGCCCACAGGGCGAGCACCAACAGCAGCCACAGCGGGTGAAATGCGGCGCGGGTGAGCAACAGCGTGCCCACAAGGAGCGCCCACAGCCACAGAAACGGCGCGCGATCGGTGCGGTGAAACTGACCGAGAGACGCTGCCGCCGCCGCCAGAAGCACGACTTCTGCCTGCGCGTAGAACAGCCAATTCTCGTGGGTGGCGAGGCTCGGATTCAGGCTGAAAATGACCAAGGCTAAAACCGCCCAGCGGCGCGGCACTTCGAGCACGGTCAGGAGTCGGAAAAACGCGAGATGCAGCGCGAGCGAGGACGCGGCAAAGACGAGGTGAAAAAAGGCGGTTGGATCGTCAAAAAGCTGCAGACCGAGGCCGAGAAACGCGTTGAAGAGGGGCGGTTGCGCGTGCAGGTGCCACAAGCTGCGGAGCAGGTCGGTTCGCAGCAGGTCGGACGGCAGGAATTGCCAATAGCGGTCCAGACCTGTGGCATCGAATTGCACGCCGAGGAACGCCCATAAAATCCGCGAAAGCGCAAAACAGAGGATGACTTCGAGAATTCCCCATTCCAATTGGACCACGCGGAGGCGAGCGGCAAGACTATCGCGCGTCGCTGCAGGGTGCACGGGTACCTCAAACGTTGCCGCATTTGCGGAGTGCAGTCGCCGCCTGAGAGAGCCTGCGACGAGGAGCCGCCGCAGGCTCGAACTCCGGAAAAGAGTGTGAACGCCGACGACGCTCTGGTCAAGCGGAACATTCATCGTATTATCAGCGTCTTTCGGCCACAGGCGCGGCAGGTTCCGCGACAAATGCGGCACGCATTGCGACCGGAACGCCTTGCTCGATGCGGCGCACTTTGCCCAAATTGACCGCATTCTACAACGACAAACCCGACTTGACCGACCCGCGCGCGGCCGAGTTCAGTTCGGTGGCTGCGGAATTGTGTGCGGGCCGAGCGAGACGTGTGTGAGCGGCGGGTGCGTGAATCCTTGACGGGGAATTTTTCAGCGAGTGCTGCGGGATGCAGGCCGCGCGTGTACGGGGTGTGGGACGGTGCCCCGCTTCGCCTGGTAGGGATCCCTCACCCCGCCGCTGACGCGGCTGCCCCTCTCCCGCGGGGCGGGCGAGGGGCGAGGCGTCACCGCCCCGGCGCGGTGACGCCGAGGAACCGGGCACCATCCTGACCGCCCCGGCGTGAACGCCGCGGCTAGTGTTCAAGATGCCCCTGACGGGGCGAGGGCGTGGGTGTTGCCGAGACCCACCCAGCCACCGAAGTGGCGGGCTATCATTGCCGTACCTGCCTACGCAGGCACGTTTGCCACCGCAGGCGCCGCAACCACAACCGGTTCCGTCAGGCTCGCGTCCACCTTCGCCTTGGGCGGCTCGTCAAAGTACGCGTTCACCCGCTCAGGATCATCGGGGAACTTCAGCGCCAGCGCTGACTCCAGACTTTTGTAGGCCGTGAACCACGCCTTGCGCGCCACGCGGATGTCGTCCACGCGGTCCTTCACAACGGCTTGGGCCGCAACGACGCCCGCTTCCCGCGCCGTCAGCGCCTTGAGCACCGCCTCGCCCGTCTTGATGTTCGGGGCGAGCGCCTTGGGCGTGGCCGCGTGACCCAGCGCCTTGAGCACGTTCTGCACGCTGACGATGCGGTCTGCAGCCGCCTGCGCCATCATTTTGGACGGCGCGAGCGGGAAGATGCGCACGTAATCCAGCGAGCTCGTCTTGCCGCCAAACGCTGCCGCCGTATCGAGGTTCAGCTGCCGCAGCCATTTGGAGACGGCCAGCAAGGCGATCCCACGCAACGCGCGCGCCTTCACCAGGTCGTCCGAGGCGTCGTTGCGTCCGTCGCGGTGCTTGCGCAGTGCGAGGCGCGCGGCGGCGATGTTCTTCTGGAGACCGGCGACCTCCGGGTCCGATTCCACGGCACAGACGGCGTACCACGCGAGTTCCAGAAGGGCGCCGAGGGATGCTGTGATGTGGGGTAAATCCGCAGCGCTTCAGGTCGGTAGGTTGAATGTCGTACCACTGATCCACAGCGCTTCAGGTCGGGAGGTTGAGACCCGTACCACCGACACGAACCACTTCAGGACACGAGGTTGACGCCGTACCTGGTCACCGGAAGCGGTGCAGCCTTGCGGTCATAGAACCGCGCACGTCAGTGAGCGGGTCGGTGTTCCGGGATGGTGGCCCGCTTGCTTCGCCTTCACAACCGCGACCTGCCCCGTCGTCGCGTCGAGCTTCCAGACGTTGGTCGAAGAGTCCGCGGATGGTGAGATCGGTCTGAAGTGTGCAAAACCGCGTGGTTTTGGGCTTGACGGGACGCGCGAAAAGGGGAAACTGCGGGGAAGTCGCGATTCGGGGGGGCCGAGGCTGTGGAAGCGTCGAATGTGGCGGAAAGTTCAAGCATCAGCCCCCATTGCCCTTCCATGCGCAACGCAGGTTTGTCGACAAGCACGCGTGGTGTTCGAGAAGATTCCATAGACCGCTTCCTCGCCACCTTTGCCAGCGCGCTGCCACACCTCGCTGTACTCATTGCTCTCCTGACCGCTTGCGGTCCAATCCGCGATGTCTCCGATGACGCGCTGACGGCCGATGCAGCCGACAATCCAGGCGATGTGGGGGTTTCCGACGCGCAAGACACCTTGCCGCCCGACCAGACGGGCACCGTCTCGCCGGATGAAACGGGGGATGCTGGCGATGCCAAGGACGTCGTCGACGTAAGTCTGGACGTCTCGGCGTCTCTGTGCCCGGCGAAAGCGCCCATTGCGTGCACAAAAATGTGTGACGATGGCAATGCATGTACGCTTGACCGCTGCGTCGGTGGCGCGTGTGCAAGCGCGAGCGGGGCAATTCAGGAAGCGTGGGCCAAAGGCACTGGGACTCCAAGCGAACATTACGGTCAAGCAGTTGCGCTGCACGCCGGCACGCTTGTCGTGGGTGCACCTGGTGTCAATCGTGCGTATGTGCTGGTGTCCGGCGACGCTGGCTGGGTGCAACAAGGCGTGCTGGAAGCGACGGACCAGACGCTCTCCGGGTTCGGCACCGCTGTGGCCGTCTTTGGCGACATCGCGGCAGTCGGCACGACCGCGGAAACGGTGTGCATCTTCTCGCGGGCGAACGCAATCTGGTCACAGCAGACATGCATCAAGGCTGCCACCGGCGACGCGGGCGATCACTTTGGCAGCACAATTGCGCTATCGGGCAGCACGCTCGTTGTCGGCGCCCACGGGGAATCGAGCAAAGCCACCGGCGTTGGCGGCGACGGCAGTGACAACTCGGTATCAGCAAGTGGGGCGGCTTATGTGTTCATCCCTTCGGCTGGCTCTTGGACACAAGTCGCCTACCTGAAGCCAGCCGCGGCACAGGCAAACCTGCACTTCGGCTACGCCGTTGCGGTCCACGGCGACGTCATCGCCGTCGGTGCTCCGGGTGAGGCGGGCGACGCAAAGCAACAGGCTGGCGCGGCATTTGTCTTCAATCGCTCCGGGACCACCTGGTCAGCTGGGCCAAAGTTGAAGGCGAGCAATCCGGATGCGCATGACCTGTTTGGCCAGGCCGTCGCCGTGAACGGGGCGACCCTTGTTGTGGGCGCACCCGGCGAAGCGAGCGCGGCGATCGGATCCGGCGGCAATGCGGCCGACAACTCGGCACCGGGCCGTGGCGCTGGATACGTCTTCGCGTTCGCGTCTGGAACTTGGAACCAAACCGCGTACCTGAAATCGCCCACGGCCGGTGGCTTCGCGTTTGGTTCCAGCGTGGCTGTTTTCGGTGGCGACCTCGCTATTGGCGCGCCCAAGGACTCGGACACGAATGCGAACACGCCCGACAGCGGCGCGGTTTTCGTCTGGCGCAAAGGGGGCAGCGTGTGGACAAGTTTCGGAACGCTGAGCGCCAAGGAGCCTGCCAGCGGTGCTCGTCTGGGCACCGCGACGGCGATCGAAGGTGCAAGCGTAGTTGCTGGCGCACCTGGCGAGTCAACTTGCGGCACCGGTGTCGCGCCAGTCAGCGATGGCAGCAAGTCAACTGACAGCGGTGCAGCGTACGCCTTCGTCGTTGATGCGGGTTGCGACGACGGTGATCCGTGCACGGCGGACGCGTGCTTGCCGTCGGCAGGCTGTACGCACCTGGCCGTGGGCGGCTGTGCAGCGGCGTGTGGCGACGGGTTTTGCGCCGGGGAGGAGACAGTCATGAGTTGTCCGGCGGATTGCGGATTCTTGACCAATCGGTACGCAGGCCCCTGCGCTGACCCGGGCTCGTGGAATGGCTGCGGGCACGGGTATGTGTGCGTCGCCCGGAACGCGGCCGCGGGTGGCAATGTTTGCGTCGCCGACTTTGAGACCTGGTCACCGATTGGCGACGCCCATCCTGCGAGCGAATTTGACGAGTTCGCCGACTACGACGTCGACAACAAAACCGGACTGCACTGGGCAAAACCGATCGTTCTGGTGCCGACTTGGAACGTCGGTCTGACCGCCTGCGTAACACAGACACTTGGCGGCTTCAGCGATTGGCGGATGCCGACCATGGCCGAGCTGGAGTCGATCGTGGACTACAGCGTCGACAGCCCGACAAGTTCGATGCCTGACGCGATCTGGCCAACCTGGCCCTATCTTTGGACGAATATCCCGTATCCATTCGTCGTCTCCGCAAGTGCGCTTTTTCTCAACTTCGAGATCGCTGCTGGTGGCCCCACACCAACCGCCGATGCCGCCGCAGCTGTCCGTTGTGTGCGGAGCGCGCCGGTGCAATCGATTCCAGGTGCAGGCGGCCGATTTGGGCTTTCTGACGACGGCAAGCAGGTCCTGGACCGCATCAGCGGTTTACACTGGCAACGTTTGGTCGGAGGTGGCGGCAAGTTTGCAGCGGCGAAGGGTTACTGTGAAGGCAACGTCCCCGGCCTGGCGGGAACCGGGTGGCGGCTACCCAGTGTTGGTGAGCTGCGACAACTCGCGGATCGGGAGACGGATGGCGCCTTCAAAGGCATCTTCCTGAACGATTGGGCCTGGGGAGGCTGGACGACGACCGCTAGGTTCGCCTCAAACTACTACGTCTACGCCGTTAACTGTGCGCCAAATTGGGCTCCGGCCGATGCTTGGTTGCAGGCGGACGCCTTCGATGATGTGTTCCCGGCGCAGTGTGTGCGTTAGGCTTAGCATGGCGCGACTGCAGGCGTTTCACGACAACTGCCCCGGCTGCGGGCTGGGGTGCGGGCCGGGCGAGACGTGCGTGAACAGTGGGTGCGCGAATGCTTGACAGGTTGCGGGCGGCTTCCCGGTCCGAGCCTCCGGCGGAGCGAACGTCGTCGGGAAATTCAACCGGCGGCGCCCATCGGAGCCCCTTCGAAGCGCACACCGGCTGCGGGTCGAACATCATTGCGTCGACAGCTCGAAGGCCGCCGGAAGCTGCTTTCCCGTTTCTAACCGCGGCCGCTTCGACCAAGCCAGTAGGACCTGGGTCGCAATCTCGCTTGACCCACCCCCACCCGTGTTCTAGATTATCATCAGGATTCTAGACGAGACGCACATGGCCATCAGCATCAAAAACGACGAAGCAGACCGCCTGGCCCGCCAGCTTGCGCAGCTCACGGGCGAGACGCTGACCGAAGCCATCGTCGTTTCCTTGACCGAGCGTCTCGCGCGCAAGCGGGTCCAAGCCGACCAGCGTCCACTCCATGAACGCTTGTCGTCCATCGCGCAGCACTTTCGGAGCCTGCCCGTCAACGACGCGCGGTCTGCCGATGCCATTCTCGGCTACGACGAACACGGACTGCCCACCTGATGGTCATCGATACTTCCGCCATTATGGCCATCTTGCTCGACGAGCCAGAAGCGCGGCCGCTGAGTCTGGCGCTCGAAGCGGATTTGAAGCGCTGGATGTCGGCCGCGACGTTTGTCGAGCTTGGCATTGCCGCTTCGGTCCGCGGCCGTGGTGGTTTGGCGGATGTGGAGCGCCTGATGGCCGAAGCGGGCATCGAGATCATCCCGGTTACGGCAGAGCATGCCCGGCTGGCGTTGCAAGGGTATGAACGCTTTGGCAAAGGCCGTCACGCGGCTGGGTTGAACTTCGGCGATTGCTTCAGCTACGCGCTCGCGCAAGCGTCGCAGGAGCCGTTGCTGTTCAAGGGCGTTGACTTTGCGCAAACCGACGTCGTCGCTGTGACGCTACCGGCGTAGCCGGTTTCCAGTGGCCAGCATCGCCGCGATCCGGCCGCGTCAATCTCGCAAATGGTGGTCCGCTTGCTCACGCGCGCGGTTCCATGGGGTTGACGCCGACCTGGGCACGTCGGTGAGCGGTACCATGCACCCGCAGTCCCGCTACGGCACCACCGCCGTAGGCGCACACGACGAAACACCCGCGCCCACAATCGTCAATCCCGTATTCGCCTTCACAACCGCGACCTGCCCCGTCGTCGCGTCGAGCTTCCAGACGTTGGTCGAAGTATCCGCCGCGCCCTGATAAAACAGGTAAAACGCGCCGCCCCACTGCGCAAAAGCGACGTCGCCTTCCGAGCCAAAGTTGCTTGTCGGCAAGTTCCAGCTCTTCACGTTCGTCTTGCCAGTCGCCTTGTCGATCTGCCGCACGCTTGGTGGAGAACTGCCGGCGAAGAAGCCAAAAAGCTCGCCCTTGCCGTTGCCCGTCAGTTCCGCGCCGCCGGCGAAGTCGACCTGCGCGACGGCGCTGGCCTGTAAGCCGGGGAAGCTGATGGTCGTGAGCGTGTCAAAGCCGCTCCAGTAGGAGCTGACGCTGCCGGCGATGACAAAGAGCGTCTCGGCGGTTTGGTTCATGCCGTCCGCGGAGAAGCCCATGCCGAAGATTTCCAGGTTCTTCGACGCGGTCTTGTACGTTGTCTTGGTGCACGAAGCGTCCAACGTGCTGACTTTGTAGATGCCGTCCGAGCCGCTGCCGTTCCAGTAGAGCACCCACGCGTTGGCTTGGCGGTCGACGGACATCGAGAACGGTGAGGCACCAAAGCCCGCTGGGCACTTGAGCGTGCCGACGAGCTTGAAGAGGAGCTTGTCGGGCTGGAAGCTGTAGAGCTTGTTGTCCGTCGTGACGACGTAGACGATTTTGGCGCGCTCCGGGCAATCGCCCAATGGACCGCTGGTGTCACTGGGCGACGCGTCGGGGTCGTCAAAGAAGCCGTCGAGGTCCGTGCCGGCATCGTCGCTGACGTCGGGCACCATCGGAACGTCTTCGCCAACGGCAGAATCGGCGACCGTGCCGTCCAAAGTCGTCGCCGCGTCGGTGCCTTCAGCATCCACGTCCAACGCGCCGCTGGCGTCCGTGGGCGTGACTTGACCGCAGCCGTCGCTGGACTTGCCGTCGCAGGAACCGTGGACATCGACGTAGTAGCCGCCGCCGCCCGAACTGGGTGAACTGCAGGCTGCCGCAAACACGAGCGTCAAAAGCGCAAAAACGGTCGAGCAACGCAAGGCAACCTCCGGCGAAAGTCCAAGGTGAGCGTAGGGTTGAGAGGAGGATTGTGCAAGGGTGGTTGGCGTCGCAGCGTCGCCGGCTATGCCTTGCTCAGCGGCTCCGGGTATTCGCCCGTGAAGCACGCCGTGCACCAGCCGTCGTTCTCGCCTGCGGCCTGCAACAGACCTTGCGGGCTCAAGTAGCCAACGGAGTCGCACGTGATAAACGCGGCGATCTCGTCCAGCGTCTTGTTGGCGGCCAGCAACTGATCGCGGTCGGGCGTGTCAATGCCGTACCAGCACGGCCACGCGGTCGGCGGGCTGGAGATGCGCAGGTGGATTTCCCGCGCGCCGGCTTCACGCAAAAGGCCGATAATCTGCCGCGAAGTCGTGCCGCGCACCAAGCTGTCGTCAACGACAACGATGCTTTTGCCGGCGATGATCTCCTTCACCGGGCTCAATTTGCGGCGGACGCCGACCTCGCGCAGGGCCACGGTCGGCTGAATGAACGTGCGACCGACGTAGTGGCTGCGGATGAGGCCCAGTTCGTACGGGATCCCCGACTCGCGGGCATAGCCCAAGGCTGCTGCAATCCCGCTATCTGGAACCGGAATCACGACCTCAGCCCCCGGCGCCGGTGCTTCTCGTGCCAATTGTGCGCCAAAACGCTTGCGGGTCTCGTAGACCGTTTTGCCAAAGATGATGCTGTCAGGACGCGCGAAATAGACGTGCTCAAACACGCACGCCTTGCGCCCCGGCAGGTTGCCCAGCCGCAGGCTGCGAATGCCGCCCTGGCGCATCACCACGACTTCACCCGGCTCGACTTCGCGCACCAGTTCACCGCCCACGAGGCTGATGGCCGGCACTTCCGACGCCGCCATCCACGCTTCACCGTGCGCATCGCGGCGGAAACCGAGGACAAGCGGCCGATAACCGAACGGATCGCGCGCGGCGACGACTTCACGCCCGTCCGTCAGAAGCACTGAATACGCGCCGGCCAGCTGCGGCATGATCGCCAGCATACGCTCGCCGAGAGAGCCTTGTTGCCGCGCCAGCAGGTGCAGAATCACTTCCGTGTCCGTACCCGACGAAAACAGCGCGCCTTCCGCCGCCAGCTTTTGCCGCAACGGCACCGCGTTCACCAAATTGCCGTTGTGGGCAACCGCGAGCGAACCTACGGAGGTGTCGAGGCAAATCGGTTGGGCGTTGCGCAGGCGGCTGGCGCCCGTCGTTGAATAGCGGACCTGGCCGATCGCCATGATGCCGGGCAAGTTGGCGAGCGTAGCTTCGTCAAAAACCGCTGCCACGTGGCCCATCGCGCGCTGCAGGAACACTTCCCCGCCCGGCGACGACGCGATGCCCGCCGATTCCTGACCACGGTGCTGGAGCGCGTGCAGGCCGATCGACGCAAGGCGCGCCGCTTCCGGATGCCCAAAGATGCCAAAGACTCCGCACATGATGGACTCCGCTTCGCGTTATTGACCCAGAACCGCGCGTTCAAAACCGTGCTGCCACGCGTCGTTCAGCTGCGCGACGGGGAGCGACAACCCAGCGATCCGCACGTCTTTGCCGCCCGTCGTGCCCAGCGTCGCCACCGGCACGTTCAGCGCCCGCGCCTTCTGCTGCACTTCCGACACGCGCTCCGGCTTCACGCTCACGACAATCGACGCGCCGCTTTCGCCAAAAAGCAGTTCATCCAAACGTTTCCCCTGCACCGTCGGCAGCACGCAGTCGGCACCGACCAGATGCGGCAACGCGGCCTCCGCAAGAGCCACCGCCAGACCACCGTCGGAGAGATCGTGCGCGTTCAGCACCGCGCCTTCCGCGATGAGGCCGCGAACCAGCGAACCGACCGCGCGCTCCGCCTGCAGATCCACCGGCGACGGCGCACCCGCGTGCTTGCCCAAGCGCGTGTGCGTGAAGCGCGATGCGCCCAGCGACGGGTTGAACTTGCCCAAAAGCAGAATCGCCGCGCCCGCTTCTGTGAAGCCCTGCGTCACCGGCAGCACGCCATCGGGCAGCCGGCCCACGGCAGCGATCATCGGCGTCGGCAGGATCGATTCGTCATTTGTCGAGTTGTACAGCGACACGTTGCCGCTCACGACTGGGCAATCGAGCGCCTTCGCGGCTTCACCGACGCCACGCATCGCCTCGCGAATCGCCCACATGACTTCGGGAATTTCCGGGTTGCCCATGTTCAGGCAGTCCGTCAGTCCCAGCGGCGCAGCGCCCACGCACGCCAGGTTGCGCACGCTTTCAGCCACCGCATAGGCACCGCACGCGTACGGATCCGCGTAGCCATAACGCTCCGTACAATCCGCCGACATCGCCAAAAGCGCGCCGTTTTCCTTCACGCGCAGCACCGCCGCGTCCGCCTGGCCCGGCAAAACCGCCGAGTTGGTCCGCACGGAGTGGTCATACTGCTGCCAAATCCAACGCTTCGAGGCGATTTCTGGGTGCGCCATCAGCGCCAGCCAGTCCGCCGTCGTCGGTGCGTCGTCAAAATGCGGAATCGCCCGGCGGGACGCCAGATCTTCCGGTTCTTTACGTGGACGGTCGTAACGCGGGCAGTCGTCCACCACAGCGGCGATCGGCAGATCAAGCGCCACCTCACCCTGGAACGTTGCCACCATGCGACCAGAATCGGTGACCTTGCCGACAACCGCCGCTTCCAGCCCCCACTTCTTGCAGATCGCCAGCACGTCGTCTTCGTGACCGCGTTTGGCAACCAGCAGCATGCGCTCCTGACTCTCGGACAGCATCATCTCGTACGGCGTCAGGTTCGCGGCGCGCTGCGGCACGGCGTCCAGGTTCATTTCCATGCCCGCGCCAGCGCGCGACGCCATTTCAAAGCTAGACGAGGTCAGCCCCGCCGCGCCCATGTCCTGAATGCCGACCAGCCAGTCGTGCTGGAAGATCTCCAAACAGCATTCCAGGAGCAGCTTCTCGGTGAACGGGTCGCCGACTTGCACGGTCGGACGCTTCTCCGCGCTCGTTTCATCAAAACTGGCCGAGGCCATCGTCGCGCCGTGAATGCCGTCGCGCCCCGTCGCGCTGCCGATGTAGAGCACCGGATTGCCGACGCCGCTGGCGTAGCCGAGGAAAATGCGATCCTTGCGCACAATGCCCAAGGCAAACGCGTTGACGAGGATGTTGCCGTTGTAGCACGCGTCAAAACCGCAGTTGCCGCCGATCGTTGGGACGCCCATGCAGTTGCCGTAGCTGCCGATGCCGTGCACGACGCCGGAAACGAGCGTTTTGGTCTTGGGATGGCTCGCTTCGCCAAAACGGAGCGCGTCCATCGCGGCGATTGTGCGTGCGCCCATGGTGAAGACGTCGCGCAAAATGCCGCCCACACCGGTCGCCGCGCCTTGAAACGGCTCGATAAACGACGGATGGTTGTGCGACTCCATCTTGAACGCCGCGCCCCAAGTGTTGCCTTCCGCGTCCTTGCCGATGTCGACGATTCCCGCGTTCTCGCCCGGACCTTGAATCACCGTCGGTCCATCGGTCGGGAACAGGTGAAAATGCGCGCGGCTGGACTTGTAGGCGCAGTGCTCCGACCACATCACTGAAAATACGCCCAATTCCACCAAATTCGGCGGACGATTCAGGCGCCGCACAATCTCGGCGTACTCATCGGGCGTGAGCTTGTGGCGGGCAATGACGTCATCTGGCAAGTGTTCGTGCGCGGGCATAAGACCTCCGGCGGGAAGGGCCCGGAGTGTCCGCGAAAGCGGTTCAGGATGGCAAACGACAATTGGGCAACGATCAAAACGCGGCGGTGGCGTCGGCCGGCATTCCGACGTCGACCCGGCAAGCGCGCGCGGCGGCGAATACCTGCAGCCGCCGTCCAAGCGCGCGCGGCAGAACCGTGGAACCACCTCAAAATGCAGCTGTCGCGTCCGCCGGCATCCCTTGGTCGACCCAGTCGTTGTACACGTTCACCGCGTCGTTCAGGTGCGTCGGCGCGCTCATCATCATTCCGATGCCGATCGCGTAGGCGACAAGACCGGTCCCGACCAACGCGAGGCCCAAAGAAGGATCGCTGTTGCGGGAAGTCGCGCCGTTCGCCGCCATGCCCGTGCCTACGCCGATCGGGACGACGCTGACAAGGCCGATAATCAGACCGCCCAGCAGCCTGTTCTGAAATGTTTCTGCGTGTTCCATCGCCACAGCGTGTGGCGCCACGGCCTCCAGCGCGCCGTTGTTCAGCAGGCCGATCGGGTAGTGTTTGCCGTCCTTCACGAGGACCTGATTGCCCAACTCCATCACCTGCGCGATCCGCGGACTGCGCCGGGGTTCGTACGAGGTCGTGCACGAAGTCACCGCCAGCACGAAAAGCGTCAAAGCACCCAAGACCTTTTGCATGAACAGCACCTCCGCTTGCTCAATCTGCCACTGCCGTTGCGGCGCGTCCACTGGACGCTTGACCTTGCCACGTCCTCGGCTCTCCCCTACGCTTCTGATCGGTCGCGGCGCGCTTTTTCCCGCCGCGCCAAAGGACGCCGTTGTCCGTGCCAAGCGCCGTTTCTTTCCTGTTGAACGATCGCGTCGTGACCAGCGACGCGCACGCAGCGACGCCAGTTTTGGACCTGCTGCGCGGGCCGTTCGGGCAAAAGGCGACGAAAGAGGGCTGTCGCGAGGGCGATTGTGGCGCCTGTACCGTGCTGCTTGGCAACGTGCGCGACGGGCGGCTGGTTTATCGCGCTGTGACGTCGTGCCTTCTGCCGCTGGGTGAAGTCGCGGGGCAGCACATCGTGACTGTGGAAGGTCTGCTGGGTACGGCGAATGCACCGACGCCCGTTCAAAGCGCGCTTGTCGCCGAGTTGGGCACGCAATGTGGATTTTGCACGCCGGGCATCGTCATGGCGCTGACTGGTTTTCTGCTGCAGGCGCCGCATCTCAGCGACGACGAAGCGAAACTGGCACTCGCAGGCAACATTTGCCGCTGCACCGGTTACGCGCCGATCGTCCGGGCGGCAGCGGCGTTGGCGCAGCAACACGCGCACTTGTTGACGCAGGACATCGATCGCGTTCCGGGGCTCATCGCGACCGGCACTCTGCCCGCGTACTTTGTCGACGTCCCGCAGCGGCTGCAGCGACTCCATCCTCTGCCGCGCCTGCTCGCCCTGCCGCCGGGCGCGCGGATCCTGGCGGGCGCGACGGATTTGCTCGTGCAAGGTCCCCACGGGCTGCTGGAGCAGGACGTCGTCTTGGCGGCGCAACTGGTCGATGACGATGTGACGCTCGCGAACGACGATCTGCTGATCGGCGCGGGCGTCACGATGCAGCAACTCGCGCATCACCCGCTGTTCCTGCCGTTCGTGCCGGACATGCCGGAATTCGCGCGGCTCATCGCGTCCCAGCAAATCCGCGAGCGCGCGACGCTGGCCGGTAATCTGGTGAACGCCTCGCCGATCGGTGATTTTGCGATTCTGCTGCTCGCCCTTGGCGCGTCGGCGCAACTGCAGGGTCCAGACGGCCTGCGGGAGGTGCCGCTGGCGGAATTCTACCTCGGATACAAAAAGCTCGACCTCAGGCCAGGCGAATGGCTGACGGCGCTGCGGGTTCCAGAGAACGCGCGCGGCAAGCACGTGGCATTCGCGAAGGTCAGCAAGCGGACGCATCTGGACATTGCCAGCGTGAATTCAGCGCTGTGGCTGGACGTGCAGGACGGCATCATCGCGCACGCGCGGCTGTCCGCGGGCGGCGTTGCGGCAGTGCCCAAGTGGCTAAGGAACGCGTCCGAAGCGCTCCGAGGTCTGCCGGTGAATGGAGAGACGGCGCGGCTGGCGGGTCAACTCGCGCGCGCAGAGATCGCGCCGATTTCGGACGTGCGCGGCTCGGCGCTTTACAAGTCGCGGCTCCTGGAACGGCAGATTTTTGCCCACTTTGATCGCCTTTTTGGCGTGCTGGAGGGCGTGCCGTGAAGCCAACCGATCCGCTTCTCCACGTGCTGGGGCAAAGCCTCTACGTCGACGACCTGCCGGAACCGGCGGGGTTGCTGCACGCCGCGGTCTTCGGTTCGCCTTTTCCTCACGGGCACTTGCGCGGTCTGGAATTGGCGACGGCGCGGGCGGTCGAAGGCGTCGTCGCGGTTCTCACGGCGGCGGACGTGCCGGGACACAACCAAATCGGCGGCATGGTGCAGGACGAGCCGCTTCTTGCGGCTGGCGACGTGCACTTTGTCGGCCAGCCGATCGCGTGCGTGGTTGCAACGTCGCGAGAGGCAGCGCACCGCGGCGTGGCGGCCATCACAGCGCAAATCGACGAACTGCCGGGCATCTTTGAGCCACGGGAAGCGCAACGGCTGGGGCATCTCATCATTCCGTCGCGCACGATGCAGTGCGGCGATGTGGACGCAGCGCTGCGCCAAGCGGCCGTCGTCGTGCGCGGGCAAACGCGGTCGGGCGCGCAGGAGCATCTGTATCTGGAGACTCAGGGCGCGCTGGCGCTGCCGCAGGAAGGCGGGCGGCTGCGCATCGTCAGTTCGACGCAGGCGCCAACCGCCGTGCAGCGCGCGGTTGCGGGCGTGCTGGGCGTGGGCATGCACGACGTGGAAGTCGACGTGACGCGCTTGGGCGGCGGATTTGGCGGCAAGGAAGATCAGGCGACGCCCTGGGCTGCGCTCGCGGCGCTGGCAGCTTGGCACCTGAACGCACCGGTCAAGCTGATCCTGAGTCGCGAAGACGATATGCGGATGACCGGCAAGCGCCACCCGTATGACGCCGACTACGCGTTCGGGCTCACCGCCGACGGTCAATTCCTTGGCTGGCAGGTCGAATTCTACCAGAACGCCGGTGCGTCGGCGGACCTCTCGCCGGCGGTGTTGGAGCGGTCGCTTCTGCACGCGACAGCGAGCTATTTCATTCCCAACGTACGCGCGATTGGCCACTGTTGTCGCACGAATCTGCCGCCGTTCACCGCCTTTCGCGGCTTTGGCGGTCCGCAGGCAATGTTCGTCCTGGAGTGCGCGCTGGACCACGCCGCGCGCAAGTTGGGCGTTGACCGCAGCGTTCTGCAGCGCCGCAACTTGGCCAAGACGGGCGACGTCCAGCCGTGCGGAATGCCGATCCGCAGCGATCACGCGGCGCTGACGTTTGACCAGGCGGTCGCGCACTTCCACTTCAACGAGAAACAGCAGGCGATCGCCGCCTTCAACGCGCAAAATCGTCGGTTTAAGCGGGGCGCAGCGCTGATGCCGGTGTGCTTTGGCATCTCGTTTACGTCGACGTTCTTGAATCAGGCGTCCGCGCTTGTGCACGTGTACACGGACGGCAGCGTCGCGGTCAGCACGGGCGCGGTTGAGATGGGACAAGGCGTGAACGCGAAGATTCAGGCCGCGGTCGCCGGCGTCCTGGCCATCGCCCCCGCGCGCGTGCGGCTGGAATCGACCAACACCGGGCGCGCCGCGAATACATCGCCGACAGCGGCAAGCAGCGGCGCCGATCTGAACGCCGCGGCGGCGGCACAGGCAGCGCGGGAAATCGCCAGTCGCCTACGGAGTCGCGCCGCTTTGCTTCTGCATTGCGCCGAAGAAGCGGTGTCTTTTCAAGACGGTCGTGTGAATTTGAACGGCGCGCCGACCGAGTGGACGTTCGAGCGGCTCGTGCAGTCGGCGTACATGGCGCGCATCAGCGTGTCCGCGCAAGCGCATTATGCTACGCCCAACATTTTGTTCGACCGCGCCACCGAGTCGGGCGTCGCCTTTGCGTACCACGTTTTTGGCACTGCGCTTGTGGAAGTGACGCTGGACGCCCTGCTGGGCACGTACACAGTGGATCGCGCGAGTTGCGTGCACGACGTCGGGACCAGCCTGCGACCGGACATCGACCGCGGGCAAGTGGAAGGCGGGATTGTTCAGGGAATCGGCTGGATGACGATGGAAGAGGTCGTGTACCAAGACGGCCGGCTGAAATCGGCCAATCTGGGAACCTACAAGGTGCCCGATTTGCTCGCAGCACCGGAACTCGACGTGCGCTGGCTGGAAACGGCGAACGCGCCGAGCCACGTGACCGGCAAAGCCGTAGGTGAACCGCCGTTGATGTACGGCATCGGCGCGTATTTTGCCCTGCTCAACGCGATTCGCGCCACGGGCGTTGCTGCAGCTGGTCTGCAGGAGTCGCCGATGACGCCTGAACGCGCGCTGATGCTGCTCACCGGGGACGGGCCATGACCGCGGGCGCGAGCCGGTTCTGGTCACCGCGCAACAGTCTGCAGGGACTGACGATTTACACGCTCGGCGATGTCGCTGCTCAGTTGCTTTTGCACCAGCTCAACGGTGGACGCGTGCTCGGCGTGATGGCCCTCGGCGCGACGCTGTACGCCATCGAGATTCCCAACTGGTTCGCCTTCATCGACAAGCGCGTCACCGAACAGCGCCCCGTTCCACGCGCGCTCCAGCGGACGGCGCTCGCGCTGGCCTATTTCAACCCGCTGTGGATCGCCCGGCCTCTGTTGTTCCTTCGGCTCTTTTCCGGCGCGACCGTGGGCGTGGACTTGCTGCGGCTCGGGCTTGTGTCGTGGGCGGCGAACCTGCCGGTCGCCGTGCTCGCCAATTGGCTGATTCAAGTGAAGATTCCCTTGCGCTGGCGGTTCTTGGCGAGCGCGACGTTTTCCGGACTCATGGCGATTTACTACGCTGCATCCGACGTGATCTGGCGCCATTGAGCGATACCCTCAGACCTTGGCTCGAATCGTCTTTGCGGGTTTGTCCTCTCCAAGTCCGAAACGCAACAGCGTCTGGCGGTGCCAGCTTGGCTCTGGAACTGAAGTGAGCACGCGGGGACTACGGAACGACGGACAACTCGGAACTCGTCCAGACCTTGCCCTGCGCGTCGACGATGACGCCGCGCGCGTGCTGCTTCTGCAGGAAATCCAGTCCCGCCTGCCCGCCCAGGATGAACGCCGTCTTGGTCAAAACCTCTGCGGCCGTCGCTGTTTCCACAAGCGCTGTCACGCTCTGACTCGCGTCGGCCGGGAAACCGGATCGGGTGTCCAGAATGTGGTGATACCGATGCCCGTCGATGATGGCGAACCGCTCGTAGTCGCCGCTCGTGGAAAACGCCGCGTCGTGAACGTCCAAACTACCCAGAATCTCTCCCTTTACCCGCGGATGGGCGATGCCGACGCGCCACGGACGCGCACCGTTTTGTCCGGCACAGTACAAGTCGCCGCCCGCTTGCACAGCGAAGTTCGCAAACCCCTGAGCGCGCAGCAGCGCGACGACGCGGTCCACCGCGGCCCCTTTCCCGATGCCCCCCAGGTGAATCGCCATCGCGGGTTTGTCGAGAAATGCTGTGTGTTGCTTCACGTCCAGATGCAAATGCTGCCAGCCGACGCGGTTCAGGCGGTCCTTGACCTCCGCGACGGTTGGCACGCGGGCGAGTTTGGTCGGCTCGTGGCTGCCCGGCGGGGTGTCAAAACGCCAGACCTCGCCCAGCGGCGCAAACGTGACGTCAAATAGCCCAGCCGACGCTTCGCTTCCGGAAAGCGCCACCTGCAAGACGTCGAGCGTCTCTTGTGAAACCTGAATCGCCGTTCGTCCCGCCGCCGCGCTGATCCTGGAAACGTCGCTATCTGGCGACCACGTTGTCCACAAACCTTCCAGCCGGCCGACCTCTGCGAAGCCCTGCTCCGCCGCCGCAAGCGCCGCCTTCTCGGCATCACCTCCCAGCGCCTTGGGGCACACGCGCACCACGACTTTGGAGCCCATCGCGGCCCCGGTTCGCACCTGCACGCCTGGACACCCCGCGAGCGGCGGCGCTTCGGCACGCGCGACGGCCGGCAAGAGCAACAGCATCATGAGGGGTAGCAGACGCGACACCGCGAGAATCTCCGCCACGCACGAAAGGTGCGCGGGCGCAACGTGCCACATTTTGCCGGTGCTTGGCGAGCGACGGGTTGGAGTTGGAGCCGGGCGGACGCGTCATCAAGCGGAGAGCCGGCGCAAGGGCGGCGACTCGTTCCAGTTTGCGTGGCTTTTCGTGTGCGCGCTTTGCCGAATCCCGTGCGCGCGTGCATACTCCCGCAGGAGGTGGCGTTGATGAATTTTGTACTCGCAGCTCTGGCAGGCATCACGACGTGGTCGCTCGCGGAATACCTGCTTCACCGTTTTTTGGGCCACGACAAGCGAACGCAGCCCAATCTTTTTGCGACCGAGCACATCCGCCATCACTCTCAGGGCGACTACTTCGCGCCGGGGTACCTGAAGGCACTTGCCGCGCTGGGCGTGCTTGCGGTCTTCCTGCCCGTGTCGACGCTGGTTGTCGGGTGGCAGCTGGGCGCTGTGTTTTCCGGCGCGTTTACGGCGATGTACTTGACGTACGAAACGCTGCATCGACGCGCCCACACGCACCCCGGCTTTGGACCGTATGGCCGTTTCTTGCGACGTCACCACTTTCACCATCATTTTGGCAATCCGAAGTCCAACCACGGCGTGACCTCGGCTTTTTGGGACCGCGTGTTTGGCACGTTCGAGCCTGCGGGCACCGTGCGCGTGCCAGAGAAGATGGCGATGGTGTGGTTGCTGGATCCTGAAACCCACGCTGTCCGGCCGCAGTTCGCGTCGGCGTACGAGCTGGTTCGACGTCGCGCGTAACGCTCCAATGCAACGTAAAGAAAAGTGATCTTCAACGGGTCGCGCCATCAACCGGGGAATTGACTGGCGAGTCCTGCTTCGCCTGTGGTAGAAAGCGCGCAACCTGCGGCAGCTGCTGTGCCGCATGAAGGAGCAGACGATGCCGAAGACTGAAGAATCTGCGCCGGAGTTCATTCTGAATCTCCTCGGCAAGCAGCCGGACTACGAATGGCAGATCGCGGACATCCACGACGCGTGCGGCGGCCGTTGGACCAAGCAGAACCTGAATAATGCGCTCGACCGGTTGCTGAAAAAGGGCCAAGTGTCGCGCACGGTGGACCCGAATCGTTCAGCTTGGTGGTCGATCGCGGCGTAGTGGCCCTCTGCGGGGCGGAACCGCGGGCGCGCCAGAAGGCGAACCTGATGCGGGTTCTGACTGCGGCCACTGGAGCCAGTACGACGCTCAGAGGTTGGGAATTTCAAAAGTTCACAAGCTCTGAGGGCACGCGCAGGGTCATTTTGCGGACCTGTGAAGGAGCCTCTCATGCTGTCGATTCTCCTGCTGCTGGCCGGTGCGTTTCTGGGTGCGCTCCTGGTCTTCTTTGTCCTGCAAACGCGGGTGCAAGCGGCGCGGGCGCAGGGCGACGGGCTCCAAGCCCGGTTGCAAGTGGCCGACGAGCGGTCGCGGCAGGACGCGCAAACAACGGAAAACCTGCGGCGCGATCTGACCGTGGCCCAAAGTGCGCTCGCGGACGAGCGTGTGCGGGCGAGTCAAGCGGAAGCCATCGGCGCGCTCGTGCCCAAGCTGGAAGCGCAGATCGCCGATCGCGAGCGGCAGATTATGGAGTTCAATCAGGAAAGTCAGCGACAAGCCGTCGCCATCCAACGCTTGGAGACAACGCTGCACGGCGAGCGCGACGGGTTCCAGCAGAAGCTGCAACTGCTGCAAGATGCCAAGGACGCGCTGAGTCATCAGTTCAAGACGCTGGCGACGGAGATTCTCGAAGAGAAGACCAAGCGCTTTACCGAACAGAACAAGCTGAACATGACGGGGCTACTGGACCCGCTGAATGAGAAGATTCAGACGTTTGGCAAGCTCGTGCAGGACACATACGACAAGGATTCCAAGGAGCGACTGACGCTTGAAAACGAGCTGAAGCGGCTGGCGGACTTGAACGTGCGCCTGGGACGGGAAGCGCTGGCGTTGACGCACGCGTTGACCGGCGCGAACAACAAGACGCAGGGGACCTGGGGTGAGATGGTGCTGGAGAAGGTGCTGGAGGCGTCGGGGCTGACGCGCGACCGCGAGTACCGCGTGCAAGTGTCGGACCGCGTCGAGACCGGCGACGGGACCAAGCGCTACCAGCCGGACGTGGTCATCGATCTGCCGGATCAGAAGCAGCTTGTGGTGGATTCGAAAGTGTCGCTCAACGCCTACGTGCGGTTCACCCAAGCCGAGGATGAAGCAACGCGGGCGCTGGAGCTCAGCGCGCACATCGCGGCGATGCGGGCGCACATCCGGGCGCTGTCGGAAAAGGGCTACCAGAACCTGTACAAGCTGCACACACTTGATTTCGTGTTTCTTTTCGTGCCGGTTGAACCTGCCTACCTGCTGGCGGTCCAGCACGACATGACGCTGTTTTCCGAGGCGTTTGAGCGGCGAATCATGATCGTCGGACCGAGCACGCTGTTGGCGACGCTGCGGACGGTGGAGAGCATTTGGCGCAACGAAAGGCAGAACCGCAACGTGGACGAGATCGCCAAGCTGGGCGGCGTGCTGCATGACAAATTTGTCGCGTTCGCGGAGACGTTGGAGAAGGTCGGCAAGCAGTTGGACCTCACGCGCGGCAGCTACAGCGATGCGATGAAACACCTGAGCGAAGGACGCGGGAATCTGGTGAGCAAAGCGGAGACCCTGCGGCAACTCGGCGTGAAAGCGAGCAAACGCGTGCCCGCGCACTTGTTGGAGACGGAGACGGACGAAGCGGCGGAGTGAAGTCGGGTGCGTTGCTGCGGCGAGGGTGTTTCGATAGGCTGCCGCACGCGGGAGCACGAGCGACCTGAGATCCGAGAGGCAGCGCACGCGATGGATCAGGCACACCCTCAGGACGACGGGCTCGAACAGATCGAGGCGATGAATGCCGCGCTGGACATAGCCTGGCGCGAGCAGCTGCACGTCGAGCCGTCGCTGACGCGCGCGTTGGTCAGCTTCCAACAGAGCAAACACCAGACGGTCTACCGCTGGTTCAAGTACAAGGAGGCGTTCTCACCGGCGCTGATTGAAGACCTGCTGCGGCGCTACGGCGTGACGTCGGGAACCCTGCTCGACCCGTTTGCCGGGAGTGGAACGGCGCTTTTTGCGGCCCGCGGCAAAGGTATTCGCGCGGAAGGGATCGAGCTGCTGCCGATCGGTCTGGAAATCATTGCGGCGAAGCAGCGGATCGACACGGCGCTTGCGGAACCTGACCTCCGGCGCATTGCCGACTGGGCGCGGGACAAGCCGTGGCGCACCATCGAGACGGCGCAGAAGTTGCCGGAACTGCGCATCACCCAAGGGGCGTACACCGCAGCGGATGCACACAAGATGGCGCAATACCGCGCGGCCGCCGCCGAAGAATCGGCAGCTGTGCGACAGGTGCTTGAATTCGCACTGTTGTGCATCCTGGAATCGGTCAGTTTTACACGCAAGGACGGGCAATATCTGCGCTGGGACTTTCGCGCGGAACGCCGCCAGAGTGCGCGACCGTTCAACAAGGGCGTGATCCTGCCGTTTGACGAGGCGATCGCCCAGAAACTTATTCAAATCGTGGGCGATCTTGCACAACGGAACGACGCGGTTGTGGCCCCCAAGAGGAGCGCGCACCTACACGTCCACGCAGGCTCGTGCCTAAAGATTCTGCCGACGCTCGCGGCTGGAAGCTACGACGCCATCGTGACCTCGCCGCCGTATTGCAACCGTTACGACTACACGCGGACCTACGCGCTTGAGTTGGCGCTATTGGGCGTGGACGAGGAGCGCCTGTCCGCACTCCGGCAAGAGATGTTGAGTTGCACCGTTGAAAACCGCGCCAAAGATCTGCTGCAGCTCAGTTCGCACTATGCGCCCGCCCTCGCCGCGGCCGACGCTCAACCCGCATTGCAGGCGATTTTGGCGTACCTGAGCGCGCAAAAAGCCACCGGCAAGCTGAACAACAAGGCGATTCCGCGGATGGTGCGCGGTTATTTCTACGAGATGGCCTGTGTGATTTCGCAGTGCGCGCGAGTCCTGAAGCCGGGTGCGCCGCTCCTCATGGTGAACGACAACGTGCGCTACTGCGGCGCAAGCATCCCGGTCGACATCATCCTGTCCGCGATCGCCCAGGAACTCGGGTTCCGCGTCGAAACGATCCTCGTGCTTCCCGGCGGCAAGGGCAACAGCAGTCAGCAGATGGGGGCTCACGGCCGCAACGCGTTGCGCAAGTGCGTGTATGTGTGGCGCAAGGCCTGATGGCACCCCGATCACCGCTTGACGGACCACGCGCCCGGGGTGATTCTGCGAAAGCGGCCGGTCAGCGGTCTCTTGCGGTGCAGGTGGATATGGCGACTCCGCGAATTCTGGTGACTGGCGCGCCGGGTTGGCTCGGCAACGCGCTGGTGCACGCGCTGAGCGAGGGCGGTCAGTTTGGCCCCGCTGTACAGGAGCCCGAGGCCGTGCGCGTCCTTGCGTCGCCGACTGCGGACATTCGCGCGTTGAGTGCGCTGTCCGGTGTCGAGGTCGTTCGCGCCGACATTCGCCAACCCGTGCCGCCCGCGCTGTTTCACGGCGTCCAGACGGTCGTACATTCCGCGGGGCTGATTCATCCCAAGCGCGTCGCGGACCTGACGGCGGTGAACGTCGATGGCACGCGCCATGTGCTCGCGGCGGCGCAGAGCGCGGGCGTGCGGCGCTTCATCCACATCAGCTCAAACTCGGCCGCCGGGCTGAACCGTTCGCCGCACACGCTGATGCGGGAGGACGACCCGGATGAGTCGCCGTATCTGGGCTATGGGCGGTCAAAGGCGGGCGCCGAGGCGCTCGTACGCCAAGCCGGCAGCGCAATGGAAACCGTGATTCTGCGCCCCTGTTGGTTCTACGGCCCACATCAGCCGCTCCGCCAAACGACGTTTTTCCGCATGATCGCGCACGGTCGACCACCGGTTTTTGGCGACGGCAGCAACCTACGCAGCATGTCGTACGTGGACAACATCGTCCAAGGCGTGCTGCTCGCACGGGCAAGCGCTGCAGCGCCCGGTCGCACCTACTGGATTGCCGACGAACGGCCGTACGCTTGGCTCGAAATTCTGGAAACCGTCGCGCGTATTCTCGGCACCCGACTGCGACCGCGCTACGTGCCGGCGCTGACGTCGGACGCCTGCCGCATTGCAGACACGTGGATTCAGCGGACGGGGCTGTACCAGCAGGAACTGCACGTTGCGGGAGAATTGGGCGCGACAATCGCCGTTTCGGTGGCGCGCGCGCAGGCCGAGTTGGGTTTTCAACCGCACATCGCGCTGGAAGAGGGCATGCGGCGGTCCATCGCCTGGTGTCGCGCGCAAGGTGTGCAACTGTGACGCGAACGCTCGTGACCGGCGGATCGGGGTTCCTCGGCAGCGCAACCGTGCGGCACCTCTTGGCGCGCGGTGACTCCGTGCGCGTCTTTGACCTGCTTGACGCCGCTGATCGCCCCGCGAACGTGGAGTTCGTCCGCGGCGACGTGCGAGACCCGATTGCTGTCGCCCGGGCGGTGGCTGGCGTTGACGTCGTCCACCATCAGGTCGCGCAGGTTCCTCTGGCCAAGGATTTGGAGCTGCTGCACACGGTGAACGTCGACGGGACAGAGCGGGTCCTCGCCGAAGCAGCACGGGTTGGTGTGCAAAAAGTGGTTGTTGTCTCGACAAGCGCCGTGTACGGCGTGCCGCAATCCCTGCCAATCACGTCAGCGACCCCGCCGCGACCAGCTGAGGCGTACGGCGTCGCCAAACTCGCGGCAGAGGCGCGCGTGGAGACGTGGCGCAATCGAGGGCTCGACGTCGCGGTGGTGCGCCCGCGAACGATCCTGGGACCGGGACGCCTCGGCATCTTTCAGTTGCTCTTTGAGTGGGTGCGCCGCGGACGGCCCGTGTACACGCTGGGCAATGGGCGCAACCGCTATCAGTTCGTTCATGTCGACGATCTCGCCGCGCTGTGTCTGCTGGCCGAAAAGCCGGGGAACGGCCTGTGGCTGGGCGGCGCGACCCAGTTCGGGACGATGGGGGATCTGCTGCAGAACCTCGTTGCCCACGCGCGAACGGGCAGCCCGGTGCGCGCCTTGCCATTTGGCCCGACCCAGCGCGCGATGACCTGGACGAGTCGCCTCGGCTTGTCGCCGCTGGCCAGCTACCACGCGCTCGCCTACGGTCGGGAAATCTGGTTTGACACCGAGCAGACGCGGCGCGCGCTGGGCTGGACACCGCAGCACAGCAATGACGCGATGATCGCGCAAAGTTATGACTGGTACGTGCAAAATCGGGAGCTCGTCCTGCAACAATCCAACGCGTCGCCCCACCGCTCCCGCCTCGCACCGCGGATTCTCGCCGTGCTCGATTGGCTGCCATGAGCGCAGTCTGGCGACGCTTCACGTTCGTCGTCACTTGCCTTGCGGCCGCGCTAGGGTCTGCGGCGGCGAGGGCCGAACCAACGGACGCTGCATGGAACCTCCCGCGCGGCGCGGAAGCGGCGGTTCTGACGTGGCTGGAGCCGCTGCACGATGAAGCGGACGTCGTGGCTGGGTGGCGCCTGAACAAGATCGCGCTGGAAGAAACGAAGCTGCGCCTGTGCGTGGAGTCCGCGAACGACGGCAAGTCGGCGTGCGCGCTCGTGACACCGGAGAAGTCCGCGCTGATTCTCAGCTGTGAGCCCACCCTGCCAGCGCCGGTGTGCGCGCGCTTCCACGCGGTGTTGGACGGACGGATGCTGAGCGCGTCGCCGTGGCACCACGCCGAGAAAGCCGTCGCCGTGAAGGATCGGCCGCCCCCCTGGTGGCACGTTTCGCCACGGCAGCGCGCGGGTGCCGCCTGGCTCGTGTGGCTGCTGGCTCTCGCGGTGACGCTTCAGCGGCTCCCACGGCGGTGGCCGCCGATTCGGACCGCAGGTGTCGCTGCCGTGACGCTGCTGAGCCTGACTGTGCGCTTATTGTGGTCGCCGCGCACGTTTCTGCACGAGGGCTATCGCATTGATCTCCACACGCAGTTCCTGCGCGACGGGTCGATCTGGCCGTATGGCGAAGGGCTGACGTCCGCCGCAGTCGCGTTGCAGCGCCTCACCGGTCTGAACGTCGACGCGCTCTTTCTGTTGAACCTCGGACTGAGCACGCTGGCCGTCCCTTTCTGCCTCGCATTCGTCGGCCGACTCTTCGCATGGAATCGCGGCGTTTGGGCTGGCGGCATCTTGCTCGCGCTCTCGCCGTTGCTGGTGCGCTGGAGCGCGTGCGAGGAACCGGGGCCGCTCCTTCTCCTGATGACCTCGACCGCCGCCTTTGCCGCCCATCTTTGGCTCGACGAGAACCCGCGTCTCCGCACTCCGGCGCTGATACTCACGATGGCGAGTTGCGTCCTGACCGTGCACGCGCGCCCCGAATGGCTGCCGTTCCCGCTGCTGCTGTTGCTTCTGCCTTGGACGACGGGGCAGCGGCCGCGGATGCCGCCAATCCTGTTCTTGGCTGCCGCTCTCATGGCGGGGTACCTGATTGCGCCGCTTTGGCTGGACCGGCGCGGTTCGCTACAGCACCTCCCCAATGTCGACCTCACCGCGGCAGCGCGTGTCATCGCGCTGTGGGATCCGCGCCTGACGCTGCCTGGCTACGCGCTGGTGTTCGTGGCGGGTTTGGTGCGCGCACTACAGCTCGCACGGCGACCGACGCTGTGGCTGCTCGCGGCGATCGGCTGCACAACTGCGATGGGCTTGATGTTCTTCGCCACGGAAGGTCCCTACGCTGAACGGATGCAGTTTGTCCCGGTCGCTTGGAGTGCGCTGCTCGCCGGCCAAGCGGTCAACTGGCTGCCACAGCGCTGGTCCGCACGTCTGACCACGGGCATCGCCGGCGCGTTCGCCGTCGCACAACTGCTGTACTGCCTGCCAGAGGTCACGCGGCTGTACACGCTGCAGACGCAGTGGCAGGCGCAGCAGGTCGCGGCGCAGTTGCTGCCGAACCACGCACGGCTCATCGCGCGGGCGGACGGGTCGATGGACCACTTTCCGCGGATCGCCTTTGACCGTGCGGGCAAGCAGGTTGTGCTGGTCGACCTCAGCGGTCTCGTGACCAGCAACGCGTGGCCGACGGGCGAGGACGTTTACCTCTGGCTCGGCATGGCCTGTTGGTTGGAGCCGATGTCCGACGCGCCCGACCTGACAACGCCGCGCGCAACCTGCGATGCCGTTCGCCGCCGGTTGACGCTCGCACCCGTGCGCGAGTGGCACCTGACGGAGGTCGGGACCCCACCGCACCCGCACGTGCCGATGCCGCCGGGCGGATATGTGGTCGGCCTGTATCGCGTGCTTGGCGAGCAGCGCCCGACACTTGCGCCTTGACACCCCCCGGTTGCCTCGCCATTCTGGCGGCCGGCATCGCCGCCGGCACCGGTACACCACACTTTGCAACTGCGCGCGATTTTCCTACCCCAACTGCACCCTGAACACGCCGGTCGGGCGAGGCTGACTTTGCACGCCATCGTCGCGGCGTGGCTGAATCCCGCGCCGGTCTCGCTGCCCGCCGCCGTACACGCCGCCGCGATTGCCCACGCAGCTGCGTTTGTCGAAGGCCAAGTCAGTGCGCTCGCATTGCACTACCGCAGCGGTTTCGTTCTCGGACTGCGCGCGGTGGACACGAGCGCGCTGCGCTGGGGAGCCCGCAGCTTCGTCGCGCTGACGCCATCCCAACAGGCCGAACTGCTCCACCGTTGGTCCGTCGCGCCGCTGCCGCAAGCGCGCCAGCTCATGCGCCTCATTCGGACGTCGGCGTTGCTGGCGTACTTCGAATTTCCCGGCGTCATTGCAGCCGCTGGCGGTGCGCGATGAGCGGCAAGCGTGCGCTGGTCGTCGGCTCCGGCGCGGGTGGCGCGGTCTGCGCCTTCGAATTGGCGACGGCCGGCTGGGATGTCACCGTCATCGAGGAAGGCGGCGCGTTTGCATTGGAAGACTATGGCCAGTCCGCCGAGCGCGCGATGGCGCTGCTCTATCGGCATCGGGGCATGACGCCACTGCTCGGCGCCAACCCAATCGCCTATGTCGAAGGCTGCTGCGTCGGCGGAAGCACAGAAATAAACAGTGGTTTTTGGCGGCGCACGCCAGACGCGACGTTGGACGAGTGGGCGACGGATTACGACTTGCGCGGCGCGAGCGCTGGCGATCTCGAACCGCACTTTGTCTGGGCGGAAGCCGCGCTCCACGTCGGTTTGCATGCGGGTAAGTGGCCCACGAGCACGGCGCTCTTCGCCCACGGCGCGACGACGCTCGGCTGGGCTCACCACGAAGTTCCGCGCATCGCACCGAACTGCCGCGGCACAAACCGGTGCGCCAGCGGTTGTCCGACAGGCGCCAAGCAGGGCGTGAGCCAGTCCCTGCTCCCGCGTGCGCAAGCGGCAGGCGCGCGACTGCTCACACATGCGCGCGTGCACCAGATCCACGGCGACGCGCCCCACGCCCAGCGCGTCGAGATCCTCCGCCACGAGCCCGGGCAGCCACCACAGACCGAATGGCTGACGGCCGACGCTGTGTTCTTGGCTTGTGGAGCGACCGAGACTCCGGCGCTTCTTCGACGTTCGGGCATCCACCACAACATTGGGGATTCGCTACAAATTCACCCGATGCTCAAGGTGCTCGCGGAATTTCCCTCGTCCGTCGGCGGCTTAAGCAGTGTGTTGCCCTTGGTGCAAATCACGGAGTTCGCACCGGATATTTCTCTCGGCGGCTCGTACCTGACGCCAGGACACGCGGCCGTTCTGCTCGCCGATAACTGGCCGCAAGGGCGCGACGTGATGACAAGGCTGGATCGCGTGGCGGCCTACTACGTCGCCGTTCGCGGACGCGGGCACGGATCGGTACGTCCAGCGACCGCGGATGCGACGCGCTCGACGCTGCGCTACGCGATGGCGCCCCAAGATGTGGAACTGCTCACACAGGGACTGAGGCATCTCGCCCGCGTCCTTTTCGCCGCGGGCGCGCTGGCCGTCCACACGGGCGTAACGTCGATGCCAACGCTGACGTCAGCCCAACACGCGGAGAGAGCGCTCCATGCGCCGCTCCGGGCAGATTCATTGAATTTGTCGACGGTTCACGCGTTCGCCTCCTGCCCCATCGGCGAGCGGCAAGCAAAAACCGCGGCGAACTCATTCGGCAAACTCTGGGGCTGGCAGAACTTAATCCTTGCCGACGCAAGCTGCTTGCCAAGCTCGCCCGGCGTCAACCCGCAGGCGACCGTCATGGCGCTCGCCCGGCGCAACGTGCGCGCGTGGATCTCAGATCACGCCGCCACACGCTAGGCGAAGTTCCTGGCCCCTTGCTTCCGATCCGCGGCGCGCCCGCCTTTGCCTTTCGCGCTTGACGCCGTATCCTGCACTGCGGCTCTGCTTTTAGGCCCTGCCTCTCCCGAAACCGTCAGACCGAGGTCCCATGCACACGATTGACAGCCTGATCGGCGGCAAGCCCCGGACAAACGGTCAGCTGCTTCCCGTGCAGAATCCGTGGAACGACGCGATCGTGGCACACGTGCGCGAAGCGACTGCGGGGGACGTCGAGGAGGCGCTGCACACCGGTGCACAACACGAGTCCAACGCGCGCAAGCTGAGCGCGTTTGAACGTCGTCGAATTCTGGAGAAGACGCGCGCGCTGCTGGAGGTGCACGCGGAAGAACTGGCCGCGCTGATTCAAGCAGAAGCCGGCAAGCCAATCGCGCTGGCGAGAGGCGAGGTTCGGCGGGCACAGGACACGTTCGCGTTCGCGGCGATGGAAGTGGGTCGCGAAGGCGAACTCCTCGATCTCAGCCGTTCCGAATTCGCCGCCCAGCGCTGGGGGCTAATCCGACGCTTTCCGCTAGGCTTGGTTTCCGCCATTACGCCGTTCAATTTCCCCCTTAACCTCGTCGCGCACAAGCTCGCGCCCGCGATCGCAGCGGGCTGTCCGATCGTCATCAAGCCGTCGCCTCTCGCGCCCCTCTCGGCATTTCGTTTGGCAGAACTGGTGATCGAAGCAGGGCTCCCGCCGGAGTTCATCTCGGTGCTCTTGCCATCGGTCCAGGACTTGGGCCCACTGGTGCACGATTCACGCGTCAAAGTGATGACTTTCACCGGAAGTGCCGAAGTGGGCTGGCGGCTGAAGGCCCAAGCAGTGCGGCAGAAAGTGGCGTTGGAGTTGGGCGGCAACGCCGCAGTGATCGTCGCTGCCGACGCGGAAGTTGACCGATCGGTCAAAGCTGTTGCAACCGGTGCCTACGCGTACGCCGGCCAGTCGTGCATCTCCGTTCAACGCGTGTTTGTCCACGAAGATCTTGCCCCGGCGTTCACGAAGCAACTTCTGGCCTACGTCCAAGCTCACGTGAAAGCAGGCGATCCAGGCGACGCGGACACCCTGTGCGGACCGGTGATCAACGACGCCGCGGCCGTGCGCTTGGCGCGTTGGCAGGCAGAAGCGCTTGCGAGTGGCTCAGAAGTACTCGCTGGCGGCACGCAAATTGGACGCTTGCTCCAGCCGACTGTGCTCCGCAACGTGGCGACGGCTCAACCGCTCTGGCAAGAGGAGGCGTTTGGCCCCGTGCTGGCGCTGACGACTTTCCGCGAATGGGACGATGTTCTCGCGCGGGTCAACGCCTCGCGATTTGGCCTGCAGGTTGGCGTTTTCACGGAGAACTTGCCGGCGATCTGGCGAGCATTCGAAACGTTGAACGTAGGCGCGCTCATCCACAACGACGTGCCAACGACCCGTTACGACCAGATGCCCTATGGCGGCATCAATGATTCCGGCGTGGGTCGAGAAGGTCCGCGCTACGCAATGGAAGAGTACACGGAACCGCGGATGCTGGCGCTACGGCCGCAATTCTGACCGATCGGTCAACCGCGCACGTAGTCGATGAGTCCGCTGAGCATCGTCTTGCCGTCAGTACCGCCGAGCAGCGACTCGATCGCGCGCTCCGGGTGTGGCATCAGCCCAATCACGTTGCCGCGCGCGTTGCTGACGCCCGCGATGTTGCGCGCCGCGCCATTCGGATTGGCGTGCTGCGTCGCCTCACCGTGCGCGTCCACGTAGCGGAGCACGAGCTGCCCGTTGCGTTCCATCTCGTCCAGCGTTGCCGTGTCCGCGATGAAGTTGCCTTCCATGTGCGCGATCGGCATGGTGTACGTGCTGCGCAACGGCAGTTTCGCCGTCAACGGGCTCTTGTGGCTATCCACGCGCAAGGTCACGTTCTTGCACACGAAGCTCAGGTTCTGGTTGCGCAGTAGAGCGCCCGGAAGGAGCCGCGATTCCGTGAGGATCTGAAAGCCGTTGCAGATGCCGACGACCGCGCCGCCCTGCTCAGCGAAACGTTTGACCGCAGCCATGACTGGCGAATGCGCGGCGATGGCTCCGCAACGCAGGTAGTCGCCGTACGAGAAGCCGCCCGGGACCATGACAAGCGTTGTGTCTTCAGGAAGTTGCGATTCGCCGTGCCAAACGAGACTGGTGTTGCAACCGAGCACGGAGCCAAAGGCGTAGGTGCAATCGTGGTCGCAGTTGGAGCCGGGGAATTGCAGGACTGAGACGCGCATGAGTTCCGCCTATCGCTTGGGGAATAGCACTTGACCGATCGGTCAGACGCGGCGCGCGCGGAGAACGGCGCCAAGGCGACTCGTTCGGCTAGTCCAACCACTGAATCGAAAAGTCCTCGACGATCGGGTTGGCCAACAAATCTTTAGCCATCTTACGAACTTGCAGCTCGGCCGCGCCGCGCTCCAGGCCATCCTGCAAGGTCACATCGACGATCCGACCGACGCGCACATCCTGCACGCCGCCAAAATGCAGGGACGAAAGCGCGTGAGCAACGGCGCGTCCTTGCGGATCGAGGATTTCGGGACGGGGAAGCACGATGACGCGAGCACGCATGGACGCCTCTGGCAAGCGCGGCGAAGGGCCGGGCGCGCGGAGAATGGTGCAAAGGCGCCCGTTTGGCCAAGCGACATTTGGGCAACGCGGACGCGGCCGTGAATCGTTTCGCAGTTGTGCGCGTTTTCGCGCGGAGCGACAATGACGCAGGTCCGTCGCCACGGCCACGTTTCTACGCAGGAGTCCTGATGCGTTTGGTTCACAAATTCCGAGTCGTCGCGTTGTTGGGCGTCGTCGCGCTGGCTGTCTCTGCTTGCAGCGCCGCACGTTATAACGCACCGGAAGCAGCCGCCTATGGTCAATACGAGACGGCCACTGCTGACGAAGGCTATGCCGTGCACGGCGATTCCGGCCCCGTTCCTCAGGCTCAATCGGCCTATGCGCCCGTCGCCGCAAGCTCGCGCCCTGCCCCAGCGCCACCGCCCCGCGCGTATGCTGCGCCCGTTGCAGACAAGAAGGCCTACGATTTCTCGTCCTCGCAAGTTAGCGGATCGTTGAACGCCAAGACGGGACCGCGCCCGCCGCAGCAGCCCGCGCAGCAGCACGATCTGAAGCCGAGCCCGTCGGTGATCTACCAGGGCTACCTGAAGCTGCGTGTCCGGCGAACGTTGGAGGCGATCGACGCGGCGACCAAAGCGGCGATCGAAGGCGGGGGTTATGTGCAGATGCAGAGCGCGTCGACCTTGATCGTGCGCATGCCCGCGACGGATTTTGACGCGGCGATGCTGAAATTCGCCAATCTGGGTGAAGTGCTGCAGCGGCAGATTCAAGCGGTGGACGTGACCAAGCAGGTCACGGACCTGGACGCGCGCCTCGCGGTTGCCGTTCAGTCGCGCGCGCGCCTGCTGGAACTGCTGAAGACGGTGAAAGACGTTGAAGAACGCCTGCAGATTCTGGAGGAGATCAAGCGGCTGACCGAGCAGATTGAGACGATGCAGTCGTCTTTGGCCACGCTGCGCAACTTGACGAACTATTTCACGATTACGATCGACTTCGAGTCGCTGGTCAATGGCGCAGCCGTCGCTTCGCACGCGTCGCCTTTCGAGTGGGTCCGCGAGTTGACCGCCCACCGCGTCACGCTAAACGACGGACACCAACACGTGCACATGGCACTGCCAGCGGGGTTTGTGCTGTTCGACGAGAAGTGGCGACTGTTTGGCGACTCCGGCGCGTGGCGCTCGCAGGCGTCGGACACGTCGATGCTCCGCGCAGCGGCCGTTCGCAACGATCCCAAGGGCGACGCGCTCTTTTGGGCACGGGCAGTCGAGTTTGAGATGGACGGGCGCGACGAAGCGCTCGTGGACTCGTCCAAACAGGGCAAGTTGGAAGTGCGCGTGTTCAAGAACAAGGACGCTCGTCCGCGTTGGTGGCTGATCGCAACGACGACCGTCGAGGACAAGACGTGGGTGGTCGAAGCCTTCTTCCCCGATGAAACGGCCTACAAAGCCCACATTGCCGCAGTGCTCTCCGCGCTGACGACCTTTGGAGCAGACTGACATGCGCACTTTTCTTCTGCTTTTTCTGCTGCTGCCCAGCGCGCTGTACGCCGCCGAGCCAGCGCCTTTGCCGGCCCATGCGACGCGCACCGAGGAGAGCGAACACTCAGCGCGGCAAACCGCGATGGACGCGACGCTCATGTTGAAAGTGGCGCATCCCGATCAGGTGCGGCGTCAAGTGCTTGATCTCGTGAAGCAAGCTGGCGGGTATCCGACCTACGTCGCAGATGGTCGCTTGGACTTGCGCGTGCCGCCGCAGCAGGTTGAGTCGCTCATGACGCAGGTCAGCCAAATGGGCCTGATTCTGGGGCGGACGTTGCAGCGCAGCGATCGGACGGAAGTCATCGCGGATCTGCAAGCGCGGTTGCGCACAAAACGCGATATTTTTCAGCGGTTGCGTTCGTTTCTGGACGACTCCAACGTCGCCGCGACGCTGAAGGTGGAAAGGTCGATGACCGCGCTGGTCACTGATCTGGAGCGCCTTCGCGGCGAATTGGAGGTGGAAGAGGCCAACGTGCGCAACGCCAGCCTCCGCGTGTCGTTCCAGTTTCATCAGGAGCGCCGCGTGGATCAGGTGACTTCACCGTTCGCGTGGCTAAACACCTTGGATGTCGAACAGTTTCTGGGGGCATTCTGATGCGCTGGCTCACACTCTCCCTGTTTTTTCTGGTCGCCGCCTGCGGTCCCACCTACCGGATGGAGGCACCCGACGGCTTGGTCAAGTACGACAAAGGTCACGGCAAGTTCGCCTGGACGACCGCGGACGGCGTTCGCGTCAAGGCGCGCGACGTCAAGAACGAGCCGAAAGCCGAACTGCCGTTTTGGACGGACGCCACGCAACGTCATTTGACCGCGCGCGGTTACACCAAGAAAGCAGAGCGCTGCTTTACGACCAAATTGGGCGCGAAAGGCTGCACGCTGGAATGGCTTGCGCCGCGCGGGAACGAAGACTGGGTGTACGCGGTGTCCATCTTCGTGACCGACGACCGCGTGACGCTCGTCGAAGCCGCCGGGCCATTCGCCCGGTACGTGGCGATCGAAGCGAAATTGGCGAAGGCGTTGGAGACGTTCGAGCCCGGAAGCTGACGCCGCGTTCGACGCCGAAACGTAACCAGTCTTCACACTTCCGCATTGCGCACTTGCCGTCCAACCGCCACAATCGCCGCAGCACGCTGAAAGGCTTGCGGCGCGGCGGAGTTCTCGCATGTTGGCACGTTCCAGAATTCGCCCCGCGCTGTCGCTTGCTCTGGCATTTTTGGCGGCATGTGGCGGCGCGGCGGCGACGTCCGGCGGCGAACCAGCCGACGCCAGCGGTGAAACGGTCGCCGCGCTGGACGTCTCGGACGACGTGCCGGTTGGCACGGACGCCGCGCAAGATGTTGCACCGGATAGCGGTCCAGTGACGTGCGGCACCCTGCCCGCCGCCGACGGCTGCCCCTGTAAGGGCAACACCGAGTGTGGCAGTGAATTCTGCCTCGAAACGCCCAATGGACTGCGCTGCGCCGCGCCTTGCACGGGTGAATGCCCTGCCGGCTACGCGTGCACGACGGTCAACCGCCCCGACGGCAGCGCGGCCAAGGTCTGCGAGTCCGTCTTCGCAAGCCTCTGCAACCCGTGCAAGGACAACGCTGCGTGCCAGGACGTCGCCGGTGCCGGGGCGCGCTGCGTCAAAAGCCCAGACGGCGGCGCGTTTTGCGGCACCGCGTGCAAGACCAACGCCGAGTGCGCCGCGGGCTACGGCTGCCAGGACGTGCAGGACGTCGGCGGCACCAAGCTGAAGCAGTGCGTATTCCTCGGCCCCGGATCGTGCGCCTGTTCAGCGACCGCCATCGCCCAAGCATTGGAGACGCCGTGCACCGTTTCCGCCGGCCTCGCCGTGTGCACTGGCGTCCGCAGCTGCCTTTCCGACGGCGCGCCCGGTGCCCCCAAAGGCGGCGGACTCTCGACGTGCATCGCGACTTCAACGACACCGGAAATCTGCGACGCGATAGACAACGACTGCAACGGCCAGACCGATGAAGGCAGTTGCGACGACGGCAACCCGTGCACCAACGACGGCTGCAACACCGCGGGCAGCGTGGCCAAGTGCGACCACGCGTTCAACACCGCGCCGTGCGATGCCGATGGCTCCATTTGCACCGAGGCTGACCATTGCCAGGACGGCGTGTGCGCTCCGGGACCTGCGCTCAAGTGCGACGACAACAACATCTGCACAAACGACTCATGCGACCCCAAGCTCGGCTGCAGCAGCCAGCCCGCTGACGGCCTGACCTGCGACGCCGATGGCAGCAACTGTACCGTGGGCGACGTTTGCAAGGCCGGCAAGTGCGTCGTTGGCAGCGCCAAAACGTGCGCGACCGGCGTGCTCTGCCAGATCGAAGCGTGCGACAACGCGACCGGCGAATGCGTCGCGACAAACGCGGACGGCGTGCCCTGCAACGACGCCAACCCGTGCACCGTCGGCGAGGCGTGCGCGGGCGGCAAGTGCGTCGGCACCAACGCGCTGTGCGACGACAAGAACAGCTGCACCGTCGACGTTTGCGACGCCAAGATTGGCTGCTTGCACAGCGCTATCGCCAGCGGACCGTGTGACGACGGCAGCGCGTGCACGTACAACGACGTGTGTACGCCCGGCGGCTGTGTCGGCATCGCGCAGGACGCCACGCTCTGCGAGGACAACAACGGCTGCACGACGGACCTCTGTGACGCGAATTTGGGCTGCATTCACCAGCCCGCCAACGGCACCTTCTGTTACGACGGCGACGACTGCACGGTCGGCGACCACTGTCAGGACAGCGCGTGTGAAGGTTCGAGCAACATCTGCAAGTGCACGACCGCCGCCGATTGCGCGGCATTCGACGACACGAACGTGTGCTACGGCGTGCACTACTGCGACAACAGCGGCAGCGCCCCCGGCTGCAAATTGAACCCGTCGAGCATCGTCAAGTGCGACACCAACCTCGACACCGAGTGCGGCCAGAATTTGTGCAACGCGAACACCGGCAAGTGCGGCATCGTCGTCAAGCCCAACGGCATCGTGTGCAACGCAGACGGCAGCCTCTGCACGCAAGGCGACAATTGCAAGGACGGCGCGTGCATGCCCGGCTTGGCGCCGAACTGCGACGACGGACTCGCGTGCACCGACGACGCGTGCGACCCCAAAACCGGATGCACGCACGCCTTCAACGTCGACCCGTGCAATGCCGACAACGACGCGTGCACGGCGGACGACCACTGCATTCAAGGCGTCTGCAACCAGGGTTCAAAAAAGATCTGCGAAGACGGCGAGGCCTGCACCTACGACAGCTGTGACCCAGTGACTGGACAGTGCCTGTTTGAAGGCGCAGCGATTCCCTGCACAGACGACAATTTGTGCACCGTGGGCGACATCTGCGCGATCAAAAACGGCTTGAACACGTGGAGCTGCGCGCCGGGCGCGGCGGCCAAGTGCGATGACGCGAACGCGTGCACGCTCGACACCTGCGATCCGGCCAAAGGCTGCGTCCACGCGGTGCAGAAGAACGTGCAGATCGCCTGTTATACGGGCGCGCCTGGCACAGCGGGCGTCGGCATCTGCCACGGCGGCCAAGGCACGTGCGACGCGAACGGCAAGCTGAGCGACTGCGTCGGCGAACAAGTGCCTGACGCCACGGACGTCTGCGACGGACTCGACAACGACTGCAATGGCGGGACGGACAGCGGCTGCGCTGCGACGTCGTTCACCGCGCGCTTCGCCACCGTCGGCATCGACGGCATGAGCGGCGGCGCGACGTTTGTGCACACGATTGCCGGCGGCTCCTGGTTGGGCGGCGCGTCGAAGGGAAGCGGCAACGCGCCCAGCATCTGTTTTGGTTCTTTGCCGTTCCTGAGCGGCAAGCAATTCTGTTGGTAAGCGAGGCTACGCCTATGATGAAGCAAATCCGTGTGTGGCTTGGTGCTCTGGTGCTGCTGGTAACGGCGACAACCGCGCACGCGTCGGTGCCAGGAACGCTGCTTGTCGAAGGCACGCTGGCGAACATCGCAGGCGCGCCGGTGGCGGACGGCGTCTACTCGGTCAAGTTCGCGATCTACGGCGATGCCGTGAGTCTGTCGCCGCTTTGGGCGGAAGGTCCGGTGAGCGTCGCCGTCAAGAGCGGTGGTTTTTCAACGTTGCTGGGGGCCAACAAGCCGCTGGCGAACGACGTGCTGGCCGCAGGCACCTCGCCGATGTTGGCGCTCACGATCGGCAGCGATCCCGAATTGCCGCGCAAGCCGCTGGCGTCGGTGCCGTTCGCGTTGCGCGCCGGCGTTGCGGAAGGATTGGATTGCAAAGGCTGCGTGACCGAAGCCGCGCTTGCACCCAGTGTCTTTGACGCCATCAACTCCGCCGCCAACCTCGCCACCGTCGCCAAAACTGGCGCGTGGAGCGACCTGATCGGCACGCCCACGCTCGTCGCCGCGGGCCAGGCCTGCGCCGCGGGTCAAGCCATTTCGGGCATCGACGCGACCGGAAAGGTCGTCTGCACCAACGGCGCCGGAGTGGGGAGCGACCCGCTGAGCTACGTGTCCAACGGCGCGCTCGCCAACGTCTTTCCCACGACGACCAACGGCAACATCAACATCGCGATCCCGGACAATTCCCCCGTGGGCATCTCCGACAGCATCAACATCACAAGCGGCTACGCGATTTCCACGATCTCCGTCGCGGTGAACATCAGCAACAGCGACATCTCGCACCTGACGGTCAACCTCATCGCCCCGGACAAGAGCGTCATCGTGCTGTTCAACAAGAACGGCTTCGCCGGCGGCAACATCGCGACGAGCTTCCCGGCGCCCACGCCCGTTTTCAGCGGCGATCTGGTCGGTTGGGCTGGCAAGTCGGCCAAGGGCATCTGGCAAATCCAGCTCATCGACTCCGCGGCACAGCTCGGCGGCGCGACGAACGACGGCAAGCTGCTGAGTTGGTCGATTACCCTCGGCTACGCTTCCGCCAACAAGGTCGAAGTCAAAGGCGATCTGGTCGTCGACGGCAACCTGACCGTCAACGGCGCGAACAACATCTTCCCCAGCGGCGCGATGATCGCGTTCAACAGCGCGAGCTGCCCCGTCGGCTGGGTTCCGGCGAACGGCAACAACGGCACGCCCAACATGGCCGGACGGATGCCCATCGGCGTCGGGACGATGCCGTATGACAACGTCGCGATCGGCTACCTCCAATCGGGCGGCAGCAATCGATTCCGCATGTCGGTAGCGGCCGCGACCAGTCCGAGCTTCTCGTGTGGCACAAACTGCAAAACCATCTCGTACCTGTACAGTGCGACGGCCGACATGAAGACCGCCAGCAGCACTGGCAACTCGACGAGCGACAACACCGGCGGCCCGTTCATCGACATGATGCCGCCGTACATGGGTGTCTATTGGTGCGTGAAGCAGTAGCCGAGCCGCGAGAGATGCGGGCACAGCCAGCGCAGCGGACTCAGGGATCGCAGACGCCGAGGGTGTCGGTTGCGACGATGCCGAAGGGCGTGCAGGTCTGACCGCTGTTGCAATCGGCGTTCGAGCAGCACATCTTTTGGCACGTTCCATTCTGGCCGCAGTGGTAGCCGCCAACGCAGAACGGTCCGGCCTGGTTGTCGCACTTGCCGCCGAGCGCAACGTCGTTGGGCGGTGGGAAGCAGCCGGTGGCACCAGTCGTGTCGACGTCGCACGCTTCGCCCGTGTTGGCGCAGTCGTTGGAGATCGGATCACAACCAGAGGTCGTCACGCACGAGGTGCCGACCGTCGTGTCCGGCTTGCTGGCGTCCGGCTTGCTCGTGTCGGTCTTGGTGACGTCCGGCTTTGCGTCCGGCTTGTCGACGATTTCCACCGAGATGATGTCCGTGCCGCCGAGGTCGATGTCCTTCTGTGCGACGGTGTCACCCGGCGACGTGTCGCCGACGACTGAAGTGTCGCTGGCCGTTCCGGTCGTGTCCCCGGTCGACGTCGTGTCCTTGGGAGCCGCGACGCCGCCGCCACCGCCGCCGGTGGATGCGCCGCAGGCTGTGCCGAGGACGAGAGAACAGGTCGCAACCAGCAAGGCGCCGCTGCGAAGAGAAAGTACGTTCATGCAAGCTCCGTGACGATTGCCGCGGAAATGCGGCAAATTCGCGCAACGAGGCTATGCCCGCCCCCCGCACGCGTCAAGTTGCAGAACGCGCTTCCGTTTGCCGACTGCTGCGTTGGGTCCGCACCTACGGGCGCGCCGGGTACGGCTGCTCGAAGCCCGGCGGCGGGAACTGCGCCATCAGGTCGAAGACCTCGCCGCGCACCCGCGCCAGAACGGCGGCGTCTTCGCGACCACGAATCGCTTGGGCAATCCACTTGCCGACGTGTGCCATCTCCGCTTCCTTCAACCCACGCGAGGTCAGCGACGGCGTGCCAATGCGCACACCCGACGGATCAAACGGCGAGCGCGTGTCAAACGGAATGCTGTTGAAATTCGCTTCCAGCCCCGCGAGGTCCATCGCCTGAGCCGCCTGCTTGCCCGTCGCGTTCAGCGCCGTCGCGTCAAACAGGATCAAGTGATTGTCTGAACCGCCGGTCGCCAGTGGCAGACCTTCCGACTGCAGCGTCGCCGCCAGCGCCCGCGAATTCGCGACGATTTGGTGAGCATACGCGCGGAATTCCGGCGTCGCCGCCTCCTTGAGCGCCACCGCGATGCCAGCCGTCGTGTGGTTGTGCGGGCCACCCTGCAGCCCTGGAAACACCGCGCGGTCGATCGCCGCCGCATGCTGGCTCTTGCAGAGAATCATGCCACCGCGTGGACCGCGCAGCGTCTTGTGCGTCGTCGTCGTGACGGCGTCCGCGTGCGGAACGGGGCTCGGATGCGCGCCGCCGGCGACAAGACCCGCAATGTGCGCCATGTCCGCGACCAGAAGCGCACCACACGCGTGGGCGATCTCAGCGAACTTGGCAAAATCGATGATGCGCGGATACGCCGTCGCGCCGCAGATCAGCACCGCCGGGCGGAATTCCAGCGCCTGCGCCGCGATCGCGCTGTAATCCAGCAGGTGCGTCACCGGATCGACGCCGTACTGCGCCGCCTGAAAGAATCGACTCGTCGCCGACACCTTCCAACCGTGCGTCAAGTGGCCGCCCGCCGGCAGGCCAAGACCCAAAATCCGCTGATTGTCCGAGCCTTTTGGAATCAGGCCGGTGTACACCGCCAAGTTCGCCGGCGAGCCCGAATACGGCTGCACGTTCGCGTGATCCGCACCAAAGAGCGCCTTGGCGCGGTCGATCGCCAGCGACTCGATCTGATCGATGAACTGTTGCCCCTCGTAGTACCGCTTGAACGCGTATCCTTCCGAGTACTTGTTGGTCAGCACCGTGCCAGTCGCTTCCATCACGGCGCTCGACGCGTAGTTCTCTGAGGGAATCAGCTTCGCCGTGTAGAACTGCCGGGCTTCTTCCGCGGCAATCATGTGGACAAGGGCAGGATCGGTAGCAGCAAGGGCATTCAACGGGTTCATGGGGTCCTCAGGAGCAGCGCGCTCGGCGGGCGGACTTTGGCAAACGCGGGGCCGAACGTCAAAGGTCGTGACTCGCCTGTGACGGAAGGTTTGCAGAGCGGATTTACGTCAGGAGTGGTGCAGTGAACGCGCCGCTGAAAAATTCGGGAGCACAGACATGAAACGCAGGAACACGTGGTGGCTCGTGGCGGGACTTGGCGCCCTCGCAACGCTGATCGGATGCGCCGCTTCGACGAGCAGCGGAGGAGGAGGCGGCACAGCGGACGTGCAAATCAACAAGGACATTGCCTACGACCCGCCGACGAACCTCGACCACTGGCAGTACACCATCACGCACACCGACGGCACGGCGCAGGTCGTGACGTTGCGCAGTGCTGGCGACAAGGTCATCGACGGCAAAACGTATACGCGGCTGCAGATCGGCACGGTGCCGACGATGGTGAACGATCCGAGCGCGAGCTATCTGGAAGTGTGGGCCCAACCGCAAGGGACGACCGTCATCGTGGCGGGCGGCGAGGTGCATTACAACGCCTTGGGGCTGCCGCCTGGCACGCCGGACATGACATTGAATATGACGCCGCCCTTGGCACTGGAGACCAACCTGCCGGTAGGTGTGCCGCAGTCGATTACCGGAACAGGCTCGATTCTGCTGGGTGATCCGAAGACCGCCGTGCCGGTGCTTGAAACGGCGACGGGCATCGTGACGCTGGTGAGTACGACCGAGACTGTGCAAACCGCGATGGGCCCCAAGACGGCGGCACACTACACGGGTGCTGTGACGATCCTGGACCAGCCGGCGAGCGGCGATCTGTGGACGGTGTCGGGCTTGGGCGTCGTGCAAGCGTCGGGAACGTGGCCAGGGCTGCCTGGCAACGTGAAGGACGCGATTCTGGGCATCATTTCGGCCGGCGGAACAGCGATGGACGGCGATCATACAGTCGCGTCGCAAGAAGGCATGCTCACCACGAGCAGCACGAAGTTCAAGCTGGACACGTACGACATCGATGGCGGCATCTACGCCGACAAGAACACGCACGCGAACATGCTGCTGGAACTGCGTTGGGCGGACCCGGAGAAGGCCAAGACCGCCACGCCGCCGCCGGTGACGACGGAATTTGGCACGACGATGGGCTACTTCCCGTCGACGCAAGTGGATTCGCCGATCAGCGTCCTGCACCCGGACGAAAACGGCAAGGGCTACCACTTCTGGACGTCGCTGGTGAATCAGGCGGCCAAGAACGAGCCGGGCGGTCCGGAGACGACGTACCACATCTACGCGACGTTCACGGGCGGAGCGGACGCGGTGCGGGCGAGTGGGCAGTTGAATTACCACTCGTTGAAGGTGAAGTAGGGGCGGAGGTGAGAAGGGGCGCGCTACCGTTGCCGTGGCTGCCTACGCGGGCACAACCGTTGTGGCCGAGGATGTCGGGGCTGGAGCCGGGTTCGCCAATCACCGCCTGAGCGCCGAGCAGGACGAGGGCGTGGGTCACTATCGCGTCGCCAGAAACGTCGCCAAGTCGTTGAGCGTGGCCGACAGGTCATCGTTGCAGATGTTGGCAACCATGCCGTTCTGGCCGAATCCGCTCGCCATCTCAATGTAACGCGAACCGTAGCCGGATTCGCCGTTCCTGCCCGCGCAGACGTAGGGGGCCTGCCTGGCGGAAATGTTGTGGCGCAAAGCTTTGTAGAAGGCCGACGCATCGGTCACCTTCTGTGCGTCATCGGCGCTGGCACTCCCCGCCTTGTCAAACTGCGGCTTCCCGCCCTGAAACGCTTGCGCAGGGGAGTCGCCGGTAATCGCAGCAAAGATCACCTTCGCCTGATCGGACTTGAGTCCCCTGAAGCGATTCACAAAGTCGGAAACGGGCGCGAAGCGCGGATCCACGGCGCGGTTCTTCTGCACGTTCAGCTCCGCCGCTGCGACGCACGCGTCGTAGTCCGCCGCGCCAACGACGCAATCGGCTGGGCATTTGTAGTCCGCCGGAATGGGCTGTTTGGACTTGGTGTACAGGCAATTCCCTTCATTCACTCGGCGATTTCCCCCCACCGCGTCGCCCTTGGACTGGCAGGAATTCCAGTCTTCCGTCGGCAGAATCGCCTTGACTGCGATCTTCTCATCTGGCGATTCGTATGCGAGGGAAATCTTCAGATCCACCGAGCAATCGTCGTCATCCGACACGACCACAATGACCAAATACGCGTCGTCGCGGACGAGCTGAGCGAACTGACAGTCTGGATTCTTGATCGACTTTCCGTTCCCGTCGTCGATGGAAGGGCCACCGGGGCAATTGGCCCCCGCGGGGTCAAGGGCGATCCACGCCGAGCGAAGACCGCCTTCGAAGCCCGATTGCACACTCGATGAGGCGCCCACGGTCGCGATGCAGTGGAACAGATCCAGCTGGTCGTTCTTGACCACAGAAGGGAGCACATCGGGGCAGTCCTTGGTGTTCGGCGGCAACATGCAGCCCGACGTCTTCGGATCGCCCGCGGTCCCGCCGGGCGTGTAGCAGATCGCCGACTGATTGCCGAGAAGCTTTTGGCACTCCGTATCGAACGAACAGTGACGCTGACAGTAGGAGTTGATCGAGCCGTTGTCGTTCGTCACTTGCGACAGCGCAGTCGGCTGCACGCAACGCCATTCGTTGGCCTTCGAGTCGTCCGGGACTGCAAGGTATGGCGCGTAGTGCCTCAGTACGTCGCCATACGGGGGGCCCGCGTGCTGCGGCTTGCCCGCGGAATCGACCGCAGGATCGTCGCCATCCATGTTCAGCAACGAAGTCGCCGGCATCTGGTAGTTCTTGCCCGCGGTGAACTGGAAGTTGAAACCAGCGCGGCACTGTTCGCTCGGCGTCGTCGCGTCGTTTGGCGGGTCTACGAAGCAAGGCGCGCGGTAGTGTTCGATGCAGTTCGGCGGGAAGGCGCTCGCGGCCCTGTGATTAAATTCACCGACCTTTTTCACTGTCACGCTACCGCTCGCAGTAGACGTGTCGGGTATCTGCTGCACCGTCACGACGGCCATCTGCACGTCGGCCTCGCCATTTTTTTTGAGGGCTTCGAGGAAGTCGGCAAAGCCCGCGCTCAACGCGAGCTGTTGTTTGCACATCGAGCTTGAATGGTCGATGACCCAAAGGAAATCGTACTTCCTCGGACCGTTGCTGACGCCGTCGGAAAGCAGGGTATCAGAGACTGAAGCCGTATCTGAAGTAGCCGTCCATGCAGAATCGGGCGGCACTACGACGCAGCCAGACGAGAACATGAAAAACAGTAGCGCGAGCCAACGCATGATACTCTCCGACTGAAATTCGATGGCACTCGTTCCCGAACCGTGGCGGCCGCCCCGAAGTTGCGCGCGCGCAGTCCCAATCGGAGCCGCTTGAGGTCTCAAGGCAAGGTTTTGAAGTGCGAAACAGGTTGGCATAATTAGAACCTCGCACTGAGAAGCATCCCCTGGCCTGTCGGAGCCAAGGACACCTTCGCTTCACCATGCCAAACCGCTACGCTCACCACTGTTCCGATCGTCCCTGCAATGAGCAACGCGGCCCCAACCCCTTGCTCCAGATAGATCCGTTGACGAAACGACGCTGCCTCCTCCTTGGTCAATGAACCCCGAACGACGGTGCCGTCGTATTTCAACTGGGCATCGTAGTTGGAAGCTTCGGCGGCCGACAGTGCGAACAGGCCAATGCCGCCAACTGCCGCGGTGATGCTCAGCCCAAGCCCCCATTTGGCACCGGTGGGCTGCGGTGGAGCATCAGGCAGATCCTCGACCACTGACGGCGGTGGTTGCCGTTTCCGCAGCAGCTGAGCCGTTAGACGCGCCGCATCGGCCTGCAACACCGCAACAACTGTAGCTTTTTCACCTTCAACCACGTCCAGTGGCGTCGTCCATTTGTCGTAACCGTCACTCCACACCTCCAGTCGTTCACCACAGACCGGCACCTTGTAGCTGCCCGGCACCTCTCCAAGGCGCACGCCGTCCAAGAACACGGGGCCAGAAAGGTCATCGTCTGTCTCACTACGCGCTTTCACTGTCACGACGCCAAGCCGTGGGGTCAGCGCGAGTGTCAGGTCTTTGGCTTGCGAACGCTCAAGCTCAAAGGACTCTTCGACGTTTAAAAAGCACCGAGACACGAGACGCACGCGATGCTTGCCCGGACGGACCCGAAGGCTCCTGACCGGACACCCCATTGGCTTGTCGTCGACCTGAACGTCCAAGACTTCGCCGCCACACGTCACGTTCAACGTCGCAAAATCCACCTGCAGCGACCAGTCGACTACCTTGGTGGACTTCGTCACGTTCAGCGGCTCCGAACGCGTCACATAGTCCTCCGCGCTCATCGTTATGTTCTGTTTGCCCAGCGGCACGGACTTCTGACACGGCGTCGTCTTGCACAGCATCCGGTCACCCAAATGCACTGACGCCGGAGGCGAACTCGTAAACTTGACGAGAGTCTCCGCCAAGTCCTCGGTCTCCACCGCCTTCGCCGCTTCGAGCTTGCTCCCACCAAACGGCCGCTTGACCACCGGGCGCGGCGCGGCTCCCGACATCTGCGGCGCGCTCCGCAGACGCTCAAGCAACTCCGCCACGGCCGCCGCCACCGACTGCTCCGGCCGACTCGCTTGCCACGGCGCGGCGCCCACCGCCGTCACGCAGCCTTTCTCAGCGGACATCAAGTGCAGGTACAGCCGCGGGTCGCGGGCCCCCTCGACGCTTACTTTCAGTACGGAATTCGCCGCGAGTTCTTCGCCGAGCCGACATTGCGTGTTCTCGGCGTAGCCGGACTTTTGGCTCTCGCGACGGACGTCGTCCAACAGCTTCTTCTCCGCGGCCGATGCCACGACCTCCAGCTTGTTGGTCCGCGTCAGCTCCGCACGCACCAGCGCCGCCGACGGCCCGCCGGGTTCCACCAGCAGCCCCACGCGCGGCAGCGTCGCCAACTCGCGCTCGATCGCCGCGCTGACGCTCGCCTCATCACCGCGGTCGACCAACTGCCGTCCGGTCCAACTCCACAGAAACGCCGCCGGCAGCCCGTCCACCTGCATCGCTTGAGCGAGCTGGCCTTCGTCATCGCAAATGACGCGGTCGGGATGCCAGCCGGGATTCACGCACTTTTGGTCGTCCATGACCGCGACGACCAGCAGGCGCAAGCCCTTATCGCGGTATTTTTGGTGGAGCGCCTCCCAGCGCGGCACGGCGTCCATGCAGGGCTTACAGTGGGTCGAATAGAACTCGACCGCCACGAGACGAACGCCAGGTTTGAGGAGCTCGGCCTCCAGTGAGAACGCGGATTGAGCGCGCGATGGCGTGGCCAACAGCGTGATCAGCAGCGCGAGCACGATGACTAGGTATCGAGGCATGTCGTGTTCCATTGACGGCGCGTCGGTCCGATTGTGCGGACTTGCGGCCGCGTGGTCAAATGCCGCGGCCAACGAACCGCTTTCCCGTCATTTCGAACAGCTTTGGCCGGAGAGCGGCAAACGACGCGGTCGACTCGACTGTCTACGACGCGACACCGCGTTGGCCCACATGCGTGGACTTGGCATTTGGCACGACGATGAGCTACTTCCCGTCGACGCAAGTGGATTCGCCGATCAGCGTCCTGTTTTGGAAACCGGTCTACCCGTCGCTCCTTGGGGTCGGACTCACTTCAGCATGCTTAGTTGAACCCCAACGCCACACTCGCCAGCCCAATCGAAGCGTGCAGCACCGTGACGCCCACGAGCGTCTTGTGCCGATTGTAGAGCCAGCCAAAGAGAATGCTCACGACGACCGTCAGAATCGCAAAGGAAACGGAAACGTACAGGTGGTAGATGCCAAAAAGCGCCGATGTCAGCAGCAACGGCAAGGACTTGCGCGCGCGCGGCAGCAGGTGGCTGAGCGAAGTCTGAATGACGCCGCGACCGATGAACTCCTGCAAGAAGCAGTGCACCGGGTAACCGAGGACGAAAACAGCGAACTGCGCCGTGTTGTAGTGACTCACCGAGCCCCACGTCACAAGCGGCTCACCCGGCTCGCGCAGCCACACGCGCGCCACAACGAGCGAAAGGGCCGTGAGCACGGACGCAATCGCCAGACCTTCGACGACCGCCTTGCGCCACCCCAGAAGCGTCATGCCAAAATCGGCCCAAGGCCGCTTCTGCCGCAGCGCGAACCACGCCATCGGCGCGACGGACAGCAGAAGGAATCCCCAGGAATAGGCCATGTGCGGCCACGGAGAGGTTCCTTCCTGAATCAGCTTTTGCACGAGGCTGGCGATGCCAAAGAGCACCATCGTCGCCATGAAGAACCGCTCAAACGCGTGGCGCAGGCGAATCTCGTTGAGTTCACGCTGCAGCGCGCGCACGTGCTGGTCGGAGATCAGGCGAAGACGGCGGATCACCGCTTGGGCGACGGCTCCGTTCAGGCGGTCGAGGATCGGCACGCCCGATTCTTCGGCGAGTCGCGCGAGCGTCGCGTGCGACAGACGCAGGAGCTCGCAGTCCGCCGCTGCACGGATCGTCGCCGACGTCAGGTCGCCGTCGATGAACGACATTTCGCCAAAGACCGATCCGCGCTCGATCTGATGAATCGCCAGTCCGTCCGCCAGATCGTCCGCGTAGCGGGGATCGCTGCGGGCATGCTTGACCACTTCCACGCTTCCGCGGAAGACGAGGTAGATCGCGTCGGACGCCTGCCCTTCCTGCAAGACCACTTGGCGGCTGACGTAGGACAACTGTTCGGCAGCGCGGGCGAGCAGCAGAACTTCAGCGTCGTGTAGTGACTTCAGGAACGGCAACTGGCGCAGGAATCCGACGACGTCCTCTGCCGTCGCGTCGCTGGCCAAGGCGAGCCCAGAATTTGCGTGTCGCATCGTCAGAAGGCCCCCCACAGACCAAGCCAAAGCTTAGTCGCAAGCGGGCGTGACCGCCAAGTTTGCTGCGCGATCCCGCAGATTCGGTGGCGAATACGCAAGATGGGCTTGCAGTTCGCGCTCGTGAAGCGTAAATGACCCAGCGATTGCGCCGGAATACCGGCAGCGCGCACACGCTGGTTTGTGCCCTAATTTGGAGAGAACCGATGAAGAAGTTTGGCATTTTTTCGGCCCTAACGGCGATCACTGCGCTCGCCTTGACGGCTGGCTGCAAGAAAGAGTCGACGCCTGCCCCCGTTGCGGTTCCGACCGTGACCGCCGAAAAGCCTGCCGCCGCGCCGGGCGAGCTGCCTTCTGGCCACCCGCCGATGGACGGCGCCGCCGCAGAAGCCGCAGCTGCCCCGTCCGTTCCTGCGGGTCACCCGCCGATCGGCAACGTCGCGCCCGCGCCGGTTCCTGGCACGCCGACCACCGCGGAAGGCATCGCGTTCGAAGCGCCGACCGAGTGGCAAGTCAAGCCGACCCGCACCATGCTGTGGAAAGTCTTTGGTGCGCCGAAGGTTGACGGCGACACGGACGACGGCGAAATCACGATTTCTTCGCTCGCCGCGAACATCCCGCTGGACGCGAACGTCGAACGCTGGTGCGGCCAGTTCGAACTCGTCGGCAACAAGCCTTGCAAGGACGTCGCCAAGATTCGCGATCTGAAGGGCACCGCCTTCCCGTCCAAGGTCATCGAGATCGAGGGCGGCTTGAAGTCGGCCGGCATGGGCGCCGCACCTGGCCCCGTCAAGCCGGGCTGGCGCCTCATCGTCGTGGAAGTCACGACGCCGGGCAAAGCGTGGTACTTGAAGTTCACGGGTCCGGGCAAGACCGTCGCGAAGTGGGAACCGGCGTTCCTCAAAGCCGCGTCCGCGATCAAGTAGTTCCCGCTCCCAGCCTCAGTCTGGCTACCCCCTGGTTAACGAAGCATGGGTGCGCGAAGCCCCCTGCGCCCCCGCGCCAGTCCGCAGCCGCGGTCTGGGGTTGCCATGAAGCGGAAAGTTCTCATCAGTGCGCTGTGGCGACGGCGCATGCCTGCCAAACGGAAGACCGCATGCGTCTGCTGCTCGTTGAAGACAATCCGCTCGTTGGCACGATGCTGCGTGTGAACTTGGGCCAGGAGGGCTTTGAGGTCCACTGGCACACCACCGGCGAGTCCGCGCTCACCGCGCTGGAAACGCTGAAGTTCGATCTTGCGCTGCTGGATATCGGCTTGTCCGGCATCAGCGGCATCGAAGTCGCCGGTCGTATTCGCAAGCTGGGTCTGGAAACGCCGATCATCATGCTGACGGCGAACGACGATCTGGACACCCGCGTGCACGCGCTGGATCGCGGTGCGGATGACTATCTGGCCAAGCCGTTTGACATGGACGAGCTGATCGCGCGCGTCCGGGCCCATCTGCGGCGCTCGTCGGGCACGCTGGAGCATCTGCCGGAGACGGAAGTGCACATCGGTCAGGCGGTGATGGTGCTGGAACGCAAGACGCTGCGTGATCCGGCTGGGCAGCTCCACTCACTGACGGACAAGCAAGTGGCGCTCGTGCAGTATTTTGTGCGCAATCCCGCGCGCGTGCTGACGCGGGACAACATTCTGGAAGAGATCTGGGGCCGCGAGCCCGCGCCGACGCATGCCGAGCTGGATGGGTTGATCGCCGGTCTCCGGGCACGCATCGAACGCGAGCCGTCGCACCCGCGCTACATCGTGACGGCGCGCGGAATTGGCTACCGGTTCGAGCCGTAGGCTCCGCAGTTTCAAGACCATTTGGGAAATGACCAAGACATGGCGCGCACCGCCGCGAAAGCGATCGCAACCGCTTGCGGCGGAGGCGCGCGCAGCGGGTCTCCGCCCGGAGCGACGGCGTAGCCGGTCCGCGGAGGGTAGAGCGCGGTCCGGCCGCTTGCGGACGGATTCGCCCAGAAGGTCGGGAGGAAAGTCGGCGAGATCGGACGGGCCAAAACGCGCAACGCCGGGCGAGAGAGGGATCTCAGCCCGGCGTTGCGGCTCTGAATCACGCGAGAGGTCTAGTGATCGTGCGCGTCGACCTTCCACACCGGGAGGATCTGCGACACGGCCGTCAGCAAGATGAACGGCAGCGTGAATACGCCAATCGCCACGAAGATGCCTTCACGACCGTGCCACTCCGGGATGTAGTCCACAAAGCCGCGGAAGCTTTTGCTGAGCATCTGACCGCCGATGACCACGTTGAAGCGCATCGACAACACCTGAATGAGCACCAGCAGCGACGAGATCGTGCCGAGTGTCACGCGGGTGCGCGGGCCGATCTTCTTCATCCAGCCGATGAGCAGCAGGACGAACGGAATCGCCGAGCCGATCAGCAACTGCACGTAGATGAAGCTGAAGCGCAACTTCTCCGTGATGAGGCGATGGATCATGTGCCACTCCTCGCCGGCTTCGTACGCCATGTTCAGCGTTTCCAGCGATTCCAACGTCACCGCGAGGATGAGGAAGAGCCACAGGAGCTTCATCATCACGCGCAGGCACTCGTCATCCACGCTCACGCGGCGCATCTTGGAGATGATGACGTAGAGCAGGATCAGCATCGCCACGCCCGACACGATCGCCGAGCTCAGGAAGATGACCGGCATCAGCGCCGTCGACCACCAGGGGTTCGCCTTGATGCCGCCGAAGATGAAACCGACGTAGCCGTGAAGCACGCAGGCACCGGGGATACCGACGATGGAGAGGACGTGAATCCACTTTTGGTCGATTTCCTTCGACTTCGCGGTCTCACGCAGCACGCCGAGCGACAGCGCTTTGTAGAGCAAGCTCTTCACGCCCTTCTCATTGGCCATCGCGACGATGTCACTGCGGAAGACGAGCAGGATTTCAACCGCCAACAACGTTAAGTAGAAGCTGTAGATGAAGCCGAAGCCTGCCATCGCCGAGGTGAAATTCGGCATGAACATGATGAAGAACGCGCGTTGCGGCTGATGCAGGTGCAGGAGCAACGGCAGAGTCGCAAACGCGGCGAAGGAGAACGACGCAGCCAGCGCGAAGCGGGCGACGGGCGCGAACACCTTGAAGTTGAACACGTGATAGAGCGCCGCGACGACGAACGCGCCGGCGACGAGGCCCGTGATGTAAGGGTAGAGGACAATCATGACAGTCCAGGCAACGCCGTTCATGTCATTGGGGAAAATAAATTCAGCAGCATGGGGCATCATCACACCACCTCCGCGGTCAGGCCGATGTAGCGGGTCTTGGGACGCGTGCCGAGGTAGGACTTCAGCACGTCAATGCGGTTTTCAGCCAACGTCTTGGAGATTTCGCTCTCGGGGTCGTTGATGTCGCCAAAGGTGCGCGTGCCGGTCGGGCACACGTCGACGCAAGCCGGTTTCTCGCCGTGCTGAATGCGGTGGTAGCACCACGTGCACTTGTCGGCGGTCTGCGTCTTGGTGTTGATGAAGCGCGTGCCGAACGGGCAAGCCTGCACGCAGTACGCGCAGCCAATGCACTGTTCGTAGTCGACGAGGACCACGCCTTCTTTTGTCTTGAACGACGCGCCGACCGGGCACACCTGGATGCACGGCGTATCCGTGCAGTGGTTGCACAGCTTGGGCACGAAAAACGATTTCTCCACCGTCTCCTTGTCGATCGGCGGCAGTTCCGTGAAGGCGAAAGAGCCCTTCAAATTCACGTCGACGCGCACCGAGCCGTCCTTGTAATAGACGTAGCGCTCGACCCAGGTGCGGAATTCGCCGTCGGGGACGTCGTTTTCCTTTTTGCACGCCAACATGCAACCGCCGCAGCCGATGCACTTTGTCGTGTCGACCAGGTAGCCAAAGAGCACGGTGTGCCCCGTCTTCTCCTTGCCGTCTTTGTCGGTGTGCACTTCTTCAGCGTCCGCCTTCTCGATGAAGATCGGAATGGCGGTGAGCGTCAGCGCACCGAACGTGAAGTTCTTCACCGCGTCCCAGATGAACTCGCGGCGGGATTCGCTCGCATCCATCACCCCGGTGGGCTCGTGTTTGGTTTCGCAGCAGGTGTCCTTTGCACCTTTCTTATCGCAGCAGCTCATTGGGCACCTCCAGCAGCGGGCGTCGGGGCAGCCGGGGCAGCGGTCGGTGTCGCTGCTTCAGCCGGCTTGGCCTCTTCATCCTTGTCCTCTTCCTTGTCGTCGCTCAGTTCCTCGGCCGGATTGTGCGGCGAGTGGCATTCCATGCAGACCAACGGACTCTTGGGATCCTTGGGATCCATGTCCTTCATATGTTCGGTGAACACGATCTGCGGATGCTTCTTCGCGCGGCCGACCATTTCCTGGTGACAGTGCAAGCAAATGTCCTTGATATTCGTAGGCATCAAGTTCGACTTGTCGCACGTCAAGGCGTCGCCCGCCTTGGCAGACGCTTTGGCCGTCTTGCACGCCGTCATGTGCGCCTTACCCTCCCCGTGGCACTCAATGCAGTGCACCCGCTCGTGGCTCTTGCCCATCTCGTGTTTCAAGGTTGCATGGCATTCGCCGCAGTCGCCACGCGTCGTGAGCTTGCGCTCCTTGTCAGTGGCAATCTGCAGCGCAGCGCCGCGGTAGTGGCCAAACTGGCCGAAGGACGGTGGCACGGTCAGGCTGCGTACGGTAAAAAATCCGACGCCAACCAGAGCCAACGCACCCGCCAGAATCCAGAGGTGAAGGGTATCGCGTGAAAACATCTAGAGCTCCTCTCTCATGTGGGCTGCACTTAGCGCACCCGGTTAGGAACGTTTGCAAGAACCCTGCCAAGTCGGAAAATTGCCGCCACCGATCACGTTTATCGGCGAAGCGCGAGAATGCCACTTGATCTGGATCAAGTCCGCGCGACGAAACGCCGCATCACGACCGCAGGTCTGCCGAAAAATCGGCACACATGGTATCTGTTTGTTTTTATTACCACTCCCCCTGCTATCGGCGGTCACCGCTGGGGGCATTCGCGCGCCGAACCGAGCAGTGTCGCGCAACAACCCGTAATCACAATCATCTTCTTGTGCCGAAATTTCGGCGGGGCATGCCGAGTTCTCGGCAGCCGCGTGAGGCAGCGGGAATGGGCGTGAAATTCGCGGACCTTGGCGGTCTGTGAAAAAGCCATGACAGTTGCCCACTTCCCTAAACGATGCGTGTGTGGCAAACAGGCGCCACAAGGCACCTTAGCTGGCACGGTCTTTGCAAATGACCCCAGCAGTCCAGGGGCGCCTGATGCTGCGCCAGGAGACGAGAGATATGGACAGGCAAAAGACAATCGGCGGACTGGTGATGCGCAACGCTCGCGGCAGTTCTGGGCGTTTCTGGCTGGCGACCGGCAGCTTTCTGCTGCTGACTCTCGCTGGCTGCGACACGGCGCGCAGCTACGACCCAGCTGGCGCAGACGCGGTGAGCGGTGACGCGGTCGACGTGGCGGACGACGCGACGACAACGACCTTTGACCCGACCTGCGGAGCGTGCCACGGGACCGCGGCCAACCCTGCTCCGCCGAACGCGATTGGCGGCGCGACCTCGACCGCTTGGCGCGGCGTTGGCGCACACCAGACGCACGTGCGCGGCACGCTGAGCAACAACGCGATGGCGTGCACCTCGTGCCACAAGGTGCCGACGAGCTTGTGGGATACCGACCACATCGACGCGCCAGTCGACACGACCGAATACCGCGCGACAGTCACGTTTGGCGGACTCGCGCTCGCAGGCGGTGCGACGCCCGTGTACGACTCCGGTAACTTCACGTGCTCCAACGTGTATTGCCACGGTTCCAAACTGAAGACGCCGGGTAAGAACAGCAAGCCGCTGTGGACCGTCGTGGACGACAGCCAGCGTGCCTGTGACTCCTGCCACGGCGCGCCGCCTGCCGCACCTCACCCGCAAACGGGCGACTGCATCGGTTGTCACGCATCGACGGCGGGACCGAACAAGACCATCGCCAACAAGAACAACCACATCAACGGCAAAGTCGATCTGGAGCTCGGCCCGGAGACCAAGTGCGACGGCTGCCACGGTTTGCCACCGGTGAGCGACAAGCACCCCAAGACGACGGAAAAGTGTGCGGGCTGCCACTCGACCACGGTCGACAGCAACACGCTGATTATTGCAGGTGGGCCGCACATGAACGGCAAGGTTGACGTGGTGTTGTCGGGAAATCCGCCGTGCGCGGGGTGCCACGGCGCGCCGCCTGTCAGCGACAAACACCCGAAGACGAACGGCAATTGCGAAGGCTGCCATACGACGACCGTCACGACGGCCGGCAAGATCGTCGAAGGTGGCACCCACAACAACGGCAAAGTCGACGTCACGCTCGGCCCCGATGTGGACTGCGCCGGATGTCACGCGTACCCGCCGGTCAGCGCCAAACACCCGGTAACCAAGGCGAAATGCGAAGGCTGCCACACAACGACCGTGGACGTGAATCAGAAGATCGTCGCCGGCGGTGCCCACAACAACGGCAAGATCGACGTGGCGCTCTCCAACAATGCGACCTGCATCGACTGCCACGTGACGCTGCCGAACGGCCCGGGCTCGGTCAAGCACCCGGTCGTCAACGCCGCAACGGTCTGCGAAGGCTGCCACACGACGACGGTTGACGTGAACCAGCACATCATCGCCGGTGGCGCGCACATGAACACCAAGGAAGATGTGGTGTTGGGCACGTCGGTCAACTGCGCGGGCTGCCACGGTGCGCCGCCGTCTCCGCCGACCTCGCCGAAGCACCCGTTGACGGCGTCGAAGTGCGAAGGCTGCCATACGACGACGGTTGACGTGAACCAGCAAATCGTCCTCGGCGGCACGCACATGAACGGCAAGAACGACGTTGCGCTTTCCGACAACGCCAACTGCTACGACTGCCACAAGGTACTGCCGAACCCGCCGGGAAGCGCGAAGCACCCAGTGACGGATTCGAAGACCAACTGCGAAGGCTGCCACACGACGACGGTGGACAAGAACAAGCACATCGTGTCGGGCGGCACGCACATGGATGGCAAGAGTCAGGTTGCCCTCGGTGCAGACGCCAATTGCGCAGGCTGCCACGGCGCGCCGCCGGTGAGCGCCAAGCACCCCGTGACGACGGCTGCTTGCGAAGGCTGCCACGCGACGACCGTCGACGCGAACAAGCAGATTGTCGCGGGCGGCGCGCACATGAACGACAAGAAGGATGTGGTACTTTCCGCGACGGCGGACTGCAATGGCTGCCACGGGGCCCCGCCGATCAGCGCGAAACACCCAGTGACGACCGCCGATTGCGCGGGCTGCCACATTTCGAGCGTCGCGGCGAACAAGCAGATCATCGCAGGCGGCACGCACTACGATGGCAAGATCGACGTCGTGTTGAGTGGCACCGCGGACTGCGCGGGGTGTCACGGCTCTCCGCCGAATACCGCCAAGCACCCGAAGACCTTGGAAAACTGCGAAGGCTGCCACGTGACGACGGTCGACGCGAGCAAGCAAATCCTTGCAGGTGGAGCACACCAGAACGGCAAGATTGACGTGGTGCTGGCCGCGGACGCGGTTTGCAACGCCTGCCATGGCGCACCGCCGACGACGCCCAACCACCCGACGAACGCGGCCAACTGCGAAGGCTGCCACACGACGACGGCGACGATCTTGAATGGCATCGTACCGGGCGGCACGCACTTGAACGGCACGGTGGACGTCGCGCTGTCGGCCAACGCCAACTGCTTCGGCTGTCACGGCGCGCCGCCGACCATCAACAACCACCCGCAGTCGATGGCGTGCGAAACGTGCCACGCGGCGACAGCTGGCGCGTTCATGACGATCGCGAATTCGGCGAATCACCGCAACGGCAAGGTCGACATCAAGGTGACGGCAGCGGCGGACTGCACGGCTTGTCACCAAGCCCCGCCGAACAACGGGAAACACCCGCAGTTGCAGCCAGCGGTTCAGTCTTGTCACCTGTGCCACGCCACATCGGTCGGTTCGGACGACAAGGTTCTGGACGTGGGCACGCACGCGGACGGCAAGATCGACTTCGCCATCGCGACGACCACTTGCGGCGCATGTCACGATGCCCCGCCGACCAAACCCGAACACCCCAAGATGTTCGCCTGCAACAAGTGCCATTCGACGACGGTGGATGCCAACCTGGGCTTTGTACCGAACGGCGCGCACGTGAACGGCACCATCGACGTGGTTCTTCCGACCTCGTGCGACGCCTGCCACGGCGGCAACGGTTCAGCCGCTCCGCCGCCCGACGTAAACGGTCAGACCGACCCGACGCTGCCAACCGTCGGCGCGCACGCCGCGCACTTGAAAGGCAACGTCTACTCCGGCGGTGGCATTGCGTGCGAGAGCTGCCACCAGCTGCCGACCACTGTTGGTCAGGCGGGCCACCTGACCGGCACGTTGGACTCAATCAAGTTCCCCAACGGCAAGGCGACCATCAAGGGCTTCACGCCAGACTACAATCCGGCCACGATGACCTGCTCCAACGTCTACTGCCACGGCGTGTCGCTGGCTGACGGCGTGGCCACCTCGCCGGTGTGGAACAAGCCGGGGCTCGCGTGCAACTCCTGCCACGGCGTGGCGCCGTCAGTCGCGTCCGGTCACCCGTACGTCGACCCGACCTGGGGCACAGCGTCCTGCGCCCTCTGCCACTCGAAGACGGTCAACCCTGATGGCACCTTGAACACGAAAGACGGCTGGCACGTCAACGGAATGGTGAATCCATGAACGCGCAACTGAACGCAAAGCTGCGGCACATCCTGCTGGCAATGGGGCTCACTGCGGGCCTCGCCGCGCAGCCGGTTTGGGCCGAGGAGCCGGAAGAAGCCGGCACGTTGCACCTGACGGCCAAAAGCATCACGACGATTTCTCGCGACGTGGTGCCCGGCGCTTTGAATACGACGGAACAGCAGATTCCGACCATGCAGATCCTCAATCTGCGCGGCGAGAACATCGGCGGTTCCGGCATGTTCGCCTACGGGTCGGGCTTTGCGGCGCAGCAAATCGCGTCGGGCTCGCTCCCACCAGCGCGCGCGGCGGACTTGGCCTACGGCTACTTGGGCTGGGAAGGTCAAACGGCCAAGACGCGGATTCGCGTGCAGCTCGGTCGGCAGTTCGTGTTCAGCGGCGCGACGCCGTACGTGTTCATGGACGGCGCCTCGGTCATCGCCTACTTGCCAGCCAAATTGCGGCTCGACGCCTACGGTGGCTCGGCGGCGTTCAGCAGCTTCGACCACGTCTTCGACGCGCCTGTCGTCGGTGGACGTCTGGCGTGGAGCGCTTCCCCAACCGGACACATCGCGGCGTCCATTCAGGACATTTCGGGATCGACCGAAGCGACCCGTCGCACAGTCGGCGCGGACTTCGCTTGGCGTCCCAACGCGCTGCGCATCAGCGGCGAGAACCTTGCGATTACGGGCCAGTACGCCTACGACCTGCTGGGCCGCGGCCTGCAAGATGCGCGCATCGACGTTTCCGGCCGCCTCCTGCGCGACTGGCTTGGCGTCTTCGTGCGCGCTGAGGTCCGCGACCCGCTCGCGTATTTGCCGCGCAACTCCATCTTCACCGCCTTCGTGCAGCGCACCGACGGTTTGGTCGGCGGCGGCGTGGACCTGAAGACGCCGGGCGCTCTCTACGGCAGCGCCTCGTACGACCGCTATGTCATCGGCGACGGCCTGCTGGCTGGCTACCGCGCGCAGCTCAACCTGGGCCTGCGTCTGGATGCGCTGAGCCGCTACCGCGCCGGGTTCACCTACAACCGCATGTTCAACGGCGATAACGGCTACGACCAGTACCGCATCTGGTGCCGGGGCGCCTTGTGGCAGGTCCGCAAGACCGTCGGCAGCCGAGAAGTCGTTGAAGACAAGCTGACCGCCGCGCTGGACTTGGACAGCTACTTCTTCATCTCGCCCGTTCGCGGCGTCTCGGAGTCGCTGATGGCGACTGCCGCGGTCCGCTACGCGCCGACGCGCGGCCTGACTGCCGGTCTCGACGGCCAGATCTGGTCGAATCCTTACTTCACGTCGCAGGCGATGGCGCTGGTCTCCCTGACCATCACCGACGCACTCTTCCGCCCTGCCCCGGCCGCGCCGCCGCCGCCCCCCAAGAAGGACGACGAGGATGAAGGTCGTTCCGCCTATCCCACGACGCCAGGTTTGGCGGCCAACGATCGTCCGCTGATGCGAGGTGCCCTGTGATTCACAACCGACTGACCTCCGGCCTCGCGCGCATGGTCGCCTTGGGCCTCATCCTGGTCTTCGTGCCGGCGTGCGCCTACCTCGTTGGCTCGTGGAGCCGCGGCGAAAAGAGCCCGCGCGACACCTACGTGTTCTCGCACAACAAGCACGCCGTCGTGGAAAAAATCGACTGCGCTGACTGTCACGGCGGCATCGCCAAGAACAAGAGCTTGGACGAAAAGCGCGAAATTCCACATAAGTGCGACGAGTGTCACGACACGCCGGCGACCTACAGCAAGGAGACCGCGACGCTTCTGGAAAGCAGCCGCGTCACCGGCGTCATCTTCTCGCACGAGAAGCACTTGACGCTGACGTTGCCGGCGGACGCCACGCCGGTGTCGTGCGACTCGTGCCACGGCAGCATCAAGGAAGCCAAAAAGATCTCGGACTACCGCTTGGACTTGATGGAACTGAAGTGCGTCGAATGCCACAAGACCGATTTTGACAAGGAAAACTGCGACCTCTGCCACAAGGCGGGCTCGCTGCGCAATACCGACACCAAGGCGTTGTGGAAGTACCTCGACCACAGCGGCGACTGGCTGCACCGCCACGGATCACAGGCGCGCGGCACGGATCAGACGTGCGCGCACTGCCATAAGGTCGAGACGTGCGCAGAGTGCCATAGCCGGAGCAACGTGCCGATGCGGCCGTCGCAGCTGCGGTTGAATCAGCCGGATTCGATGGCGCATCACCGCGGTGACTGGATTTCCCGCCACCCGATGGAAGCCAAACTGGACAGCAAGTCGTGCCAGGCTTGCCACCAGTTGAGTTCGTGCAAGGCGTGCCATGATCGGTTTGGCGTTGGCCAGACGGGCGCATTGGGAAGCAAGACCAGCCCGCACCCCGGTGGCTGGCTGTTGCGCGGCAGCGGCGAAAGCCACGGCGATGCGGCGCGACGCGATGCGGTGTCCTGCGCGGCATGCCACGACCGCGGCGCGGCGTCGAACTGCGTCACGTGTCACCGAATTGGCGCGCCTGGCGGCAACCCGCACCCCGCGGGTTGGCAGAGCAATCAGGACAAGGCGACCTCGCCTGCCTGCACGCCGTGCCACCAGTGAGCGAGCTTGGGCAACTATTTTTCGGTTAGCCCGCGGCAAAAGTCGCCAACGCACGAATACCCAATACGGGGCCGAGCTGGGCCCCGCCACACGCGCAGAACCTCGGCGTACGCGGGGCGATGGCGTGCGGCCACAACCAGCTGCCGGGCGGCGACGGGCCAAGGGCCTTGAGCCACCAACGGTAGGGCGGCACGGCGCAAAACGCCGTGGGACCGCGAGCTTCGGGGCCGCAAATTGCGGGCCCGCGGTTCAGGGTGGTGGTGCGTCCGGCGCGAGCCGGGCGTACGGTGGGGGAGGCTTTGCTTGGGCCGCATGGAGGCCCGGCGCGAAGCCCGAAGAGTACGCGATCGGCCCTAAGACCGGTTCAGCTTGCTCTGAAACGTCGTCCGAGCCAGCCCCAGAATCTCACCCGCCTTGGACTGCTGCCCACCGGCCTTGCGCATCGCCCACTGGATCAGCGCGTCTTCGACGCGGTGGACCAATTCCGGCATCGCCACGGCATCGCGCCCTTCCAGGTGCAACGTGAACAACTCGCCGGACGTGTGTGCTTCCCCCCGCTCCCCGTGCAAGAACGCCGGCAAGTGCTCCGGGCCGACTGGACCATCGGCGCAGAGCGTCAGCGCCGACTCCATCGCATGGCGCAGCTCGCGCACATTGCCCGGCCAATTGTAGCGCCGAAGACAGGCGGCAGCTTCGGGCGAGAGCGGCGGTTCCTGCTTGCCCGAATCGTGAGCGAACCGCTGCAGGCAGTGTTGTGCCAGCAGCAGAACGTCCTCCCCGCGCTCACGCAACGGCGGCAAACGGATTTCCAGCGCCCGCAGCCGGTAAAACACGTCGTCGCGAAACTTGCCCTTCGCCACGGCGTCGCCCAGATCGACTTTGGTCGTCGCGATCACCCGCACGTCCACCGTGATTTCGCGGTTACCACCGACGCGCTGGAACGAGCCTTCTTGCAACGCGCGCAACAACTTCACCTGCAGGTTCAGCGGCAGATCATCGACGTCGTCCAGAAGCAGCGTTCCCTTGTGCGCGCGCTCAAACGCCCCCTGACGCACACCTGTCGCGCCGGTGAACGAGCCCTTCTCGTGCCCAAACAGTTCGCTTTCCGCGAGCTCGGTCGGAATCGCGCCGCACGGAATCGGCACAAACGGCCCCATCGCCCGCGGTCCCGCCTCGTGCAGCGCGCGCGCCACGACTTCCTTACCCGTTCCCGTCTCGCCGGTGATCAGAACCGGCACAGCGTGCGCCGCGAACGTGTGCACGAGCTTGACCACCTGCAGAATCTGCGGCGACTGTCCCAAAATCCGCCGCGAAGCGGCGTCGTTCTCGATGAGCGTCCGCAGGTTGGAGACCTGCCGCCGGTACGTGCGCAATTGCGCAAGCGTCCGCAGTCGCAACTCCAACTCCTGAAAGTGAAACGGCTTGGTCAGGTAATCGGCCGCGCCGTCCTGCATCGCCGTCACCGCGGTCTTCACGGTGCCAAACGCGGTCATCACGATGACGTCGACGCTCGGATACTCGGCGCGAATGGTCTTGAGCAGCTCCAGACCGTCCATGCCGGGCATGCGCAAATCGCACAGCACGACGTCCCAGTCGCCCATCGCCAGCAGGTCCAGCGCGCGATACCCGTTTTCGACCGCATCCGCCGGAAAACCCGCGTCGCGCAGTTGCCGCATGGTCGTTTCACGCACGAGTCGGCCGTCGTCGACAACCAGTACCCGCAGCGGTGGACTCAGAGCCGCAGACGCACCATCGGTCATGCCGCCCTCGCCGTCGGTTTCAGCGGCAGGTCGATGCAGATCGTCGTCCCGGAACCCAGCAGACTCGTCACCCGAATATCGCCATCGTGGTCTTCCACCACTTGTCGCGTGATCGCCAGTCCGAGCCCCGTGCCCTCGCCGACCGGCTTGGTCGTGAAGAACGGCTCGAAGATCCGCGCGATCTCATCTTCCGCGATACCCGCACCCGTATCCGCGACTTCGATCCGCACGCCTTCGAGTGGCGCGGGCGTCGGCTGAATGCGTACGGTCACGCTGTCCTTCGCTGTGCACGCGTCAATGGCGTTGTCGATTACGTTGCTCACAGCATCCGTCAGCCGCTCGGTATTGACGGGCAGCTGCGGCACTTCCTGAATCTCCAGGTGCACTTCCACGCCACGCGCGCGCGCCCGAACTTCGGCAAACTGCATCGCGTCCTGCACCAAAAGGCCAATGTCGACGGGCACTGACGGCGTCGGCGTTTCGCGCGCGAGGACCAGAAGCCGACTCGTCACGTTCTCGATTCGGTTCACGCCCTCGGTCATCAGGTCGAGAATTTCCGCGGCGCTGCCATCCTGGCGGTCGATCCGCTGCTGCAGCATGTCGATGCAGGACAGCACCCCGTGCAGAGGATTGCGGATTGTGTGCGCCACGCCCGCGACCAGACTGCCGATGCGCGCCAGACGCTCGCGCGCCTGCGCCAACTGCTCGTGCTGTCGACGCAGCGCCTCCGCCTCGCGAATGCGGTGCACCAGGTCGTGCACGAACACGATCACGCCCAGGCCAGTCAGGCTGTACGCCGCGATGTAGCCCACGATGTAGAGCGGCGAAGACCACAGGCTCGGCGGCACCGGCACTTGCCCCGCGTGACCGATCAGCAGCGGGTAATGCGCGAGCACGCCCGACGTCTCCGCCAGCACCATCAGTGCGTACAGGAGCCCCGTGAAGACGCCGATCGCCAGCGCCTTGCGCAACGGCAGCAGCATCCCGGCAAAAGCCATGTGGAAGACGGAGAGCATCATGAACGGGTTGTCAGCACCACCGGCGAAATGCAGGAGGTACATGAGCATCGCCAGATCAAAGAGAATCTGCACCGTCAGTAGATTCTGCAGCACCTGTCGGGATGTCGTCCCCGACACGCGCTTCGCGATCGCGCTGAACGCCACGTTGCCGAGCAGGTGTGCGAGTCCAAGCGCCACGAGCGTCGTCTTTGCCGTGACGATTTCCAGCGCGCTCGCGAGCAGCACAACGCCCAGAATCGCCGCCGACGCGCGCCAACGCAGCCGCACGAACCAGTTCAGCCGCTCCACGAGCTCTGTGGGCTCCGGCAGCTGAATCACGGTTCCTGCGCTCTGGCGCGGACTTTCAATGCGCAGCACGGGCACGGGCAGATCCTCCAAGCGAGGACAATCTGCACAATGTGGACCAATCTCACAGGCCGTTTGCGAAGTTGTTGAAGATGAAGCGTTTTCCAACGACACTCCCACGCAACCTTCCAACCGCGATGCGCGCATCGCGTCGTGCTTGTGCAAGGATGTGAGGTTCGAGGGTAGCTGCGTCATGTCCGGGAGGCCGTTTGGAGCCGTTGAACCGCCCGAAGCCTAGCAGAAACGTTCTCGCTCGCCAGTGCCCTGCCGCCCAGACGCGCCGATTTTTCGGCACCGGCCGGTCCGACGCGAGGACGCGCCACGCTCAACCTTTTGATTCAACTACTCTATCTCCGGATGCCCGATTTTCGGCGCGGCTGCCGAATTTTCGGCAAGCTGGTCAGGTCTTGCGAATAGGACCACGTAGGTCGCAAAAAAATGCTGATCCCCGGCTCAGCTCGCGCCAAACCGGGGATCAGCTGTCTCTTGGCAAGACGTTGAAGGCTTACTTCTTGGTCAGCGACTTCAGGAACGCGGCAACCGTGTCGAGTTCCGCCGGCGTGCCCTTGAAGGCGATCTTGTGCTTGGCCTTCTCGCCCTTCTTCACGATCGAGTCGCGCTCGATTTCCTTGTTCAGCCAGCCCTTGAACCACGCCACGTCGTGGTCCTTGCCCACCCCGGACAAGTCGATGATGGTCGGCTTATCTTCAGCGGCCGCGACGCCTTCCGCCTTGATGCTGTGGCACTTGGTGCACTTCTGCTCGACGACAATTTCCTTGCCGGTCGCGGCCTGGGCTGCGAAGGGGGCGGCGGTGATGGCAGTGACGGCAAACGCGAGAATGTAACGACGCATGAGAATCTCCTCTTCCAATAAGGCCACTTGGGCCGGAAAATGCAAGCTCGCACGGGGCGAACCCGCCAGAGCGTCCGTACCCAACAGCGAGACTAGACTCGCGGTAAAGACGGCGGGAGTGCACTGCAAGTTTCGCGCCAACTTTGGACGCCAGATGCATCACTCTGCGGCTTGCGTCCTTGGACGGTCTGCCGCTCGCTCCTGACTCTTCAACGCACGACCTCCGCGGTGATTCAATCGCGTTGGAGATATTCGGAACGAGGAACCACGGACCTGCCCTTCCCCAAGTGCAGGTCCGTGGTTCGTCGCTTCTCGATGACCCGTAGGGCCGCGTGAATAAGAAGATTCTCACCCAGAAATTGATGGCCGTCAACAGATTGCGCAAACTTCAGGCCGCGCCTTGACGCCTTCGCTGTGAGTGGCGAAGGTGTCGGTGGCCGAGATGAAGAGGGAACATGCTGGAACCTGAAGTGATCCACGAGCTGGCTACGAAACTGGACATGGCGCTGGTGCAGAAGCACGAGGTTCCGCGGCTGACGCAAGATGTCGCCGAACTGAGCATCGCAGACGCCTACAGCGTGATGATGGTCGGGATCGGGCTTCGCCAGGCGCGCGGCGAACACATCGTCGGGTGGAAGATGGGGCTGACTTCGTTGGCGAAGCGCGAGCAGATGAACCTGGATCGGGCGATCTGGGGCGTCTTGACCGACGCGATGCAGGTGCGCGACGGCGGTGAGCTGCGCGTGGCGGACGGCGTGCATCCCAAGATTGAGCCGGAGATTGCGCTGCGTCTCGGTCATGCGCTCAGCGGTCGCGTGACCCGCGAGGAGGCTTGGGAAGCCGTGGACGGTGTGTGCGCCGCGCTGGAGGTGCTCGACTCGCGGTATGTCGGTTTCAAGTACTTCTCGCTGCCAGATGTCATTGCGGACAACGCGTCGAGCTTCCGTTTCGTGCTGGGACGCTGGCAGCCGCCTTGCGACGTTGCAGATCTCCCCATGGCGATGGAGGTCAACGATCAGGTCGTGCAAGCTGGCTCGTCAGCGGCGATATCCGGCCATCCGGTCGAGTCGCTGGTGCAGCTCATGGAGCTTCTGAGCGAGCACGGCATGACCCTGCCCGCGGACTCCGTGATCCTGACAGGCGCGGCGACGCTGGCCGAGCCGCTTCACGCCGGAATGACCGTGCGCTTGCGGGTGCCAGGCCTCGCCGACGTGTCCGTGCGCGCGGTGTGAACTACGGGGCTGCCGGAGCTGCAGCCGGCGCGTCATGCCACGTCGCGAAGTCGGCATGCACCGCGTTTTGCGCTTTGGCGCGGTTGATCAGCCCGGATAGCGTCTTGGACGGCCACTTCTTTTGGATCATGTTGATCAGCCAGTCCGGCAGCGATCCCTTCGGATCTGTGTGCACTTCCACCGTCAGCTTGGTCTTTTCCGAGCCGGCGATGGCCTCAAAACGGTAGTACGTGTTCTTGGCTTCGGCGCGCACGCAGCAGTCGTCCTCGCCCTTGCGCCCGTCCACCACCGACTTGATGCGCGCCGTGAAGACGTGTGCTGCGTCGTCGATCTGGCCGTCGGCCTTGAGCACGTAGTCGCGATCCTTCATCGGGAACGGCAGGCCGAAGTGAATCCAATACAGTTCGTGCAGCGGACCGTCCTTCTGAATCATCTTTTGGTCGGCGAAGCGGTCGACCCAGTTCGGACGCTGTTGGCGGTCAAGGAAAGTGGTCATGATCTTGCCGATGTGCAAGTTCGTCGTGATCTCGCCCTTGAACGCGAAGAGATCGCTGCCGGAAACTTGCTTGCGCCACACTTTGACGCCGTCGTAGGTGCCAACGCTCTCCCAGCTGCCTTCTTGGGCAAAACCGAGGGAGGCGAGGAACGTCAGACAGAGGCACAAGGCGAGTACCGAACGGCGCGAACGCAGCTGAAACATCATGGCTTCTCCGAGGTAGAGGGGGCAGACCGCCCCGATCTTATCACCCAAACTGGGGTGGTGCGCAACCTATTCAATGCTACGGGTGTGTCAGGGTCTGCGTCGTCACGTTGGGGTCCGCGGCGATCTCGGCGTCGGTAAACGGCATGTCGCGGAACTTGCGCTGTGAAAAGAGCTTTGCCTGATCGGTGAACTGCGGACTCAAAGGGTCACTCGACTGACCGTACGTCAGGATCGCCTTGGCCTTGGGGCCCTCCGCCGTGAGCATGCAGACCATGACGAAGCTCGACCCGTAGTTAATCGGATAGCCCTGCCCGACCGCGAGTCCAGACGCTGTCACGCCGGCGTCTGGCGTTTGCATGCGCTGATCCGCGAGGATCGTGTCGTTCTCATTGGGCACCCAACCGACGACCTGAAACGCGCCCTCCGGGTCGTCAGAGCCGTGGATCGCCAGGCGTTCGGTTCCCTTCAGCGTGTACTCGAAATCCGGCACCGCCGCGTCCAGCGGAATTTTGGCGTTCTGCAAGACCAGCACCGCGCGCGCGAGCGTCTGGATCGACGGATTGTCGGTGCCGGTCGGCGCAAGCGGCAGCCCGTACGGCGTGGCAATCGGATCCGCGAGGTCAAACTTGTGCGACCACGCCGGACCGTCCTTGTCGTACCAGAATTCGCGCCACAAGAGCGCGCCCTTGCCGCTGGGCGACGCCGTGCGATCCCACTTGCCCAGAATCGCGCAGGCAGCGCCCACATCCACGGTCGCCTTGCCGACGGTCACGTTCGTCACGCCTTGGCACGCGGTCAGCACGTCGGGAAGCGCCAGATCCGCGCTGTGCACGTGGTCGTTCATGAACATCGTGGTCAGTTCGTCCTGCGTGAATTTGCCGTCCTCACCCGCCGCCGCGTCCTTGCCCACGCCCATCAGGAACGCCAAGTTCATCCGCGTACGCGCCGACCGGGCCGTTTTCTCCGCGCCAAACATCGGTCCGTACCCTTCCAGAAGCGCCGCGGGATTCGTCATCCAGTGCGAATCGTTGGCGTTGAACACGAAATCGGTACGCAGCTGGTGTGGCGTCTCCTCCCACGGCGTCAGCCCGTTTTCCCGCGCGCCCGGCTTCACGAGCCAATCGTTCGCCGCCGTCGAACCGTCCAGCAGCACCACGCCGTTGTCGCGCAGCAGCTTCACGATGATGTCGTCGTTCGCTTTCCACGCGTCCATCACCGCCTGCGCGATGTTCGGCGTGCTGTGCGACTCCGTGTAGAACGCGTTGCCCTGATCGTCTGCCGACATCGTGTTGGTCCACGGATTCGCCTGCACGCTCTTGCAAACATCCGCAATGTCCGCGACCGATTGGGCGACCGCGAAGCCCAAGAAGTGGTCGATCAATCGGCCATTCATCGCGTTCGCGTCACGCAGCGTAAACACGGTTTCTGTCGTCCACTCGCCCAGACCGCCCACGACCAGGATCGGTCCGTGGTGCGACTTCCAGAACGTCTGCGTCTTCGTCTTGAACGTGCCGTCCGGCTGCTTGATCTGAATCGTCTCTTCGTGGCTTGTCATCTTCATGACCTTGCCGTCCACCGTGTAGCTCGTCGGATCGCCTTTGACGACCGGCAGCTTGTAGACCGTGAACTTGCGCGACGCCGACACCGTCTCCGTCCAGGCCACGTGCTGGTTATGGCCGATCAGCACGCCGCCCACGCCCATCAGCGACGCGCCCGCGACGTCCACTTCGCCCGGGATCGTCAGGTGCGATTCCCAGAGACGCAGCTCGCCAAACCACGGAAAGTGCGGATTCGCCAGCACCGCGCCGTGGCCGTCCGCCGTTTTCTCCTTGCCCAGGCCCCAGCCGTTCGAGCCGATCTGCATCAGCCGCATCGGGTCCAGCTCTTTGCCAAACGCCAGCGTCTGCTCCGTGCCCGTCAGCGGATCCAGCCAGCGCGGCCAGTCGTTCTGCGTCGTCTCGTTCGGCGGGTGGGCAATCGTCAGGTATTGCTTGAAGTTGCGCGCCGATGCCAGCTCGCCCAGATCCGCGTAGTACGCAAGCAGGTCGATTTCCGTAATCGGCTGCACCCAGTCCGCGTCTTTGCACGGCGACGGCAGACCGCCCTTGCCCACTTCCGCCAGGCGCGCGTTGTACCCTTGCACGTAGCCGGTCAGCATCTGCTGCGACCGTTGCGTGATCTGTTCGTCCCAAAAGATCTGGGCGTGCGGAACGACTGCCATCGCCTTGTACGCCATGTCGCTCATCACGTTGGCGTCTTTCTCGCCCGCGCCGAACCACTTGGAACGCTCGCTGCGCACTTTGACGATCTGGTCCGCCAGCGTGCAGATGTTTTCCTTGGCAAACGCGTAGCCCTGCCCGTAACCGAGGCCTTGCCAACTGTGCGCGGTGATGTGCGGGACGCCGTAGCTGGTCCAGCGAATGGTGACGGACTTGTCGACGACAGCGGCGTCCTTGGATGAACAGGCGCAGGCGCCGAGCGCGAGCAGGGACACGAGGACGCGGGAAATAGGCGAGGCCATCAAACCCTCCAAAGGTTCAAGCGGGGTCCACCGGGTCCGCCGCCAAGATGCCGGTCGAAGGGTGGTAGGGACGCGGCGTCGACCAACTCAGGTCGTCCAGCAGCGCGGGATTCTCCAGACGCCGAATCAGCTCGCGGGAGAAGACTGAAGCCTGCAGACCGTCGATCATCCGGTGGTCCAGCGCGATGCAAAGCGGCAGCGCTTTTTGCACCACCACTTGGCCGTCCACGACCGCCGGGCGCTCGTAAACGCCGCCGACCAACAGCACGCCGATACAGCGGGCGTTGGGAAAAAGCGGCGCGTAGGCAAAACGAATGCCGTACATGCCCAAGGACGTGACCATGATCGAGCCAAACGGATCGTCGGGCACGCCCATCCAGCGCAGGTCAATGCCCCAATCGTGGTTCAAGTACGCCAAAAGCCGCAGAAACGGGCGTGAAATAAACGGTGGCAACACAGTCAGCATCTTCTTGGTCTGCTTCAGCATCGGATCGTCGTGGCGGCGAATCTTGTCCGCGGTCGCCTGCAGGTGCTCCGCAATCTGCCCGGTTGTCAGCCTGTCCGCTTGGCGAATCACCGCGCCGGACAGATCCGCGCCCGCCAGCTTCTTGCCGTCCTCGTGCGGCACGGCGACCTGACAAAACACGTCGACATCGCGTCGCATCCAAATACGCCCACGCCGCACAAGGCAGTTCAGATCCGGATGCGCGCCCAGAACGGACGCCACACCGCGCGCCACCGCGTGCGTCACCGTCAGCTTCTGCCCGGTCTTGACTCGGTGCGCTTCCAGATACGCCAGAAGTGGTTCAACGTTGATCTCGGTGTCACCCAGCACGGTCGGATCGCGCGGGCCGTCCCAGATAATGGGCGCGAGCACGCGGAACGCGGACACGTGATCAGGACGAAAATAGCGATCTGCCACAGGACCTCCCCAGGACTGCGGCGACGATTACGGCTGAGCCGGCGCGGGCGTCGGCGCCGGAGATGCTGTCTTGGCGAATTGGTCCGGGATCTTTCCACCCTTGGACGGGTCGTATCGCTTCACGAATTCCTCGTAGTTGCCCATCGTCTTCTTCAACTGCCGACGCAGTCCAGCGATCGTATCCACGGGCAACCGCCGCGTCGCGCGGGTGATCAGCCAGTCGGGTAAGCTACCGCCGGAATCCGCGTCGATCTGATAGGTGACGCGCGTGTGCCGTTCGTCCACCGCCTGCAGTTTGTAGTAGCCCCGCAGCTTGGGCATCCGCACGACGCCGTCGATGGGCCCCGGCCCGGAGTTGGTGATCTCCTTGAACTTGATGTTCACCTCGCGCTTGTCGAGGTCAGCCGTCACGCCGACGAAGATCACCACGTCGCGGTCGGAGACCGGCCACGGCGCATCCGTGCGGTTGTAGATGATGCGGTCAAACTCGTTGACCTGCTTGAGTACTTTGTTCTCCATGCAGTTGGCCATCCACTCGGTCGCCTTCTTGGCGTCGTCGAGCATGCCGAGCACTTCAAACATGTTGCCGTCGACAACCGCCGTGCCGCGAAACGCCGGGAGGCTGCGCCCCTCGTCGGTCATCATCGAGACCGCGATGCCGTCTTCGGTGAACTCGTGGTGCCACTTGCCGTCCGCCTCGACAGCCGCCAAATGCCCGGCCGAAAGGGTCAACAGCAACGCCAACGCCCAAGTCGGCAGAAAACGTCCGTGATTCGCAGTGAATTTGCCCATTGCCCCGTCTCCCCAGATGTAGACACCCCAGGTTATCTTATCGCGGAGAAACGGGCGCGTGGCAAGGGTCTGGAGGCGCGCTCACACTCTGCCACGGAAGGTCGACCAAGGGCTGCGGGCGCGGAGTAGAAAGCGGCGAGACGCGCAACCTCCTCCCCCGGCTCAGAGGATGTGAATTCTTCGAAACTCCCAACCTCTGCGCTTGAGGTTTGATTCAGCGGCCAAGAAACACCTGAAGTGAATTCAGGCGGTTTCAGCCGCTGCCAGCCCGCGGCCGCGGTCCGGGAGAGCCTGCGAAAACAAGGTTTCACAGGCTCTCAGCCGCACCTACTTGGCGATCGTGCAGTAGCTGGGGAACACCTCAGGCAACTTCGCCGCGAACGGATTGGTCGCGTCGCCGAGTGTGTAGCTCTTCAGGAACGTCCAGTTCGCCGCCGTCATCGCCGCCGGCCACTTGTGGCCCGTGCCGTGGTTGCACTGAACGACGAAGTGGCCGTCGCCGAGCAACGCCGGAATGAGCGCGGTGGCGAACGTGTGGAAGTTCTGCGAGTACGCTGTGTCGGTCTCGCCGCCCCACACGACCATTTCCGGGAACTTGTTCTTGGTGCTGGGGAACTTGAACAAGTAGCCGCCAGAGAACGGTGCCGCCGCGGCGATCACGTCAGAACGGCTGAACGACGTGAACACGGTCATCATGCCACCGCCCGACATGCCGGTGACGTAGATGCGCTTGGCGTTGGTCTTGTACTGGGCGCTGACGCACTTGACCATGTCGTCAAAGAAAACGAGGTCGGAGTTGTCGTCGCCGGTCTGCTGGACGCCGTAGAGCCATTCAGTCTGGCTGACGGGAACGCCCTTGGTGTCGCGCTCGGATTCCGGCGTGACGAGAACGAACTGGTCAGACTTCAGCAAATCCTCGAACTTGGTGTGGCCCAGGATGCCCGGCATGTCGCCGCCGACGCCGTGGTAGAGGAATACCAACGGCAGGTCAGTCGCCGTCAGCGGATCAGGCAAGGAAATCGTGAAGCGACGGTTCCGCTCCGCGCTCGTGAACGTGTTGACGCCCGCTTTCAACGTCGGGCAGGTCGTGATCCCCGCGTAGTGCTTGACCGGCGCGGCTGCGCAAGCCGATTCGGGCGGCGTGGTCTGCGTGCCCCACTTGACGGCCTTGAACGTGCTGGTCGCGACGTCCTTGGCGAACTCCGTGACCGTGCCGCTCATGTCGCCGCAAATCGTGTCGCCGGCGCCAATGGTGCCGATGAGCTTGAAGTTGGCCACGTGAACGTCGCTGCCCGTCGGCGCGGCTTTGGCGGGAATCAGGATCGGCTCCGGGAACTCCGCGGTGAACTTGCCGCCTTTGGCGACGACGACGTCCTTGACCAAGCCGATCGGCTCGCTGACGTACATCGGCGTGACGTTCTCTGACAGCGCGCGCAGCTCCAGCGTGGCGAGCTTGCCGCCGTCGGCGAGACTGCCTGAAGCCGTGAGCGTCGCCTTGAACGGCAAAAGCAGGCCGCCAAACGGCACGACGTTGACCGACAGGTAGTACTCGCCGTTGGCGATGAGCGCATTGGGACCGATGTCCTCGGTGACGGAAGTATCGGCGCTCGTGTCGCCCGCAGCATCGGCCGCCGCGTCGTCAGTGCCCGTCGTGGCGTCAGCGCCATCGGAGGAAGTGGTCGATGAGCCGCAGCCGACGGCGAGCGAGCCAGCGGCAACAATAGACATCATTCCGCGCAACAGTTTCCAATCAAATCGCAACATGGCTCTCCAGCAAAGTCTGTGAGGGACGCAAGCGTCGGTCCGGTGCGCCTCAAGTCGGCCAAAGTTGCCGAAAATTACGCAGTCGTGACGTGCACGCTACGAAACTGTGAGAAAGGTTGCAAGTCCCGCGTCATTGCATGACATTGGCACCCGCCAAGCGGCCGACCGGTCAATGGCCCCGACTTTCGCGCCTGGAGCCCTGCATGAGTCTTCTGAGTCGCGCCGCCCTGGAGGCGGACCGCCTGTTGCGCGGGCAGCGCTACCGCCAGCCGTCCACCGTGATGGTTCCGACGCCGTTGATGTCGCCGGGCGCAACGCCAGGCACGCTGTTTGCCGACCCCGACGCAGAACCGACGCACGTGGCTTGGATGCGGTACGCGCCGGGCTTTTTTGAGTCAGGCGATCTAACGGCGACGGCGTCGATCAACGACTTGACGCCTCAGCCTGGTCAGGTGCTCTGGATCGACGTACGCGGAACCAGTGACCGCGACCGCCTGCAGGCGATCGGCGACCTGCTGGGCGTGCATCCGTTGGCGCTTGCCGACATGGTGAACGTACCGCAGCGCCCGAAGACCGATGTCTACGATCGGCATACGCTTTGCGTCTCGCACATGATCCACTTGAAGGGGATGTCGGCGCATCCCGAACAGGTCAGCGTGCTGCTGGGGCCGAGCTGGGTGCTGACGGTGCAAGAGTCGGACCTGGACGGTGACGTGCTGGAACCGGTGCGCGCGCGCATCCGCATGGGCAAAGGGAAAATTCGTCAGAGCGGTCCAGATTACCTGACCTACGCGATTCTGGACTGCGTGATCGACGGCTACTTTCCCGTGCTGGATGCGCTGGGCGCGGCGCTGGAGGATCTGGAACAAGAAGCGCTGGAGCGGCCAGAGCCGGCCACGGGCAAACGGATTCACGCGCTGAAGCGAACGCTGCTGGTTGTACGGCGCTCGATCTGGCCGCAGCGCGACGCGCTCCATGCGCTGTTGCGGACCGAAGCGGAGGACGAACACGTCCAAATCTCTGAAAGCACGCGCATTTACCTGCGAGACGCCGCAGATCACGCAGTACACGTCGTGGATCTTGTCGAAACCTATCGTGAATTCGCCGCGAGCCTGATGGATGTCTACCTGTCGTCGGTCAACAACCGCATGAACGAGGTGGTCAAGGTCCTGACGATTATCTCCACGATCTTCCTGCCTTTGACCTTCATCGCCGGCATCTACGGCATGAACTTTGAGCACATGCCCGAACTGAAATGGCAGTGGGGCTACGCATTCGCTTGGGGATTGATGGCGACGGTCGCCGGCGGCATGCTGTACGCATTCCACCGTGTGGGCTGGATTGGCCCGCGCAAGCGCCCGGCTTCAACGGAATCAGAAGGACCTCCATGACGCGATTTTGCCTGACGTTGCCTTTGCTTCTTGTGCTCGTCGCTTCGCCCGCCTGGGCGGACGGCTGGCGAAAATTGTCCAACGACGACGGCATCTTGATCGAAACACGCGAAGTGCCCGATCAAGAAATGCCCGACACGCGTGGAACAATGGTGATGAAAGGCGAGTTCTACGAGATCTGCGCGCTGATTGAAGACGTGGATCACACGTGCGATTGGGCCAAGCGCTGCCTTGGATCGCGCGTCATCAAGCGCATTTCCGAAGCGGAGATGATTTTCTACAGCCGCACGACAGCGCCCTGGCCCGTACAGGACCGCGACTCCGTGTTGCACGCGATCGCGACCGGACTCGACCGGGGCGACGACGTGACGATGAAGTTCGAGTCCATCACGACACCGCTCTTTGGCCCCGTGGACGGCGTAGTGCGTATGCCCGTGCTCAAGGGGCACTACCGGATTGTGCGGGTTGACGATCAGACGACGAAGATCGAATTCACGGTGCACGCGGACATTGGCGGCTGGATTCCGACCTGGCTGAGCAAATCGCTGAGCAAGGCGATTCCGTTCGATACGCTGGCGGGAATTCGCCGGCACCTGCCGAAAGTGCGCGCCAAGTACGCGGAAAAAGTAGAGAAGTGGCAGAAGGTTCGCGCGGCGTATTTGGCCGCAGTCGCGCCACCGAGTGCGGAAAAGCCGGCTCCTGCCCAGCCTGCGCCGTAGGGCGCGACTCAACCCGCTGTTTCCATAGACAATCAAACAACGTTGCGGGGCTCGCCCCCTGCACCGTAAGGTCGCGCTATTTTTTTGCCGACCGCTCCATGCACATATGCTTTCACAGTTCAATGATGTTGACTTGTGATTGCATCGCGACCACCATCATGCCGCTTGGACTACGTCAGCAAACGGGTTGCGAAGGTCGTCGGCCAAGCCAAAGGGAGCACGAAATGATGTGGAAAAATGTTCGCCGGACGCTTCTGGCCGCGCTGCTCGCTCTGAGCGCAGTTGGCTGTGGCCAGCAGTACCTGCTGTACGACCAGTATCTGGACACCGCCGGTCAGGCGCGCGTTGGCAAGTCCAAGAACGTGTGGGTCTCGAGCGTGGACTACAACAACGACCTCATCGTGGTCGAGCTGAAGTCCAAGGGCTACGCGATCGATGCGGCCAAGGCTGACTTCTCGATCGAACTGGACAGCGACGTGTTCAGCGGTGCGAGCCTGTACTCCAAGTTCATCCTGACGACCATGACGTTCACCGTGAAGGACGCGAAGAACGGCAAGATCCTCTTCTCGAAGATCGGCCTGTACAACATCGCGCCGACTAACGGCGACGTTCAGGAGTTCATCCGCGGCAACCTGGCTGAATTCCAGGGCCTGCCCAAGTCCTAAGCCGGCCGGAAACAACCGTTTCAGACCATTGCAGACGTTCGGTCTTTACCAGACCGTCCAGTTCAGGAGAACAAGACCATGACGCGTATCACCATCCTTCTCGGCCTCTTGCTGACACTCGCCCTGTCGGCGTGCGGCGCGCCTCAGGAAATCGTCTTCCGCGACGAAAAGGCCCCCAAGCTGGGCAACAAAGTGCTCGTTCCAGATGAAGGCGTCGTTGCCGATGCACTGCGCATTGAACTGATGAAGCAGGGCAAGTTCGACGTCGTGTCGCAAGGCGGCGACTACGTTGTGCGGATCAACTCGCTGCTTTCCAGCTACGACCCCGCCAAGGTGGCGTTGGGCGGCCAGTACTCGATCTCCGTGACAGCCAAGACGGGTGAAATCGTCTTCATTCGCGTGATGGGCGCGTTCGACATGAAGAACATCATCCCCATTACGCTGGAAGAAGTCGCGAAGCTGCTGCTTTAAGCACGAGTTCGCTATCACGACCCAAGACTGGCAACACTGCCCAACTGCTTGTGAGGAACCCATGAACTTCAAACACGCGATGATTGCGCTCGCCGCTTCCGCCAGCCTGATGACTGGCTGCCTGTCGTCGACCGCGGTCTTCAACCCGATTGAGACGCGCACGACGCAGCGCATCGTCAAGCTCAAGATGCACACCAACCTGTCTGAGACGGGCTCGGATGCCACGCGTTCGTCCGGTATCAATCTGGACATCTTCCGCGCGAAAGTGATGAACTCGACGTCGATCCGCTTCGTTGAAGGCAACGAGGACGCGTCGCTCTTTATCTCGTTCACGCCGGTGACCCTGGAAGGTCTGCCCGGGCTCAAGAAGCTCGTGCAGGGCTATACGATTCGCGTCACGGAGAATACCGGCCGCGTGATCTACATCGTTTCCGGCCGCGTCGTCGCGGATCAGAAGCATCCGGACCAGTTGGCCGTGGAGATGAATGAAATCTTCATCAACAAGGTCATCCCGGTGCTGGAAGGCAAGAAGACGGGCCTCGAGAAGGATTAATCCGCGCGGCCCACGTGTTGACAGCACCGGCGCAGGCAACCCAAGCGGGAGTCTGCGCCGGTGTTGTTGTTTTTGCGGCACGCCGCGTTTCTGAATCGACAAAGTTCAAGTCATCTGGCACACTACTGTGCGTTTTGCGGCCCGCGCCGCATCCACTGCGCACCCGCGACATCCCATAAGCTCGGAGTCAGGACGACTCCGCACAAAGGAACTTCCATGACCGCTGTTCACACGCCTTCCGCCCAACCCGCCACATCGGGCCGCCTGCCCTACAAGGTCGCTGACCTTTCGCTCGCTGAATGGGGCCGCAAAGAGATCATCCTGGCGGAACGCGAGATGCCCGGTCTGATGTCGCTCCGCGCGAAGTACGGCGCCACGAAGCCGCTCAAGGGCGCGCGCGTCGCCGGCTGTCTGCACATGACGATTCAGACCGCCGTGCTGATTGAGACGCTGACCGCGCTGGGCGCGGAAGTGACCTGGACCAGCTGCAACATCTACTCGACGCAGGACCACGCAGCGGCGGCGATCGCGGTGACGGGCGTGCCGGTTTACGCGTGGAAGGGCCAGACGCTGGCGGAAGCCGACTGGTGCATGGACCAGCAGATCTTCGCGTTCGCGGGCGGCAAGAACCCGAACCTGATTCTGGACGACGGCGGCGACCTGACGATGTGGGTCCACCAGAAGTACCCGGCGATGCTGGAAGACATCAAGGGCCTGTCGGAAGAGACGACGACGGGCGTGCACCGCCTCGTGCAGATGCACGCACGCGGCGAGTTGAAGGTCCCGGCCATCAACGTGAACGACTCGGTGACCAAGTCCAAGTTTGACAACCTGTACGGCTGCCGCGAGTCGCTCGCGGACGGCATCAAGCGCGCGACGGACATCATGGTCGCGGGTAAGGTCGTCGTTGTCGCGGGCTACGGCGACGTGGGCAAGGGCTCGGCGCAGTCGATGCGTGGCTTGGGCGCGCGCGTCCTCATCACGGAAATCGACCCGATCATCGCGCTGCAGGCGGCCATGGAAGGCTACCAGGTCGTGACGATGGAAGAGGCGGTCAAGGTTGGCGACATCTTCGTCACCGCGACGGGCTGCTGCGACGTCATCACGGGCGAGCACTTCAAGAACATCAAGGACCAGGCGATCCTCTGCAACATCGGTCACTTCGATAGCGAAATCGAGATCAAGTGGCTGGAGACGACCGCTGGCGTTGTGGAAGAGAACGTGAAGCCGCAGGTGGACCTGTTCCACATCCCGGCCACCCAGTCCAACAACGGCGCGAAGACGCTGATCATCCTGGCGCGCGGTCGTCTGGTGAATCTCGGCTGCGCGACGGGGCACCCGAGCTTCGTGATGTCGAACTCGTTCACCAACCAGGTGCTCGCGCAGCTGGCGCTGTGGAGCCAGAAGTTCGAGCTGGGCGTGCACGTGCTGCCCAAGAAGCTGGATGAAGAAGTGGCGCGTCTGCACCTGGACAAGCTGGGCGTGAAGCTGACCAAGCTGACCGCGGCGCAGGCGGAGTACCTCGGTATTGACGTGGAAGGCCCGTACAAGCCGGATCACTACCGGTACTAGGCCGAGAGGCAGCGGCTGTTTCGGTTGGGCGAATCCGGCCGAAGCGGCCGGACCGGGCTCTAGTCCAGCCGGACCGGCTTCGCCATCGTCTGGACCGGAGACAGCCTGCGGCTGCCTCCGCCGCAAGCGGTAACGATCCCTTTCGCAGAACGTGGCGACAGTTCGTGGTTTGACCACTGACTGTCGCCGCGTTCGTGCGTTTTGGCCGGTGTCGCGCGGCGAGATGCGCACGAGCATCGCTGAAAAATTGTGCAGTTGCACTCCGGAATGCCCCACGCCCCTTGCCCGACCTGCGCGATCTTGCGACCATTTGCGCGGCGGCGTCCATTCCCGCCCCAAGGTCGCTGCCATGAATCGCCTCGCCCTCGTCGCCGCCTGCTTGTGCGCGTGTAGTTCGCCCGTCGCGACGAACAGCAGCAGCGCCACCGACGCCACCGGTGGCGACATCTACGGCGCGGCCGACGTGCCCATCGCGGACGAGGACGGCAAGGTCATCGACGACACGCTATTTAGCTGCACCACGGGCCAAATCGCGTGCTTCAACGAGACGACGAGCAAGATCTGCGTCGACGGCGCGTGGAAACTGAAAGAGACGTGCAACAGCGGCGACGTCTGTGCGGACGGCAACTGCCTGACACCCACGCCTTGCACTGCCGGTGCAACGTTGGGCTGCGACGGCTTCTCCGCGGAAATCCACTGCAATGCCGCTGGCACCGCGACGTTCAAGACGCCGTGCACCGGACAACAACTCTGCATCGACGGCAAGTGCCAAACCACCGCGTGCACGCCCTACGTCCCGGAATGCGCGTCTGGCTCCAAGACCAGCTTTCACACGTGCCTGCCCGACGGCAGCGGCTACGGCGACGTGACCGACTGCAAGGCCGGCTCGTACTGCTTTGCCGGCAAGTGCGTGAGTCTGTGCGAGCAAGGTGTGAAGTTCGGCGGCAACGTCGGCTGCGAATACTGGAGCGTGGACTTGGACAACGACTCGGCAATCAATCCAGGTTCACTGGGCAAGCCGACGACGGAGATGATTCCGCACAGCGTGCTGATCTCCAATCCGGGGCAATTTGACGCCACGATGTCGTTCACGATTCAAGCGACGTGCGCGGACGGCTCTGTGTGCGCGCCGACGGAAACGACATGCAACAACAAGAAATCGACCGTGTGCAGCAAGGCGGGGCCGAGCGTCGACCTCGTCTTTGCCGACTACAACGTACCGGCGGGCAAGACCAAGGAATTCAAGATGCCTGTGATGAACGTCGCGGGGTCGGGCGTCATGCGGAAGGCGATTCACATCAAGTCGACGCAGCCGGTCGTGGCGTATCAGGGCAACCCGTACCACGCGGAAGGTGCGACGTCGAACGACGGCTCGCTGCTTTTGCCGCAGAACACACTGGGCAAGACGTACTTCGCGGTGGTGCCGGGGCAGTCGCGCGGCGCCATGATGGGCTTTCCCGCCAACAGCGCGTTTCTGACGGTCGTGGCGACGCAAGTGGGCACGACGACCGTGACGGTCACGCCGACCCGCGATTGTCAGGTGAACTACGCGTTGGGTGTGCCGGGCGACGGCACCAAACCGGCCGTGTTGAGCGCTGGCAAGGCGTACACGTTTCAAATTTTGCAGTTTGACGTGCTGAACATCGAGGAAGGGCCGAAGTCGGATCAGGTGCCGCCGAATTCTGGTCCACAGGCGCTGGTCAACATGACGGGGTCGAAAATCGAAGCGGACAAACCTGTTGCGGTGTTCAGCGGCCACCAGGCGGCCGGAGTGGAGGACGACTGGCGCTTTAGTCAAAGTCAGGGCAGCGACTCGACTTGGGACACGTGCTGCACGGAGCACATGGAAGAGCAGCTGATGCCGGTGGAATTCTGGGGCACCGAAGCGTTCTGTGTGAAGACCAAGCCGCGGGGCGATGAAGTCGATGAGTTCGTCGTTGTAGCGGGTGAGGACAACGTGCAGCTGACGACCGACCCGCCGAGCGTGGCCAAGTACCCGAATGGCAAAGAGCTGAACGGCGTGACGCTGATGGCCGGTCAGCGGGCGCGGGTTCAAACCGACACGAGCTTCATGCTGAAGGCGACGGGGAAGATTCAAGTGGCGCAGCTCCTGGTGAGCGCGGGACAGGCGGGACCAAAGAACAACGGAGCCGCCGCGACGCTGGGCGACGCGAGCATGGCAATCGTTCCGGCGAGCACACAGTATCGCCCGGATTACACGTTTCAGACGCCGGACGGATTCACCGGCAACTACGTCACGGTCGTCCGTCCGCAAGGACTGGCGCTGCACGTGGACGGCACGCCGCTGACGGTGAGCTTCCAGAGCTTTGGCGACGGCACGTGGGAGTTTGCCTACCTGAAGTTCAACGCCGGCACGCACACGATTGAGAACCTCGCGCCGGGCGGGACGCCCACGCCGTTTGGGCTCATGGTCTACGGCTACGGCGGCGTCACGGCGTACAGCTTTCCGGGCGGCATGATTTTGAAATAGCGCAAACTTTCGCACGGCTCACAGGCCAACGTTGCTGTGGTGCGCTCGTCTTGTGCTACGCTGCGCGCGGTGAGGCACGTGGATATCCAGGGCATCTTCCGCAAGCGAATCTTGACCGGCACGTTGCTGTGCTTGGCCGTACTTTGCTTGCCGTTGTCCAGCGCGCGCGCGGAGGAACCGCCCGCAACTTTGAGCGACGACACGACTTCCGCGGAATCGACGGGCTTCTACTGGCACCCGACGAGCATCGGCAGCGACTCGCAGTTCAACCCGCTCACCGCGCTCCTGAACGGCTCGTTCGACATCTTGCGCAACCCTGCCTACCAGGACACTTTGACCGGTGTGGACTACCAAGGCGGCGCGGTCAACGTCTTCCGCAACGTCACGCACCCGTTTGACGCGCTTGGGCACATTGGCTGGGGCCATTTTGCGGCGCACGAAGTTTTTCCTTTCCGCGGGTTGGACACCCAGTACGGCCAGTTCGTGCCCAACTGGTTCATGCACGGTCTGGGCGAAGGCATGCTCTACCGCAAGCTGGAAGACTGGTACGCGTACAAGGGCGTCAAACACCCGCGCGTACTGGCGATTCTGACGACGACGGCGCTGCAGTACGTCAATGAAATCACGGAGAATGGCTCGTTTCGCGGCCCAAATCAGGACCCCATTGCGGACATGCTGATCTGGAACCCGCTGGGGCTCGTGCTGTTCTCGTTCGAGCCGATCGCGCGTTTCTTCAAGGGGCCGGTCAAGCTGAACTACTGGCCAGGTCAGGCGGTCATCGCAAACGGGTTGCGCATCTACAACCAAAGCGAGAACTACGCGTTCAAGGTGACGCTGGGCCTGCCGATCGACCTGCGCTTCTTCATGTACTACGGCAAAGAGGGGCTTTTTGGCCTGACGGGGCCGCTGAACAAGCACGACAACCTCAGCGTGTCGTTGGGGCCGGCGCTGAAGGGCATGACGCAGACGATGGTCGGTGATGGCACGGCGCGCATGTTCATTCCCGGCACGCAGCTCATCTGGGAGACCGGCATCTTTTGGGACCGCGATGAGTCGCTGGTCGCGTCGCTCATTGCGGGGCTGACGGAACAGCAGTCCGTGCACCTGAACGTCTACCCCGGCCTCTGGGAGTGGAACGGCTGGGCGCTGGGCGGCTACGCGCGCTGGGCGCTGGGCGAGGGAACGTCGGCCGGCGTGACGCTGCGTGGCTCGGCGATGGGACTGGGGTTGATGTCCGCGGCAAACGACCACCCGTTGTCATACCTGCACTGAGCGAGTGCCTTGGCTGTTGCGAGGACGCGCTACCGGGCAGGTCATCGCCCGCCTGTTGATGATCGTTCGGGCGAATCCCCGCGAGCGCGGGGACCGGGCCCGCGGTCGGCCCGAAAGGCCGACCCGTGACCCATTCAGCAAGCTGAATGGGCCACGGCCGCAAGCGGCGCAGGTCCCTTTCGCGGCGGTACTCACCACCCGCAACACACCCCGCGCAGAAGGGAACTCCCCAATTGTCGCGCCCCGCGTACGTCTGCCACGCCAACTCCCCACGCGTCACACGACGAAGCCGCAAAAACGCCCAACGCCCGCCCGTGCACCGCGGTCCGAGGACGGCGAGCAGAAGCGGGCGTTGTTCAGAAACCGCAGAAACTTACGGCGCGACGCAGGTCGTCTTGTACTTGGTGGCGCAGTCGTTCCAGGTCTTGAGCAGCGTCAGCGCCGCCGGCGGAGCCGAGGTCTGGCAAGCCTGCTGGCAGGCCTGATCGCCGGAACCGCACATCAGGAGGCAACCGTAGGTGTTCAAGCCGTCGGTGTCCGAGAGCAGCGCGCCATATTCATCCGCGCAGTAGTTCTCCACGCCGCAGGACTGCTGGCAGGACGCCTTCGGAATGCCGTCCTTGGCCGAGATCGCGCAATCGAGGCACTTGCCGATGACGCACTCGATGTACGCCTCGTCCTCGGCGAGCGCCGCGGGACCCGCCTGGATTTCGCAAACGCGCTGGCAGTAGCTGTCGGTCGTCTCACCGGGCAGCTGCGCGACCGGCGTGCCGTCCTGCGGCGGGAGAACGGCCGGCGTAGCGCCGCAGTTCTGGAAGCAATCCTGCAGGCCCGTGCACTTCTTGTCCGCCTGGCAAGCCTGACCCGAATCCGAGCAGTTCGTCGGGATGCAGTCCTGCAAGCAAGCCTGATCGCTGATCGCGCAAGAGCCCCAGGTGGCCGTCGGCGGGCCCACATCGGCCTTGACCGTATCCTTGCCGGCGTCCTTGCCCGTGTCGGCGAGCGTGTCGCCCGTCGCGGTGTCGTTGCCGGTCGTCGTGTCGGTGACGGCGGTATCGTCCGTCGTCGTGGCGTCGGTCGTGGTGCCGCTGCCGCTGGTCGAACTCGAACAGCCGCTGACGGCGAAAGCGGCCGCGGTCAAGGCGGCCAGAGTCATGCGAATCATCATCTTCAGTTCCTCGTCAAAGTTCCGTCTAAGCAGCCGTCTTCATTGGCAACACAGGCAGAATGCCGGTCAAGTCGGGCCTCGCCCCTAGCGCGCCCACAAGCGCACTAGGCTACACATCCCGGCACGGGCTCGCAAGGTTTTGCTGGTGTACGTCCGCAAGAATTCGCGCGAGAACGTCGCATTACTGCAACAATTCCGCCACAGCGCCACGCACCTGCCGCAGGGTAAACGGCTTCTCAAGGTGCAAATTCGGTACTTGAGACAGAAACTCACGGATGACCGGGGAGAAGGCGCCACCGGTGACAAACACAATGCGATCGCACTGATCCCGCGCGATCGTCATGAGCGCCATGTGGAGATCCATGCCGCTCACTTCGGGCATCATCACGTCGCAGAAGATGACGTCAAAGCGTTCACCAGCCGTGATCAGGCGCAACGCTTCGGCACCGCCTGACAACACCGTCACGTCGTGATCGCGCGCGAGCGACTGCCGCAGCGTCGACGCGACGTGAGGTTCGTCATCCACGATCAGGATTCGACCGCGGCAGGTCACTTCCGGCAGCCGCACCACGGTAGCAGGCAGCGTCACCGGAGCAGCCGGCAACGTCACGCGAAAGCGCGCGCCGAGTCCGACCTCGCTGAACACCTCGATCGTCCCGCCGTGAGCGCGAACGATGTCGTGGCAAATGGACAAACCGAGGCCAGTCCCGCGCCCTGGTCCTTTGGTCGTGAAGAAGGGCTCAAACAGGTGCTGCTGCTGCAGGGGCGAAATACCCGGTCCCGTGTCGGAGATTTCAATGACCGCCTGACCGTCCGCGGCGGTCGACGTCGCGATCCGCACCTCATTCGCGCGGCTCTCACCATCCGGCAACGCTTCGGCAGCGTTGACCAGCAGGTTCAGAAACACCTGACACAGCCTCCCTTCAACGCCCAGCACCAATGGCACGGCCTGACGGTCCTGCGTCAACCGCGCGCGCGGCTGAATCTCGCGCCACGCCATGCGAACGGCCGCATCCAACGGGCGCATCACGTCGACCGACTCACGACGGTCATCGCTATCTGGACGCGAGAAGCTCTTGAGGTCGCGCATGATGCCGCGCACCCGGTCTGCGCCGTCGCTCGCATCGCGCACAACGGACGTCAACCCGCGCAGCTGCTCACTCAGCTTCAGCACGCGCGGCGCCAGGTCGGGATCCTGCTGAATCTTGGCGTGCACGCGCAGCATCTCGTCCAAAAGTTGCGGCAGCGTCTCGCGCGCCATTTCCAGATTGCCAAGTACGTAGGACAGCGGATTATTGAGCTCGTGCGCCACGCCCGCCGCGATCCGTCCCAGCGCCGCCATTCGATCGGCTTGCGCGACTTGCGCTTCCAGCCGCCGCTGCTCCGTCAAGTCACGCACGACGGTAACCTGCGACGGTTCGCCGTCCAACTCGACCGTAATCGTCTGCAGTTCCACGACGCGTTGCTCGCCAGTCAGCGACTTCACGTGACGTTCAACCGGTGGCAAATCCTTGCCTTTTTTGGACTGACGCAGGCGCGCCTTACCCTGCTGGCGTTCGTCTTCACGGAAGAACGTGTCGATGATCTCGTGGATCGGCATGCCGAGCAGTTCGCTGACGGGCACGCCGAGTTGCTCGCTGAGCGCCGAATTGGCAAAAACCGGCTGGTCGCGGCGATAGGCCAAAATCCCCACCGGCAGCACCTGAACGATCCGCCGCAGGCTGTCGTTTTGTTCGCGCACCGTCGTGTCGCGCTCGACGCTGTCCGTGATGTCTTCGACCAAGCCGACGATCCGCACCAAGGTGCCTGTGGCGTCACGGCGCGGGAAATGCCGCAGGTTGACCCAGCGCCAAGCCCCATCCGCGCGGCGGATCCGATACGGGGGCGTCTGCTCACCGAGTTCGAGCGCGGTCCGGAACTGCGCGACGTGCTCAACATCATCCGGGTGGACAAAACGCCGCCAGTACTGCTTCTCCGAGTTCATCGTTTCCAACGTCACGCCAAAGAGGCGTACGAACGCTGGATTCACGTAGCTCATCAGGCCACTTGGTACTTCCGTCACGTAGAGCGCTTCGCGAATAGTCTCTGCCAGGTCCTGAAAGAACCCCGCGCCGCTGACCAACGACCCGCCTTGCCCGCGTTCTTCCACGCCCGCACTGGCTCCCATATCGCACCCATTTCGCCTACTTGGCGCCACGTCTAATATGCCAATCCTACGCTCTTTTTTTTCAAGCGAAAGGGGTGACCCGATGCCGCGAAAATTCACCGCGCCCACAAGCGATTATGCGGATTGCACCAGTCCATAATGGCGCAAAAGTGCGTCAGTCGTCGCGTCGCGACCGCGAAAAGCGCGAAAGACGTCGGCCGGATGCAGACTTCCGCCGAGTCCGAGCACGGTATCGCGGAAATGACGTCCCGTTTTCGCGACTTGCGTCGGGTCGGCTAGGCCTGCTTCCTCAAAGGCAGCAAACGCATCCGCACTCAGGACTTCCGCCCACTTGTAGCTGAAATATCCGGCCGCGTAGCCGCCCGCGAAAATGTGCGAGAACGCGCACAAGAACCGATCCTCTGGCAGCGGCGGCATCACGCTCGTTCGCGCTGCCACTTCGCGGTAGACGTCGAATGGCGACTTGCCCTGCCCCGGTTGGTAGCCGTGATGCAGCGCCAGATCGGTGAGCGCGAACAGCAGCTGCCGGAGCATGTCGCTCCCCGCGCGGTACGTGCGCGCGGCAACGATGCGGTCGAACAGCGCGTGCGGCAGCTGCTCGCCTGTCTGGTAGTGCCGCGTCAGCCCGCGCAAGGTCGGCTCGTGGTAGCACCAATTCTCCATGAATTGACTGGGAAGCTCGACGGCATCCCACTCAATGTTGCGAATCCCGCTGGCGAGCCCTTCTATCACCTCAATTCTGTCAAGGTCCTTCTCTCCGTTCTTCCTGCAGGTCGGTCCGGTCCAATTTCGGGACGCCCAAGCGTCCACGACCTTCTATCCGGTGCGGCCTTGGCCGCAGCCAT
>CAITYF010000201.1 GCA_903896545.1 uncultured Myxococcales bacterium | reverse complement strand
CGGTGGGGCCCCCGAGCTTTTGCCGACGCGTTGCGTCGGCAAATCGGAGCCCACCTCCGCCGGGATCTTGGTGAGGTCGGTGGCGTGTAGCGGGGAACGCGGGGCTCGCCTGCGGCGAGCTTTAGAGCGCGGTTTGGGGGATTTTGGGGTGCGTCTGTCGCCTGCGGCGAACTTTGGGGTTGGTGCGCTTGCAGCGCCTTAGCCTAGGACCGCTTTCAGCAGCTGCACGTCGCCCTGAATCGCCGTGCGCTGCCAATAGAACCGCAGGCCGCGCTCGCCGCCCAATTCTTCGCCACCGCCGGCTTTGCCGGGGCCGCCGTGGACAAGCGCGGGCATGACGGCGCCGTGACCGGTGCCTTGGTCGAAGACTTTCGAGCTGGCCCAGTACACGCGGCCGGTCCACGGGGCGATGCCGAGGAGCACGGTGCGCGACCAGTCCTGGTCGTCGCTGTACACGCTCGTGGCCAGGCTGCCGCCGCCGCGGGCGACGAGCTGTACGGCGAGTTCGGCGGAGCCGTCGTAGGGCAGGACGGTGGCGACGGGGCCGAAGACTTCGTGGTCGTGGACGTATTCGGCGTTCAAGCCGGCGTTGCTCCAGAAGAGCTGTGGGCCGACGAAGCAGCCGCCCTCGGGGGCTTTGCCGGCGAAGACGTTGTCGGCGTGCTTGCTGAGTTCGGCGATGCCCGCGATGACGTCGCGCTGCTGCGACGGTCCGGCCAAGGGTCCCAGATTCGTGCGATCTTCGGCTGGGTCGCCCACGGCGATATCTTGCAAGCGAGAAATCAATTCCGCCTTTAACGCATCTGCCAAGTCATTCGGTACAAAAATCCGCCGAATCGCCGTGCATTTCTGTCCGGCCTTTTGCGTGATTTCCCGGGCGATTTCGGCAACGGCCATGTTGAACAAATCCGAGCCTTCCGTGACGTCCGGCGCCAGCACAATCGCGTTCAGCGAGTCCGCTTCCACGTTCACCGGCACGTTGTGGGCAATCACCTGCGGGTGCTTGCGGATTTCTTGGCCAGTCGCGCCTGACCCCGTGAACACAATCGCGTCTTGCGGTCCCACGTGGTCGAGCAGGTCGCCTACCGAACCAACTTGCAGCTGCAGCACGCCCGCGGGCAGCAGACCCTGTTCCAGCCACAGTTCGACGATCTTCACCGAGAGCAGCGCCGTCGCCGTACCCGGCTTGGCCAGCACCGGCACGCCGGCGAGCAGCGCCGTGGCCAGCTTTTCGCAGAGGTTCCACGCCGGGAAGTTGAACGCGTTGATGTGCACCGCGATGCCGAGCTTGGGGGTCAGGATGTGCTGACCCAGAAAGCGCGCGGAGCGCGAGAAGCGAATCGCCTCGCCGTCCAGTAGGAACGTGCGGTCGCCGAGCGATTTGCCCAGATTGGCGTAGAACGCGAGCGTGCCGGCGGCGCCGTCGATGTCGAACTTGGCGTCGCTGCGCGTCGTGCCCATGTTCTGGCGACTGACGTCGATGAGCGCGTCGCGCGCGCCGTGAATGGCCGCCGAGAGCTTGTTCAGCAGTTCACCGCGCTGGGCAAACGTGAGCGCGCGCAGCGTGGGCCCTCCGACCGTGCGGCCGTGCTGCAGCGCCGCACCCAGGTCCAGTCCGCGCGTGCTCGCGCCGGCGATGACGGTCTTGTGGGTCGGGTCGTACAGCGGCGTCTGCGGGTCGGCACCTTGGTGCCACGCGTCGCGCAGGTAGGAGGAAAGCGTCGTGGTCATGGGTGCCTCAGGGGTTGCGAGTCGGCGCGGAAGGTAGCTTAGGTGGGGCGTCGGGGCAACGGCTCCCAGTGTCAGAAGCGTGCGGGAAGGGAGTTTGGCTGGGCAAACCTACCGTGTCACGTCCCGCAGCCACTGCGCCAAGCCTTGCTTGTCCAAACGTCCATCCGCAATCGCGATGATCGCCTGGTACAACTCAACCTCTTCGACCACCAACTCGTGGCCGTTGACCGCCAGAAAGGTCGCCATGGCGACGGCAGCGATGCGCTTGTTCCCGTCAACGAACGCGTGGTTTTGGCACAAGTGGTAGCCATAGGCCGCAGCCATGGCGAAGACATCCTCGTGCAAGTAGGTCCCGCCAAACGTCGCTTCTGGTTGCGCCAGCGCGGACTCCAACAACCCGACATCGCGCAGACCGTGGCTACCGCCAAAGACGTCGATGAGGCGTGCCTGATACGTCAGGACGAACCGCTGGCTTAGAAACTTCATTGGCCGAGCTTACGAATCGCGTTGGGATGGCGCGCGACAAAGCGATCCGCAGCGGCGACTTGGGCGTCAAAGTCCGCGTCCAGCGCCACAATCGTGATTCGGCCGGGCTCGCTGGTGACGATGACTTCGGCACCTGTGGCCAAGCCGGCTTGCCGCAGCATCTCGCTGGGAAAGGTGATGCCGAGGCTGTTGCCGATTTTCTGAATCTTCTTGTGCGCGAGGGTCATGACGGCTCCGTTGTACGCAATGTAATACTTCGCGTCGGGGCCCGCAAGCGGTTCTCGACTCGCGTATCACTTCCCGCATTCCCCCGTCGCCGCCACGCTCATGCCCACTTGCGCCGCCGCGCACGCGTTGCCGTAGGTCTTGTTGTCGCAGCCGCAGACGGGCGCGTACATCAGGTCGCAGCCTTCTGGTTTCTCGGCGCACTTGCCTTGGCTGCTGCTGCATTGCCCCGTGGCGAGCGCGCAGTATTCCGTGTTCGTGCATTGCGCCGCCGGGTTCATGCTCAGCGGGTTGCACGGCTTGCCAACGGCGGGCGCGCAGGTGCAGGTCTCGCAGCCGTTCTGGTCGAGCAGGATGCCGTTGGGGCACTGCGGGCCGCAGCCCAGCGCGGGGCAGCACACGCCTTTGGGGTTGCAGAAGGTGCCCATGCCGCAGGTATCGTTGACTTGGCAGCCGGCGTCGGCGCTGGTGGTGTCGGGCGTGTCGGTGAGCGCGGTGTCGCTGATGTCGCCGGCGTCGGTGCCGGACAAGATGGTGTCGCTGGTGGTGTCGTCGCTGACTGCGGTGCCGCTGCCGGTCGAGGCGGTGCAGGCGGCGAGGAGGAGGAAGACTGGGAGGATGTGACGCATGGGGTGGTTCCGGCTGCGTCGGGGGACGCCTGCTGGGCAGTTTGGGCGTGCGGTGGGTGTGGGTCAAGGTTGGGGCAAGTCGACGGCAGCGGCGGAAGCGCATTCTTCAGCGAGTGCTCCGCGACACTGGCCGCGCGTGTACAACGGTCTGGGACGGGACCCGCTTCGCCTGGCGGTTTGTCGTGTTCGATTTGTCGAAGAAAGCCCAGCCAATCAATTGGCGGGCTATCATTGCCGTGCCTGCCTACGCAGGCACGTGGAACCTGAGTGCACCGTTGACGCCTCGAGTCAGACCGTCACGCCGCTTCGCGGCCGCCCGCCACCGGCACGCTTCGCAGATAGAGCGTGTCATACGACAGGTCGACTTCCCCCGGCCACTCCACCGAACCCGAAACGACTCGGGCGGCGGCGAACGTCGCTTCCGTCGCAAGCGCGGTGAAGACGCCGCCGCGGTCGATGTACGGGCGCACGTCGAACTGCCGCAGTTCTTGGTTGCTGAAGCGCAGGATGAGGATGCCTTCGTGGGCGGATTCGATGCGCAGGACTTTGGGGTTCATGGGGCCTCGAGCGACATCCACAGGGCCTCGACCGCTGGCAAGTCACGCGCGACCTCTTCCGTCGCGATTTGCCACAGTTCGCTGGGAGCGACCGAAGCATATCCATGTGCCAGAAAATCGCGCAGCCGGATGAGGCCTCGCCAATCCACGGTTGGCGCACGAGCAAGGATCGATTCCGGCAGGTGCTTAGTCGCCTCGCCCATGACCAGCATCTGCCACTCGACAGCGGAGATCCGCATTTCGTCCGCCAGAAATGCTTCGCGCGTTTGGCCAACGGTCCAGCGCTGAACGGCCCGCATGGCGTCCAGCACATCGGCCACGAGCAGTTCGTCTCTACGCGACAAGCAACGCCTCCCGCTCCGCCACCTCGCGCGCTCGCACCTTCAGCGCTTCACGCGGCACGACGTCGACCCGGCAGCCGAAATGCGCTTGCAGCAGGTCCGTCACGGCGACCCGCTGGGCAAAAGGCCGCGGTCCCACAATGTCGACGAGCACGTCAATGTCGCTCTGCCCGGTCGCTTCATCGCGCGCCACGGAGCCAAAGAGCGCGAGATGCACCACGCCGAGCGCGGTGAGCTGCGGGAGGAGGTCGTGGAGCTGGGCGAGGACTTCGGCGCGCTTCATGGAGCCATGATCGGGCACTGGATGCGGCGGGTCAAGGGTCGCGAAGGTGCTCTCACGCACCCACCACCGCCACCTTCGCCTTCTTCACCACCGGCGAGCGGAAATAGCTCTCGACGCGCGGTTTGTCGTTGGGGAACTTGAGCGTCAGCTGCGCGTGCAGGGTGCGGTAGGCGACCAGCACGGCGTCGCGGGCTTCGGCTTCGGCGGTGCGGGCTTTGGTGACGGCGATTTCAGCCGTGACCACGTCGGCGTCGGCGGCGTCGCGGTTCTTCTGCGCTGCGGCGAGGTCCTTGCCCAGTTGCGCCAAGTCGGCCGGCAAGCCTTTTTCCCCCAGCGCGTCGACGATAGCCATGACCACCTTGCGCCGGTCTGCCAGCGGCAGGATGACCACTTCGCTGGGCGCACGGGGCAGGATCTTCAGGTAGCCCGCAGCCGTGCGCGCGCCAAAATGGGCAAAAGCCTTGCGGCCAATCGTCATCACCACTTCGCGCAGCTGTCGCTCGCGGAACGCGACCACGCCCTGTGTGTCCGCCACGTGGTCGGTCGCGTCGTTGCGCAGGCCGATTTTGGTCTTGAACGTCGTCGCCGGGCCGGCTGTGATGGCGGCAAACATGATGGTATCGGGATCGGCCTTGACGGCAGAGCCGGTGAAACGCAGGCAGCCAAAGGTGACGGTGAGAGAATCGTTCGCAGTGAGAAAACGCATCGGAGCCTCCTGTCTAGGCAACAGCTTGGAAGTTTAGGTGTACACACTGGCGACGTGCCATTGGTGCGAGGTTCCACGAGGCGCCGCTGGCGCGTCAAGACGGTTCACCGTGGTAATTTGATGCACATCAAGTGAGCGGTTGGCGAAAGTCAAAAAGTGCGTATGGGGAGGCGTGAATTGGCGGCTGGAAGATCGAAAAGCGATCCGAGGAAGCCCCAAGTGGCTAGCGTGTGTCACCGGCTCCCCAAATCCGCCTGAATCCGGTGAATTCCGCATCCGCCGCCATCCCCGTCTCACGTCTCCACCCCACGCCGCGTCTTCGCGTTGCGCCGCCCGACGTTCCCCGCGCGCCTCTCCTTG
>CAITYF010000200.1 GCA_903896545.1 uncultured Myxococcales bacterium | reverse complement strand
TACCGACGCAAGGCAAGCAATTTCATCCGGATCGGCGATTCCACGGGTGAGATCTGTCTGGCGCTTCGGCTGCGCGCGGGGATGCGGGGGGCGAGTGAGCGTGACGGGTGCGTCTGGCGGTGAGGATCGATCAGGTCTGGGCCCGACACTTCAGGCCTTGACACGTCCGCCCGCGTCGCCTAGCGTCTCCCCAAGCCCACGCAGGACCCACCATGCCCCAATCAATCGTCACCATCGTCGACGCGCAGCTAGAGTCGGCGCGCGAGGCCGAACTGCTCGAAGGCTATCGCCGCCTCACGTCGAGCGCTTGGCCCGAAGGCCTCCTGCGAACCGAACTGCTGCGCGGCCAAAACGGCGCGTGGCGGGTGGCGTCGACGTGGCGCGATAAGGATGCGGTCATCGCGCTGCGGGCAACGGGCGTGCGACCGGCGGCGCTCATGCTGTTTGAAAGCCTGGGCGCAACGCAGACGCACGCCGTGTTCACGGTGGAACAAGCGTACACGGAACCGGCGAAGTGAAATACGCCAGTTGTGCCGCGAGGCGTCATCCGCGACACCAAACGCTCGACAAAACCTTTGAGAACAGAAGGAATTCAGAATGACAGAACACGCCGCACCTTGGCCCAAAGAGGGCCCCGCATCGTATTTCCCGTCAATTGAGAAGAAGTACGGCCGCTCGATCGCCGAGTGGCAGGTGTTCATCCGTGGGTGCGGCATCGACAAGCACATGGGCATCGTCAACTGGCTGAAGGCCGAGCACGGCGTGGGTCACGGGCACGCCAACGCGCTGGTCCTGTGGACACTCGCGGGCAACGTTGCCAAGCCTTGAGCGGCATTCCAGCAGTCGTTCGGGGGGCGCTCACGCGCCGTCGCCGTTCTCCGACCGCGCGTGAGCCGGAGCGGAGGTTTGGACTCGCGAATGTCGGCCGCGGGTGCAGGGCCCTGTCTGAGCTGGCCAAAACCCGCGTGGTTTTTTTGCTGCTTGACGACCCCGGTGCAGGCGGCCCAATGAGGGTGAAGTGCCGTTGCCGCACTGCCACTCCGCCCTCGACCCGCCAGCACGCGTTCGGCGACGGGCTGCTTGCGAGTCCGAGACTGCGAAGGAGCTGAATGCGGGCGAGAACCTCAAACGATGGACACCAGGGGACGCCACCTTGCCCGGACCGTCTCGACTGTCCCTACTGTGCAAATGAAATCTCCGGGACGGATCTTGACTGCGGGCGTTGTGGCCGAGACCTTTCCCTCTTTCTACCGCTGTTTGCCAGAATCCGCACTTTGGAGGCGGACGTCGCGACGGCTCGCAAGGGCGTCCCGCAGCTGGTTCTGTTGGTCATTTCGACCGCGGTCGTTTTGTTAACCTCGTGTGGATCGCTCCTCTCCTATTGGCATTTCAAGCACAGCGAATTGTGGCTGTTCCTGATCCTGTCGCTTGGATTCCCCGCGTTTGCCGGGTTGGCGCTCGGCCGCTACGTGCGTGGTCGACGAGTCTGGCTTTACGCTCGAGTCGGATGGGCGATAGGCCTCATCGATTGGCTAGGCGTTGGCGTGATTTACTCCGGCCGGAACTATTTCCGCGGCGACTTGCTCTTCGGCCTGGGTGCGTACTTCCTCGGTGCGCCGCTGCTTGTCGTTCTGTCGGGAAGTTTGGCGTCTTGGCGCGGGCGACGACTCCCGGAAGAGGCAAATTCGTCCGATGTGGCGAAGTCGGAGGTGTGAAAGAATTCGCCGCCGCTTAGCGAAACAGTGAAGAAACTGCGGGCACGTCCACGTGCACCCTCCCCGCCCTCTCCAAAGGCGGCTCGATCCACGTCAGCGACGAACGATGGTTGCAAGAACGGGTAGAGGCTGGCGACACAGATTTGGCGCGAAGTGGGAAGGGCCGTTTTTCAGCGGTGCTGCGGGCAACTGGCCGCTCGCGTACAGGACTGCACGGTGTGGGGCCGCTGCGCTCTTGGGCGGTGGGTCCGGGCTGAAGCGCTCAAAACCACAGGATTTTAGCGATTGACGCGGCGGGCGAACGCGGGGAAACTGGCGCGAAGCGACGAGCGCAGCTGCCGAGGAACAAAATGTGCTCGCAAACTTCACACCTCGCGCCCCTCCGACGCTCCCGCTTCTGGCGGTTTTGCTTCAGCGCGTGCCTGTCGGCATTCCTCGCCTTTTCAGCCTGTAGCGGGCCGGAACCTGCGCCGACCCTCGCCGTCGGCGAGTTCTCCAGAACGCTGGCGACCCGCATCTGTCAGGTTCAAGCCACTTGCACGCCGTCGCCCGATTACGTCGAAGCCGGCTGCATCTGGCAGCAACTGCTGAGGGGATGGAGCGATTCTGGTATCTATGCGCTCGTTCTTCGTTCGGCGATGGCTACCGACCCGGCCAACGGGATCGCCTTCGACTCGGCTGCGGCGCGGGAGTGCGTCGAGGCGATCGACTGCGAGAACGCCGCGTACGTGATGGCATGGCTCGGAAGTTCGGCGCGCTTTGGCCAGCAACTTGTGAACGTACCTGCGGCGTGTGCCCGTGTGTTTTCTGGGCAATTCGCCGACGGGCAACTCTGTGTCGACAGCATCCAGTGCCAAAGCGGAACCTGCGCGTGGACCGGCGAGCCGTGCTATCGCTGCATCCCGCCGATCCCCGAAGGCAAGGCCGTCGGGAATGTTTACGCAGTGATCGGCCCCGCGACATCGCCCTGCGCGGCCGGAAGCGATGCACTCGGCGGCGTTTGCGCGCACATCGGGCCCCGCGGCCTCGGCGACACGTGTGACCACGACGGCGCGTGGCGGCACGAATTCGACTGCACGGACGGCTTAACTTGGTGCGCAAAGACCAGTCCCTCAGAGTCAGGCACGTGCATCCCCTGGACGCCGACTGGCGCGCCTTGCGCGAATTCCAGCGAATGCGGTCCGGGGACCGTGTGCCTGCCGGGTGCCGTGACATCGACCTGCACCGCGACATCCGCGCCGTTGCGGCCGTTTACCACCACGTGCGGATCCACTCGATGCCGCGCCGACGAGCAGTGCGTGAAGGGCAGCTGCAAAGAGACCGCGAGGCTTGGCGAAGCCTGCGTCGACGTGCCGTTTGACCAGGAGCACGACTTCTACCGCCCGTGCCTCGACGGCGTGTGCGTTGGCGGCTCGTGCCAGCCCGCAAACTGCCAGCCGGGCTGCGCGCTCGCGTCTTGTCGCCCAGACGGCAAGTGCCGCATCGCGTTGCCGGGTGATCCGTGCCAGGTTCAGACCGACTGCAGCAGCGTTTGGTGGATGAATTGCGTGGATGGGAAGTGTGTGATGGGTGGCAATTGCGTCCACTAGCGGGAGGGCGTGTGCGCGTCCGGGTGACGCTGGCGAGGGTGGCTTGGCATGAGGTGGGGGATTTTGTTTTTTCAGCGATGCTCCGCGCAACTCGCCGCTCGTGTACGGGACGGCGCGGTGTGGGGCCGCTGCGCTGTCGGGCGGCGGGGCCGGTCGGGCTGAAGGTTGCAAGACCACAAGATTTTGGCAATTGACGCGGTGGGGGAACGCGGGGAGACTGCGGCGAAGCGACGAGGGCCCGCGATGACTGTGCCGAACAAGCAGAAGCCGTGGGAAACCGCACGCGAAGCGCGCGTGCGACGCGTCCGCAGCATCGTATTTGTCCTCGTTTGCGCCGCAGTCTCCGCCTGCAGCGGTCCGCACGCCGCCCCGACCATCGCCTTCGCCGAGTTCCCCGACACCCTCGCGCGGCGCATCTGCGAGGTTCAGTCACAGTGCCATCCACCGCCATGGTTTGAAATGGAAGGTTGCGTTTGGCGACAACGAACAAGCTGGGACATGGACGTTCTGCGCGCCGCCTTCGAGGCGGTCCCTTTGGGCGTCACGGTTTACGATGGGGAGGCCGCGGCGGCGTGCCTTTCCTCGGTTTCTTGCGAGAACCTTGCAACGGATTGGGTGGCGTTTTTCAGCGAAGACCGCACCAATCCAGCCACCCTTTCTGCCCCCGACTGCGGACGCGTCCTGACAGGAACTATCGCCAACCATCAATCGTGCCGCCTGCCTTTTTCCTGTAAGGACGGAGTTTGTCTGAATGACCCGGGCTCGTCTGAGATTGAACCGTGCGCGCACTGCGAAGCCCCACGCGGACTTGGAGCGCCCTGCACGCGTGACCTGCAGTGCGGCCCTGAGTTGCGCTGCCGTGGCGTCGGTTGCTCCGCTTCCGGGAAATGCACCAGCGTGTGTAAGTCGATTGTCGTGCGCAAAGTCGGCGAAAGTTGCACAAGCGTGGACATCGGCGCGGGTCACACGATGAGCACGACACCAGCGACAACGGAGTTCGTTTGCGGCGACGCCGGCTGGTGCGCACCTCAAGAGCCACCTGCGCAGGACGGCGTGTGTACCGCATTTCTGAAAAATGGAAGCGCTTGTGTGGATACCACGCAATGCGGATTCGGCTCTGCGTGTCGCCCGACGCCTGCCGGCAACCGCTGCACCGCCATCGCGGAGGGATCCATGGCGTGCGTCGACGTCGGCAATGGAGCGCATTCCAGCTGTCCTCGGCACTGGCATTGCTCCGACGGCTGGTGTGAAAACGACTCGCTGCTCGCCGACACGTGCAAAGGCGTCGTGTGCCAGCAAAACGAATATTGTCGGCGTGATACCAAGCAATGCGCGCGCCTACCCGTCGTGGGCGAGCCATGCGACATCCAGCCGCTCATGAGCCAGTCGAACGCCCAACTTTGTCTGGACGCGATTTGTGATCGCACCCAGCAGGTTTGCCTGGCGCATTTCACATGCGATGGCACCTGTGCCCCCGAGTTCTGCGTCAGCGAGGGCCATTGCACGTTGCCGGTGTACGGGTGTCACCGGCTCCCCAAATCCGCCTGAATCCGGTGAATTCCGCATCCGCCGCCATC
>CAITYF010000199.1 GCA_903896545.1 uncultured Myxococcales bacterium | reverse complement strand
GGTTGGACCGCGCAGCAGCAGCCGGGCTTTGGCACGGGCAACTGGGCGTTGGGAACGGGCGCGAACGGCAGTCACAACGCGTCGGTGACGGTCCAAAGCAACATCCCGAACTTCGCGACGGTCAGCACGTTGCTCATTTCGCCGATGTTGAAGACCGGCACGCAGAAGTCGGCAAACCTCAGCTTCGCGCTTGGCTACACGGCGAGCGGCGGCGGCCCGATTGGCGGCTTGCCCAGCAACTCGACCGTTTCCGTGCGCTACTCCAGCGACGGCGTGAACTGGACCGAGGCGCAGAACATCAACGTTCCCGCCAGCGGCACCAACACCTACAACGCAACGATCCCGCTCAGCGGTCAGGTCCAAATCGGCTTCCTGCTCACCTCGACAGCCGTGGTGGCGCAGAGCGCGACGTGGACAATTGACGACGTCTTCTTGAAGTAGGCATCCTGGAATCCATGCGCTACGCCCTGCCCCTTCTGATGCTCCTCGCGGCGTGCGCGCATGACCCGCAGCTTCTGCAATGGGACGCGGATTTCTACTACACCGAAAAGCTCTACATCGACGGGCAGCACGATCTCGCCGTGGCGCGCTACAAGGCGCTCGTGCAGGAAGCCAAGGATCCGCGCGACGCCGATGAAGCTGGGCTGATGGCGTGCGAAGTGGACGCGCGACGGCACAAGTTCCGTGAAGCGGCGACGTGCTACGAGGCACTGGCCTCCGATGGCCGGGACCGCGGTGTGCGAATTCGCGCGTTGATGCACGCGAGCGAGCTGCGCTACTACGAGCTGAACCAGCAGCAGGACGCGCTCAACATGTGGGTCGTGATCTGCCGCGTCGCGCCCGATGAAGCGGCAAGCCAGCGCGCGCTGGATCACCTCTACAAGCACGGTCAAGTGGACGCGGTCGCACGCGAGTCGATGGAGCGGCTGTTTGAGAAGCTGTACGACCGCGATCCGGGCGGCGAGCTTGCCGACAACTTTCTGCTGCGCGGCGCGATGTTGCGCGAGGAAGAAGGTACGCCGGACGGGCTGGCGCGCGCCGTCGTACTGCTGGAAAAGCTGGAAGCGAACTATCCCGAAGCGCAGACGCTCCCCGACGGCTGGGTGCTGCACACGAAAATCCTGCACAAACAGGGCAAGCTCGCGGAAGAGGCGGTGCTGCTGGAGCGGGTGATTGAGACCTTCGAGACCAGCCACATCTTTGCCAGCTACGCGCTGGAAGCGCACAAAGACGCGGCGTCGCGGCTGGTGGATTTGTACCGCGGGCCGCTGAAGAACCTGGAACGCGCGGAATTGCACGCGCGGCACTTGCCGGAGATGCTGCATCATCCGGTCAAGATTTACGCCTACTTGTGGACCGTGGCGGAGATTCAGGAAGAGCGCGGCCATCCGAGCGACGCGCTGGCGACGTATCAGGAGATCGTGCAGACGGACATCGAGAAGCGCGACGATATGGCGGAAAACGACAAGCGCATTTGCGACGAGGCGGAGACGGCGGAGATGAAGGACCGCTGCTTTGCGGATCTGGCCGCGCACCCGCCGATTGAGCCAAAGGAAGTGCCGCTCGCCAAGGCGAAGATCGCCGAACTGCAGGAAAAATTGCGCAACGCGCCGCGGAGCACGCCATGACGCACACCGGATTTCGCGACACCGTCGCTGAGCCGATGCCCAGCCTGCGGGAAGGTCCGATGCCGCGCGCGCCCAAGCAATTGGGTGAAGTCGTACTGCGCGTGCGTGGGCTGAAGAAGAATTTTGGCGATGCGGTCGTTCTGGACGGAATCGATTTTGAAATGCGCGCTGGCGAAGTCGTCGGCGTCATCGGCCCGGGCGGCGTGGGCAAATCGGTCTTCGTGAAGATCTGCTGCGGCTTGATGGAGCCGGACGAAGGCCACGTCGAAGTGCTGGGCACGGACCTACTGGCCAGCGACCAAAAGACCAAGCAGCGGCTGCGCGAACGCGTCGGACTGGTGTTTCAAAACTACGCGCTTTTTGACTTCATGACGGTCGGCGAGAACGTCGCGTTTCCGATGGTGCAGCGCGGTTTGGCGAAAGCGGACGAAATTCAGGTGAAAGTGCAGGAGCGTCTGGCGGAAGTCGACCTGCCGAACGTGCGCCACTTGATGCCCAACGAGCTTTCCGGCGGCATGAAAAAACGCGTTGGGTTGGCACGCGCGAACATCAACGACCCGGAGCTGATCTTCTTTGACGATCCGACCGCCGGCTTGGACCCTGTCACGTCGTCCAAAATTTTCAACTTGATTCGGCGGACGCAGGCGCACCGCAACTCGACGTGCCTCGTCATCAGCCACGACATCGACCGCATGCGACCGGCGTGCGACCGCTACATTTTGCTGCTGAACGGGCTTGTGCACTTTCGCGGCACCGAAGCCGACGCCATGCACAGTCAAGACCCTATCGTGAAAGAGTTTTTCCGCAAAGGCGACGGCAGCAAGAAGCCCAGCGACGAGCGCTAAAGCCGCTTGCAGCGCGGGCACTTGAGGGTTAGAGTCCTACGGGGCTTTTTGCCCTTGGGACGCATGAATCCACTCGCAACCATCGGCGCAGGCTTCCTCGACGCATCCGAAACGCTCGGCGGCATCGTCATGGTCTTGGTGCGTATCCTGCGCGCCATGGTGCCGCCGCGGTTTGACCGCGATGAAACGTGGCTCAACCTCTACAAAGTCGGCGTCAAGTCCTACCCCATCGTCATCATGACCGCGTTCTTCACCGGCGCCATCATGGTGATTCAGTCCGGCGTGTACGTGAAGCAAACCGGCGCGACCGGCCTGCTCGGCTGGGGCGCGGGCTACGCGGTGCTGGCGGAAATTGGTCCGGTGCTCATCGGCCTCATGTTTTCCGGCCGCGTCGGCGCGAACAACACCGCTGAACTGGGCACGATGAAGGTCACGGAGCAAATCGACGCGCTCCGCACGCTCGCCATCGATCCGACGCACTACCTCGTCGTGCCGCGTTTTGTTTCGATGATGCTGATGTTGGTCCTGCTGACGGTGCTCGGCGACCTGTTCGCGCTCGTGGGCGGCGCCATCACGTCAGAATTCGTGCTGGAAGTCGACTACCGCGTCTTCTTCCAGGGCGTCTTCAACTCCAACCTGCTGGACGAGTTCTTCACCGGGCTCATCAAGGCCATCACGTTCGGCGCCAGCATCAGCGTAATTTCGTGCCACTACGGCCTGTCGGTCTCGGGCGGCGCAACGGGTGTCGGTCGCGCGGTGAACGCCAGCGTCGTGTCCAACGCGATTGGCATCTTCGTTTTTGATTCCATCATCACCTGGTTCGCCAATTCATCACTTTTCCGCTAATTTCAAGGAGTCCCATGGCCACGCTCGCGCAATTCATCGCTGAAGAAAAGCCCATCGCGGAAATCGGCGCGTATCTGGACGGCCTTTCGTTTGCCGACGCAAAGGCGGAGACGCACGCGCTGGATCGCGGTCAGCAGCGCAAGCTGTACCAGTTGGCGGCGCGCGCGCAGACGCTGACTTTTGAGGACCTGACGCCGTCGTCGGTCCCGGCGCTCACGGAGATCATCCACCACGGGCGCAATACGCTGCCGCTGCCGGGACCGTTCCGCAATTTTGAGAAGCGGATGTGCCGGCCGGCAAGCGGTGGTGAAAAGGCTTTTGGCTACAACGAGGGCGCGTCGCGTCCGCTGATTGGTCCTGGCTATTTTGTGGCGATCCCGACGCGCGGCAATCCGGCGTGGGTGGAGCTGGGTCCGATCGTCGTCGACTATTACCAGGTGCCGCAAGAAGCGGTCGTGGAAGGCTGGCCCAAGGTTGTGGACAACAGCGTGGGCTTGCAAATGTTCGTGTTCAAAGGCACGCGGGACTTCTTGCGGAAGGTCTCGGCGCGCGTGACGATCGGCGCTGCCTACAAAGGCGAAAAAGCGCTTGATCACTATTTTGTGCTTGTGCGGGAATAGTTCCTTTTTGAGGTTCTGATGTTGCAAATCAAGATTCCGCGGGCCCTCGCCGCGCTGGGGTTGATCTGTTGTTTTGCCTGTCAAACGCCGGGCAGCAACGCGACCTCGACGCTGACGATTACGCCCGCGCCGCCGGCGTTGCCGCGCCTGACCCGCGCGCAGTACGAGAACTCGATTCACGACGTGTTGGGCGCGGAACTCATCGCCCCGGCGTCGATGGAACCGGACGTGCCGTATGACGACCTGTATGCGGTCGGCGCGAGCGTGGCCAAGGTCTCGCCGCGCGGTGTGGAGCTGTATGAAGACGGCGCGCGCAACCTGACGACGCAGATCCTGAGCAAGCCGGAACGGCTGGCGGCGATTTTGCCGTGCACCGCGACGTCGACGACGGACGGCGGCTGTCTGGATGCGTTTGTGGTGAAGGTCGGGCGCAAGCTGTGGCGACGCGCACTGACGGGCGACGAACGCGCGACGTTGGTGCAGACCGGCTTGAAGGCGGCGACGGCGCTGAGCGGTTTTCAATATGGCGTGGGCTACGCGCTCCAAGCACTGCTGCAATCGCCGAACTTCCTCTACCGGCCCGAAGTGGGCGAGGTGGACCCGGCGACGGGTGGTCGGCGGCTGACAGCGTTTGAGCTGGCTTCCCGGCTGAGCTACTTCCTCTGGAACGGTCCGCCGGACGACGCGCTGCTTGATGCCGCGCAAAGTGGCGCGCTGCAGACCGACGAAGGTCTGGCGGCGCAAGTGGATCGGATGATGGCCGACGCGAAGCTGCACCGCGCCGTGCGCAATTTTGCGGACGAGTGGCTGCAGCTGCGCAACGTGCTGGACCTGAACAAAGACCCCAAGGTGTACAAGCACTTCAGCTCGGATCTGGGCGCGTCGGCGCGCGAGGAAACGCTGTCTTTGGTCGAGTATCTGGCGCTGGAGCTGGACGCGGACATGCGCGACCTGCTGCTGACGCACACGACCTTTGTGGATCGGCGGCTGGCGGCGATTTACGACATGCCGGCGGTGAGCGACAAAGGCGTGGCGAAGGTGGAGCTGCCGCCTGGCGAACGGCTCGGCATTCTGGGTCACGTGAGTTTTCTGGGGACGCGCGCGCACCCGGTGTCGTCCTCGCCGACGATTCGCGGCAAATACGTGCGGCAGATGCTGCTGTGCGACGTGGTGCCGACGCCGCCCGCGGGTTTGAACACCGCGCTGTCGGATGAAGGAACAGCGACGACGATGCGCGAGAAGCTGGCCGAGCACGTCTCCATTCCGAGCTGCGCGAAGTGCCACGAGTTCATCGACCCAATTGGCCTGGGCTTTGAGCATTTTGACGGCATTGGCCGGTACCGCACGAAGGAAGACGGCAAGCCCATCGATCCCTCGGGCAGTTTTGACGAGGTGCAGTTTCAGGATTTGGCGACGCTGGCCAATCAAATCGCCCAGAGTCCCAAGTACGCGCGCTGCGTGACGAAGAAGCTCTACGCGTACGCGGTCGGGCGCCCGGTGAAAGATGGCGAGGCGGCGCAGGTCGACGCGCTGCGCGACACATTTGTGTCCAGCGGGATGCGCTTGAAGGCGCTGATGCGCGCTGCAGCGCTGGCAGAAGGATTCCGACGCGTCGGCGCGCGCGACGATTCGACGGCGGGGGTGACACCATGAGCAACGGACGCTTGTACGGCAAACACGGCTTGAGCCGCCGCACGTTGTTGCGCGGTCTCCTCGGAGGCGCGGTCATCACGATTGGCCTGCCGCCCTTGGAACGCTTCTTGAACGGCAACGGCACTGCGTACGCGGCGGGCGGCGACGACGGCTTTCCGCGGCGTTTTGGCCTCTTCTTCTGGGGCAACGGCAACCTGCCTGCGCGCTGGACGCCGACGGGAAAAGGCGCAACCTGGGAGTTGTCGGACCAACTGGCGCCTTTGGCAGCGAGCAAAAGCAAGCTGACCGTCGTGACGGGCACAAAGCTAGGCGTACCGAACAGCCAGCCGCACGGCGCGGGCGCGGCCGGCGTTCTGACCGGCATGCCGCTCTTCCTGGACGGCAACAACTCGACGTTCGCGGGGCCGTCGATCGATCAGATCATCGCCAACGTGATTGGCAATGAAACACGCTTTCGTTCGTTGGAGTTCGGCGCGGCGCCGAGTGAAGGCTACTCGTTCAACGGTCCCAACAGCTACAACCCGCCGGAAGCGTCGCCGTACGCGCTCTTCCAGCGGATTTTTGGCACCGGCTTCACGATGCCCGGCGACACGCCGAAGATCGACCCGACGCTGGGTTTGCGGCAAAGCGTGCTGGACGGCGTGAGCGGCGACATCAAACGGCTGCAGTTGGACGTCGGCACGGCGGACAAGCTGCGGCTGGACGCACACTTTGAGGGGATTCGCCAATTGGAGAAGCGGCTCGCGAAGCTGCAGGAAGCGCCGCCGAAGCTGGACGCGTGCAAAGTGCCGCTGGTGCCCGAACTGGACTACCCGGACATCGAGGGACGGCCGCAGTTGCAGGTCAAGAATCAGATTTTTGCGGAACTGTCGGCATACGCGATGGCCTGCGACCAAACGCGCGTGTTCAGCAACTGGTTCACGCACCCGGTCAACAACCTGCTCTTCACCGACGCGCCGACGGGGCACCACGAACTGACGCACAACGAGGCGGATCCGCAGCCCGAATGCCACAAGATTACGGTGCAGATTGTCCAAGCGCTGGCGGCGCAGATTGCGGCGCTCGACGCGGTGCAAGAAGGCGCGGGCACCCTGCTCGACCACATGGTGGTGCTCGGCACGTCCGAATGCGGGCTGGCGAAGACGCACTCGATGGAAGAAATGCCGGTCGTGCTGGCGGGCAGCGCGGGCGGCAAGCTGAAAGTCGGGATGCACTATCGGTCTGAAGGCGGCGAAAACACGAGTAAAGTGCTGCTGACGCTGTGCCGCGCCGTGGGCGTGGATCTGGCGAAGTTCGGCGCTGAGGGTGGCGAAACCAAGGACGGCCTCGCGGCCATCGAAGCGTGAGCACGGCGAGGGCGACATGAAGAAGCGGATCATCTGGGCGTTGACGGCGGCGCTGGTGCTGGGCGGCTGTGAAGCGGCGAGCGTCAAGGAAAGCGACGCGGGCAGCACCGACCTGGGCACGACACCGGTCAAAAGCACGCACAAGATCTACGTTTTTGACACGCTTGGCTTCACCAAGCTCGACAAGGACGGGAACGCGCCGGGCTTCAACCTGGACGGCAAGAACAGCGACGGCAACGACACGAGCACGTGCGGGCACAGCGACTTCACGTCGCCCAGCGGCGAGGAAGGCATCGACAACCAGTTCGCCACCGTCGTGCCGTTGATGGAAGCGACGCGGATTTCCGCGGTGGAGACGCTCCTGCAGTCGAGCATCGAGAGCGGCGGCATTTTGCTGCTCCTGGAATTCGACGGGCTGGACGACCTGGTGAACGATCCGCAGGTGGACGTGCGCGTCCGTGCGGCGTTTGGCGCGCCGCTTTTGGGCACGGACGGGCGGCTGCTGACGGGTCAGACGTTTCATCTGAGCCCGCGCGACCCGCACGTGGACGCGGGCAACGCCGTCATTAAGGACGGAATTGTGAACCTGGGGCCGTTTGACATCGATCTGCCCGTGCAGGTTTTCGGCAAGGATTACATGCTGGAAGCGCGCGGCACCTACGTGCGGTTCCGCATCGTCGACGACGAGCGCATCACGGACGGCACCCTGGGCACCGGCGTCACGATTTCCAGCGTCAAGACGCTGGCGACAAAAGCAGCTGAGGGTGAGTCGGACATTTTGCCGATTGTCGAGAGTTTGGTCGCAGGTGAAGGCGACCTGGCGATGGACGCGGATGGAAATTGCACGCAGATGTCGGCGACGTTGGCGTTTAGTGGTGTGTCCGCGTTCTTTTTTCCGGCGGATGTGACGGGGACGGGGAAGTAGGCGGAACATGGGCGCGTTCCGCGCGGCTGCCCTAGCCTGCGGCCGTGCATCTGAAGGCGCGCGTGGCGACTGGCACGAGAAATAGACTGCGGATTGCTTGGACGTAGGGGTGAAGTGCCGCGCTTCCGAGTCTTGGGACAGAAGCGAGCGATAGCCGCGGCTTTTGCGGTGAATTTTGGAAGGCGTGTCGGGTTCGTTTTGCGGATGATGGGTTCCGTGGGGAGTTGGCTGCGTGGCGGGGAGTTCATGAAGGAATGGGGAGATGACGAGACCATCGTGGTCGGCGAGTGCCCGCAGTGCGAACTGCCGGCCCCCATCTGCCAGTCCACGCGTTGCGCATCCTGTTGAGCGTCATCGCCTGCGTACCGTCGTCAGCGCGCGCAGTCCGGTAGCGCGCCGCGAATCAACGCTGCCTCATCGCTGATTTCGGTCAGTCTGTGCTCAATTGACGCGCTGCCGTTGGTCAGGCGCTCGCATCCCGAGCCGCAGTCCGCGCGTCTATTTGTTTCGTGGCGTTCGCATCTCCTCCACCTCAGCCGAAAACTGCGCCTCGCTCGCGGCGACTTGGGCCATCAAGTCCCGGTCGGCGGACCACTTCGCCCGCCATGGTGTGCCTCGGCCGAAGAGCCTGAGGTACTTCTGGCGTTCGGAGAGTTGTTGCTGCTCCAGACTCGGCAGCGCGGCCACCGACTCCTCCAACTCCCGCAGCATCTCCGCCGTCACCGGCTTCTTGCCCGACTGATGGTCTAGGATTTGCGTGCTCAGCTTCTCGCGCGCACCGGCAAGGATGTCGACCGACCGAATCGCTTTGCGCTCCAAGGCCTGGGCGTCGCGGGCCGTGGGAAACCGGTCGACGGTCGCGCCCAGCACAAGTGCCGACTGGCGATAGTACTCGTCCGAGGACTCAGAATAGATCGCATTGCCGAGCAGCGCGCGGATATCACTCGCTGATGCCGAGTCGCCCGCCAGCAGCTGGCGGCGCACGATGTCGCGGGCTGCGAAATTCGCTTCGACCTGGCGCAAGACTATGGGCGTCATACCTTTTTTCCAATCTGGAAGGTCGCCCGGACGAACCTCCAGAACCGTCGCCGTGTAGAATCGCGGCCGCACGCGCACGTCGAGGTGCGGACAGCCGGGCCGCGCTTGATCATCTCCGAAATCGGCGCAGCCGTCGCCGTCCCAGTCCAAGCGCGCGAGCAAAGGCGCCACAAGCTGTCGGCAGTACACGGTCAAGTGAAATTCATCACTGATGTCTGGAGCATTGGCTGCCAGGGCGACGAGCATCGCGACGCCCCGCTGGAAGTCGCCGTTCACCAACACCGCCCGCGCCTGTTCCAACGCGACGAGCGCCGTCCGAACCGCGCCGGTGTGCGCCGGTTGCGGCCCCGTTTTCCCGTTGTCCTCGTCGGTGAAGACAAGCAGCGCCCCAAAGTTCTGTGGCCAAGGCAGTTTCGGATCCCAGGACGGTGCGAGCGCTTCCATCGCGTCGGCGATGCAGCGCGGAACCCCTGCCGCGGGTCCATGGGCGAGCAGGTTGACGGCGTGCGCGTTTGCGTCGGTGATTTGACCGGAAGCCTTCGTCGTAACGGTCAGCTTAACGACGCCCAAAACCTGGTCCTGCCCTGCCGCGCCAAAACAGCCACGGATCGCGTCTTCCACGCTAGTGGATGCCAACCATCTCGGCAGGCGGCCCAATTCTTCAGGCTCGAGACCGACGGCGGCGGGGCGAACGCTCTGGCCTTCAGCCCCGGAAGCGGATGGCGGTTTTCGGGCCTCGTTCAGACTTGCCGCCTCGTGCGCCAACGTCTGGAGCAGACTGACAACCAACTCGGCCGCACCCGCCGCAGTCGCCTTCATCAACGCCTTCTCGTCGTCCTGCATGACCTGTTTCGCGGCCACGAGTGCACCGTCGCGAGCGCGCTTCACCTCCAGCGTCATGACCAGCTGGCCTCCCGCCTTTGCGATTGACCCGGCGACGAAATAGTCTGCGCCAATCTCCTGAACGGTTTGGATCTGGCAATCGGCGGAGCACGATGCAGCAGACGTTCCGAACTGCCGCAGAATCTCAAAGACTTTTTCCTTCGACAACACGCGTAGCGCCGACCCTGCCGTCGTCACCACGCTCGTCCGGACGATATCGGTCAACACAGTCGCGCTGTCCAGGGGAATCGCCCGGTTGTCCAACCGAAGCTCCAGCACCACGATTTTCGGCGACGCCCACGCGTCATTCGGCCGGCTGAACGAGACAGCCGCAACGAGCAGTATGCAGAGGGCCGGGAGCTTGGACATCAGACGCCCCTTCGCGTTGGGGAAATTCCGCGACGAGAATCGGCCTCGGGGCGGTGGGAGTCAAGTACAGCACAATGTTCTGAAGCCGCGAATATGGCGACATGCATTACGCCGAACGCCGCCAGAAGGAACTACGATGCCGTCTCGCTTCGCCATTTGCCGCCTGCATCGAGCTCCTTGGCACCGCCGGATCCTCCAGCACGCCGCTTGAAGCCCAGTTTGCCGAGTCCAACCCGCCCGTCAAGGCCGAGGCGCCGAGGCGCCGGTAAACGGGTGTTCAGGCGCACCCGTTTACCGGCGTCCACCCCGAGCCGCTCGAACCCGGTCGTCCACCTAGCTGATGCGCCGCAAGGAGCGACGGGCTTCACGTTGAAATAGGACAAGTCCGCATTGAGTCGATAGATGCTATGCGCACGCCGTCTCCACCAGTCGGCCACCTTCGCCGTCGCGTCCAAGCTCGGCCTACGCGGCCGGCGCCAAAGGGGACTTTCCCCTTTGGAAACCCGCGGGGGTCTGCATTTGACCTGCCGCGTCTCGTCAAGCAGCGGTGCTTGGGTCACGCTGCAGCCGACGCGCCGGATTGGAGCCCGCTGGTTGCGTTGTAACGGTTCATCACCAAGGAGGCAGTCGTGACCCATAACACCACCAGGACCGACATTGTGCACAGTTCTCGCGCCTTGCACATCGCCATGGATCTCGGCCGCGACAGCTGGCAGCTCGCCATCAGCGACGGCGGCAAGACGATTCGCGAAGTGAAAGTCAGCCGCAAAGACGTCGACGCCGGCAAGGCTGAGTTCCTGACCGAGGTCGCGAAGGCGCGCGTGAAGTTCGGCCTCGACGATGAAGCGCCGGTGCACGCGCTGTACGAGGCCGGCCGCGACGGCTTCTGGATCGCCAGGTGGCTGGAAAGCTTCGGGATTCCGTGCCTGGTCATCGACCCGTGCAGCATCCTTGTCGACCGCAAGGCCAAGCAGCGCAAGAATGACGCGATCGACGCCCGCGCGCTGCTGGACCTGCTCGTGCGCCACGTGACCGGCGACCGCGAGGTGTCGATTGTCGCGGTGCCGCCAGCGGAAATCGACGACCAGCGCGAGCTTGGTCGCGTGCTCAGAAAGCTGGCGCAGACGCGCCGGTCGCTGGCCAATCGCGTGCGCTCGGTGCTGTGGCGCTACGGCATCGACGAAGGCTACCACGCGGACTTGGCCAAGAAGTTCCCCGATATGCGCACTGGCGACGGCCAGGCGCTCGGGCCGGTCACACGGCTGGAGCTCGACACGCTGTGCGGGCAGATTCTTGGCCTTGACGCTGACCTGCAGCGGCTGGAGGACGAGCGCGTGGCGCAGCTGAAGAAGCCGGTCACGCGCGCACAGGAGCAGGCGCGCGACTTGGAGCGACTTGTCGGCATCGGACCGATTGGCGCTTGGACGCTGGCGCACGAGGTGTTTTCGTGGCGCACGTTCGCAAATGGCAAGAAGCTTGGCGCGTACGCGGGCTTGGCACCGACGCCGTTCTGCTCGGGGCAGATGCAGCGCGACCAGGGCATCAGCAAGGCCGGGCCGCGCGAGCTGCGCGCGCTGATGGTGCAGCTCGCGTGGCTGTGGATCTACCACCAGCCAGAGAGCGCGCTGGCCAAGTGGTACAAGGAGCGCTTTGGGCCGACGGCGAAACGGTCGCGGCGCGTCGGCATCATCGCGGTGGCGCGCAAGCTCCTCATCGCGCTGTGGAAATACGCGATGACCGGCGAGGTGCCAGAGGGCGCGGTGCTCAAGCCGATGTCGCACCCAATTGTCGCGCCGCTGCAAAACGGTGCCAGGCGCGTGCGACTGTCAGTGCAACGAGGTGAGTCGACGGTCAAGCCCGCGCGCGTGCGGGGGCCGCGGGTGAAACAGGCGGCGTAGCAGCCAAACTGCTGCCGAAGCCACAAAAGGAGACAAGCTCAATTTCCTGAAATGCCAAAAATCATCCCAAACTCGGAGAGGCTGTTGCCTGGCTGAGTCCGGCGGATGCGGGCGCTCGGCGGACTTCCTGGTCGCGAAAGTGGCCGTCGCAATAGATTGGGCGCCCGCCCGCCGGTTCTCCAGCGTGAACCACGCAAGCAGCATTGTGGAAGCGGCGAACAGGCCGCCCCGGATAGAAGGTCGCGGTCCGCGTGGCGGTCGCGGAAAAAGAACCGGAACGACGGATTCGGCCACAGCAGACTTGAAGAGACGGGATCAGGAATGGCGATGAGGGGACTTGACTTGGGGAGGGTCATAGAAGGCATTCCGAGCACGTCCGCCTGTTGAACTTGCTGGCCGCATCGAGCTCCTTGCCAGCGCGGACCGTCCAGCACGTGCCTGACCGCCAGTTTCGGCGGCACCGCCGCCCGCGTCAAGGCCCAGAACGGCTCAAAGATGCGTCATTTTCGGGTGTTCAGACGTAGCGGTTCGCTCGCGGCTGGCACGCCAGTCCACACGTCAGCGTTCCGCCTGTTGCCGGCTCCCCCAAACCGCCACAATCCGGTGAATCCCGCCGCCACCGCCATTTCGCGGCAAGCGCAGCGCGCCGCCTGACCGGCTCCTTGCCATCCAATCGCTCACAATCGGCAGGCTGT
>CAITYF010000198.1 GCA_903896545.1 uncultured Myxococcales bacterium | reverse complement strand
GTTGTGCCGCTGCCTTGGGTCAGGTCGCAGGCGGCGGCGAAGCCCCACAAGCTGCCGCTGATGCCGTCGAGCACCGACAAGCCGAGGCACAGCTCGTTCGCCGGGCAGCCTGCGTCCACACTGCAGTGGGTCCGGCAGAAGCCTTCGAGGCAGAGGTTCGACGCACACTGCTCGTTGATCTCGCAGACCGTGCCGGCGGGCTGACCCGCGGCGAGCGGCGTGGCGCAAACGCCGCCGTAGAAGCCGCTCGACTTCGGCCACGCGCCGGTGCACCACTTCACGCCGCATTCGCTGTCGTTTGCGCAGAACGTCGCGCTGCAAAAGCCCGTTGCGCTGCACGCGTCGCCAGCCGGGCAACCGAAGACGGACAACGCTGCATCCGAACAGTCCGGGTCAACGGCGCCGCAGCCGCAATCGCACGCCTTGGCGTCCTGATAGGAGCCGGGATCGCATTTCCACGCCGAGGGGATGCACTTGTCCGCGTAGCTGCAGGTCATGCCGCTGCCACACGTGCCGCAGTTGCCACCGCAACCGTCGTCACCGCAGGTTTTGCCGTCGCACTGCGGCGTGCAGGTCGCCGTGCAATTGCCGGTGGCGTCACAGTACGGACTGCCGCCGCCGCACGTACCACACGTGCCACCGCAGCCGTCCGATCCGCACGTTTTGTCCGTGCAGTTCGGCGTGCATTTGCAGAGCGCCGCGTAGTCCGCACAGCACGAACCGTCGGTTTCGCATCCAGCGACGCAATAGCAGCCAATCGGGGCGATGCTGCCGCAGTTGCCAGCGCAGGAAGCGGGGTCCACGACGATCTTGGGCACGCAGGCTCCTGCCTTGCAATCCTTGGTCGAATCGCAAGTGCCGCAGGTGCCGCCGCAGCCGTCATCGCCGCACTGCGCGGTCTTGCAGACGAGCGGAACGCCGCCCGCGCACGGGTCCACGCAAACGCCGGCGTCGCAGGCCGTGGCTACCGGATCGTTGCACTCGCCACAGATGCCGCCGCAGCCGTCCGACCCGCACGCCTTGCCTGTGCAGTCCGGCGCGCATTCCTGGCAAACACCCGACGCGTCGCAGGTCGCTGTCGGGGTCAAGCAGCCCTTGAGCGGCAGGCCGTAATCGCAATCGGGGTCGGGTGCGCCGCAGCCGCAGTTGCAGTAATCGAGGCCGTTGTACTCAAACGGGTTGCACGTCCACGCCGCGGGAACGGTGGAAACGCACTTACCGCTGCTGTCGCACTCTTCGTACGCGCCGCAGCCGACTGTGCCGAGCACTGCCACAAGGCAGTCGGGGTCAACCGCGCCACACGCGCAGTCGCACGCGTCGCCGGCCGCATAGGCGGTCGCCGCACACGTCCACGCATCCGGGACGCACTGACTTGCGCTGCTGCAGGTGGTTCCGGTCGCGCAGGTTCCGCACGTTCCGCCGCATTTGTCGTCGCCGCACACCTTGCCGGTGCATTGCGGGACGCACTGAGCGTTGCATTGTCCGCTGATTTCGTCGCAGAACGGCGCTTCTGCAGTTGTGCAGGTACCGCATTGACCGCCGCAATTATCGGGACCGCACTCGCGTCCGGCGCAGAGAGGCTGACAGACGATCACGTCTGAGGCATCGATCGTGTCGGGCGTGTCCGTTGCATCGGCTGTGTCCGGCGCGTCGAGCTCGTCGGCTTCCGCATCCGTTCCCGCGATGTCCACGGCCGTGTCGGACGCGGCATCAGGCTGCGCGTCCAAAACGTCTGCCGCGTCTTCGCCAACATCAGCCGCAACGGCGTCCGTGCCTGTCGACGTGTCCGCCGCAGTCGCGTCCGCGACGCAGTGCCCGCCAACGAGTTCCGTTCCAGGTCCGCACGTCACCGCGTCCGGGTCGGCCAGGCAAGCGCCGCCGACTTCCACTGTGCCGGGGCCGCACGTCGTCGTGTGCCCACACGCGCTCAAACAGCCCGCGAGCAGCCAGAAGGCCGCCGCAAACCGCGCGTTGATTTCAAGCAACCGTCGCATTTACGGGGCCTCCTTGATCGGCTCGTTCGGCAGGAGCTGGAACGGCGCGGCAGCGCGACCGGGCTCCAAATAGTTGCGCAGCGCCTCGGCAACGCCGGGCTTCCTTTCGCTTTCCAAGGCCTCTTTGAGGAGGTCGTTCAAACCGGGGGCCATTTGCGCCCACGACGCAATCACGAACGCAGCGGTCAGCCGCACGGTCTCGCTGTGGTCAAAGCGCAGGGTCTTGTGCACGAGTTCCTTGGTCGCCGCCGGCCCCAAGTAGTTGCACGCGTTAATAATTGCCGAACGCACGTGGATCGAGTCTTCCTGCGCCATCTGCTTTTCAAGCACCGGCACGACCTGCGCCACGGGCAGGAAGCGCGTCGACATCGCCGCGGCCGCGCGTGAAAACTCGTCCGGGTCGTGTTGCAGCAGCGTCAGGACCAGCGGCGTCGTCTCCGGGAGGGCGGCATTGCCGAGCGCGGCGATCCAGTTCCAGCGCGTCTCGCCTTCCACTGGCGGGATCTTCACGACGACGTGAATCGGTGGCACGCCGGGCACCGAGACAGTAGGCAGGTTCGGCACAAGACGCCCCGTGGCCTGCTGCACGAACGCTTGGGTGCGCGCGGCGTTGGACGGCTTTTCCGCGTCCTGATGCTTGATGTGGGCGCCAATGACGAGCGACGCGACGCTGCCGTACTGGGTGTTTTGCTCAGCATACGCAAGCGTCGTCATGGCCGTCGCGAACGCTTCAGTCGGCTCCGTGAGCCAGACCGACGCACCCAGCACCTGGCGACGAACGACTTCCTCCACGGTCTGGTCGCTTGCCAATTCCGCCAAGCCGGCTTGCGCGGCGGGCGTCCCGGCTTCCGCGAACGCCGTCAGGATCGCGCGGCGCTTCGGCTCGTTGGTCTCCGTTCGAACTTGCGCGGTCAGGGTCTTCGCGAGCGCGTCGTTCACTTTGACGACCGACCCCAGCTCCGAGACCAGCGTGTGGTAATGCACCGGGTCTTCGGCAACGCCCGCCGCGCCGACTTCGTCGAGGATGGTGACGGCGTCGCGGTTCGAGGCCGCCTCCTGGAGAGTGCGCGGCTCGTCCTGCGGCGCGTAGAGGGCCAGCGCCGTCGGAGAGAGGGCCTTCGCGAACGCGGTTTGTGCCGGTCCGAGGCGCTTGAGCCGCAAGTCGTAGGCACCCGTCGCGACCATCGGCGTGCCGCCAACGTCACCGAGTGACGCCGCGAACGTCTGGTGCGTGTGAACCTCCACGAGCGGGCCGTCAGCGACGGCAAATTCCGCTTCCAACGACTCCTTGAACCCGGCATCGACTTCGCCCTTGGCGATCACATCGGGGCTGGTGCCATCCACAAGCCAGCGTTTGCCGACGCGCCCGTCGGAAGTCGGCGCGTAGGTGGCGTGAAAGGAGTGGTTCAGGTCGCGCTCTTCCGTTTGCCAGGTCTTCGCGCTCTCGGACGGGCGGACAAACTGGGCAGACACGAGCATGGTCGTCAGCACGCCGCGGGCGGTATCGTCGGTTGAACGCGCAAAGTACGGCTTGTCCAGCCGACCTTCCGCATCCAGGTGCAGGAGGAACGGCTCAGCGAGCGCGCGTTGCATTTCGGCCGTTTGCAGCCCCATCATCTTGAGCGCCGCATCATTCGCGCTCAACTTGACGTCCACCAACCGAACGGCAAGCCACTCTTGATCCTCGCGAGCGAGGGGCGCCACGGCTTCCAGGATTGCGGTCAGGCTCGCGTCCGCGGTCGCGCGTCCGAGCCCGGCTTCGGGCGAGGCCTGCGGCGATTCGAAGTGAATCGTGTGGCTGACCTCGTACCGTCCGCTCAGCACTGGACGCTTGGTTGCCGCGGCCGTCACCTCGGAGCGGTCACCTGGGCCGGTCGTGACCGCATTTTGACCTGCGGTCGCGGTGGACCGCGTCGCGGAAACGCTCGAATGGAACGCCACCGGCGCGAGCAACCACGCAGCGGCTCCGAGCCCCGTCACGGCGGCAATACCCATCGTTACTTTGCGCAAACTCATGGATGCACTCTCCTACTGGAACGAACTTCGATCTTCGAAGTCAATCTTCTTCACGACAGGGTCGCCATTGGCGAGCTTGAAACCAAAGGTAAAACCGCCAAATTCAAATATTTTCTGTTCCCACTCCAACTTGGCATCGAAAAGGCCCACCGCCGTGCCAGCCTCGAAGAAGAACGACATGAGGAGCTTCAGAACGTTCATCTCCGCGCTGATCGACGTGGAGAGGCCGAGTTGGTGCATGTTGTTGAGATTATTACCCTGAAGCGTTTTCTCGATGAGCTTGTTGCCCATCATGAACTTGATCGGGAAACTCAACTTGACAATCGTGATCGCGGCCTTGACGCCGCCGAACAGCTTGACTTCAATCCCGCCGACTTTCTGTTTGAAGCCAACGCCGCCCTTGACGGAAACGCCAATACCCACATTCGGTGTCACGAGCAGGCCGCCCTCGAACGTCTTCGGGTCAACCCCGGCACCGACTTCCACGCACGCCGTGAGCTGTACCGCTGCCTCGATTGTGATCGGTACGCCAAACGGCCCGATGATGAGCTTGCTTCTGCAAACCGCACCCGGCTTTCCGGCGCTGGCGCACTTGCCGGGCACTGGGCCGCAGAACTTCAGCTTCGGCAGCGCCGACCAGTTTACGGTCAGGCCCATCGCGCACTTGGCGTCGGGGGCCTTCTGCTTGAACTTGCCATTTTCCCACTTCGCGCCGTCGCACTTCGACGGCGGGTCACCGCCACCCGGGATCGTCACGCCAAAGACGATGACGCTCTGGGACAGCGACGCCGACTTCGGCGCATCCTGATCGCCGCCCAATGTCTGGTCCGCGCCCATCAGGGTGTTGCTGGTGCCGAAGATCTTGAGCGTGTTGCTGACCTTCATGCTTTGCGAAAAGTTGCGACGCTGCGGATCCTTCTTGGCCAACGTGGGGTCCTTGATCTTCTTGAACTCTTTCGCACCCACGTTGGATTGCACGAACGCGATCGCATCCTGCGAGGGATCCTCGGGCTGCTTGTCGTCGTTGCGGTCCGCATTGTCCGCGTTTTCGTAACGCCCATAACCTTCCTCGCACACGCCCGTGTCGCGCGCGCAGAAACCGCTTTGGCAGAACTCGTCCGGGTCGATGGCGTTGCCCTGGGCATCCGTATACGGCTTCCCGTTGCTGTCCTTCGGCGGGCAGGCGGTCCCATCCGGGAACTGATTCGCCGCGCAGATCTGGTAGTTCACGTTCGGATCCGTGAACGGGGACGGCTTGGGGTCGCTCGGATCTTTCGCGCAGTCAGCCAAGGTCAGATTCGGATACAGCGCATCCCAGTACGCCGCGCGATCCTTGTCCAGCATGTAGTTGATGAGCTCCGGACCCACGCCGATTGTGATCAGCTTGGCGAATTCGACCGGATCCAGCGTTGAATTCGCCGGCTTACCCAGCACGAACCGACCGAGCTGTGCTGCCGTCGGCTTGACGTACAGCATGCCCGGCAGCGGCTCGTGCATCAGGAACGCGCGAACGAGGTTCGCGTGCATCGTCTGGCAGACTTCGGGCGAAATCAGGCGCCAGCGCTTGACCCACAGCGGTTGCGACTTGCCCTTCGCGTCCTTCCACGTCTCTGCGGAGCACTTGTCGCACTTGTAGCGCGCGGTGCCGTTCGTCGACGTCGTGTTGATAAGCTCGGCCTGCATGTGCGCCGCGGTGCACGCTTGCGCGGTGCCTCCGTCGCAGCGACCGACGGCCTGAATCGTCGACGAGCCCTGCGGATACCACATGCACACGGCGGGCGGTGTCGCCTGAGGCGTCATCCCGTACTTCTCAGCGCACTTGAACGGCTTGTTGCTGTCGCTTGTGTTGAACCAGCCCGGGCACGTTCCGTCCGCTTTGCACTCGGGATTGCGGTCGACGGTCATGTTGTACACGGCGTCGACAACCTGCGAGCAGCCGCCGGCCATGCACTGGTCGTCCGCCGTGCAAACTCCGCCAGCTTCCGTCGTCGGTTCCCACTCGCACGTAGTCATGCCGTTCGGATCCGGATCGGACTTGCTGTAGAACGGCAGGCACGCGGACGTGCACTGCGTGTACGAGAGGTTCGACGCAACCGGCACCTTTTCGCAACCACGGCCGATCTTGTGGCATTCGGACTTGCACTCGTCGGTGACGGCGGGCGACGTGCACTTGCCGGCCAAGCAGAGGCCGCTCGCGCACTCAAATTGACCGGTGCACGCTTTGCCCCAGCCGAGCTGGGCGATGCACGTGCCGCCTGGCTGGCCGGTGGGTTCGTACATGCCTTTGAAGCAGGCACCGCAGCTCGGCAACGCGCCGCTCGAAACCTGCGGCAGCGTTTCGCGATTGCGATCGGCGCATTTCAGCGCGTCGTACCCATGGTTGGTGACCTGGTTGAGCTCCAGCTCGATCAGCGCACGCGGGTAGACGCGCACCGAGTTGAACGTCGACGCGCCGGTATTCGGGTAGGACGAATCGGCGTATAGCTTCAGGTAGGGTCCGTCTGGCAGCTTCACGTTCATCAGCGCGCCCTGATTGGTGAGCGCCGGCGGATTCTCGGTGACCTCAACGGTCTGCACGCCCTGATCGCCATTGACCCATGCGCTCTTGCCGACAAAATTGGTGCCGGCCGAGCTGATGGCGATCTGCGCATCCTTGCCGTCAAAGGCGATGGCCACGTCAAAGCCCGAAGGCGACGGCGGGCCCTTGAACGCAATGCTGGTGGCCCATTGCGCCCGCGTACCATCGTCGCGTTCCGCCGTCACGCCGACCGCGCAGGTCGTTTGGAGCGGCGACTCGACGTAGGTCCACGTCGCGTGGATCTTCGGGACCCAGCCATACGGAATGCCCGACTGCGGCTTGACGGCGAAACCGTAGGTGAAGAGCGGTTGATTCGCCTTGCCGCGGACGTTGCCGACCCACGTGAACGGACGCACTGGCTTGAGCATCGAGAAGCGGCCGAGACGTCCCTGCATCGGGATGATCAAAGCGTTCGTGCCCGTGCCGCCGTCTTGCAGGGAAATCGTGCCCGGCGTGTTCGCGGCGCCCTGGGTGTACACCTGCGCCACGGAGCTTCCGTCTTGCGCGTAGACCGCTGGCATCTGACTGCCGGTCGCGAGGTTGTTGTGGAAGTTGGCAAAGTCGCGCAGTCGGGCGGTCGCGCCGTCCCAGTAAAGCAGACCGTCGAGCCACGTGGCCGGGCCGGGGCTGTTCAGCGACGCGACGCTCTGGCCATCGAGTGCATGGTCAATCAGCGTCGCCCAGCCGATGTCGACACCAGCGGGGACTTCCAAAGTCCGCGCCGTCGCGGCATCGCCTGCAAACAGCGGCGACGACGAGGCCGACGAGCCCGCACTGATGATGGCGCCGTCGAGGTAGGTGTACAGAAGCCCCGCCTTGCGCACCGCCGTGACAAAGTGCCATTCGCCGCTCTTCAGCAGGTGCGCGCAGCCCAAACTCGGATGGATTGCCGAAGCCTTGCCGCCGAGCACCTTGGCCGTGATGCCACGCGCGCCGGCGCCGCAGTCTTCCTGAACGTTGATAGAAACCTGCTCGGTCGAGCCTTCCAACAAACGGAGGATTGACCCGCCGTTCGCCCACTGGCTCGAACGCACCCAGCCGGCGAGCGTGAAATCCGCCACGCTGGCGATGTCCGCGTTGAGCAGCTTGGGCGCGTACTTGCCCGACTGCACCGACAGCGCACTCCACGTCGTCTGCAGCGGTTTGCCCGTTGCCGACGCCGTGTAGCTGCCCATATCGTTCAGGACCGCGCTTTGAACGGGCACAGCACTCGCCTGCGCGCCTTCCAGACCGGCGCTCGTCGCAAGAACCTTCTGCACGTCAGTCACGGGCCACTGTGCGAGAACGCCGTTGATGCGTTTCTTCGCCAGTCCGATGATCGATCCAGCGGAAAGCGCTCGGTCAAAGAGGAACACCTCATCGACGTCGACGACGCCAGCCAACCACGAGCCAGCCAGGTTCGGCGCAGTCGCGGGCATCGAGCTCAAGCGCGCCGCACCCAGAACGAGTTCAGCGAACGGCGCGAAGCGGATAGCGGTCGTGCTCTCCTGTTCCACGCCGTCAACGTACAGGGTCGTGCGACCAGCGCCGTTGGTGTCGTACGGCAAGAATGTAATGGCGACCTGACGCCAAATGCCGTCGTTGACAGAGTCTTTGCTGTGCAGCGCTGTGGCATTGTCCGTACCGAAGCGAAGCAGTCCGGTCGACGAGCCGTTGCTCGCGGGGGCCTCCACGACAAGAGACGGACTTGGCCAATCGGTCGTCGACGCGTAACCGCAGGCCGCGCGCACAAAAAGCACCGGCTTTTCACCGGACGCGGTCGCGCACGCCGGAGCTGCGGGAGCCGCGACTGTGCAGTTGGCTTTGCCCAAGCACGCCGTCTCCGCCAGATTCTGAATCGACGCGTCGGTGCAATCGCCCTTTGTCTTCGAGTCGCTGAGCGCCGTGCAGGAGACTGCGCCCACTCCTGTTCCCGCGCCAACAGTTCCATAGTACGCGTAGACGCTTGTGATTGCCGGCTTGGCCGACGGATTGGCGTTCGGGCAACTGATCTCCAACGTGGTATCACCCGGCCGCGAGGCGCGGCAAAGCGGCTGCGATCCCACGTTCGCGGCGGTGTCCATGCGAGAGAACATCGCGATCGGGTTGACGACTGCCGGAGCCGTCGTCGGCACGCGTACCCACATCGACAAGGTAAGGCCGCCGAGCGACTTGTTCAGGGCGCTCGCCTTGGCCGGCAGCGGACGCTCCAACAGGATGCGTTCCGTACCCCAGGTGGGCGTCGTGCCGTTACCGATGCGGATGGCCATGCCTTGCGCGCCGGGCGTTGTGGAAATGACGCCGCCGTCCTTGACGCTGCCGGCGATGGCCTTGACCAGCGGTCCGCCAACGACCGTGCCGTCGCGCGGCACGTAAGCGACCAAGCCCGCGCGCGGATACGGCGCGTCGGTCGGCAGCACGCTGTCAAGGACCGTGGAAGCGACGACGGACTGCTGCGCCACGGTGCCGATGAGACCGAGAATGTCAAAGAACGGCGCCTGCCACGGGGGCGTGTTGACCGAAGGCGGCGTGCAGGTCTGGCCGTTCGTCGGGTCCGGGCAGTCCTTCGCGCAGGTCGAGCAATTCTCGCCGAGATCCGCTTGGCACTTGCCGTCGCCGCACGTGATGGTGCCGGAGACCGACGCGATGCTCGCGCACGCCATCAACGCGTCCGCGCAGCAATCGCCGCGGTCCACGCAAGCGGCGTCGCACTGGCATTCCCAGTTGACGTTCTGTTCACCGCAGTAGTTCTTGCCGGGGTGCTGCGAACCCAAGGCGCACTCGCCCCAGTTGGTGGGCAAGCACTGGCCGGTCGAAAGATTCAACTTGTAGTCGCTGCCCTGCGCGCACACGCCGTGACCGGGGTTGGTCGTATACGTGTTGGTCTTCGGGTTCAGGATCGCGCACTTGGCGTTTTGGCAGACCGCACCCTGGTACAGGCACTGACCGCAAGTGCCGCCGCAGCCGTCATCGCCGCATTGCTTGCCGGCGCAGTTGGGTACGCACGTCGCGGGAGTCCCGGCCGATGCCTTGGGGTACTGCCCAGCCGGGTCGGCTTGGCCGTTCGTGCCGCACGAGTAGGCGCCGAGGGACGCATTCCAGCCGCAGTGGGGCCCGTTGCTGCAATCCTGTTTCACCAACTGGCCGGCGCTGCAGAACTGCAACACTTCGCCGCTGCAGGAGCCCTGCCACGGCGTGTTCGCGCAGCTCGGCGGTGGCGGCGCGGAGACGCACGCTCCGTTCACGTCGCAGCCCTGACCATTCGGGCAGGAACCGCAGGTGCCACCGCAGCCGTCCGAGCCACACGTCTTGCCGGAGCAACTGGGCGCGCAGCACTGGTTGGTGGCGTAGCTGTTGGACTGCGTCGGGTTGACACTGACGCACTTCTGGCCTGCGTTGCACGTGCCGCATTGACCGCCGCAGCCGTCCGCACCGCACGTCTTGCCGGCGCAATTCGGGACGCAAGCACACGTCTTTGCCTTGGCGCCGGTCGGGTCGGAACCGCCGGAAGTGCCGCATCCGTAACTGCCCGTCGTCGCGTTCCAGCCGCACGTGCCGGGCGCGCAGATCGACGTCGCCTTGCTGCTTGTCGACGTGTCGCTTGACGACGTCTTCTTGCACACCTTCAGGACGTCGCCATCACAGCAGCCGCCGAACGCGTAGCCGTCGTCGCAGGGGCTGATGCACTGACCGTTCGCGCCGCACTGGCCCGCGCCGCAGGTGCCACATTGGCCGCCGCAGCCGTCATCGCCGCAGGTCTTGCCGGCGCATTGCGGTGTGCAGGTCGTGCCGGGGCATACGCGCTTCCACTTGCCCGTCGGGTCCGACGGGGGGAGCGTGACGCCTGCGGGATTGCACTGGTACGCGTTGCCGCCCCAGCCGTCGTCGCCCCAGCCGCAGCCGTTGGCACACGTCGCAATCTGCACCTTGCCGGCGCCGCAAACCTTGGCCTTCATCACGCCGCCGGACGCGTCACAGCAGCCGTATTTGTAGACCTGCACCGCCGCGCAATCGAGGTTGGGCATGCAGGCTTTGGTGGCCGAGTCGCAGACTTCCGTCGGCGCGCAGCCGCACGATCCGCCGCAGCCGTCGCTGTAGCCGCACGCGCTGAGGACCTGACCGCTGACGTTCTTCTTCTGGTTGCAGGTCGGGACGCAGACGTTCGCCTTGCAGGTGCCCGTGGCGTTGCAGGTGCTGCCCGCGCCGCAACTTCCGCAAGTGCCGCCGCAGCCATCGGGTCCGCAGGTCTTGCCGCTGCACTGCGGCACGCAGACGCTCGCGGGGCAGGTGGAGAGGTACTGCGTCGGCGTCGCGTAGGTGTTGGGCGACTGGCTGACAAGGCTCGACGCCGTGCACTGGAACGCGTTGGTATTCCAGACGCACTGTTGCGGGGTGCTGCTCGTCGCCGAAGCGCATTTCGTGAACGTCGGCTTCTTGGTGACCGGGTCACACGCGACGGCCGTGCCGTCTTTGCAGCAACCGACCGTCGGCACATCGCCGCACGGCGATGCCACGCACTTGCCGCTGCCGAATTCGCACTGCTTGTCGCCGGTGCACGTGCCACAGGAACCACCGCAACCGTCGGAGCCGCAGCCCTTGCCGCTGCAGTTCGGTACGCAGGCGGGCTTGCCCGGACACACACGCGGCGCCTTGCCGGCAGGGTCGCTCGCGAGCGGCGTGGCCAAGCACATGTAGCTCGTCGCGGAAATGGTCATGTTCGCCGCGCTGGGCTCCCAGCCACAGTACTGCCCTTGTGCAGTGCAGTTCTTCGTGACGTTCACGCCGTTGGTGCCGCAGTAGTAAGCGGTTTCTCCGTCGCAGCAGCCCTGAATCGGGATGTTCGGACACTGGCCGTCGCGGCAGGTGCCGCTCGCCGCGTGGCAGAACTGAGTCGCGCCGGCGCACTTTCCGCAAGTCCCGCCGCAGCCATCTGAGCCGCAGTTCTTGCCAGCGCAATTCGGCACACAAATCTTGGCGCAGTTGCCGTTGGTGCCGCAGGTGGAGCCTGAACCGCACGTACCGCACGTACCGCCGCAGCCATCGGGTCCGCAGGTTTTGCCATTGCACTGAGGCGTGCACTTGCACTGGCTCGTGGCGTCGCAACTCGTCCCGCCGGGACACAAGCCGCACCAGCCGCTGCAACCGTCGTCACCGCAGGTCTTGCCAGCGCAGTTCGGCTGGCACACGTTGAGGCACTGGTAGGTCTTGTAATTGTCGCATGTCAAACCAGAGCCACAGGTTCCACAACTTCCGCCGCAACCGTCGTCGCCGCAGGCCTTGCCGGTGCAGTTGGGCGTGCAGGTGTACTTGCAGGTGCCGTCCGCTTGGCAGGTTTCGGGCGAGTTGCAATAGCCGCAAACGCCGCCGCAGCCGTCGTCGCCGCAGTTCTTGCCGTTGCACTGTTTGGCGCAGCCGCAGGTGTAGCCGGTCTGCGAAGTGCCAGTGTTGCACGCCTGGCCGGACGGGCACGTGGCAAAACACGTACCGCCGCAGCCGTCGCTGCCACCGCACTTGCCAGTACAATTGGGGGTGCAGACGCACGTGCCCAAAGGTCCGCAGGTGCCGTAGGCGCCCGAACACGTTCCGCAACTGCCACCGCAGCCGTCGTCGCCACAAGTCTTGCCGGTGCAGTTCGGCGTGCAGACCGACTTGCAGGTTCCGTCCGGCTGGCACGCCGAGTTGTCGCAGCAAGCACCGCCGCAGCCGCAAGTACCGCCGCAGCCATCGTCGCCGCACTTCTTGCCGGTGCAATCGCCCACGCAAGTGGGGCTGCACACGCCGGTGCCGACGTCGCACGGATGATTCGCCGCGCAGGTGCCGCACGTCCCACCGCAGCCGTCGTCGCCGCAAGTCTTGCCGTTACAATTCGGCGTGCACTGGCATTTGCCGCTGGCGTCGCAGGTCTCGTTCGCGCCGCAAGTGCCGCAGCTGCCAAGGCAGCCGTCATCGCCGCACTGTTTGCCGTTGCACGCCGGGGTGCACTGGTACATGCACATGGTGGCCGGCATGTCGTTGGGCGCGTAGACGTTGGCATTGGCCACGCAGCCGTAGCTGGTTCCCGACCAGCCGCAAGCCTGAGCGCACGTCTGCCCCGTTGGGTTGCCGCTTGCGTCACAGCCCAAGTACTGGTTGCCATCGCAACAGCCAGCGGCGCCGACGGAGCCGCACGCGCTGGGGCAGCTCGTCACAACAAAATAGCCATCAGAATACGAGAGGTTGGAGATGCCCTTGGCACCGGTCAGCAGCGTTCCTGCCTTGGAGGCGTTGGTCAACGCGTAGAACTTGGCCTGACCGTTGAGGTCGATGCCGACGAGTCCGTCCGTGCCGCTGGACAAGGAGGCGATGCCGGTCCAGCTCACCGGACTGCCGTATGTGCCCGCGGAGCTACCCCAACCGACAACGGTGCCCTTGGTGGTCAACGCGTACAGATGCTCGCCGTCGGTGGCAATGCTCTTGACGTTGGTCAGGTCGGCCGGAGGAGCGAGCGTCCCATAGTTCGCACTGAAGACGTGTATGCTGTTGTCGGTCTTGATGCCCATCGCGAGCGCGCCGGCCGCGACGATGCTCTTGTAGTTGGCCTGGTTGTTCGAGTAGGTGATGGTGTCTTCGACGCCGCCATTGCCCCACGAGTGGACTGTGCCGTCAACGCCTAGCGCGTAGCTGGCCGTGTCGCCGGCCGCGACGGCGTAGCTGGGGTAGATTCCAGAAGGCGCCGCCAGACTGCCTGGCACGTTGAGGGCCGACTGGACGGACGCATCACCGTACGCATGAACGAATCCCGAACCGTCGATGATCAAAACGTGCTTGGCCGCGGCCGCAATGGCTTTGATGCCCGTCAGGTTGCCGAGCTTCATGTCGCTGATCAGCCCTGCCGGAACGTTGCCGGCGGCGGAGAGCGTGCCGTCGCTGCGGCGGGCGATTGCAAAAGTGGCGGTCGTGCGGTGTTCGACGATTTGCGCGTTGCTGCCGCCGATCCACGGCTTGGCGAGCAGCGAAGCGCCGTCCACCGCCACGTCCTGGCAACTGGTGGGCAACGCCGCCACAGGACACTGGTTGCTGGCATTGCACGTGATGCCAGCCGGACACGTTCCGCAACTTCCGCCGCAACCATCCGAGCCACAGTCCTTGCCGGTGCAATCGGGGATGCAAGCATGGCCGGAGGCGTTGCAGCCCTTGCGGGCCACACCCGGTGCCTCGGCACCGGCCGTCGCGCACGCGATGCCAGCGGTGCCATCGTAGCCACAGGTGCCCGCGGCACACGTGGTTTGGACGACGGAGCCGTTCACGCACTGGGAAAGCGTGTCGTCTGCACAGCAGCCCGCACTCGGCGTGGAGCCGCAGCCTGGGCAGCTCGTGTAGAGTGCGTCGTAGCTGAGCGCCACCTTGGACACGTCGGTGGCACTCTGCAGGCCGGCCCAGGAGCCAGAGCCCCAGCAAGTGACTTTGCCGTCGATCTTGATGGCGCATGCCGCGTTGTCGTCCGTGACGATATCGACCACGCCGCTGAGGCCCGCCGGAACGGTGCCCGCTGGGCCGGTCGTAGGCCAGCCGACAACGGTCCCTGTGTCTTTCAGCGCCAAAAACGCACCGGTCGTCGCGGCGAGCTTGACCACACCGGAGAGTCCAACGGGCGGCTTGTATCCCGACAGCAAACTTGGATTGATAAAGGAGGCAACCGTGCCGGTCGTTGTGACGCCGCCGGCCAAAAAGCCGCGGGCGGTGATCGACTTCATGTTCGCGGCGTTGCCGACCATCGACATCACGCCGAAGTTCGCGACCGCGTTGCTCCCGCCCCACGCGGTGATGGTGCCGTCGGACAGCAGCGCGTAGGACATTTGATCGCCCGCAGCGATCTGCACGACTGCCTTGGCGAACGTCGGAACCACCGTCTCGCCGTAGCTTGAGTCGACGCCAAACGCCTGAACGCTGCCGTCGGTCTTGAGCACTAGCCCGTGGTAGGACGTGGTCGCGATGGCGCGCACGCCCTTCATGCCTTCCAGGCCAGCGAGCGGGCCGGCGGAGTTCCAGGCGCGCAACGTGTTATCGGTTTGCAAGGCAAAGTGACCGACGAGCGACGCCTCCAGCTGCAGGACGTTGGTGATATCGGTGGGCATTTTTGGCGCCGCGAACGTGTTGGCATCGACGGTCGCGCACGCCGCACTCGCCGGCCGTGCAGCCAATTGTCCCGCGAAAACGCCGAGCGCGAGCGCCGCGGTCAGCAAAAGGCGCCGCGACCCAGAATTCTTCACGACGCGCTCGTTGCCAGCGTCGGGCGAAAAGGCGCTACAGGGATTCTTCGAGCTCATTGCCTCTCCTGGTTGGACAACCGTTTGTGTCCACACCGCGACGGACAAGGCAGCCAGAACGCCCATCCGACTCCGGTTTGGGTGCCTGCCGCCATTCGCGCTTCGTTAGCTACGTTTTCGCGTGAAGGACCGGGACGTGTCCCAAATCCAACGCGATTTCACGGTCGCAAAGGGAGCGAAATTATATCGGCACAGCGCGGTCGTCAAGCAATATCGAATATTTTGATTTTGGGCATTTTCAACGGGAATAGCGCAGATACCGGCTTGTTATCAGTGTCTTGAATGAAATTCCTGCGCAATTCGCAAAAAATTCACGCCGGGCGAAATTCGACCGCTGGAATAATTCGAGACTCGTCTGCGCGATCGGACGGAGCGACATCGCAAGCCAGCCTTTCGGCAGGTCGTGCGCATGCTCCCCACGTGCCAGCACGGACAGGCCAAGAGTCGCGCCAGCGGCAAGTGCGACACCGACCGCTCGCCTCGCCCTCTCCCGCCGGAAGGAGCCCGCCGTGACGACGCCCTGTCACTGGTACACGTAGACCGCCCCCGCGCCGCTGCATCCGCCCTGCGTCTGGTCGCCGCCAATCCCGGTGGCGCAACTGCTCTCCGAGGGTGCGCCGATCGCCAAAATGCCCGGGCCGACTGCCGTACTTGAACCGAACGCGTTGCCCGCGGCCGTGTTGAGCGCTTTGACGTAGGCAACTTGGCTCCACGCCGTGCCGCTGCGGGTGTAGAAGCGCGCCGCGCCGGCGTTGCTGCACGCTCCTGACGGGATCGAGTTGAGGCCGACTGTGCAGCTGGAGTCCGTCGTCTGGCCCACGAGGAGGCTGTCACCTGCGAGAGCGACGTTGTACGCCGTGCCGCCGCCGCTGACCTTGGCTTGTTCGCTCCACCCGATCGCGCGCGTGTAGACGACCGGACTTTGGGAAGAGCTCTGGCCGACGACCGCGGTGTCCACGTTCAAGGCGACCGCCTGGCCGAGGGTGTGGACCGTCGACTTGAGATACGACTGCTGGGTCCAAGTCGTTCCGGAGCGCGTGAGGACGTACGACGCGCCGAAGCCTTGGCAGGAGCCGAACCCCAAGTATCCGAGCTGCTGTGTCTGGTTGCCATTGACCCCCGTGTCGCAGCCCGACTCGCCAGGTGCACCGACGATCACCGTGTCGTTCGAGATCGCGGCGCTCGTGCCAAAGTACATCGAACGCCAGTTCGTGCCACCCCAGAGGTTCACGTTGGACCCGCGGACGAAGGCCTGTTGCGCCCATGTCGTACCGGACCGCAGGAAAATGTAGGCGGAACCGGAACCCGCGCAGCCCGACTGGCTCTGATCGGCCCCGACGCCCGGTAGGCATCCCGATGCGAAGGGCGCGCCGACGATCGCCGTGTTTCCTGACACTCCGACGCTTGAGCCGAAGCCGTTGAAGCTTGCGGGGTTAGATGCCTTCAGGTACGCCTGTTGGGTCCACGTCGTGCCCGATCGCGTGAAGACGTACACCGCGCCGGACGAGCCGCAAGTGCCTGGATTTTGCGTTTGGCCCCCGCCGACTCCGATCGCGCAGCTCGACTCAGCGGGCGCGCCGATAACCGCGGTGTCGCCGGAGATCGCGACGCTTTTGCCGAACAGGAATCCGCTCGCGCTGTTGGATGGCTTGAGGTACGCCTGCTGGCTCCAGACGAGGCCGGTGCGGACAAAGACGTAGACCGCGCCGACATTGGCGCAGTTGGTCGCGTCCTGTGTCTGGTTGCCGTTGACGCCCGAACTGCACGACGCCTCCCCGGTTGCGCCAACCAAAAGCGTGTTGTTGTCGAGCGCGATGCTGCCACCGAATTGATGACTGGCGGCTGTGTTGGACGCCTTGAGGTACGCCCCGCGTGCGAGGTTCACCGTGTACGTCGCTATGGCGCTGCCGTGGGTGACCACGACGGTCCAACTCGTCGTGCCAAGACCGGGCGCCATGGCAGCGGTGGCTTGGCCTGAAGCGAGGTTGCTGCCGTTCACGGTCAACGTGGCGCCGGTGGCAACCGTGACGGAGAGCGTCGCGCTGGCAGTGGTCTCTCCGACGTCCACCGCGTACGACGCAACGCTTGGCGCAAAGTTTGGCGCGAGCGCTCCCGAAGAAGGGACCATCGCGATCACAAGTGGCGTGCAGGACTCGCCGTCGCCGTACCAGCCGGTGTTGCACACGCACCCGGTCGCGGCGCCGCACGTCGCGTTGGGGTCGCAGGTGACCTTGGGGTGTGCACAGCCGGTCGTCGGGCTACAGTTGTCGATGGTGCACAACGTGCCGTCGTCGCAGTTCGTCGCCGCGCCGCTGCAGGTCCCGCCGCTGCAAGTGTCGCCGCTCGTGCACGCGTTGCCGTCCGCGCAGGGCAAGGTATTGCTCGGGTTCAAGCAGCCGCTGCCTGGAGTGCACTGGTTGTCGGTGCACGGATTCTGATCATCGCAGGGGTTGGCCGTCCCGCCGCACGCTCCGGCCGCGCAAAGGTCGCCTACAGTGCAGGCGTTGCCGTCGGAGCACAGCGCAACATTGGCCACGTAAACACAGCCGCCGTTCTTGCAGCCATCGTCGGTGCAGACGTTGCCGTCGGTGCACGTGGCGTCGTTGGGCAAGTGGACACAGTTCCCGCCGCTGCAACCGTCGTCGGTGCACACGTTGCCGTCATTGCAATTCAGCGGCGTGCCGGACATGCACGTGACGCCAGCGCACATGTCGCCGGTCGTGCAAGGGTCGCCGTCGTCGCAGGACAAGGCGGATTGCGGGACGTGCTGGCAGCCGTTGGCGGTGGTGCAACCGTCCACGGTGCACGGATTGCCATCGTCGCAGGAGATGTCCGCGCCGACGCATTGCTTGTCGACGCAGCCGTCCCCCGTAGTGCAGGCATTGTTGTCGCTGCACGCGGCGCTGTTTGCCGTATGCGCGCAGGTTCCGCCCTGGCACGCGTCGTCGGTGCACACGTTGCTGTCGTTGCATGACAAGGGCGCACCGGCGTTGCACACGCCCGTCGAGCACGTGTCGCCGATTGTGCAAGGATCGCCATCGTCGCACGACGCGCCGCCCAACGCGCCGTGAACGCAGCCGCTCGACGCCTTGCAACCGTCCGCAGTACACGGATTGCCATCGTCGCAGGAGATGTCCACGCCGACGCACGTCCCGTCCGTGCACGCGTCGCCGCTCGTGCATGCGTTCGAGTCCGTGCAGGTTGCCGGGAACGCCAAGGACACGCAGCCGCCCAGATGGCACACGTCCGCCGTGCACGGGTTGCCGTCGCTGCAGTTCAACGGCTTGCCCATACCGCACAGACCGCCGGAGCACGCGTCCCCGATGGTGCACGTGTCGCCGTCGTCGCAGCTTGTGGCGTTCAGCGGCGTGTGGCCGCAGCCCTCCGTGGCGTCGCAGCTGTCAGCGGTGCAACCGTTGCCGTCATCGCAGTTCACGATCTGGCCACCGCTGCAAGCACCTTTGATGCAGCCCTCGTTTTGTGTGCATACATTGCCGTCGAAGCAGACGGTGACCAAAGGCGTGTGCTTGCACCCCCCGCCGTCGCACGCGTCGCTCGTACACGTGTTGCCGTCGTCGCACTGCACGAGGGGTCCGGGAGCGCACGCGCCTTCGTTGCAAACATCCGCTGACGTGCACGCGTCGCCATCGGAGCAACTCGCGCCGTTCAAGTCCGCCGTCGTGCAGCCGGTCGCCAGTTCGCACGCATCCGCGGTACACAGGTTGCCGTCGTCGCACTTCACCACCTTGGCGCCGTAGCAGCCGCCGTTGCTGCACGTCTCGCCCGTCGTGCAGGCGTTGTCGTCCGTACACGTCGCGGCGTTTGCCAAATGCAGGCATTTGCCGTTCGCACAGGCGTCGTCGGTGCACACGCTGGCGTCGTCACAGTCCGGTGCTTTTCCGCTCGCGCAGCCGCCGCCGGCGCACAGATCGCCCACGGTGCACGCGTTCCCGTCACTGCACGGCACACCGTCCGCGTTCGTCGTTGTGCAGCCAGTCGTCGGATCGCAGCTGTCGGTCGTGCACGGATTGCCGTCGTTGCAGACGATTTGCTCGCCGGGCGCGCACACGCCGTTGGTACACACGTCGCCATTGGTGCATGCGTTGCCATCGGTGCACGGCGCGACCGCCGCCAAGTGCACGCAGCCCTTGCCCGTCTGGCAAACGTCGTCGGTGCATGGCGAGTCGTCCAGACAAAACAACGACCAAGCCTGCGACGTGCAGCCGACCGTGGCCAAGTCACCGCAATCGGCAATGCACGTCATTGGATCCTCGCCCAGTCCGCCGCAGATGCTACAGGTGCCATCGCCGCAGTAGCCACAGTCGTTGGGACAGGTGTCGAAGCTCTCGCTCTTCTCGCACACGCAATTGCCACACGTCGCCGCACAGTCCTTAGGGCAGCCGGTCGGGCCACCGTCGGTCGGTTCGCAGACGTTGTTGCCGCACCCTTGCTTCTTGCAGTCCATCGCGCAGTTGCCGGGATTCTCGCCGTTGTCGCAGATGCCATCGCCACACGGCTTGCTGCAGTCCTGTACGCACGTGATCGGGTTTTCACCGCAGGCGTAGCCCACGCACTTGCCGTCACCGCAGCCACCGCAGCAGTCTTCGGCACAGGTGTTGGGACCCTCGCCGGGCGAGCAGACGTTGTCGCCGCATTTGTGACAGTCAATGGGACACAACAGCTGGTTTTCACCACACGCCGCCGCGCAGAGCCCGTCGCCACAGACGATGTTCTTCAGGTGCTGGCAGATACCGCCGCTGCATGCGTCCAGGGTGCAAGCGTCGTCGTCGTCGCAGCTCGGTCCGGCGGCGTCATCGGTCAGGCCGTTGCAGTTGTCGTCCTTGCCGTTGCAGGTCTCGGATGTCGCCACGTCGGCCAAGCAGGTGGGCCACGGGCCCTGAACGGCACAGGTCAGGGGGGCGGAACACTTGCCTGATGCGTTTTCGTTGAAACACTGCGCGGTGGCGTTGTGGCTGACGGCCCATGCCGAGCATGTGCACGTGTCTGTGACCGGGTGGCAGACGCCGGCGGTGCAGGTGAAAGTCGGCGGACAGTCGCCGTCGCCTGTGCAGTTCGACGTGCAAAAGCTGCCCAGATTGCCGAGCGGGGCACACAGCACGCCGCCGCCGGCGCCCGGAAAGTTGCAATCGGCGTTCTGCCCACACGGCGCACACGTGCTGACCCAACGCGGCACGCAGAACTTGACGACGTCGCTGCCGGCGCCGACCAGGGCGCAGTTTTCGGTGGCAAGACACCCGCTGCTGGAGTCGCACGGCGCGGCACAGATGCGGCCCGTGGCGGTTTCCAGGCATTGGCCGGCGTCACATTCGCTGTCGTTCGTGCAAGGGCAGCGCGGCCCGCCCACGCAGTTCGCTGCATCTGTGCCGGTGATGTCCGATGACGACGCATCCGACCCATCCAGGCCGTCAGAGTCGCCGGGGGCCGTGGCATCGGCCAGCGTGTCCTTGGAGGCGGCGTCCAGCACGCCGGTATCGACGGCGGTATCTAGCGTTTGGACATCGTCGTCCGTTGGCGCGGGGCTGCAGGCCGTGAGCAACAGTACGCTGGTGACGCAAAATAGTGTGGAGCGCCAACGGAAGTTCGAGCCCCATCGGTTACCGAATTGCCCGACCATGTCAAACTCCTTGACTGCGCCGGAACGACCACCGCCACATTCCAGCGTCAGTCTCGGCGGCTTCGGCGCCCCCGTCAAGGCCGCGCGGCGCGCAGAATCTCGTCATTCTCAGTTGTTCAAGCGGACCGCCCCGCGGACAGCAAGCTTTCGGCACCGATGCCCTTCAGCGTGGGAAGGCGGGAGGGCGGCCTGTTGCATGAGGACCCGGCGCTGCTGCCACCCTCGTGAGCAACCAGTGCCCTGCGTACGAACATCCTCAGGTCCCGGCACCGACGCCTGATTTGCTGTTGGCGCCAAGAATCATGATTTCGACGCAGTCGGCGGCGCACCTACCCGGTCGCGAAGTGAAACCGGAATTTGCATGAAGCTCGCCGGTGTGACGGACCTCGGCCCCGTGACGTCGTTGCGCGATGGAGTGCGCGTCGCCGCTGCAGGCTGCGCGCGAACCACAACCACGTCTCGTTTGGGTCAGAGGTACACACGGCGGAGCAGACGCGCTTCGGGTCGTTCGGCGTCGGCGTCTGGCACAGCACCGTTGGTCATGACGATCCGATCGCGCGAGTGGACGTTCGAAAGCGCAGGCCCGTTCTGAATCCAAGCTACAGCGCCCGCGTCAGAGGCCGTACTTGACGTGCAAGATGTGCTCAACAAAGGCCCGATCCGTCGGCATGAGCGCGCTTGAATACGCCAGGATCTCGGCGACAAACCCGCCCATCGAAGCGCCGCCAGTCGGCGAATTGCCCAGACTGAGAGCCCCTGTCAAACCCGTGAGCGCTGGCCCCACCGCCGTTTTCATGTCCGCGGCATCGGTATAGATCGCGCTCAACGTGCCGTCTTGCAGCGCCGTGAGTACTTGCCATTGGCCCGTTGCAAACGGCAATTCCGGTGGCGCCGGGTTCGCCGCGGTCTGCCACTGCACCGTAGAAGCCACGGCGTCGGTCTTGCGCAGCGCGAACGAGTCCGCAACTGCGTGCGTCAGCACCGTACCCCATGGTTGCGGCTGGTCGAGCTCAAAAACGGTGAAGACGGTCACATTGGCGCTCATCTTCAGCGCGGCGGTCTGCAGACGCACGGCACCGCCATCAAAGCGCACGGCAGGCAGACCATTGGACGTTCCCGCCGCGAACCACTGCGGAGATTCCGCGTCGCCAACCAACGCGTCGTGTGCCAAGCCGCTCTTGTCCAGCCACGCGGTCACCAAATTCTGCGCGTCTCGCTGCACAGTCGCGGCGTCGGAGGCGTCAAACCAAGCGAGGTCAGGGGGCGGCGGCGCAAAGCCCCACGCCGCGCGCAGGTACGTGGCAACGCTATCGCGCTCGGCGTCCGTCAGCGCGTGGTCGTAAATCAGCAGCTCGCCAAGTAGGAATGCACCGCCGTTGGTGCCGACTCTGAGCGGCTCCGTGCCCGGCGCCAACGTCGCGCTGTTCGTGTCGCCTGTGCTGATCGCGTCGATGCTCAAAAGGTCGGCTTTGCCGCCGCCCACGCGGGCTGCAATCACACGACAACCGCCGGGTTGGATGCTCGCTTCGAGGCCGCTGTTGTCTGTGGCCAAGCTCACGCTGTTGGCCGTACCTCCGATTTGCCAGCCGCTGGCGATCCCTTGAGCGGCGACCAAGTTGAGGAAGCCGGTCGACTCGGTACACAGGACTGCAAAAACGCTGACAGCCGAGGGGTAGCCAAACGCCTGGCTCTGCAGACCCGCCGCGCCCGTCATCCGCACGCCGCGACGACCGTGGATCGCCTGGGAGGTCAAAATGGGCGCGTTCGCGGCATCCCATGCGGCGAGGTCGTGACCCTGCCCGCTCTGGTCTTGCCACGTCTGCACCATCTTGTCCTCGCCGAATGCCAAGGAGTTCAACTGCGCCGCGCTGAAATGCGCCACGATTCCGCTCGTCACCGTCAACGCGCACGCCTTGGTGCCGCTGGTGCAACCGCCAAGTCCGTCGCAGGTGTCGCTCGTCGTGCAGCCGTCGTCGTCGTCGCACGGCGTGCCCGCAACGCTCGCGGGGTGGCTGCACTGGGCGGTCTGGCTGTCGCAGAGGTCTTGCGTGCACGGATTGCCGTCGTCGCAGTTCACGCCGCCAAGCGAGGTACACGCGAGGTTGACGCACGCCGAGACACTCGAACACGCGTCGCCATCGTCGCACGGCGCGTCCGTGTTGGTGTGAACACAGCCAACTTTGGCATCGCAGCTATCCAAACTGCACGCATTGCCGTCGTCACAGTTGACCGCGCTGCCGCCGACGCAGGTACTTCCACTGCAACTGCCCGTGCCCGTGCATGCGTCGTCGTCTTCACAGCTCGCGGCGGCGCTGGGCGTGTAGCTGCAGCCGGTTGCGGGCGCGCAGGCGTCGGACGTGCAGAGGTTGCCGTCGTCGCACGAAATGGCGATGTGCAAACAGCCGCTGACGGGCGAGCAGATGTCGAGGGTACACGCGCTCGCGTCGTCGCACTGCGTGACGTCGGTGCAAGGCGGGACGCACGACGGGTAGCCGATCAAGTCGGCGGCGCAGGCATCGCAAAAGGCTCCGACAAATGTCGGCTGGCACACACACGCGTCACCGGCAACGTTGCACTTGCCGTGCCCATTGCACAGCGCGTCGTCGCACAGGCCGACGATTTTGCATTGGCCGGTCGCGCAAATCGTGCCCAAACCGCACGAGCCACACGAGCCGCCGCAGCCGTCGTCGCCGCACGACTTGCCGCTGCAATCGGGCATGCAGCCGCATGCGCCGACGTCGACGCAGCAGGTCCCGTCCGCAGCGCAACCGGGCGTACACGCGCAGCCGGAGGGCGCAAAACCGCCGCAGTGGCCGGTGCAGCTTTGGTCCGCGGTCGGGTAGGCGCATTTCCCGGCGGTGCAGAGCTGACCTTCCGCGCAGGTGCCGCAGCTGCCGCCACAGCCGTCATCGCCACAGGTCGAATTGCTGCACTGGGGAACGCACGCACTGCACGCGCCCCCGACGCAGGAAGGCTTCGCGGGGTCGACGCACACGCCGCAGAGGCCGCCGCAGCCATCGTCGCCGCAGACTTTGCCGACGCAGCTGGGCGTGCAGACGGGGCACGCGCCGCTGGGCTGACAGGCGCCGGCAGTCTTGCAGCCGACGACCGGCTTGGCAGCATCGAGACAATCGGGATCGACCGCACCACAGCCGCAGTCGCACGTTTGGCCATCGGCGAAAACCGTCTTTGCACAGTTCCATGCGGCGGGTACGGGGAGCGGCTCGCAGACGCCCGCAACGCACGTTTCGGTCGACGCGCACGTCGGGGTGCAAACGTCGGGCGTGAGGACGGTGACGTCCGAAGCGTCGGGGACGACATCGACTTCGGCGTCGGGGACAACGTCAGGTGCCACGTCGGGTCCGGTGTCGACATCGACCGCGACGTCTTCCACGACCGGGACGCACACTGTGCCGATCTGGACGGTCCCAGTACCGCAGTTCGGGCCCGTCGCCTCGGCGACGCACGCGCCGTCGATCAACGTTGTCCCGGCGCCACAAGACGGACCGGCCGCGCCGCCACAGCCGACCTGCGCGTTCAGTGCGACGAACAAAAGGACGAGGCTGACTACTTGGGCACGCATACAGCCACCTGCGAATCGTCAGCGGGATCGGCGGTCCCATGGTCATTGAAGGGGACGGCGGCGCAATCCGTCTTGGCCGGACAGTCGCCAGCGCCACCTGGACACGCGAGCGTGCACACGGGCCCCGCCGCCGAGAGTGCACAGAACTGCCCGGCGCCGCACGTCGCGTTTGCGCAGGTGTTGCCGAGACCGGCGGCGCTGCCGACGTCGCACAAGTAGCGCGGCGCAAACGTCGCTGAGTCGATGAACGCCGTGCAGAGCTCCAAGCCGGCTTCGCAGTCGGCCTGCGCTTTGCAGGGTGCGGCGCTGCCCAGAAGAGACACGCACACGCCTGTGTACCCCGCGGGTTTGACCGAGGAGCCCAGCAGGACCGGCTGGCCAAGGCAGCGTTCCGTAGACGGACACTCGGCGTCGGCCGTGCAGTGGATGCTGCACAAACCGCCGCTACACAAGCCGCTCGCACACTCGGAACCCGCAGCGCAGAACGCGCCCGGTGGCTTCGCCGCTCCTTCGGGCACCGCGCAGACGCCTTTGAAAACGCCGCCGCCTGCGGCGTAGATGCCGGTGCACCACTGACCGACGCCGCACGCGCTGTTGTCGGTGCAGAACGTCACGGCGCACAGCCCAGCCGCGCTGCACGCTGTCGACGAAGTTGGACAGCCAAAGACCAACGCTTTGGGATCGGTGCAGTCCGGGTCGGGAGCGCCGCAACCGCAGTCGCACGCTTGGCCGTCGGCGAAGTAGAGCGCCGCGCACTGCCAGGTCGCGGGCACGCACTGGGAGTTGGCGCTGCACGTCGCGCTCGAACCGCAGCTACCGCATTGTCCGCCGCAGCCGTCATCGCCGCACGCTTTGCCGACGCATTGCTTGATGCAGATGCCGGTGCACTGTTGGTCGGCGCCGCAAAAGGGCGCGTTCGCGCTGCAGGTTCCGCATTGCCCGCCACAGCCGTCGTCGCCACATTGCTTGCCCGCGCAGCTGGGCTGGCACTTGCACGCGGCGGCGTAATCGTCGCAACAGTTGCCGTTCTTAGCGCAGCCAATGGCGCACGAGCAGCCCGACGGCGCAAGCGAGCCACAGCTGCCGACGCACGAGTCCGGCGCAGGTGGAACGACGATGGGTGTGCAAGCGCCCAGAACGCATTCGCTGCCGAGCGCACAGGTGCCGCAGACGCCACCGCAGCCGTCGTCGCCGCACGTGTTGCTCTTGCACAAAAGAGGCGTGGGCGAGCACGGGTCCACGCACTGCCCCGCACTGCATTGGTCGCTGTTCTGGCAGCCACCGCACGAGCCACCGCAGCCGTCGTCGCCGCACGCTTTGCCGGCGCAATCGGGTTGGCAAGCGACGCACTTGGCGCTCGCGCCGCACGCCTCGCCGGTCTTGCAGCCGGTGATGCCGAGGAAGCTGTATTGGCAGTCGGGGTCGGGAGCGCCGCAGCCACAGTCGCAGGCGTCGACTGCGGCGTACTGCGTTGGCGGACACGTCCACGCGGCGGGTACTTTGGAGATGCACTTGCCTTGCAGGTCGCAGATTTCCAGAGATTTACACCCGGCGATGACCACGCTGACGTCGCCGCAATCGGGGTCGTAAGCGCCGCACGCGCAGTCGCAAGCGTCAGACGCCGCGTAGTATGTAGGGTTGCACGTCCAAGTCTGTGGCACGCACAGGCCTTGCGGGAGGCACGTCAGATTCGCGGCACAGCTGCCACACGAACCGCCACAGCCGTCGTCACCGCAGTTCTTGCCGGTGCATTGGGGCACGCAAGTCGCCACGCAAGCGCCGAGGTTGGCGTCGCAAAATGGCTTCTGTGGCATGTTGCACTGGCCACAACTGCCGCCGCATCCGTCGTCGCCGCACGTTCGCCCGACGCAGTTGGGTGTGCACGGCAACTCGCCGACGCTGTCGGTGGCTGCATCCGATCCGGCGTCGACAGCATCGAGCGCATCCTCCGCATCCACCGCGTCGGCAACATCCGCGTCTTCTCCGGGTGTGATCACAGCGTCCGCAACGCACGCGCCGTCACTCAGTGACGTTCCATCACCGCACGACAGCACATCGAGCGCCGCCACACACACGCCATCCTGCAGGACCGTTCCGGCGCCACAGGTTGTTGCCTGCCCACCGCAGCCTGAAATCAGGAGCGCCCACGCTACCGCCACCGACAATCGCCACAGCCTGCTTGCGTTCATGGGTGTGCCCCCACTTTGCTGTCCATGACCGTCGGACTGCCAGCGACCCGGCCTTGTTGGATGAAGTTCTGGAGGCGCTCCGCCACGTCGGGATGCTTCTCGTACTTGAGCGCGTCGACCAGCACCGCGCGCATGCCGGGCGAATCCGCGCTCCAGACGGAGAGCGTGTACGCCGCCGCAGACCGCACAAAGGCGCTCTCGTCGTAGTACAGCGCCTTCTTCACCAGCGCTTCGGTCACGGCCGGGCCCATGTCTCGCGCGGCATCGACCACGTTTTCACGGACGTGGACGGACGAGTCCTTGGCCATTCGCGTCACCATCGCATCGATGCACGCGGCGGGCTCCTGACGGCGCAGCGCAAGTGCGGCCGCGCCACGCAGAAGCTCGTCCGGGTCGGTCAGCGCGCCGAGAATGAGCGGAAGCGCGTCCGGGTGTCCGGTATTGCCAAGGCCCGCCAGCCACGCCAAGCGCGTGCTCAACGGCGCCTGAAACGGGTGGTGACCACCGCGCTGGCCGAGCGCGACGGCGGCTTGATCCACGAACTTGTTGATCGCGATCTGCGCTTCTTGTGGGTGCTGCTCGCCCAGAAACGCGATCGACGCGCCGAGGGTCGTCGCCACGGCGCCGCGGTAGGCCGGATCTGAAGAGAGCCCGACCAGATCCACCAACGTCGCGACAAAAGCGGGCTTGGGACTGGTCATCAGCGAAGCGGACTGCAGGACGCGAACGCGCAGCGCTTCCTCCAGTTCGGGGTCCTTGATGAGCGCGCCCACCGCAGTTTGCGCCGCCGCCGTACGCGCACCAACCAACGCGGCAATGACGACGCGTTCGGCGGGCTCCGACAGCGTTCGTTCGCGCAGCCGCGCCTCGACACGGACCACCGTCGCGGGGTCTGCTGCAATTGCACGGGTCATTTCATTGCGCAGGTTCACCCGTCCCGCGGCGTCCGTCTGCTCCGCGCGCGCCTGCACACCCGCGAGCACCTCGGCAAACGCGCGGTTCGGCAGCGCGTCCTCGTGCCAGTGCACCGCCGCCGTCGCCGCTGTGTAGGTCCGCAGCGCATCGGGACGCAGGTTCAGCGCCCATTGGCCGTCGGTCGTCCCGGCGCGAAGCAGATCGACGGTGAGCGACATGGCGACAAACTGCCGCGTGTCGAGATTGCCAGTGGACGCCGTACCGCGCTCGTCCAAGAGCAAGTGCTGCAGCCCAAGCGTGTCCAACGTGTGCGTCGCGGTCGTCGTGGTGCGCTGACCCGGTCGTGCATCGCCGCTCGACCACGTCTTGACCACGTTGCCGGACGGGACGCGCGCATAAGCCGCGTGAAACGCGCCGTTGGCATCCGCCTCGTCGGTCTCCCACTTTGCCAAGTTTGCCTCGGCGGGACGCACCAGCTGCAGCCCGTACGCGAATGCCGCCAGAACCGACTGCCCCGCGAGCGGCGTACCCGGCGCAAACCGCACTTCACGCACGTGCCCGTCGTCATCGGCGCGGAGCAGCCACGGGTGCGTCAGTGCGGAATCGTCGGTTTGAAAGTCGAGAACCTTTCGCGCGGCATCGCTCAGGCGGACCGACACGTTTTGCAGGCGCGCCGGCACCCAGGTCACGCCGTCGCGCTGCACAGCCTGTGCCAGCTGCAGATTGCCCTGCACCGCGACTTCGATATGCCCAAGGGGTGCGGGCGCCGCGAGGTCAAACAGGTAGCGCGCGGAAAACACGGTGCCAGTCGGCAGGCGCGGCAGCTGCGATCGCGCCGCGGATGGAATCACGACGTGATCCGCCGGCGGCCGGTGCTCCGCTTCATCAACCGCAACCGTGGGACGCTGCGCCGATCGATCGACCGACCAGAAGGCCACAGCAACGACACCCAGCGCGAGCAGGCAGATGGCCAAGATGGTACGCTTCATGGCTCCTCCCCTCACTTGACCGACGTCGTCGGCAACGCCCATTGGAAATCAACCTTGGACTGACTGGCGAAGCCCTCCGCCAGCGCCCAGACGAGGCGAATCCCTTCGTATTCAAAGAACTCGTACTCAAATGAAACGGTAAACGGCCCGATGCCGACGTCAAAGAAGAGTCCGAGCGCAAGCTTCAGGAACGTCACTTCGATGTCGTTCTTGATGAGCTTCTGCACCACCCACATGTCTGTGACCGGTGCGTTGGTCGCGACGTCCATCGCCTGCTTGAAGCCGATGGCGAATTTCACCGGGAACGCGAGTTCGATAATCGTGATGGCCGCCTTGATGCCGGCGAAGATCTCCAACGGACCGACGCTCCCGCCGATGCCGCCCTTGATTTCCACTGCAAGACCCACCGCCGGCGTGACGACAGCGGCCGGCTCCAGCGTGTCCTTGTCCAGTTCTGCGCCAAAGCCGACCGACGCTTCCGGGGAGAGTTGCGCTTCCACCTTGAACGGCACAGGACCAATCGTTGTCTGCTTGGCGAAGCACGCGCGTCCGGTGACGATCTTGAAGCCGTCCAACGTCGATGGGCACTCGCTCAGCGGCAGCGGGATCTTGAAGCTGGCCAGTTGAACCGAACTGGCGTCGACGATATTCGCCAGCGAGCCGCCCGCGTCTGCCGTTCCCGTGCCGCCAAACTGCGCGCTGGACTTGCTGCCCGCGGTGCCGTGTTCGCCTTCCCCGGTCTGGCCTTTGGACTTCTTCTCCACGCCGATGCCGACGGACTGCCGCACCAGCGAACAACCCGCGCCCGAATACTCGCCATTTTCCCAGGACGAACCGCCGCAGCTCATCTTCGGCAGTTTGGGCAAGGACGGCGGCTGCACACCCAGAATCAGGAACTCCTGCTTGAACGACGCGCGCTTCTTGGAGACCGCTGCACCCGGCGTTGCCGACATGGACACGCTCATGTCGAGCACGTTCAGCGTCTTGCCGAACAGGCTGATGGACTCCTTGGAGTGGCCTTCCATCAAGAACGTGCGGCGGTCCGTCGTGCCAGCCTCCAGCGGGATCGTCAAGCCATCGGCCTTCTGCAGGCGGAAGAGCGCGCCCTGATCCTGGTTCAGCGCGATGGCACCCAAGTCGTTCCCACCGCCGCCAGACTCCCCGTCGTTGCGACCTTGACCGTAGATGGACTCGTAGACCTTGAAGCCAGTGTCGCAGACGTGGTTGTCCGCCGCGCAGAAGCCGGAGTCGCACATCTTGCCCGCTTGGTCGCGGCTGAACTGCGGATCGGTTTCCTTGCCCGGTGGCGGGCACTTCGTGCCATTGGGGTACTTGCTCGGCACACAGACGGGCTTGTTCAGGTTGCTGTCAAAGTACGCAGACGCGTACGTGGCGCTGTTTCCGGCGTAGGCTGTCTTGCCGCCGTCGCTCACCGTGGCGTAGGACAAAAGGTAGTCCATACTCGCGAACTTGTAGGACGCCGTGTTGCACGCGCCAATTGGGAACACGTCCACGTGCCCGCACTGTGCCGAGCCGGACTGCCACCCGCAGCTGCCCACGTACTTGCGGCGATACGCTTGCTTGTTCGCTTCTGGCAGCGTCTCCCAGCCGATGAGATCGTTGCCGATACCAGCCTTCTGCAGGTTGGAAATGGTCTCTGGCTGCAGCGTGCTCGTCGGATCGGCATCCTTCAGGATCAGCCGACGCAAGATGGCGAGCGAAGGCTCCTGGTCCAAAATGTCGCCATGCGGGGAGATCGCGCCCTTGGTGTAAAACGTGTTGCCGACGTAGACACCCAACGCGCCGTTCTTGGTCGTGAGCAGGTCGAAGTAGTTGTCGTACAGCGTCTTGCATGCGGCGGGCGACATGACCGACCAGGCTTGGTGGTAAAGCGGCTTGCCGCTGTACATCTCCGCACTGCACGCTTCGCAAACGTAGGCGGAGACGGTCGTGCCATCCCACTTCTCGCCCGTGACGGACCGAGACTGCATGTTGACGGCCGTGCACTGGGCCTGAGTTGCCGCAACACAGACTTTGTCCGTGCCGCTGGCTTCGTTGGGAACCGCGCAGCCCGCTTTGTCAGCGCATTCGCTGTAGGGGCCATCCCAGTAGGCATCCGTCTGCCCGGCGCTGTAATTGCGACCGTGCGTGAGTGTCCCCGCGTCAGTCGTCACGCCGTAAACCTTGGTCGTGCGGTCGACACAAACACCCGCATCGCAGTCCTCGTTGTTCACGCAGTGGTCGTTGAACGTCGCAGGCGGTTGCCACAGACACGTGAAGTTCTTGTCCGCGCTGCAGCTAAAGCCGTTGCAGTAGCCGACGTAGGTGCCCGTTGCCTTGCCCGGTGTGAAGTCGGGGATGCAGCTGGCCTGACAGCCATAGCCAGGCTCATCCGACGGTCCCATGCTGCCGCACGCTTTGCCGAGCTTCAGGCATTCCTTCCCGCACGCCGCCGTCGGGGTCTTGTACGTACACCAAGCGTCAGTCGAGTAGTTGGGTATGCTGAAGGAACCGTTGGCGTCTTTTTCCCAAGCGACGACTTGGCGACTGCACTGGCCCGTCGTGCAGACGCTGTCGTCTACGCAGAGTTGCCCCTGTTGCGTCAGCGGGGCGCAGGTGCCGTTGGTCTCGTGGAATCCGGACTTGCAACCGCCACACGCCGCCGCGGTCAGCTGATTGCCACTGGCCGGCGTCTCCACACACACGCGGTTGTCGACTTCGCACGGGCTCGACGCGCACCCCGACTGCACGGTCGCGGAGCGCTCGCCGGTACCGAGAGCGCGCGGGTACAGCCGCACGTCGTACACGCCTTTCAGCAGCGTTGCGGGAGCCGCGCCGGAGTACGAGGTCGCGGCAAGAACGCCGGGGATGTAGAACGCATCGCCCGGTGGCACGGTCACGGTGGCGGAAACGGCTTGCGGCGACCACGCGGTGAGCGGCAGGTTCGTCACGCCCGCACCTGTGTGGCTGCCCGCGCTGTCGCTGTAGACAATGGCGCTGGTCGCCGTCTTGCCCCGATAGCCAAGCGAGGCCGCGAGCGTGTCACCCACTGCAACGGCCAAGCGCACCCGCGCCTCGCCGTCGTTGAAGCTGAGCACGAATGGCGCGCTCACGGCGGTTTCCGTGGCGGTCTTGGTCTTGCGCGTGACGATCAGCTTGCACGTCTGGCTGGACGCGGTGCCCGTCTTGGGCGCGGCATACACGCAGTCCAGCAGCGCCTCCACGCCGAGCTTGCCGCCTGCCACGGCCTGGAACGGGAGGTACTGCGCCTTGTCGCCCGTCTTGGTCAGCGCGGGCAAAATGATCGTCTCGACGACGGTCACGTGGCGCATCGCGCCGTCATCCAGCGCCGCGAGCTTGCCCTTGGCCGGTACCAGCAAGCGGTAGAGCCCCAGACTTGACGCGCTGAAGTTGTCGGACGCCTTCACCGCGGAGCCGTTGGACGAAACGACGGTGACCGCGTCCGCCTTTGTCCCACTCGCGAAGTTGGAGAACGCGCTCCAATCCAGCGGTGTCGTCCCGCCAATCGCCGCAACCACCGCACCGCTCAGCCAGGTCACTGGCCCTTGCGCGCGCAGCATCTGCGACTCGTCACGGGTCAGCGGGCGATCGGTGAGCGAGGCCCAGCCCAAGTCAGCCGCAGACGTCACAACGAGTGCACGCGCGCCGGTGAGCGCGGAGGAGAACAGTTGGGACGCACCGGTTCCTGTCGCCACCGCGCCGTCCAGCTCCAACCGACGCCCCGACTGCAGCTGCGTCACCGTCACAAACTGCCACGCGCCATCGCCCAGAACGTGGTCGCAGTTCGTCTGCGCCAACTTGGTGCCATCGGGGAACGTGACTTCCAGCGCGCGGCCGTTGCAGGCCGTCGCGCTCGCGAGCTTGAGACGACTCGTCGCGCCTTGCTTCATTTCCAGCAGCGTCGTGCCGGCCGTCACTGTGCCCGCGCGAATCCACGCCGCGAACGTCCACTTGGCCAGCCCCGTGAGGTCCTCGCCTTCCGCTGGCAGCGACAGGACCGCGCCCTTGGGCACCGCGATGCCGTCGAAGTCCGCCCTCAGCGCAACGTCCTTGTTCTTGACGGAAGCCACCGGATCGCGGACTTGCGGCACGGTGACCGGCACGAGCGTCGGTTTGCCACCGGTCGTCCATAGCCCGTCGTGAACCAGCGACTTCGCCTCGACACTCGGCCACACGCGCGCGATGCCCAGATTGGGCTTGCCGACGAGCGCCTTCAGTTCAGCGGCATCGAGCGCGCGCTGATAGAGCATCAGGTCGTCAAAGTCGGCAAACGAAGCGACGTCAAAACTCGCCTCGCCATTGCCGCAACCGTTGCACGCGCCCGGATGGGTCGCCGGAATGTTGCCCAGCTTCGCGGCGCCCCACGTCCAGTCCACCAGCGGCGCGATCCGCATCAGGTCTGAAGTCGCGACGACGGCGCCATCGATCGCCAGCACCATCCGCCCGGACTGCGTGTCCCCACTCGCCGTCGGGTGGTTGGGCGCGAACGTCAACGCGACGTGCGTCCACGCACCGGTCGGCATTGCGGACTGCGAGCGCAGCGTAGCCTCGCCGACGACGTCCAGACGCAGCTTGCCGCCTTGACTGCTCGGTTCAACCGACAAATTGAGCACCGGATTCTGCGGACCGTAACTCACGGCCGCATCACAGATGTACCGCACCATCAGGCGCGCGGGGCCCTGCGCACCTGAGACGCCCGCGCAAGGATCTGCCGCAGCCAGCCACGGGTCGACCGTGCAGGCCGTCTTGCCCAAGCAAGCCGCTTCCGCGATCCCTTGCACATCCGGGTAGCTGCACGCGTACGTCTTCGTCAGCGCACGGAAGCTGGCTTCACTCACCGTCGGCGTGTAGCCGTCCAGCGGCTGGAAAGCAGGACCAATGGCTTCACCGTAGTAGGCCTGCACGGCGGAGATGCGAATCGGCATCGTCGAGCTGTCGCTGTTGGCGCACGCCAGCTTCACGCCCGAATCCTTGGGACGCGACACCGTGTACTGGGTATAGAGCTGCTGGTAGAGCGCGCGCCCCGGCCACGAGACGGCCTGAGCGGAACCGAGCGCTTGCGCAATGTCCGCGTTTGCGGTGGGCAGCCGCACCCAGCCGGCGACGGTGAAGCCGCCATTGGAGCCGGTGCCGACGCTGGCTTCGCCGGGAATGGTGCGGTCTGAGAACAGCCGGACGGCGGCGAAGCTGGAGACTGCGCCGTTGCGCGTGCTGATCGCGCCGGAGCCGCCGACGCCGTCGGTGACGGAACCGAGCGTACCGCCCGTTTTCAGGATGTCGATGCGCGCCCGCGCGTCCGGGTCGCCCGCCAGCGCGCCCGTGCCGGGCATGTGCGCGACGAGTCCGCGGATGGGGATCGGCGGCGCGGATGGGCGCACGTCGTCCACGGGGCGAATGCCGTACTGGGCAGATGGCACGCCGCCATCACGCGTGACGACCCGCGGGTAAGGCGGATCCAGAAGCGAGGCGTTTGTCTTGGCTGGGCACGCACCGCAGTCCTGGCTGCACGTTAGGCAATCCTCACCCGCGAGGGCACTGCAGTTCTTGTCGCCGCAGCTCCCCGTCGCCAGCGAGACGCCGCACGTCGTGCCAAAATTGTCGCAGCAGTCGCCGCGCCCTGCGCAGGCCGCGTCGCATTGGCACGACCACGCCGCGTTCTGGTTGCACGCGTTCACGGCGCACTCGTGCGCGGTGGTCGCGACGCTGCACGTCCGGATGCCGGTGAACGGTGAGCTCTTGCACGTACCGCCTGCCGTCGCGCAGTCCTGCGAGACAAGCTCAGTCGCCGTGCAGTACTGCAGCGCGCTGCCCGTGCAGGTTCCGTCGCTCTTGACGCCCGCAGCGGTACACGTCGCGACCGCGCACGTGCCCGCGGTGGTGCAGCCCTGTCCGACGCCGGAACACGTGCCGCAGGAACCGCCACAGCCGTCGTCCCCGCACGTTTTGGTGTACTCGTAGCCGGCGTAACACTTGCCGGTCTTCTTGTTGGTGTACGTGCAGCCTTTGCACGACGGGGTGCAGCAAGCGCCTTGCGTCGTGGCGACCTGACCGCTTGGACAGCTCGCGCACGTGCCGGCAGACGATCCGACGGTGGAACAACTCGCGCCGTTCGGGCATGTGCCGCAGCTGGTGCCGCAGCCGTTGTCGCCACACGTCTTGGTCAATGCGCCAGAGCCGCAGCTGCAGATCTTGGGACATGTGGCGGACTTGCCCGCAGGCAATGTGTCCGTGCCGCCGCAGACGAAGCGGCCCTCGGAGGTCTTCCAGCCGGCCTTTTGACCCGCAGCGCACACGACCTGCGTGGCGTCCGTGGCCTTGGCTTCGATGCCCGGGCAGTAGGTGACGACGTCCAAATCGCCGGGCGCCTGGGCGACACAGCCAGAGATCGGATACGCGCCATCGCACGGCGTGAAGCACTTGCCCTTGCTCAAGCTGCACACTTGACCGGTGCCACAGCTGCCGCAGGTGCCGCCGCAGCCATCGGGACCGCAGTTCTTGCCGGTGCAGTCCGGTGTGCAAACGCCCGCCTTGGGGCACTTGAATGGGTGCGCGCCACTGGCTTCGGTCGCGCCGTCCGCCGTGCAGGTGTATTGCCCCCAGCCTGCGTCCCAGCCGCAGTACCTGCCCGAAGCGGCGCAGTCGGTGGTCGCGATCGAGTTGGGCGCGTTACACGTCATCAGCTTCTTGCCGTCACAGCAGCCGAACGACGTGGGCACTTTGCCGTAGCAGGCGACCTTGGGCGCACAGTAGTACTGTGTGCTCCACGTCAAGTTGACTGCTGTGCAGGACTCCTCCGACGTGCAGGTGCCGCACGTGCCGCCGCAGCCGTCGTCGCCACAGGTCTTGCCGGTGCATTGCGGGACGCAGCACTTGAGCGGCTGGCTCTTGCTGCCCGACGCGACTTGCGTTTGCCCGGCCGGACACACGCACGCGGGCTGCCCGCTGACCAATGCACAGGAAGCATTTTGGCAGTACGAGCCGCCCGTGCAATTGCCGCCCAAGCACTGGTCGTTGGTCGTGCAAGTGGACTTGTCGTCGCAGGCCAGGTAGTTCTTGGGTTCTACGTCGTGGAAGCAATAGGGCGCCCACTTCTTTTCGCAGTAGTCCTCCGTGCACGGATTGCCATCATCGCACGGATTGGGACTGCCGCTCGCACATTTTCCGGCTTTGCACGCGTCCTTCAACGTGCACGGGTTGCCGTCGTCGCAGGGCGCGGCGTTGGGCGTGCTAACGCAGCCTTTCGTGTCGTCGCAGACGTCGTCGGTGCACGCGTTCTTGTCGTCACAGTTCTTGGCGACGCCAGCGCAGCTGCCTTTCGCGCACACGTCGTTCACCGTGCAAGTCTTGCCGTCGTCGCACGCGGTGGTCGTGTTGACGTGGACGCACCCGGTCGATGGCGCGCAGCTGTCCGCGGTGCAGCCGTTCTTGTCATCGCACGCCAATGCCGCGCCAGGTTTGCAGCTGCCGCCCGCGCACACGTCGCCCACCGTGCATGCGCTGCCATCGCTGCACGGGTTGGTGTTTGCAGAGAAGACACAGCCCAGCTTCGCGTCGCAGCTGTCTGTCGTACACGCGTTGCCGTCGTTACAAGCGGGTTTGGCGCCGCCGATGCACGTGCCTTGCCAGCACGCGTCGCCCTTTGTGCACGCGTCGCCGTCGTCGCAGGGTTCGGTGCTGTTTGCATGCTGACAGCCAAGGACCGCGTTGCACGTGTCCAGCGTGCAGCTCAGCCCGTCGCTGCAATTCTTGGGGTTGCTGCCCGCGCACGCGCCTGTCGTGCAGACGTCTGTCTGCGTACACAGGTTGCCGTCGTCGCAGGTCTTGCCGTCGGCGTTGACGTGCTGACATCCCAACTTCGCGTCGCAGCTGTCCGTCGTGCACGCGTTCTTGTCGTCGCACTCCACAACGGTCGCGCCCACGCACGCGCCGCCGCTGCAGCCGTCTTGGGTCGTACACGCGTTGTTGTCCGAGCAGCCGCTGGTGTTCGGCTTCGCCGCGCAGCCCGTGGCCGCGTTGCACGAGTCGTCGGTGCACGGATTGCCGTCGTCGCAGGCTTGGAGCGACCAGCCCTGACAGGACGCACTGGCGCACGTCGCGCCCACGTGGCACAGGTTGCCGTCTGTGCACGCTTTGCCGTCCGCTAGCGCGGTGTGCGGGGCGCAAGTGTTGGCATCCAAGCAGTCATCGCGCGTACACGGGTTGCCGTCGTCGCAGTTGACCGTCCCTGTGCCTTTGCAGACGCCGCTGGTGCAGACGTCGTTGTTGGTGCAATCGCTGCCGTCGTCACACGCGGTGCCAGCCGCGGCGTTGGCATGCTGACAGCCTGCCGCGCTGTCGCAGGTGTCCGTGCTACACGGGTTGCCGTCATCGCAGTTGGGCGCGCCGGTGCCGGGCTGACACTTGCTCGTGAGGCAGGTGTCGCCGGTTGTGCACACGTCCCCATCGCTGCACGCGCCGGTAGACGCGGCATACTTGCAGCCTGCCAGGGGATCGCACGAGTCCGCGGTGCAGACGTTGCCGTCGTCGCAATCGGCCAGATTGCCACCAACACACGCGCTGCCCTGACAGAAATCGCCCGACGTGCAGGCGCTGCCGTCGCTGCACAAGGCGCCCAACGCGGGTTCGTGGTTGCAGCTTGCCGAGACAGGTCCGCAGACCGCGCGGACGGCCAGACGTTTGTACACGCCGCCACAGGGGTCGCCAAAGACGGAGTTGCCGCCGACGACGCTGCACGAGCCCTTGCCGAGGCACGCCGTCTTGACGATGTCCAAGGCGCCAGGCGCGTCGCACTGGCCGGGCTGAACGGTGGGGCACGTACCAACGGGCTGGCCGTAACTGGCAAATGGAATATCGACGATGGCTTGGCCCGCCGGACAACTCAGCGTCAACAAGTCATTTTCGTTGACGGTCGCCGCACAAAGCGCGCTGGAGTTGGTCGGCGTGCAAGTCGCCACGACGCCGAGGGACTGCGTTGCCCCTGTGCAGGTGGTCGGCGTGTCCAACTTCCACTTGGCGCGGAGCCAATCGAGCACCGCCGTGCGGTCGCTGTCCGAGAGCGCGTGGTCGTAGTAGAGCAGCTCGCCGATGTAGGCGCGCGAGTCCTCGGAGACTTCGGACGAGCCGACGTACAACACCTTGTCGCCCGGAGAAACGGTGTTGCCGCTGCCGCTCGCCGATGCCAGAGTCGCGCCGGTCGTCGTGGACGTGTAGGTGCGCGTGTCGCCATCGAGACGGCCAGAGAGAATGTAGTTGGTGCCGTTGGCGAGGGACAGTTCATCGCCATCATTGTCGTTCGCGGACTGAAAATGCGTGACGTCGGCGCTTTTTTCGCCGTGCTGTTCCAACGACCAGTCATTGTCGCGGCTGCCGTGGTGGAAGATGGCACCAAAGGGGTCGGGCGAGCGGTACTGCACGACGGCGAATACGGTCACGCTCGTGGTGATGGGGAACGCGGCGGTCACCATCCGGCGGTCGGTGGCGTCGAAATTGATGCCCGCAAAGCCGTTGATGAGCGACGTGGAATAGACCGGCGCCTGGCCGCTGACTGCCAAATCGCGGCTGTTGCCGGACAGGTCGAGCCACGCCGAAACAACGCCGTTGGCATCGACTGTCACGGATGCTGCGACAGTGGCGTCGTAGTGGGCAGCCAAACCAGACGTCACGGGCAGGAGGACGGGCGGAATGGTCGCAGCGTCGAGCGAACACGAGTTTTGCCCCAGACACGTCAACTCCGCCCACGACTTCAAGTCGGCAGACACGCACGCGCCAGCGCCTGCGCCTGGATCCGGGCAAGTGCCGCTGAGCTCGCCGTGTTTGGCGTAGGAAATCGCGGCGATCGTCGAGCCCGCGGGGCAGGTCAACTTCGCCAGCTGGCCGTCGGGTGCTTTCACGCACGTCGACTGCGTGACGTAGCTCGTCGCGACCGCACACGCGTCCTGCGTACACGCGTTGCCGTCCTCACAGTTGAACGGCAAACCTGCCACGCAAGCGGCGCCACTACAGGTATCGTTCACGGTGCACGGGTCGCCGTCGTCGCACGTGCCATTGCCACACGTGCCGCCGCAGCCGTCGCCGCCGCACTGCTTGGCCGAGCCGTCTGGGTTGGTGCAGTTGGGCACACAGACGCAGCTCTGGAGCGGGGAACTGCCGGGCGCGGGCGCGCCGTCAGTGGAACACTTGTAGAGTTGGGCGCCGGGATCCCAGCCGCACGATCCGTTTGCGCAGGCGCTGACGCTGGGCTGCCCCAGCGCGTTGCAGGTGTGGACGTTGTTGCCATCGCAGCAGCCCGCCGGCGAGATCGCGCCGCAGGTCCCCACGCAAGACAACGCGAGGCCGCCGTGGGACTCCAGCGTGTTCACGCCCGTGAGCGATGCAACCTTCGTCAAACCACCCGGGTTGATGCCACCCCACGCGCGAACGGTGCCATCGACTTGCAAGGCGAAGAGGCTGGTGAGGGGCGAATACCCGGACTGACCGCTGTACGTCGCGCTAAAGACGGCGACTTGCTTGACCGGCTTCAGGTCGCTGGGCGGCGCTTCTGCTTTCGATCCCCAAGCGTAAACAGCGCCATCCTGTCCGACCGCGAGCGCTTGGGACCGACCGATCGCAACGGCGATCACACTTGGCATGCCCGCGGGCGGCGCGGCGAAGTCGACGGGACTGCCATTTTCGTCAAAGTCCTTGGCAGCCAACACGACGCTACCGTCGGTCTTGATCGCAATGAAGTTGCCGCCGCCGTTACTGGAGCCGCCTGCGATGGCCTTGAAGCCACTCTGCCCATTCAGGACGCCGTACGTCCCGAATTCGTCCCAACCCCACATCTGAATGGTGCCGTCGGCCTTCAATGCAGCGCCAGACATGCCGCCTGCGGCCAAGGCCGCAACGTTGGTCATGCCCGCGGGCGGCGACGCCACAATGTACGATTCCCACTTCGGGTCACCGGCGCGCCCCCAGCCCGTCACTGTGCCATCGGCGTGGAGAACGGCGACTGCGTTAGTCAGGCAAGCGACCTGAACCGCGTCGTGAACGGCGTCGTTGTTCGGGTCACTGAGGACGGTTCCGATGCTGCCAATTTGCGGTTCATAGCCCCAGTGCACCAAGGATCCGTCGGCGGTAACGGCGTAACCAAAACGCGCATCAGAGCTCGTGCAAACCGACTTGTAACCGGCGCTTTGCGGAATCCCCTGCCCTGCGGCCAACGTGAACGGATACAACGCGACGTACCACGGCTCGACGTAAGCATCGAGCCAAGTGCCAAGGCGACCGCACGCAGTGAGCTGGCAAACCCCGTTGTGACAGATTTCTTCCGAGTTGCTGCACGTGCCGCTTGGAGTCTGCGGCGAGCAGACGGCACCGAGCGCCACGGAGGGGAAGGCTCCGGCGAAAAGGGCCAGCACAGCAATCCACCGACGCGTATTCCGCGAGAGGCGGGACCAGACGCGATAGAGCGCAAGGACTGCGGCCATCGTCGAACCCCCTGTTCGAGCGACCAACCGTGTTGGTGGGAAGCGGCCCACTACCCGCTTACCCCAAGGGCGTTGGTCCCCCGACCTGTTGGGCAGTGTGAACCCCCAAGGTCGGCGGGTCAAGCAGGGCGCATTCGCTCCAGCCGCTTGACGAGCCCCGCAGGAATGCCAAGCTCAACGCCGCGCAGCGACGGGGAAACGGCGGGGTTCAGCCGAATCGGGCCATGCCCTCGGAACGGCAAAAGCCATTGCAGCGCCCCGGCACTGGGTCTGCCAAGTGGACCCGTCAAACGACCCGTTGGAGAGGCTGATGCAGACCAAGATGAGTGCGAAGTTTTCACCCCTTGTCGCCGAACACCACATCCGTGCGCCGGCAAACGCCTTGACCATTGCGCTGACGGTTTGCGCCTGCTTGCTTGCCGCTTGCGGCGCCGACGGCACACCGTCTACCGCTGGAGTTGGCGCCGATGATGGTGCGCGCCCGGCGCGATTTGCCGCTGACAAGTATGGCCTCGCCGGTGGTTGCTTCGTCATCGACGCTGCCGCTCCGGGACAGGACTCTGGCCGACTGTTACAGGCCAGTCCTGCAGGCGACGGGTTCGCCTTTGTTGAGCGCGACGTCGCCGCGGCTGCGCGCTTCACGCTCGAACCAACCGATCTGGGCACGTACCTTCTGCGCGACGTTCCCGCGCGCTACCTGTATGCCAACGCTGACGGAACGCTCGGACGGGTCGAGAAGCTCGAATCCGACGTGACGCGCAATGAAGATGGCTACGTCTCGCCTGCAATTTGGAGCATCACGGCGAGCGAAGAAGTGGCTGGTCGCTTCGTGCTGAAGAACCTCGCGAGCGCGCGCTACCTCGGCACCGCTGGGCAGGTCACGGACGCCGCGAGCGCCGCACTTGTGGCGTTCTACCCGAGCACAGGCTGCACGCCGTTCCCCGAACTCACGATCGACGCGCACGGCGAGGTGCAGAAGACTCACTTCGCCGACGGCACCCTGTACGGCATTGTCGACGCGCACGAGCACCTCTTTACGAACCTCGGCTTTGGCGGCGGCGGCGTTTTCCACGGCGCGCCGTTCCACCCCTTGGGCGTCGAGCACGCCCTGGGCAGCTGCGAGCCCTTCCACGGCGTCGACGGACGGCACGACATGGTCGGCTCGTTCTACGCAGGCGGCAACATCTCGCCCGTCGCCGCTGTATCCTTGCTCGCAACAGGCGACACCGGCAAGTTTGATCACCACACCGATGGCTATCCCACGTTCACCGACTGGCCGCGGTCGTGGAACCGCGCCACCCACCAGACGCTGTACTACCGCGGGATCGAGCGCGCCTGGCGCGCGGGCGTGCGGCTGCTGGTGCAACACGCGACAACCAACGAAGTGTTGTGTGAACTGGCCAATGGCGTCGGCACCCAGCACAGCCGCCACTCTTGCAACGATATGGTCGCGGTTGACCAGATCATTGACGCCACCTACGCGCTCGAACGCTACGTAGACGCACACGCGGGTGGGCCGGGCAAGGGCTGGTTCCGCGTCGTCAAGTCGCCCGCCGAGGCGCGGAAGGTTATCGGCGATGGCAAGCTGGCGGTCATCCTCGGCATTGAGACCTCGACGCTTTTTGATTGCTATGTGACGGCGCGCCCGGGCTTTCCCAAGTGCACCGACGCGGTGGTGCGCGCCAAGTTGGACGACTACTACGGTCGCGGCGTTCGGGCGATTTTCCCGGTCCACAAGTTCGACAACGCTTTTTCCCCCGGTGACGGCCACCGCGGCTTCATCGAGATCGGCAACATCGCCAATAGCGGCTACTACGGCAACTTCACCGACAAGGACTGCCCCGGCGGCGCCGTCTTTGACCACGGCAAAGTGAACTACGGCGGCATGAACCAGCCGCGCGACGTCTACGACAGCCCGCCGCCCATCGACATCTCCGCCGTGGCCACTGCGCCGATTGATGTGCTCAGCCCGTATCTGGACAACTTCACGCAGCCAGCGCTGCCGGGCGAATACTGCCAGAACGCCGGCTTGCAACCGCTTGGCGAGACCTTGATGCACGAGATGATGCTGCGGGGCATGATCATTGAAGTCGACCACCTGCCGCAGCGTTCCGTGAAGCGCGCGTTCGAGTTGCTGCACCAGTACGACTATCCCGCGGCCGAGACCCACGGCGGCGAACACGGCGGCGACATCTACGCCTTGGGCGGCATCTCGGTATCCGGTTTGCCGCGCTGCCAGGACGCCGACAATCCCGACGTGGCGAGCAAGTACCGCGCGCGCATCCAGCGCATGGTCGCCAACGGCGCCTACCCGGCACAGGGCTTCGTCTTCGACTTTAACGGCTTCGCCAGTGGACCGCGTCCGCGCTTTGGCGCCAATACCGACTGTGGGGCGCCGCAGACGAACGGCATGAAGTACCCGTTTACTTCATTTGCCGGTGACGTCGTCTTCGATCCGCCGCAACTGGGCAGTCGCAAGGTCGACTTCGACACCGAGGGTGTGATCCACTACGGCTTGTTCCCGGAGTACGTCCAGACCGCGCGTAACTTGGGCATGTCCGACGCCGACCTGGAGCCGTTTTTCCGCTCAGCCGAGGGCTACGTCCGCATGTGGGAGCGCGCGGAGACGCGGGCTGCGGCGCTGAAGTAGCGTTGCGCCTGCTGTGCTGCCCGATCAGCGGTCGTCTGATGCGTGAACGGCCAGTTGCGTTCTCGACGCCACCTGTTCGCTACGACAACTTCGCCGACTGGACTTCCGCACGGGCGCGAACCTGCCGCCGCCGTGTCCACGCCGCGGCCCACAACACGAGCGCGGCAGCTGCCCAACCCGATCCACCAGACGACGTCCCCGCTTGGCACCCCTTCGCAGTGGCCGCGCCACCGCCACCTACAGTCGCGGCGTCGGCGGTCGCGTCTGCCACGAGCGCGCCTGAATCCTGGGTCGCATCCGCTGCCGATCCATCGAGCGCCACCTCAGTCGTGTCGACCGATTGCCCGGCATCCGCAGTCGAAGCGGTGTCGTCTACCGCATCCGTTCCGGCTTCCGCATCCAAGTCCGCGCTGACATCGAGCGCTCCGGCATCCGCCGCGCCTGTGTCGGCTGAACCGGCATCTGCTGCCGAGGTCCCGGTCACCGTGACGTTCGCGCAGTGGTGATAAAAGCAGCCGCCTGGATTGTTCAGCGGATGGCTCGACATGAATTCAGTCACTTGCAGCACGCAGTTGTCACAGGTAAACCCCGCGGGCAGCTGCACTTTCATCGTCTGTGGCCCGCTCAGAATCGAAGTGTGCAGCAGCAGACCATCCCCAATCAGCGGCAACTGCGGATTCTTCTGAATCACGGTAGACCCGCAAGCGGACGACCCGGCGGTCACAGCCGGATCTGCCGGCAGGCTAGCCAGATCCTTGGCGATGGACACGCGGTAGTGACCCGGATGCGGAATCACTTCGTTGATGGTGATGGAAATCGTCTGCCCTTCCTGGAACGCAGTCACTTTGCCCGACGCCACAAACGGTTGTCCGGGATCGTCCTGTCCACATGGTGCCGACTTCTGCGGACTGCCGAGGAAATCCATCTCCGAATAACAGGCAGGCTCCTGCAGGACAAAATGTGCGGCGGCAGGCCGCGCGGCAAAGGCCAAGACAAGGATACTGGCCTGAGCAAGAACGCGGGATCGGGCGGAATTCACGGTGACACCTCGTGCCGCGTAGTCGTGGGCCGCGGCAGACGAAAAGTGCACCGGTGTGTACCGAAGGGTCAATGAATCACTACATAAACCTGTTGCACTTCGGGACTTGGCACGCATCTCGCTCGGCGCTACGTCGTCCGTTGCGGGCCTTCGTCGAGGTGCAGCGCCCGGCGGGCACGTCGCCAAACTGCTCGGCAAGGCGAGTCCTCGTCTCGAAGCTACACATCCTGCCACAATTCGAATACCAAACTGGACAGAGTGAGACCTGTTGCATTTCGCACTCGGACCGCGAAGCGTACACCTCGGGTGGCACGCCGCAGTGCCGGCGGCCGCGACGTTGGAATTCGGTCAGCGTGTATAAGGCGGCGGCTGCGTCACAGTCGCCTTCTGCAGCGCCACTTGCGTTTGCGCCAGCAGCCGGCCGTTCATCGTCGCGCCGGTCTGTAACGTGACGTCGGTCTTGGTGAGCAAGATACCCTCAAAGTGGGAAGTCGCGCCGAAGGTCGCGTGGCCAGCAATCTGCCAGAAGACGTGCTTGGCCTGCGCGCCGCCGCTCAGGATCACGTTCTTCGCCGCGCTGAGGCTGAGGTCGCCGGTGGACTGGAAAATCCACACGTCGTTGACGCCGCCCGCAAGGGTCAGATCGGTCGGAATGGTGATGGAGCTTGTCCACTTGTACAGGCCAGGCGCAAGCGTCTCGCCGCCGATGTTGCCGGTCCCCAGTTCCATAAAGTCTGGGGTAGGTCGCCCCGCTGCGTCCGTGTAGGCAGCCGCCATGTTTGCAATCGCAGTCGTGAGGTTGGCCGGCGTCGGCACCGCATAGTTGGCGGCAAAAAGCTTGCCGACGACTTGAGGCGATGTGGAAAAGACATTTGTACCATCGGCAGTCAGCGAAAATCCCGTCAGGTACGTTGCCGCCGCCGGACTCACGCCGACGTCACCGGTGATGAGTGAGCCGGGCACCGTCGAGACGCCCGACTTGGCGAGAACGACGAAGTTTCCAGCGGTGCCAAGCAGCACGAGGGCTGGACCTTTCGCCGCGGTCGCACCGGTCGTAAACGTCCACGTGTATGGGGCGACCAACGCGTTGCCGGTCAAGGCCGTTGCGCCGGTCGCTATCGTTGCCGTGAGCGTCGCGTTGCTGGGCAATGCGCTACTGGGCACAAACGAGGCCGTCGTCCCCGCGTCGCCGTAGGTCACCGTGCCGTTGATAGCGACGTCTACCTGCTTCAGCTTGAAGGTCGTGGCGGTGACAGTCACCGGGTCCATCGGTTTGCTGAACGTCACAGCAATCTTGGCATTGATGGGCACCGCGGTTGCGCCGTTTTCCGGCGTGGTCGAACTGACAACCGGCGGCGACTTGTCGGTGGCGACTCCGGTTGTGAAAGTCCAACTGTAGTCTGCCGTCAAGGCATGACCGGCTGGCGTCTTGGCACCGACCGTGATGCGCGCTGTCAGCGCAGCGCTGGGCGGAAAATTGGCGCCGGGCACAAAGGTGGCCGTCAGGCCATCAGGTCCGGGCGCGACCGTGCCGGTCACCGGGGTCGCACCTTTCATCACCAGAAAAGTCGTCGTCGTCAAGGTCAACGGATCCATCGATTCACTGAACGTGGCCGACACACGCGTGTTGAGGGCAACGTCCGACGCGCCGTCGGCGGGACCTTCCGCGGTCACCGTTGGTGAAGTGGCGTTAGCGGCCTCCGCCTCGGTAGCGTCGCTCCCGCTGCAAGCAGATAAGCCCACGGCGAAGCAAGCGGCGCCCACCTGCAGGGCGTGTGAGAAGAGCAAAGACTTGCCGCGAGGCGACGCGTAAACGCGCGTAACAGGCCGATGCGTGAGCATGGGGAACTCCATTCGTTGTCAGCCAAGAAAACGTGAACTGAAGCAGTTCGACACGAGAAACAGCGAGTCGTCACTTGAGCGGGGCAAGGAACCGCACGTCCGTTGACAAGACGACGGCGGCAGCAACGGACGCGCAGGTGAAGGCGATTGAACACGCCGCGACCCTGCGCTCTGATCTGAGTTTGAGCCCATCGGTTCTCATTCGGGGGCGTGCCACCGGTGGTGCTCGCTCGCGGTCCAGTCCGCGAAGGCAACAGGTTTGCCGCACAGGGCTCCTGGGTGGACAAAGGTCGCCGTGATTAGGGTCCGCGCCAGAGAAAGAACCACAGCAGCAGGACAACACCACCGGGCACGCCGAGGAACCACAGCAGGAGCGCCGGGGCTATCCGCCCTACGCTGCTTTTGCGCCACCACGTCGCCATCGGCGGCTCACGACGCGTTGTGAGGCTGCCGCAACGCTGCGGCTCCCGCTGGCGGACAAGTATCCGACGTTGAGCGTTCACGTGTGCAACTGCCGCTTCACGTTGGCCACGCCATCCACAACGGAATGGGTCACAGCATCGCGGCCATCTTCCAACGCACTGACAACCTCCTGCTCCAGCTGCCACGCGTGCTTTCGTGCGGCCGCAGCGCGTTCGAAAATGTCCGCACGCGACTTTGCTCCTGACTGCGGCGCGACGAGGAGGCCAATGCCAACGCCCAGAGCCGTGCCACCAGCCAACGCCAGAAAGATGTGCCCAGCCGTAAAACCATTTTTTGCCGTCCAACTCATTGTGCTCCTTGCCTCGGAAAAATTTCCGGAAGTGTTCTGTTGTGATGGAAGATCACGCTGCCAGACACGACGCGCCGGTGCTACTTGCCGCGCCCGACGGCTACGTGATCAAGCTAGCGTCGCTGGCGCGCGGCACCATGAGGAAATGAAGCGCCTGACCTTAGGTATTCCTACGTCGGCGTGTGCGGCAACGCGGCGCGGGTCGTTGGGATGGGCGCAAAAAAAAGGGCCCAGTCGAATCTTCCCCGTCTGTGGGGCAAGCGCACCGACAGACTCGCCCCACGGTGTCGGCGTCATTTCCCAATCACGAGCGATCAACCTGGCGCAGGTCGGCAATAGCTGCGCTGTGGTCTGTGCCGAAAGCACTGCCGCATGACGCGTTGCGGAATTGCGGCGAGGTGAGTCGGAGGCAGGCGCCGGTTCTGGCTCTTGCGGTGGTGAATAAGCGCTTCGTTGGAGTGAACAGGAAAAAGTAGTCTCGATAGTCAGATCGGGAGTGAAGATCGTCGACGGCGGGGTGACGGAGTCATCAGGATCAGCGAGTTGGCGAGTGTTCCACTGGCAAAGGCCGCCCAGAATCGCCCGGTGTCCAGCCAACGGGGGGGACCGAACGGACAGCGCAGAACCACTTGTCTCCGCGGGAGAGCGCAGTCCAGCCTGCCGCGGGGAGACCGGGATTGACTCGGCGCTGGGGTTTGGGTGCTTCTGGTGTGACGACGACACCAACGTGGTCGACGGGTGTACGCAGAAGAACCCGGGGGCCCCAGCGCACACCGTACGCGCTGGAGGCGGCGTTACTTCTTGGAAATAGCCGTTTTCATCGCCAGACAGGCCACCGAGTCGTGCAGACGCTCCCGACCGCGCTGCTGGCGTTGGCGCCCGAGGGCGAGCCCGGTGAAGTCCCCGTTCCAGCCGCAAACGTCGCGCGCTACCGCAGCACAGCTGTCACCTTCCCCGCCGGCCGCGCGCCGATGGCGACCTCTGACATCATCGGCACCCGCGGCAGTTCCAGCTCGTGCCCCGGCTCCGGCAGTGCCACGCGGGCGAAGCGCGCGCCGTCAAACCAAACGAACGTGAAGTCTGCGACAGGCCGCTGTAACTCCACGGCAATCGCCACCGGATGCCCGGCGTCGGTGCGGGTCACGATGACGTTCAGCCCTTCGAGCGCCACCGCGTCGTTCGGCGCGAACGGGAAGCGTTCACCGCGAAAATTCTCCTCGAAGATGCTGTCGACCATCCGCCCGTCACTCAGCTGAAGGGCGAAGTGCGTCGCGTCGGTGCGCGTCACGGTCAGCGCGCTCGCCGCCATCGACAGCACGTGCCAGGTCGTGGGCCGCGCGAAGCCGTGCAACGCCGCCACCGCAGTGCCGTACATCGCCGGCGCGAAGTCGGTCGACGACAACACGACGACTCGCTCGTGCTCGAAGCCGCGCTCGCCATCGGTCATCGCGTGGGTGACGCCACGGTCCCAGGCGCGAAAGACTGTCGGCACGAGTACCCACGTGCCCAGCGGCAGTAGCAGAAACGCCACGCTCGCCCAGGCGACAACCAGCCGTCGTTTACCCGCCCACGCGCGCGCCAGCACCGCGCCCGCGACCGCGCACGCGCCAAACGACGACGGCAGCAAGAGCCGGTCGGTCGGCCACGTCGCGAGCGTCGGCAGCACCGCCATTACCGCGCCCAAACCCAACCAGGACAGCGTCTCATTGGTCTTCGCGTCAAACGCGCTCTTTTTCCACAGCCACCACCAGCCCGGCAGCGCCACCACGCCGAGCGCTACAAGCGCCCATCGCAGGTCCGGAAAGGTCAGCCAACTGTCCGCAGTGATGCCGGTCGACCAGGTGCCCAGCAGCGCGCAGAACCGTCGCGGCGCCTCGGCAAGGAAGGCCAGCGGCTCGCGCGTGGGGTCGACGTAGCTCGCCGAGCCGTACGCGCCCATGCCCAGCACGCGGTAGGCGATGGCGTAGAGTCCGAGCAGACCGGCCGTCGGCAGCACTACCCACGGCCGACGATCCTTCGCGACCAACTCACGGGCAAACACGTAGGCGAGTAAGCCGACCGCCGCCTCGGCCGACGCCAACGCCAGCGCGAAGCAAGCGAACGCCGCCACCAGATGCCGCGTTCGCCCGTGCTCCCGCCACGCGAGGTGAGCCACAAGCCCCCACAGCCCAAACGCGCCTGCGTGCAGCGCATTGCGGTTGGCGACCCAAAAGATCGCCATCGCATGCGAGTCGTCGAGCGCGAACAGCACCGAGGCCATCAGCGCCGCGTGAGGCAACAGCACCCCGTACAGCCGCCGCGCCGCCGCCAGCATCGCCAGCGCCCACAGGATCGAGTGCAGGTGCGCGAGCGGCGCCGAGTCGCCGAACGCCCACACGTCAACGTGCAGGAAGAACGTAGACAACGGCCGGAGAAAGGCGATCTTCAGCTCAGGCAGCGTGAACCACGGCAGCGGCCCGGCGACGATGTGCGGTGCCAGATGCGCCGGGTTGCCGTCGGCAAACGTGTAGAGCGACCACTGTCCCGGGTACGAGAAGGCGCCGGTCAGAACCGCGCGGTGGACCCAGTCGTCGAGGCAGAACGGCGTCACCAGCGCGGGCGCGCTCACCAACAGCAGCAGTGCGAAGGGAAGCCAGCGGCTGAGGTGCCAGGCTGAGACATTTCGAGCGGACCGAGCGCGGAACTTGCTGGGCACTTCGATCTCCTCGCCAGCACCGGGAGGTCCAGTCGTACGTCTGAATGCGAGTCTCAGCCGCCCAGCGGCGTCCGTCAAGGGTCGGAGTGGCTTAGAATCGCGTCATTTTCATGGTTTCAGGCGCTCGTCGACAACTGCGGCGAACAACGACCGGGTTCTGACTGGCGCAGACGACTGGCGATCCTGATGCTCACGTAGACAAGCGGAGTTTGACACCATCATGGTCAACGGATGCCTGCAGTGCGAGGCGTCGGCCAGCACGTTGGGTCAGACGCGGCGCATCCTGTCGCGCATCGGCCCCACAGCACCATCGCCTGCGGCAAGCGAAGGCACTCGTCCACGAACCCGCGCACCGCGTCCGGCGGTACACAGGCGTCGCTCGCAAGGTCCTCGCCTGCGCGGTGGCGAACGTTGCAATCGGTGTCAGCGCGGCGGCGTCAGCGGGTGGAGATGCAGGGAAGCTTTGGCCTTGACGCCGAGACGCGTGGCGCTGAGAACCGCGTCGAGAGACAGAAATCCGACTTGTCGATCTCGCGCGGCGAGAAGGGCGCGGGCCTGGTTCGCGTCGACGGACGGAATCTGCAGAAGATCCATCAACTCGGCGGCGTTCAGATCAAGCTGCAATGGCGCGTGGTCGTCGCCGAAGTCCATCGGCAGCTCGCGCCCGCTGACGTCGACCCACAGCGGACGCCCGCAGGCGGCGAACAGGTCTTTGCCTTTCGTTGCGATGAGGCCCTGCACCACCGCGTCGAGTTCCCGTTGCATGGCCGTAAAGTGCTCGCGCGACGGGTCCGCGACTGGAACGGAAACCACGCCTTGCGCCAGTTCGCGGCGGAGCTTTTGCGCGAGCTCCAGTGACACAGTCGCGCCTAGCGTCGTGTTCACGACGACCTCGACGAGCCCGGCCAGGTCTTGAGGCTGTCGACTCAGCCACGCCTCAACCACTTCGCGCACGCCCAGATCGCCGGCTATGGACTCGGACGCGACGGGCAGCTCGTGCAGTGCCAGGACCAACTGCAGGTGGAACGCAGCGGTCGGGCCAATGCTCGCCAGCCATTCGCGTTGCGCATTTGCGTCGAGGCCCTGCGGCGCCAGACGCGCAAGATCGGCGGACGCCAATGCTGTCGTGCGCAACTGCGGATGATGCGCCGCCCGAGTCAACAGCGTTGCGACGAGTCCTTCATTTTCCAGTTGCGTGTTGCACGAGCGCAATCGGTGGTTGTCGAGCGCTTGCGCCGCGCGATACGCGACCCAGGTGTCTTTTGCGCCCCATTGCGCCTCAGGCAGACGAGGCAGCAACGGCTCAAACGCGTAGCGCCCCCAGATGATGTTCTGCACGCGCAACGTCCGTGGCGACCCGAAGCGGCGCGCGTTCATCACGCCGCCACCGGGCTTGAGCCACTTCGCCATCGCCTCCCCACTCGACTCGCCTAGAAATGCCAAGGCTTCAAAATGTTCAGCCAAGCCTTCGTTAAGCGCTTGCAGGTTCTCGGTCGTGCGTTGGGCATCGTGTGCCCCCGACTGGGGACGCAACGCCCACGGGTACGCACGCAGCCACGGCTCGACAGTCGGCCCAGCCGCCGCCAACAGCAGCGCGTGGCCGAGTTCGTGAGACAGCCCTTTTGCCCAATCGCCGTTCTGGATGTCTTCAAGCGTGTAGGCCAGCTCAACAATTGGCGCGTGTGGATGTTGTTCGATCGCGCCATCTTCGCGCTGGAGCGCGAGGCCAAACCATCCACGCTCTGCCCATGCACCCTCGACCGAGATGTAGATCGGGTCGTGTGCCGCTTGCTGCCACGCGTCCAGTTTCCAAGGCCCACGCGCCGTCGACATCGCCAGTCGTTTTGCCGCGGCAATGAGAACCCTCTCCAGCACGACGGTCGGATGCCTGGTCAGCGCTTCCTGCGCCGCGGCGTAGCGCGGATCGGTTGCGGGCAGCGGACGATACACAGGCGTGGGCTCCGGCTGACCGGGCTGCGTGACAAACTTGCCTTGAGGATCGCGCACCTGGACCAGCAGCTGAACATCCGGCGTCAGACTTGCACCCAGCGCCGGGCTGGCCGCAACCTGAAGCGCCGAGATCAGAAACAGAACGAAACCCACGAGTCGCTTCGGACGGTGGGCGGTCGGCAGCGGCTGGCCAAACAGAGTTGCTGATCGCATCCACCCCTCTCTTGCGCCAGACTTGCCCTGCGCGCTTGGCGTTCAGTTTGACCTGCGCTGTGCGGCAGTCAAGGAGTTGAAACTCGCTGGCTATCGCTTGCGCGCCGACTTCATCTTGGCTTGGGACGAGTCACCGTTGACACCATCCTCGTGACCGGGTGTCCGCCGTGCGAAGCGCCGCCTCCATTGCTGGTCCACACTCCGCGCGTGCTCTCACGCGTCAACTCTACGGAAGCGTCACCCAAGCCAGCGACGTCAGCTACGGGCGCCGCCGGTTCCGGTGGGCCCTTTGACCGGAGCGCGACGGGCGCCATCTTGGTGCTCAAGATCGATAACGGCGAGGGAGCGACCGGCAACGCCGGGAGCGGTGCGCCGATTGCCAGCGCCGGGCACTCTACACGCTGACCGAATTCCAACGTCCCAGCCGCCGAAACCGCGGCGTGCCACCGAAGGTGCACGCTTCGCAGTCCCAATCCGAAATGCGACGGGTCTCACCCTGTTCAGTTTGGTATGCGAATTGGGTCAGGATGTGTAGATCAGTGACCAGCGCGGAGCTGCGACGCCCAGACTTGCCACGCGCGTTTGTCGTTTGGCATCGCGCCGCCAGTCTCCGACGCCTCCGACGTTGCTTCTTCAGCGCCTTGTCCGAGACGACGCAAGGCGAGGTCCGCTCGCTGAGCCTGCAGGACGTCCAGCGCATCGCCCTGCGTGATCGCCGCCCGCAGAGGCAGCCCGGCTAGCGCGAACGCGACGACGGGCGACGGCGGCAACTCCAGCAGCTTGCCGCGGCGGTGCTGTTCGATCGCCGCGAGTCGTTGCCACCACGCTGCTCGCCAGCTGGCCATAACCTGGCGGACCGCGAGATTGGCGACAAGGCCGGGACGATTTCGGCACACCTCGGACTGCGCACACGCCGCTGCCAACTTCTGGACAATGCCGTCGCGCGCGTGGAGCAGACTTTCCTGATGCGCATTCGGCTCCGCAGGCATCGTTCCCGGTGGCTGCGCTGCAGTCCGCAGCGCGTCGTCAAGCCGTGTGAGTTCGGCGAAGCGCTGGTGCAGGTCCTGGGGTAGGCCCGCCAAGGCCTGAGGCGGCGTCAACCAGACTTCAGGATCGGCCAGCGCTGCGTCGGCCAGCGGTCCGGGGACGCCCGCCTGCCACGTCTCCAGATCGAGCACGATCCCTTGTTCTGTCGCCTGCGCCGGCAGTCCGGGCGGATTAGCGGCCTGCAGGCAGCGACCAAGAGAAGGCGCCGACGCGGACTCGACCGCCGTGGCCACCGCCACGATGCGCGCCTTGAAGGCATCACACACGCTGAAGGTCAAGTGCGCTGCGCTCTGCGGGTGCACGTCGAGGATCGAGGGCGACGGCACCGACGCAGCCGTCGCGACCGCCGGAATCGCAGCAACGGGCGAAAACACAAGAGTCGTCGGCGATTGTGGACGCCGGTCCGCCCGCCGCCGCTCGTCGTCCAAGCAGGCCCGAACCTGCACGACGCCGCTTTCGCCAGTCAACCAATCCGTCACTTTGGAGGGCCACGTGGACCGGAGGATGGCGTCCGCCGGATCTTCAAATGCGCCGTCGATGTTGCCCACCATGTGCGCCCAAGCCTTCCTCGCCCGCCGCAGCCGTGGCGCGTCGCGAACCAGCGCCTTCCGGTACGCCACCTCTTCCTTTTCGCGGCTGGCCTGCAAATTGGCCGCTTCGCCGCGAAGCAACTCCCGGCTTGCCAGAACGTCACGCACGCGTTGCGCGTACTCCGGGGAGCCCGTGCGCTGGGTCCACGGCGCCGAGCCGTCGCCAAACAAGCGCGCGTGGTCGTCGATCAACTGCAGCACGTGGTTCTTCGCGGCCTGATCCGCGGTGAGCGACTGGAGCGTAGCGCCGATCTCCTCGCTCGTGCGGCGATCGACTCCCGGCGCTGTCCGCCGCCGCTCAAACATGCCGTGCTCCGACAGGTCGATGTCGCATCTCCCAGCCCGCGCCTCTGCCACAGACTGCAGCTCTGCGATGCCCTGGGCGTGCATGGCCTGTGCATCGGGTTCTGCAGGCCAGCGGGCACCCAGTTGCACAAGGGCTTCGGCGTGTCGCAAAATGCCGGGTTCGCCAACAGTCGGCTCCAGCGCATTGCGCAGCGCGACCGCCACCGGCCGACGAAGCCACACGAGTTCGTCGAACACGGGACACAGGCCGGGAATCAGGCACCCTCGCCGCCGATCGATCGCCGACAGCCCGACCCGCACATCCAGCTTGTCCGAAGCAAGCGCGTACTCCACCAGCCAGTGTGCCAGCGCATTCGAGGCATCCGCACGCAGCCGATCGACCCAAAGCTTGCTCGCAGAAACTTCGCTCACCTCATCCATGCGGGTGAACAGCCGCTGCCAATCGCTCGCGCCACGGTGCGTCTGCGCCGTCCGGAACAACGCGAGCAGTTCGCTGGGCACGTCGCCAAGCTCGCGAGCGGCTTGTGCGGCAACGTCGAATTCATGCGCGGCCAGCTCAGTCTGACGTCGTCGCAATTGATCTTGCTCGTGCTGGACGTCGCGCGGCAACGCGGCAAACCGGATCGCGGACAGGTGATTGCGCAGATGCTGCTCGCCACGTTCTAGGTGCAGCGACACGGCGAGACGGCCGAGGTCCGCCCAGTCGACCTCGCGGTCAGACATCGTGACGAGACTTGAAACGTTCGGCCCCTGCGGGAGAGGTACGTTCGCGCCGGCGCTGCCGCATCCGGCGACGACGGTCAGCGTCAAAACCACGACAAAGTGGACCCAGTCGCGTCGTCCGAGCCGCGAACGGAAGCCGTGGACGAGCCGTCTGGGGCGTTGGGCACTCGTTGGCCCGGTAGAAGGCGTTCCGAGCATGTCCACCCGCCGAACGTGCCGACCGCATTCAGCGGCCGGGCAGCACCGGACCGTCCGGAGCACCGCCCGAAGGCAAGTTTGACCGGTCCAACGACCCCGTCAAGCTGGCAGGAGCTCGTCAAGATGTCCGCCGACGCGGGCACGCGGTTCGGACCACGCGGCGTCCAAGCGGCGGGCGGCAGACGGAGCGTCTGCAGTCCCTTGAACGGCTGTTGATAGTGGGCGAGCATCCGGTCACGCCAGAAGTGGCCGAGTTGGCTGTGATTGCTGAGATTGAAGTGGATGCACTTCGCTCCGCGCAACGAATTGGCTCGGCAGCCCGCGGTCCTGTGCAGATGCCCGATCGCTCTTCCACCGCGCACAATCCGGACCGCGCAGTGGCGAACCTGGCAAGCTCTCGCGTTGGACTAGGGCGTCTCCACGACCCATCCGGTATCGATGATTCCCGTGTTGTCGCCGCCCGCCTCGTCCACCAGCGTCGCACCCAATCCCTGTTTCGTCAGAAATTGCGCAATCGTGTTCGCATCCACGACCCAATCGGACGCCGGCGTGAAGCTGCTGTCGCCGGAGTAGCGGACCACCTTGGAGTAGCGGATACCGCCGAGCGACACAGGGGCAGCGTAGTAATTGGCGTAGCCGGACGCCTTGCCGATCGCCATCGCTGAGTTCGCCTGAATCGTCGGCGCAGCTCCAGTCTGCTTGCCCTGTAGGACACCGTCGATGAACAGGCGGGCTGTCCCGGCACCGTCGTAGACGATCGCTGCGTGGTGCCAGCTCGTGTCTGCAGCCCCAAAAGGCGTGGACGCAATGCCGATGTTGGCTGGGCCGGTCGTGTTGTTGTAGGTGGCGGCTTGAATGCTCCGACCGGACAAAGTTGGCCGAATCGCGTAGGCCGCGTACGTCTCGTTCATGTCAAACATTTTGCCCGCGGTCGGGTCCGCATTGCCGGCGCCGCCAACGAACAACCCGTGAATTCGAAACCAGTATTCAAACGTCCATGCGCCGCCGCCGAGTCCAAAACCAGTGTTCGCAACCGAGATCCGCGCTGCGGTGCTCGTCGCGCGCATGGCGAACAGCGGCCCCGTCACACATGCCCCGGCACTGCACTTTTGCCCCGTGGCGTTGCAGTCGGTCGCGCTCACCAGCCCCGTTCCCGCCGCGTTGCACGTTCCGGCCAGCTCGCCGAGGCAGGTGGGAGCGTTGGGGGTGCATACCGCTGGCGTTCCCGGCAGGACGGCACTGCCCACGATTGACGACGGCGACGCGGTGGCATCCGCGGCTGTCGAGAATGGCGCGCCGCCCATCGTGAACTTCGTCATGGCACCGGTCGGCACGCTTGCCCAGAGCGTGTAGTCATTTGCATTGGACGGGACGGGCCCGCCCCATTGCAGGTGTGCAATCAGGCCGCGCTGCGAGGCAGAGTCATAAGCAGGCGGCGGAAATCTCCAAATACCTGAATCTTTCGTCGACCAAGTGGCCGCCGATCCACCCCAACGCAGTTGGCCGTTGTATCCCTGGTTGTCGCCCCATGACAGCCAATTCGCGCCAACTACGCTCAACCCGCTCACCCAGTTCGTTTGGGCGCTCGCGCCCACGGCGGATGCCGTGCTCCAACTGGTTCCGTCGCTAGACGTGGCAAAGACGCCACTGCCCGCAGAGCCATTGTTCCAAGCGAGGCTACCCCACTGCGCGGTTGCGGAGTTGTACGCCACATTGAGACCGGGATAGGCCCCCGAAACCTTGGGGGGTTGTGAATTCGCCTGCCAATTCATTCCGTCGACCGACCGCTGACTGGCGTCGGAGGTCAACACGTAGCCAGGCCCCGCCGCGACGTCCAGAGCGCCCGTCACCGACTTGTCGTTTGTGAAGGTGAGGCCGTCGACGCTGTGGTAGAGCGATGTGGTAGTGGTGCCAACGGCGGCAAGAACGAACGTGGAATTCAGTCTTGTGATGCTCAGACGGGACGTGCCGGAAAACTGCGTTATTGCCGTCGTCCACGTGCTCCCGTCTGGGCTGGAATACAACTTGCCGCTGGTGTCGTAGGTCCACAGCTTGCCACCCGCCACGCCTGCAATGCCAGCCATCACGCCGCCGCCCGTTGTGGCACCGACGGCAACAGGAGTCCAGGACCCGGCCAACTCAGGTGTAGATGTGCAGGCGACCAACCGCGGATTGGCAGCGCCGGTGCCCGCAATGCAAAATAGACTCGAGTGGTTGCATCCAAGTGGCGGACACACACAGTCCGCTTGGCACGCTGTCCCGCCATTTTGCGGGCCCGCGTCGCAACTCTCCGTCCCCTCCACCACGCCGTTGCCACACACCTGCGTCAGGCATGCGCCCCCGCTGCACGTCTTCCCTGCACCGCAGTCGCTCCCCAGCGCGCTGTACCCGCTACCGTTGGCATTGCACGTAGCGGGCGCGTTGGCGACGCAAACCTGTCCATTCGGCGTACAAACCTGCGCCTTGCATGCACCCGCGTCGCAGTACTGGCTGGCGCTGCACGTCGCCGAGGTCGTTGGTGCGAGGCCCGTCGCGTCACACTGCTTGGCGACGTTGCCGTCGCAGTACGGTGCGTTCGGCGTGCAGATTTGCGAGAAACATACGCCCGCGCTGCACGTCTTGCCGGTGCCACAGTCGCTGCCCAGCACGCTGTAGCCACTGCCTTTGGCATTGCAGGTCGCGGGCGCATTGGCGACGCAAACCGAGGCGCTGGGTGAACAGACCTGAGACTTGCACTGTGCGGCGTCACAATACTCACTGGCGCTGCACGTGGAGACGAGCGTCGGCGCAAGTCCAGTCGCGTCGCACAGTTTCACGGTGTTGCCGTCGCAGTAGGTCGCATTTGGCGTGCAGATCTGCGGGAGGCACGCACCCGACGAACACGAATTGCCAGCACCGCAGGTCGTGGCGCTGACGAGACCAGTGCCTGCGGCGTTGCAGGTGCCCGCGAGGTTGCCCAGGCACGAGGCGGCATTGGGCGTACACACGCTACCGGAACCAGGAGCGCCGAAGGCAGCCGTCGACGGCGTGAAGTTCCCCGTGTAGCGCGCGATCCCCTTGGTGATGCGCAGGTCGTCCAAATGGCCTGGGAAGTGCTGCCAACTCGGATTGGCTGAGTTGACGCCCACATAGAGATTCGACGCGGTGGACAGGTTCGCGGCCGCCGCCTGCCAGCCCTCCACGGTGAGATTGCCGTTGATGAAGACGCCGAGCTGTCCCGACTTGCGCACGGCAGCCAAGTGAATCCATTGGCTGAGCGTATTCGGCTTGGTGAACGTCAACGTGGCGCCACCGTTCAGCCAGAACTCGCCGTTTCCGGTGTTCGTGCCGGTGTTGTCCCAATTTAGCGCCCAATTGTTTGGCGTACCCCAAGTCGAAACGACGATGGCATTGTACGCGCCGCCCGGCCCACCTGACGGCAGGGTTGCGAGCGGATAGATCCACGACTCGATGGTGAAATCGCCGGTCCCAAGCTTCCAGTCATCCGAGGCGGGAAAGGTCACGTACTCGCCTGCTTTGACGAGTTCCATCGATCCCGTTCCGTACTTGGGCGCGGGCGTCTGCGTGATGATGGCGGTCCCGACGGACGACGGGACATGCCCTTTCTCGTCGATAAACGTCGTGCTCCCCTGGACGCCGTCCATGTGCATGAGCAGGACAACGTTGGACCACGCGGCATCGACACTGCTCACGCAACCCGCGTTCACGCAGGTGCAGGTTGCGGAACAGACAGCGCCGCCATTCAAGCTGCCGGCGTCACATTGCTCGTCCACTTCGACCACGCCGTTCCCGCACACCTGCGTCAAACACGCACCCGCGCTGCAGGCCTTGCCCACCCCGCAATCGGCGCCAATCGTCGCGTAGCCGCTGCCGTCCGCGTTGCAAACCGCCGGCTTGTTCTCCGCGCACACGCCGGCGCTGTCTGGCGTACAAATCTGCGCCGAACACGCGCCACTGCCGCAGTAGAATCCCGCGCCGCACGTCTGCAGCTTGCTCGGACTCAAGCCGGTCGCGTCGCACTTCATCGCGTCCAGGCCATTGCAGTAAAGCGGGTTCTTCGGGTCGCACAAGAGACTCACACAGACGCCGGCGCTGCAGACCTTGCCCGTCTTGGCGCAGTCCACTCCGCCGCCGACAAAGCCGCTGCCGTCCGCTGCGCAGGTGGTTGCCGTTGTGCCACTGCAAGTCGGCTGGCTGGGGTCGCACACATCGGCAAGGCAGGCCGCATCGCCGAACTTGTTCGGGCCGCAGTAGTTGCCCACGCCGCAGGGCACAGACTTGGTCACGGTCAGCCCATCGGGTGCACAGTTCTTGAGCAAGCTGCCGTCGCAGAACTGGCTGGCCGGCGTGCAGATCTTGGCCACGCAGACGCCAGTTGCGCAAACGCCGCCGCTGCCACAGTCGGTGCCAGCATCGACGTACCCACTGCCGTTGGCGTTGCAGGTCTTGGCGAAGTTGCTGTCGCACAGCATCTGGTTCGGTGCGCACACCTGCGGCTTACACTGCGCGGCATCGCAGAAATCGCTGGCGCCGCAGTTCTGTGCCACGACTGCACTCAGGCCGTCAGAGGCACAGGTCTTGACCGTGTTGCCGTCACAGAAGTTGGTGCTGGCGGTGCAGATGATCGGCTTGCAGGCGCCGGCAACACATTTGCCGGTCGCGGCGCCGCAGTCCTGACCAGCGTCGGACGTGGTGCCACTGCCGACCGCGTTGCAGACCTTGAGGAAGTCGCCAATGCACACCGGCTGGCTCGGCCCGCACAGTTGTGCCTTGCACGCGCCGCCGTCGCAATACTCACTGGAAGTGCAACTTTGAGCTACCACCGCGCTCAGACCATCCGCGGCGCAGGTCTTGACCGTCTGGCCGTCGCAAAACTGGCTGCTCGCGGCGCACACGATCGGCTTGCACACGCCGATGCTGCATTTTTCCGCGCCACAGTCGCTACCCGCATCCGCGAAACCAGAGCCTGATGCGTTGCAGGTCCGGACCAGATTGCCATCGCAGAGCGGCTGGTTGGGTGTGCACACTTGCGCCTTACACGCGCCGCCGTCGCAGTACTCGGTCGCGGCGCAGGGTAGGCTTACCGCCACGGAAAGTCCGTCGAGCGCACACGTCTTGACCGTGTTGCCGTCGCAGACGCTCTGGCCGGCGGCGCACACGATGGGCTTACACGCGCCCGCTACGCATTTGCCCGCGCCCGCCGCGCAGTCCTCAGTCTTTTCAACCGTCAGACCGTCACCGCTGCAGGTCACGACCTTGTCGCCGTCGCAGTTTGTGCCCGGTGTGCACACCCAGGCGCTGCACACCGGCTTGCCGCCGGCGGGAACGCACGTGGTCGAAATCCCGCAGTCCTGAGGACTTCCGTAGCCGTCGCCGACGACGTTGCACGTCACCTTGGCATTGCCGGCGCAATTGCCCTGACCTTGCGCGCACACGTCCACGATGCACTGGCCCGTACCGTCGACGCCCACTTTCTGGCAGTTGTAGATGTCCGGGCAGTCGGTGTTGGTCAGGCACTGCGCGCACTTACCCTTTGCGGTGTCGCAGAGGAGGCCAAGCGGCGTGCACTGCTTGTCGCTGGCGCACGCGACGAACGCCGTGCAGGTGCCCGCTTGGCACAGCTCATTGCTCTGGCAGTCGGCATTGCCCAGACAATCGACGCAGCGGTTGGCCACCTTGTCGCAGACCTGCGTCGCACCGCACTCGGTGGAGTTCTGGCACGTTTTGTAGGGCACGCACGCTTTGGCTAGGCAGTCGTTGCTGGCAGGGCAGTCGGCTGCTGCCAGGCACGCCGAGCATTCGCCGATCGTCTTGTCGCAGATGGGCTGGCCCACGCCATCAGGGCCTTTCGCGTTCGTGCAGCCCAGTGAGTTGGTGCAGGCCGTGTAGGTCTGGCAGGCAAGACCAACGCAATGCTGGCTCGGCGCGCATTCGGCGTCAGAAAGACAGGCGACGCAAACCAAGGACAGCGGGTCGCAGACCTTGCCGGCAGCGGCGCAATCCTTGTCCGATTTACACGTCGTTGGCCCGATCGGGACATCGTCCGCGACGTCTGACGTTGCGTCGAGGGTGTCGTCAACGGTATCCGGGCCGGCGTCCGGAATGACATCGGGAGATGCGCCGTCACTTGACGCGTCAGTGGTGTCGATGGCGTCCGCGAGCGCGTCTGTGGTCGGCGCGGTATCCGATTGGCCCGATATTTCATCGGCGACCATGTCCAGCGAATTGATTTCACTCGTGTCCGCAACTTGGGCGTCGCTTCCTTGCGTGTCAGGACCCACGTCACCGTCGCCACCGGCAACTTCGGTCGGCCCACCACAGCTGGCCAGAAAGGCGATGACCAATACCGCAAAACAGGCAGTTCCGCGGCGCTCCGTGGGCCGCAGAGCGAGACAAGAGACGGAAGACTGCAGCATGGGTGACCTTGCGGGCTCGAGGAGGCTCCGAGTATCCGCTTCTCTCATCTGTTGCGTCAACCGGATCGAAAATGAACCCAGACCTGATCGATTCTCCCCCGCGCCACGCCTCCACGCCCGCGCGTCCGCCCGCTCCCGGAAAATCGCCGTCACTCGGACGCAGCTCGCCCCTGGTATGCCGATCAGGGCGAATTGTCGTGCAAGCGGGGCATCTCCTTG
>CAITYF010000197.1 GCA_903896545.1 uncultured Myxococcales bacterium | reverse complement strand
TTCATGGATGCCGGTCCGTAAGGTTGGCCCAGGCGGGTGTTCCGCCCGGGACGTTGTTCGCAAACACGATTGTGCCTGCGAACCGGCATCTCTCCATTTTGTTGGCAATTCAGCGGTTCGGGGAGTTTGGGTCAGGTCTGAGTTGGCGGTCGGCCGCGGCAAAGTGCTCCAGCAATTCGCGGCCTACACCTTGCGGATCCTGCCGCGTCACGGCGTGGCCGCAGTGGTCAAACCGCGCCAGACGCGCGCCCGGAATCAGCCGCGCCAACCGGTCGCTTTCGTCTGGCCGGACCAAAATGTCCTGACCTGGACGAATGACCAACGTGGGCAAGCCCTTGAGCCGCGCCAATTTGTCCGCGGTGTAGTGCCCCTGAATCGCGGCGTACTGGGAGAGCAGCACGGTTTTGGGCACCGGCTCGCCAAAATCTTCTTCCAAACCTTGACGCACCGCGTTGCGCTCGCTGGACTGCAGAAATTCTGCGGGAAAAAGCAGATTGGACAGCGCGGCAATCTTGGCCTGTCGGTCGCGCAGGAGTTGCGTCTGGATGAAGTGGAAAACGCCCTTGGGCTGCGGCAGGCGGGCTTGCCAACCACCGGCGTGAGTCGCGAGAAGGGTAAGACTGCGCACGCGGCTGCGGGCATTGAGCGCGACGTGTTGCGCGACCATGCCGCCCATCGAGAGACCGACGATGTGCGCTTGCGCCCAGCCCAGATGGTCCATCAGCCCGACGACGTCCGCGGCCATCTGCGCCATGGAATACGGACCACGCGGCGCGCTCGATCCGCCAATGCCACGGTGGTCAAAATAGACGACGCGGTGGTCCGACTGAAGCAACGGCAAAATCGAGCGCCAACTGCGCCCCGGCACGGTCAGCCCCATGATGAGCACGACGGGCGTGCCGGCGCGACCCACCATGTCGTAATGCAAGTTGAACGTGCCGAGTTGAACGTGTGGCATCAGGCCTCGTCTGCTGCTGCGGTTTCGGTCGCGTGAATGCCCGCGCAGTCGGTTGCGCCCCAAGGCACTTCCGCGAAGTGCTCGACCAAAAAGTCCACGAACACGCGGACTTTCACAGACAAATGGCGGTTATGCGGGTACACAGCGCTGATCGCACCCGGCGAGGAGCGGAAGTTTGGCAACACCTCGCGCAAGGTGCCGGCACGGATATCGCAGCCGCAGAGGTAGGCGGGCATGAACGCGAGGCCGATGCCCTGGCGTACGCCTTCCAGAAGAATGTCGCCGTTGTTGGCGCGCATCGTGCCTTCGATCTTGACGCTGAGGTCCCGATCGCCGTCGCGAAAATGGTACACGTCGCCTGTGGTGGAGAGCGAGTACTCCATGCAGTTGTGCTGCGCCAAGTCCGCGGGCACCTTGGGCTCGCCGTGCTTCTGCAGGTACGCCTCCGCACCGACGAGGTACATCGGCATGAGGCACAACCGCTTGGCGATCAGGCTGGAGTCGGCGAGCTTGCCGATCCGGATGGCGAGGTCGTAGCCTTCATCGACCATGTCGACCAGACGGTCGTTCAGCACGACTTCGAGACGCAACTCTGGGTACAGCCTGGCGAATTCAGCGATGGGCGCGGCGAGGTAGCGGCTGCCAAAACTGACAGGCGCGCTCACGCGCAACGTGCCGCGGGGCGCAGAACTCATGTGGGAAACGGCGAGTTCGGCTTCCTCGGCTTCGGCAAGGATGCGCGCGCAGCGTTCATAAAACGCGGCACCAACGTCCGTCAGCCGCAACCGGCGGGTCGTGCGGTGCAGGAGGCGCGCACCAATGCGGTCCTCCAACTGCGCCACATGCTTGGAAACCGCGGACTTGGACAAGCCCAAACGACGCGCGGCCGATGAGAAGCCCTGCTCCTCCACGACGCGGGCAAAAACCGCCATGCTGTTCAGGTCAACGGACATTGCACCACCCAGACACGTCAACTGCTCGCTTTCTTAGCCAACCGGACACGAGGACCGCAGGCCGCACGATGCGCTTAGCGGGCGGCGATCGTCAATCGGCAGCACGCGTGGTCGGCAGGACCGGCGCGCCAACACCAAGCGCAAGGACGAAGGCGATGGCCGTCAGCACGGCGCCCACCATCAACGGCAAGGGCCTATTCAGCTCAAACAGCCCGCCGGCGACGAATGGCCCCAGAACGCGACCCGCGGCGGCCATGGACTGGCCAACGCCCAGCAGACCGCCTTGTTGTTCCGCCTGTGCGTGTTGCGAAAGCAGTGAGGTGGCCGAGGGGGTATTCAGCGCAGAACCCGCGGCGAGCACGACGGACGCGATGAACATGCCGGGATACCAGCCGATTGTGCCCACCGCGACCATGCCCAACAGGCCGATCGTCACGGTTGCCGTGCCAAAGCGCAGGAGCGCGCCCTCGCCAAAACGCTTGACCAAGCGACCAATCAGCCCACCTTGAACGATGACCATCGTCAGACCGACGGCAGCCAGCACCGAGGTCGACAGCACTGCAGCGTGCTTGTGGAGGAGATCGATCTGCTCGGCCGTCGAATTCGGCGGGACCGGTGCCCAGATGCTCTGGATGTAGAGGCCGGAGATCTGCTCCATCAGCGCGAAACCCGTCGTGACTGTGAAGGTCACGAGCAGCAAGCGTACGACCGACGGCTTCTTGAGCAGCATGCCCAGCGCACCCGGCGGAAGCGCCTTGCGCCTCTCAATGTGCTCCGGATCGCGGGTTTCCGGCAGGCGAATGAACGCGAGGATGAGGTTCACGAGTCCGAGCCCCGCGGCCACGTAGGATGGCAGCGCAAGGTCGATTTTGCCCAAAATTCCGCCGAAAACGGGGCCAAGGACAAAGCCAATGCCAAACGCCGCGCCAATCATGCCCATGCCGCGGGCCCGCTCAGAAGGCGCCGTTGTGTCGGCGATGACGGCTTGTGCGGCACCGATGTTCGCGTTGCCAAAGCCGGCCAGCAGGCGCGCCGCAAAGAGCATCCACAGCTGTGTGGCCAGACCAAACCACAGGTAGCCGACGCACGAGACAGCCACGCTCATCAGGATGACCGGACGACGCCCGATGCGATCCGACAGGCGCCCCCACATCGGCATGAAAATGAGTTGCATCAGCGAATACGTCGCACCCAAAAGCGTAATGACCGTCGGCGATGCGCCAAAGTGCTGGGCGTAGAACGGCGCGATGGGAATCACGAGTCCGAACCCGAGCAAATCGAGCAAGATGGTCAGAAAGACGATGGGGAGGACTTTTTTTGCGGTAGGCTGGGGTGATGACATGGGAGCGGCAGGATAGCACGGTCAGGACTGACGTCGACTGCCGCGGGTGGGAAGAATTGCTCGCCAGCCTTTGGCGTCTCGTTTAGACTCTTGGCCCCCGGTCAGGAGCGGGGCACCCATGCAACTCGCCGACATCACGCACGACCGCAACGCTTACCCGTTCAGCACGGAGATTCGCGTGCGGTTGTCGGAGACAGACGCCGTCGGAATCGTCTATTTTGGCAGTTTTTCCGTGTACATGGACGTCGGGCGGATGGACTACCTGAACCATCTCGGACTGCAAAAGCACGGCGGTCCGGTGCGCGACCTGATTCCGGGTGCCGTCGTCGCCGCGCACCTCAATTTCCACGCGCCGGCCCACTACAATGACATCCTGGTCGTGAACGTGCGGCTGGCACGCGTGGGCGCGACGAGCTACACGTTCCATTTTCTGATGGTGAACAAGCGGACGCCCAAGGTCGTGGCGACCGGCGCGCTGACGCTGGCGTGGCTGGATGGCGAGTTCCGCCCTGTGCGCATTCCCGACGATTTCCGCACCGCAGTGCAGACATTTGAGGGTGATCGCGTCGTGCTGGAAGGCTGATTGCGCGGGTTCCGACTACCACGTCGTCAAGAGCCGGTCGGCAACCTGCTCCGATTCCAGCGTCTGTCCGGCCATTTGGAACCGCCGCAACATCGAACGGCCGAGCTTGACCTCGCGATCCTGCGCAAAGAGCCCTTGTGGAATCAACACGTTGCACAGCCGATCGCCTGATCGCTTGGAGCCATCCAGACTCAGCGCCACGCGGACGCCGCGGCCGCGCGCACGGTCGATCGCCGCAAAAAGCCGCTGCAGGCTGAACGTCTGCGCGCCGTAGAGATTCTTGCCGCAGTCCTGATACGGCGGGTCGCAGTAGACCAGGTCTCCCGGTCCCGCGTCGTCGATCTGCGTCTCAAAATCGCCGACAACAAAGCGCGTTCCCGCCAGCCTCGGCTGCCATTGGGCCAGAGCCTCCGCGAACTTCTTGAGCGGAAGCGCTGCGTGCACACCGCAGGGCGTGTTCATCGTGCCTTTGCGGTCAAAACGAATCACGCCGCCGTAACACGTCCGCGCGACAAAAAGCAGATCGTCCGGGTCGCCCGTCGCGTTGTAGCGGTCCAAAATGGCGCGGTAAACGACCTTGCGGTCTTGCGTCGTGAACGCTTGAAAGCGCGCTTCATACGCGGCGTACACAGCCTGCGGATCGGCTTGCACACGCTGCCAAATCGCGACGAGCGGCGCGAGCACGTCCGAGGCCACTGCATCGCGCGGTGCCAGCGTGCCCAGAACGGCGGCCGAACCGATGAACGGCTCGTAGTAGCGGCGGAAATCGGTCGGAAAGGACGCGGCGATAGCGGCCGCGACTTTGTGCTTATTACCAATCCATTTCAGCACTTGCCGACTCGGCGCGGTCAAGACCGGATCACTCGGCATCAAGCCGTGGGGCGTCATCATGTCCGGGAACGGGAGTTGCGTCATCGGTTGCCTGCTGTCGAGAACGCTGCACCGTAGGCCGTTCCACGCGCCGGTGCAAGGGCATTTGACACTTCCGCCTCGCGCCGCCCATGCTCGCAAGCGGCAGCCGCGAAGGAGCACTGTGTCGCCCATCCAGACTGATTTTCACTCCGTACGCGGTTTGCCGCTGGCTGTCCACCGTTGGGGCGATCCTGCGCTGCCCAAGGTCCTTTTTCACCACGGTTTTTTGGACCACGGCAAAAGCTTTGCGGCAATCGCCGAGCGCGTGTGTGACCGCTGGCACGTGATTGCGCCCGACGCGCGCGGGCACGGCGAATCGGCGTGGGTCGGTTCCGGCGGCTTCTACCACTTCGCCGATTTTTGGCACGATTTGGACGGACTCCTGTGCCATTACGCGCCCGATCACGTCGTGGGCCACTCGATGGGCGGCATGATCACGACTGCGCTCCTGGCAGTCCGGCCGGGGCGCGTCCAAAGCCTCGCCCTGCTGGACGGCATGGGCCCGCTGGAGAACCCGGTCGAGGCGTGGCCTTCGCGGCTGGAGGCCTGGCTGGACGCACAACTGCAGCCCGGATTGGTCGGCGATGCGAACGACCGGAAGGCGAACCGGCGCGCGATGGCAACGCTGGAGGACGCTGCTGCGCGGCTGCAAAAAGCCAATCATCGGCTGCCGGCGGACATGGCGCTGCGACTGGCGCAGACCAACACCGAGCGCGTTCCCGGCGGTCTGGCGTGGCGGCACGATCCGCTGCACCGCACGCCCTCGGCGCGGCCATTTCGCCTCGATGAAGCGCTGCGCTTGTGGGCGAACCTGCCGATGCCGGTGCTTTCTGTCTACGCGGAACACAGTGAATGGCTGCCGCCGGATCTGCCAACGCGTCACGCCGTGGTGCCGCGGCTCCACGCGGGCGTGTTGATGGGCGCTGGACACAACCTGCACCATGAACAGCCCGGAACGATTGCACATCTGCTTGAATCTTGGTGGAATGCGCCCGGTGTCTGCCTACCCGACGGGCTGCTGCCGGGCGAGCCCATTCCCAAGCGCAGAGATGGCTGAGCGATGGTCAAGATCTTGATCTGCAATCTGAACTTGCAAGCCGGCGAACGGGGTGGTTGCGAGCGCATTGCCGAAGCGCTTGAGATTCTGTTGCCCAAAGCTGAAGTGACGCTTGTGCATTTCGCGGAAATTCGCCGCGATCCCGCCTTGCTCGCCCGGACGACCGCGCTGGTGCTCGGTCCCCAAGGCACACCGTTTGCCGCCTACGACCGCGCGTTTCTCCCATGGTTGCGGGCGCTCGTTGAAGTGTTTCCAGGTCCGGTGCTGGGCGTTTGCGGTGGCATGCAGGCGCTGGCGCTTGCTTGGGGCGGCAAGCTGGAAACGACGTTTGGCGAAGATCTCGGCGCGAGTTACGACGGACTGCGTAAGGTGCGCGGTCCGCTGCCCGTGGCGCTGGACGTAAGCGCGTTGCCCTCGTGGCTGCCCGACGCCGCCCGGCGCGCGCTGCTGCGTTGGCCAGAATCCGGGGGGCGGTGCTTTGAGAGCCACGTCGAACAAGTCGCAGCGACGCCAAGCGCGTTTGTCACCTTGGGACACAGCGCCGTGACTCCGGTGGAGGCGATCGCGCACCGTCGGCGGCCCATCCTCGCGAGCCAATTTCATCCGGAAATGGGCTGGAATGATGGCTGCGGTGCAGGCAGACTGTGGCTGCAAGCGTGGCTGGAAGTCGTGCGCGCCGTGGCGTAACGTGCGCCGGGCCGGAAACGGGGCAATGGAGGGCAGCATGTGGAAGTGGACTGTGGTGGCGATGACTTTGTGGACCGTGAACGCGGCGGCGAACGCCAGCAATTGCGAGTCGATCTCTGACAGCGACGCGCGCAACCATTGCCGCGCTGTGGCCAAGCACGACAAGAGCCCTTGCGAATCGATCAGCAACAGCGACAAACGCAACTACTGTCGTGCCGAGGCGAGCGGCGAGAAGTCACACTGTGAGTCGATTGGCGACAGCAACCTGCGCAACCAGTGCCGCGGCGTCGCGGGCGGCTCCAGCAGCTCAGGCAACTGCGAGTCGATCTCGGACAGCGACGCGCGCAACCACTGCCGCGCCGTTTCGCGTCACGACAAGAGCCCGTGCGAATCGATCGGCGACAGCGACAAGCGCAACTACTGCCGCGGCGTCGCGGGGCACAACAAAAGCGCCTGCGAGTCGATCAACAACAGCGACTTGCGCAACCGCTGCCGTGCAGAGGCGAACTAAACATGCCTGCCAAGACTGGAGATCAAATGCTGGACGCCGGGTGGGCATGTTTAGGCTGCTAGCTGGGTCGCCAAGCTCGCGTCCCTGCGGGCCGACTCGCGGCGACACAAGATATTTGGCTCCGAGTCAACGCAGGGATGTCTAGCTCGCTGCACCTTGCTTGGCGATGACAAAACGCAGCAGCTTGTGGAAGCGCCGCGGGCCGATGAGCGCACGCACCCAGCTGACCAGCCGCGACTGAAACGGCGCCACCGTGCGCAGCGGTGGATTCGGGTCGTTCAACTGCTTCAGCACGACCTGCGCGAGGTCCATCGGATCGCCCAGCGGGCGGTTGGTGGACGCTCTGCCCAACTGTTCGGCCAGCGTGCGGTAAAGCTGCAGCCGCGGATCGGCGGTTTCCAGGTACGCCTCGCCGCGGGGAATCGAGGTCCCCCAAATCGCGGTCTGATACGGTCCGGGCGCGACGATCGACACGTGAATGCCCTGCCCCGCCGTTTCCTGAGCCAGCGACTCGGCGAGCGCCTCGATGGCGCGCTTGGACGCCGCGTAGGTGCCGACGATCGGCGGCGTCAACGTGGTCGAGTCCGACGAGATGAAGAGCACATGGCCATGCCCTGCGCGGATCGCCGGAAGCAGGCGCTGCGTCACGTCGATGTGGCCAAAAGTGTTCACTTCAAACTGCACACGCAGATCAGCCATCGTCACGAGCTCGATGGGACCGGGCCAAGTCGAGCCGGCGTTGTTGACCAGCGCGTCCAGATTGCCCTCGCACCACGCGAGAATTTGCGCGCAGCCAGGGCCGATCGATTCGGGCACCGCGAGGTCAAACTGCGCGACGGCAATGCCCTTGGCGCGCAAGTCGGCGGCGTCGGTGTCCTTGCGAACGGTGCCCAGCACGGACCACCCCTGGGCGAGCGCGGCTTCTGCGATGCAGCGCCCAAAGCCTGTCGAAGCGCCGGTTACGACGATTTTGCGGGGTGTAGTCATGAAAACTCCTTCACTGCGGTTCCGCGCCGAGCTGCGTGGCCATGATCTGCTGCCCAAGTGCCTCAAAATGCCCTTGCAGCATGTCGGCGTGGTAGCGGATTTCAACCGGATCGACGTCGGGATGCACGGAAAACTGTTCTCCGGACCGCGCCACGTTCGGCGGGAGGTTCAATACCTCACACAACCCCGCCCGTGCTGCGAACTGATCCTGACCAACCCGCAACGCGGCGTTCATGACCTTGCGCCGCAACGCGGCAAAAAGAAAGAGCGGTGAGCCGTTCATGTCGGCCACGACGTGGTCCACTTCGGCTGGCCAAGCAGCGTCAAAATCGCGCGTCAGTTGGGCCCACGCGGCACCGCGCAGCATTGACTCGACCGTGGCGAAGAAGCCGACCTGACCGTGGAAGTGTTCGGGCGCAAAGAACTTCTCGGCATGACAGAGATCGTGCAGCGCAAACTCGAAGTTGCTCGCTTCGAGTCCCGTCGGCACGCCTTCGGGCAACAGCGAGACGATGCGCTCGCCGCGCGCTTGGTAGACCAAAAGCTCAGCAGGCGTCGGGATGTCAAAGCGTAGAAATAGGCGACGGTTGCGGTGCGCCCAGGCAACCAAGCACTCGGCGACCTGCGATTCAACCCGATAGACGTGGCGTTCGGCGAGCGTCCTGACGGCAAAATCGTCAATGGAAACGGGCAAAACGGGCGTTCGGACGCCCTGACGCCAGCGGCGATCGGCCGTCCGCATGGCCCCGCGCAGCACGTACGTGCAGGCCAGGACGCCGGGTTCGCCCACCGCTTCCTGCCCCGCAGCGAATGCGGCGGACCAGCGCGCTTCGAGCTCCGGCAACGCATCCACGTTCACGGTTCCACCGCCCCCGCCGCGCGCAGTTGCGCGACCGCCGCGGGAAAATCGTCGTGAATCAGCAGAATCAGCAAGTGTCCGGGCAGCGCGTCCTGCAGCGCCGCGTCGATGCCCGACGCCTCATCGTGCGTGATGGACATCGCGTCCGCGGGAACCCCTTCGCGCAGGTAAAACCGCAGCAGCACTTCGGGGATCTCGTGCTTTTGCCGACCGCGCAGGTAGTGATCCGTGTCTTTCAGCACAACGCGGTCCGGACGAAACGCCAACGACGCGACGACCAACGCGTGCATCAGGTCGTCCGTGCGATCGCCCGCCTGCCCCACGAGCAGCGTTCGCGACACCGATGGCCACGCATCGACCAGCGCGGCAACTTGGCGCACACCATCGGGATTATGGGCAAAATCGATCAGGATCGTCGCGCCGTTCAGGTGCATCACATTGGCGCGACCGGGATTGTCGGCGATCGTCGAGCCAAATGCGCGCAGCCCGCCAGCGATGGTCGGCAGCGGAACGGCCATCGCGCGAGCTGCCAGAGCAGACGCCAAGGCATTGGCGACGTTGTGCGGCGCATGTCCGTCAAAAGTAGAAGGCACCGCGGCCAGTTCCGCGAAGCGGTGGTCGCCGTTCGCGTCGCGCAAGACGAGTGCGGAGTCTTCCGACCACGCGTGGAGCGCCCCCGATAGCGCGGTCGCGCTCGCCCGCGATGCGCCAAACCACGCCAGCGCGTAGGCGCCATCGGGCAACCGCAGGCGTTGCGCGGCGGCGACCAAGGGCGCGCAATCGGCGTTCAGAATCAGCAGGCCTCCGGCACGAATTCCCCGCCGAATCGCGAGCTTCGCGTCGGCCATCGCTGCTTCAGACGGAACCTGCGGGTCCAAATGGTCATCGCTGACGTTGGTCACAACCGCAGCGTCAGCCCAGTGCGACGCCAATCCGCGCCGCAGAAGCCCACCGCGCGCCGTCTCGAGCGCCGCCGCTTGCACGCGGGTATTCCGCAGCACTTGGCGCGCACCGCCCGGTCCCGTCCAATCGCCTGGTGTGACCAATTGACCGTCGAGCATCAACCCATCGGTCGACGTGTTGCCCGCAAAAAGCCCGTGATGGCGCAGGATTCGCGCGATCATGCGCGCTGTTGTCGTCTTGCCGTTGGTTCCCGTAATCAGCACGTGCGGAATCGTCGCGAGGCCGTGCAAATCGGGCAGCGTTTCATTCACTTCGGCGAGCGGCCAAGTCTGGCTGTGTGCGCCGAGGCCCAAAGTCAGCGCGTCTTCATCCCAAAGCCACGGCAGATTGTGGGCTTCCGCCGCCGCGATCCAGGCCATCGCGCGCGGATTCGCCTCGGCAGGGGCGACCAAAGCCCACGCGGCCTCACTGCATGCTTGTTCCGCCAATTCCGCTGCCGTACCAAGCTGATCGAGCGGTGCGGTGAACGCCCAGGTTGCGACACCCGATCCGCGGGTTTGACCAAATTGCGGCGACGGCCAAACCAAAAGCTTAGCAATATCGAAGATCTGCCGAGACCAATCAGCGAAGAGCCAGTCCGGGTCGTCATCGGCGGCAAAAGCAACTTCCACCGCCGCGCCCGCCGCATCCAGCCACCAGCTAGGTCCAGTCAAGCGCCGTGCATTGCTCGCCTTCATCAATCCGCCTCTTCAGGACGCGCCAGCCGCACGCCACGCGCATCGCGCACAAGCCCGGACGTACTCAGCGGCGTTTCATCTTCCTGCGGCTGCTGGGCCACGGCCTGAGGCGTCTCGTCCTCCACCGGCGGTCGCCCACCCTGCTGCTGATGGTGGTAGATGATTTGCTTCCACGAACGCGTCACCTTGTCACAGAACACCAACAGCAAGTCGCCGGGCTTGCAGCGGTCCAGCGCGTCCTGCAGCGCGTCCACTTCGTGCGTGATGATGGTCAGCTTGTCCGCCGGGAAACCGCTGGCGATGAGGCCTTTTTGCAGGAGCTCGGGCACTTCACGGTCACCTCGCCCGCGCGGGTTGTCGTCGCGACGCAAGATGATCTCGTCAAACGAATGCGCCGCGATGCGAGCGACTTCCAAAATATCTTCATCGCGTCGGTCACCGGGTGCCGCCAGAACACACACGCGCTTGCCGCCCGTTGCGAGCACGCCGCCCGCCACCAGATTGTCGACCAGCGTGCACATCGCCTTGACCGCCGCCGGATTGTGACCGTAATCCAGCAGCACCTTGAAGCCGAGCGCGTCGTAGACGTTCATGCGTCCGGGCGACTGGAAGAACGTCGAGTCAAACGTCCGCAAGCCGTGGCGAATGTCATCCAACTTCACGTGCATCGCGTAGGCCATCGCGGCGGCGAACATCGCGTTCTGCACGTTGTGGATCGCCTTGCCTTCCAGCGTCGCCGGAATCAAATGCGTCCACAGCAGCGGCAGGTGCTGGCCGCGATCGTAAAGCGCAATCATCTGGCCGTTTACGCCCGCTTCCAGCGCCACCGCTTTGCCGCCCGCGCGAATGTGCTCGCGGACCAGCGCGTGGTTCGGATTCGTCGTGACGTACCAGACGTGCTTCGCTTGGCTGTGATCCGCCATGGCCAGGCAGAGTTCATCGTCCGCGTTCAGCACAACGGCTTCACGCGCCACTTCGATCGGAATCCGCTTCACCGCGGCCAACTGATCGAGCGTGTCGACGCCGCCGAGTCCCAGATGGTCCGCGCTCACGTTCAGACAGCACGCCACGTCCGGCCAGCGGTAGCCCAAGCCGGACCGCAACATGCCGCCGCGCGCCGTTTCCAGCACGGCGACCGTGACCTTCGGATCACGCAGCACCATCTGCGCGCTCATCGGCCCCGTCATGTCGCCTTCCACGGTGCGCTGGCCGTCGATGTACACGCCGTCCGTCGTCGTCAAACCCACGATTTCACTGCGCAACTTGAAGATGTGCGCGAGCATGCGGCTCGTCGTCGTCTTGCCGTTCGTGCCGGTAATCGCGGCGATCGGAATGCGCGACGGCGTCCCAGGCGGGAACAGCATGTCGATCACTTTGCCGGCCACGTCGCGCGGTTTGCCTTCGCTCGGCGCCACGTGCATGCGGAAGCCAGGCGCAGCGTTGACCTCACAGATCGCGCCGCCGACTTCGCGATAGCTGCGCGTCATGTCCTGAGTCAAAAAGTCTACACCGATCACGTCCAGACCGATTGCGCCGGCCACGCGAACCGCCATTTCCGCGTTGTCCGGGTGCACTTGATCGGTCAGATCGATCGCCGTGCCGCCCGTCGACAGGTTACCGGTCGACCGCAAATACAGGATTTCACCCGCAGGCAAGACCGACTCGCGCGTCACGCCCGCCTGCTCCATGAGCCTCTCGGCTTGGTGGTCAAACGCGAGCCGGGTCAGCACTTTTTCGTGGCCGATGCCGCGCCGCGGATCGCTGTTCACGATGTCGACCAGCTCCGCGATCGTGTGCGAGCCGTCGCCGACCACGTGGCCGGGAACCCGCTTGGCCACTGCGACCAATTCTCCGTTGATCACCAGCATTCTATGATCAAAGCCTGCGACAAATGTCTCGACCAACACGGCGCGGCTGTGTTCTTGCGCCTTCTCAAACGCCGTCGCCACCTGTTCGGGTGAAGTCAGGTTGATCGACACGCCGCGGCCGTGGTTCGCGTTCAACGGCTTGACCACCACCGGATAGCGAATCGAACGCGCCGCTTTGACCGCTTCCTCTACCGAATAGACCATCTCCTGACGCGGCACCGGGAGTCCCAGGTCGGCGAGGATCTTGTTGGTTTCCTGCTTGTCGCTGGCGATCTCCACAGCGATGTGCCGGGTTTCGCTCGTCACCGTCGCTTGGATGCGCTTTTGCAACTTGCCGTGGCCAAACTGCACCAGCGAGTGGTCGTTCAAGCGAATCCACGGGATGCCACGCGCTTCCGCGGCGCGCACCAGGCTGCCCGTGGATGGCCCCAGAGCGCGGCGCTGTGCCTGACGAATGAGATCGTCCAACTCTGTCTGGAAGTGAAAATCGGGATCGCGCTCAGCGTCGGGAACCAGTTCCGCGGGCACGAGATGGTGCAGCAGCTTCATGGCGAGCTCCGCCGCTGCCTGCGCCACACGCGCTTCTTCATACTCAAAAACGACGTGGTACTCACCGTGGTGCCCGGAGCCACGCGTCTTGCCAAAGCTCACGCGCGCGCCGGCCAAGTTCTGCAGTTCGATCGCGACGTGTTCGAGCACGTGCCCCATCCACGTGCCGCCTTCCTGATTCAAACGCTGCACAAAACCGCCGCGCACACCGGGACTGCACGTGTGCTCCCAGAGCGTCGGCACGTGTTCCAAAAGGGCATCGACGAACCCCGGAATCTCGGCAGACGGCTTGTCCTCCAACGGGCCAAGCCGGACCGTCCACCGCATCACCGGGAAGTGCGCGTAAAGATTAGGACCTTGATAGACACGGGTTTCGATGACGTGCATGGCGTTTCGCGGCGTCCACCGGGACGGGAGCACGGAGTGTAGCGACAGAAGTGCCGGTCGCCAATCCATAAACGCAAGCGGCACGGGCATTTTGCGCCACAAGAACGTGACACGAACATCAAACTCGCACTGGCTTGACGAATCTGGTAAGATTCGCGCGCCCGGTCGGCTGACCGTGGAATTTCTCGGTTCTACGTGGGTTTCCATGGGCCGAAGGCTGAACGAGCCGGGCTCGCGCCACCGCGCAAGGAGTGCAACATGTACCTCGCCTCACGCTTGTTCGCTGCTACTCGCCCCTTCGCTCTGGCCACTTTGACCCTCGCAACGCTCGGCGTGCTGACGACGGGCTGCGGCGATTCGCAGGCCAACGCGACTCCGGAGGACCTCGGCCTCACAGTGGGTCTGCAGCCGGGTCAGCTCGCTTCCATCGAGTCGGTCGACACGCAACTGTCGGAAGGCCACGTGATCGCGGGTACGGTCGTGACGGTTCAGTGCATCGGTCAGCCGGGGGAAGTGAAGATTCCGCAGCCGACCTACACGGTGACGCCGACCAAAGGTGTGACGATCGACAAGGCGAACCTGACGGGAACGTTGGTCGGCTCGTACCAGGTGCAGTGCACGCTGCCCGAACGCGCGGCGAACCCCAAGGACAAGTCGGCGATCCTGTCCGTCAGCGCGGGCCCCGCCGCAACGCTCACGACGACGATCAACCCGCAGACCATTCACGCCGGTGACGTCGCCAGCGCGGCTTGCTCCGGCAAGGACGCGTACGGCAATGACGTCGGCAAGGACGGCATCGCTTGGTCGCTCGCGCTCGACCCGCCAAACGCAGGCACGATCACCGACCTCTCCGTCACAGGCTGGCTCGCCGGCACGGTGACCGTGAAGTGCGCCCTTGAATCGTCGCCCGACGCGGTGAGCGACGGCGCGCCGCTCGTCATTACGGCTGGCGCTGCCTACAAGACGACGGCGACGGTGACCCCGGCCACGTTTGAAGCCGGCGCGGGCAGCACGCAGGTGACCTGCGCCGCAGTCGACCAGTGGGGCAACACGGTCGACGCTTCCGGCGCGACCTTGATGTATCCGAAGGCGCTGACGTCCACCAGCGGCGGCCTGACCTCGACGGTTTCGGGCAAGTACGACATCCAGTGCATGATGGCGAACGTCACGAAGGAAAACGCCACGCCCGGCACGGTGACGGTAACGCCCGGCAAGCCCGTCTCGATGACGCTGTGGCCCAAGCCGAATATGCCGTTCTACAAGATCGACGACACGATCAAGATGTTCGGCCTCGGTAAGGACAAGTTCGGCAACGACGTGCCGGAAATGCCGTTGCAGCAGCCCTGCGCGGTCGATCCGCCCGAAGGCGTGACGGTCAACGCGGGCGGCAAGAGCTACTCGTTCAACACCGACGGCCACTACCACTTCGTGGGCACGAGCGTTGACTACCCGAGTTTGTCGGCTGAAACGACGCTGACGTGCGATTCCGTCGGTCCGCTCGTCCTCATCACCGAGCCCGCGCGCGGCGCAACGCTCAACGGCGACCCGATCGTGCACGTGAAGGGCACCGTCATCGACGTCACCAGCGCGGTCAAGTCGTTCACCATCGGCGGTCAGGAAGTCACGATCGCGGCCGACGGCTCGTTCACCTTCGATATTCCGAGCGTGTGGGGCATGAACCCGATCGAGTGGGAAGCGCACGACCAGTGGGACAACATCTCGCAGGGCGTGCAGACGTACTACTACTCGACCCAGTGGTTCCTCTCGGACTTCAACACGCCCAAGGACAGTGAAATCAACGACGCGATCGGCATTTGGCTCTCGCAGAACATCCTGGACAACGGCACGCACAACCACACGACCCCGAAGGACATCGTGTCGGTGCTCGAGATTGTGTTGGGCAAACTCGACCTGAACAGCCTACTCGGCGGCGGCGTGAGCTTGGGCGTCATCAATGTGCTGGGCACGACCGTCACGCCGTCGATTGGCAACGTGAAGCTCGGCGATCCGCTGAAGAACGGCGGCTACCCGCTTATCGACATGGAAGTGTTGGACGGCGGCATCTACGTCTCGGCGAAAATCTACGGCCTGTCGGCGGACTTGAACCTGGACATCAACCTGCTCGGCTTCGTGCCGTTCAAGACCGTCACGACCATCGCCGCGGATGAGATCGACATTGGCCTGGACATCTACCTGTCCAAAGACCCAGCGACCGGCAAGCTGGTCAGCTCGGCGAAGAACACCACGATTCAGCTGCAGAACCTGACGATTCTGCCGAGCGGCCCGCTGGTGCAACAGCTGAACAACGTGGGCATCAACGTGACGGGCTTCCTCGCCCAGTTGGAGAAGCTGATCCTCGCGCCGCTGACCAACCTCCTGACAACCGTGCTCGCGCCGCAATTGGACCAGCTGATCGGCGGTCAGCTCGGCACGATCTTCAACATGCTGGCGATCAACACGACGATCCCGCTCGGGCCGTTCATCGGCAAGGGCGCGCCGGCGAACCTCAAGCTGACGTCGGACGTGGGCACGCTCGCGTTCCAGAAGAAGCAGGGCATCGTGTTCGGTTTGATGGCGTCCATGACGGCCGAGAAGAAGGTGCCGCACGACGTGTTGGGTTCGATCGGTCGCGCGGGCTGCCTCGCGGAGAACGCCAAGCCGGTCGTGTTCAACCCGACGGAGAAGTACGGTCTGGAAGTGGGCTTGGCGGATGACTTTGTCAACCAGCTGCTGCACGCGATCTGGAACGGCGGCCTGTTGCAGCTGGCGCTGGACTCGTCGGTGCTGGGCAATATCGACATGTCGACGTATGGCGTGAAAGATCTGTCGGTTGAGACCGATTTCATGCTGCCGCCGATCCTGAACACGTGCGCGGACGGCGAATGGCTGACGCTGCAGATCGGCGACTTGGGCATCCACGCGATGCTGAGCTTCAGCGGCACGCCGATCGACATGTACGCATACGCGCTGGTGACGGCCAAGGTGAAGATTGAAGCGGTCGCGGATCCCAAGAATCCGGGCTCCAAGGCGATTTCTTTGAACCTCGACCCGAAGAGCATCGCCTTGAAGCTGGAAGTGACGAAGATCAACTCGGAAGCGCTGCCGTTCAAGGACATCTTCGTGTCGCTCATCACCGGCCTTGTGCCGAATCTGGTCGGCGGCATCTCCAGCGGTCTGGGCGCGATTCCACTGCCGTCGATCGACTTGTCGACGCTGTCGCCCGCCATTCCCGCGGGCACGACGCTGGGTCTGGACATTCAGGAAATCGCCAACGTCGCCGGTTACACGTACATCCGCGGCACGATCAAGTAGTCACACTGATGCCGCGCGTCACCCTCACGAACTTCTGCGGGTGACGCGTTGCGTCGTTGCACGGTCGTCACAAAACAGCTAGGGTGCATGCCGCACCGCGATTGCTGCGGTGCGCTGTGCCTTCGTTTACGCATTTGCCCGCGAGATTGCCATGCAAAATAACTTGTTCTTCAAGCGTGTCCTGTCAGCCTCGGGCGTGCCACTGGCAACGCTTTGCTTGCTTGCGGGCTGCGGAACCACAACCACGTCGACGCCAGGCGGCACAATCTCGGCCGACAGCAAGTTTGCCGGCGCGTGCGAGCAGACCGCGTGTTCCAGCGAGATTGGGAAGTGCGTCGGCGGCTGCCAGACTTGGCTCAATTGCGTGGGCTCCTGCGACCAGACTGACTCGACGTGCCTCAGCAAATGCGTGCAGGGCCTGACGGATCAGGCAACCACGATGCAAGTTGGCGCGGTGACATCCTGCGTGTACAACGCGCACCTCAAGTGCCTATCGGGGTCTGACGCGTCGTCGGGCGACGGTGGCGCGGACGGCACTGACGGCACCTTGGCCACGCCGATCGTTGACCTTGTCGTGGACGCGAACCGCGACGGCGTAGCCGACCTGAAGAACGCCGACGATCAGGCGCACAGCAATGAATGGACGAGCGAATTTGGCGCTTCCTACCTCGCGAATTTGGACGACGACGACGGCGACAAGATCGAAGACGTCCTGGACACGAGCATCAACGGCGCAGACGACGAACTCGATCTGGCGCCGATCACAATCGCCGCTTGGCCGGACGCGCCTGACGGCTACGTGGGCGTGCTCTCGATCGACAACCCGGAGAAGGTGCGCCTGTGGAAGAATGGCGCAAACGGCTGGGAAATCGTCGCCGGCGTGAACAACGACTGCGTGCCGACGTTCGCATTTTGCCCCGACAGCGCGCCGGATGACTGCGCGGACACCAACGCCAAGGCGGGCATTCTGACGGCCGACGACCTTCGCAAGGGCGTGAAGCTGGCGATCGAAGGGCGCGACTTCCGCCGCGACGACTCGTGGAACGGCAACGTGCGCATCACCTACTGGATCGGTCAGGGCACCGACGCCAAGGCCAAGCCGATTCCGACCAAAGAACTCGTCGATGGCAAGAAGTCTGTGCTCCTGCACGTCGCGCCGTGGATTCTCAACGGCAACCTGACGCCGTTTGATGAAGTGCGCGCGGCGAACTACTTCACGCCGTTTGTGCCCGACCTGAAGGCGGCACTGGGCGCGAACGGCGCGAACGTGAAGTTCACGACGTATGCCAACGGTTCGTCGGGCGGCAAATGGAACGACGCGTGGACGCAGGATTACTACCAGACCGCGTGGACTTCCATTCCGCAGGGCAAGGACGCCGACGGCAAGACCAAGATCCACGGCATGCGCGTCGCCAACGCCCGCCCGTGGGGCCGTTACAACGCGTGCTCGCCGAAGTTGCTGCCCATCGCGTGGCTGCGTTCCAGCTATCTGGGCAAGGACAAAGCCGCGATCGCCATCTACCTGTCGCCCAACTCGGGTTCGAGCTACGACAGCCACGGCAATCACGACTTGCTGCCGGCCTACTCCAACAACCAGGACAAGTTCCCGGTCGGACGGATCATCCACGGTTCGGGGATCCTGGACGAGACGTCGCAGTTCTACAACGCGCAGGGACCGCAGTCGCCGGCGCTGGAAGTGGATACGAGTTGGCTGCTTGTCGGTCACGTCGATGAAGTGCTCAGCTATTCGCCGGCGAAGACGGACCGCGGCTGGAAGCTGCTGGTCGCGTCGAACAACCTCGCCAAGCAGATGCTGCAGAAGCTGGCGGACGACGGCCACGGTGCCGCGCTGCTCTTTGACGGCAAGAACACGTACAAGAACGAAACCGATTCCACCATGGTGCCTGCGGCAAAATCGGTGACGGAGACGCTGAACAATTCCGATCTGCTGCAGTGGTCGCAAGAGGCGCAAGCGGCGGCGGATGGCATCCGCAAGACGGTTGTCGACGCGACCGGTCTGACGGACGCCGAGATCATTGAGATGCCGTTCCTGACCGAGGAAGTCGGCGGTGGCAAGATCGCGTGGCAGCCCGGCACGGCGAACATGCTGCTCGTGGGCAACACGATGGAAATTCCGAACCCGTTTGGTCCAAAGGTGAACGGCGTCGACGTCTTTGCCCAGGACCTGAAGGATCGCTTGGGTACGCCGGTGAACGCGCTGGGCGCGGACGGCCAGGGCATGAAGGTGTTTTTCATCGACGACTTCGAGAGTTACCACATCAACGAGGGCGAAGTGCACTGCGGGACGAACCCGGAAGGCCCGCCGCAGCCGACCTGGCAGTGGTGGCTCGTGAAACACTAAACAGGGTGAACGATGTTCAACACCACATTCATCTGGTCAAACCTGTCGCATTTCGGACTGGATCCACGAGCGTGCACCTCCGGTGGCACGCCGCGGATGAAGAAGGTTTGATCTCGAACTTCGGTCGGAGTGAATGAGCCGGACCGCAGACGCAACTTCTGGAAATGAGGCACAAGATGATGAAGCAGAAGATGATTTTCCTGGCGCTGACGGTTGGCTCGCTGAGCGCGGCAGCACCGGCGCTGGCAGCCGAGCCCGCAGGGTTGGCGATTCAGGCGGCGCAGATGGGACCTGCGGACCGCACGGCGCTGCAAAATGCGGTGATGGCGGATCGTCTGGCGCGTCCGGCGGCGTACGACATCGTGGCGGTGGCCAAGGGATGTCGTCCCGACGGCTGGATGGCGGCGCGTACGCCAGAGCCGAACTGCAGCCGCGAATTGCGCGCCCTCGGTACTGCCGGCCTGCTGCCGATGTTGAGCGCGCTGGCGTTGGATTGGTCGCCGCAAGGTTTGTCGACGGACGCGGTGAACCGCGCGAAGGAAGAGCGCGCGCTGTTGGTCGGTCTCCTCGAGGCTGTGGGCACGTTGCGCGACACCCGGGCGCGCGGCGTTCTGCACACGCTGTGGCAACAGGCGCGCGGTCGTCAGGAGCTGCTCACGCCGCTGGGTCGGCAAATGACCGTGGCGCGTGCGACGGCGGAAGCTTTGGGGCGTCTGGGGGGCGCGCTGGAACTGCAGGCGCTGCAGCAGCACCTCCGCGCGGACGACCCGCTGTACACGGCGGCGATCGCCGGTCTGGGGGTGTGCAAGCGCACGGATGCCGCGCAGTTGTTGGTGTCTGCGCTGGCGACAGCCAAAGATGACGCGACACAGCGGACGATCGTTCAGGCCATGGGCGCGATTGCGTCGAGTTGGTCGTGGCAGGCGCTGGGTCGCGTGCGCGCGGAGGACGGCCTGCGCGTCCGTCAGCGCGTGACGGACGCCCTGCTGCCGCTTCTGGCCAAAACGCAGGGCGAGTCGCGCGAGCGCGTGGTGCAGTCGCTGCAGCTGGCGGATCTGCCCGACCTGCCGGCACGCCTGGCTGCTGTGCGAACGTCCGCGGATGCGACGTTGCAGCACGACATCGATGATTTGCTGGGACGTGTGGCCCGCGCGCACGCGACCCGCTAAACATGCCTGCCAGGACTGGAGATCAAATGCTGAACGCTGGGTGGGCATGTTTGGGCTGCTAGGTGGGTCGCCAAGCTCGCGTCCCTGCGGGCCGACTCGCGGCGACACAAGATATTTGGCTCCGAGTCAATGCAGGGATGTGTAGCTTGCCCATGAAGCGTTTCGTCGCGCTGGCGGTGCTGCTCTGTGCGCGCCACGCGGCGGCGGAAGAGACGCCGGCATTTTCCAAGACAACCGTGCTCCAGGCCAAGCTGTTGGCCTTCCTGACGGGCGCGGAGGCACCTGGCGCGGCTGCGGAGACGATTCCCGGCCTGACCCAGCACGAGCCACCGCCGACTTGGCTCGTGACGTGGCAGGCGATGCTGCTGCGCGACCTGCAGAAGCCAGACTTGAAGCTCAGTCACCACCCGCTGGTCCTCGCGTCGCTGAACGTGGTGCGCCTGCACGCAGATACCAAGCCGCAGTTCCAGCCCATTGCGGCCGCGCCCTTGCCGACGGATGCGCTCACATGTCCGCGGGACGCGCCGCCGCGGCTCCACGTGGAAGTGCTGCACCCCGGCGACGATGCGACGCCGCCGTGGCTCGGCGTCGATCTGGCATGCGTCGACGCCAAGCCGACGCTGCGACGCCAGCTGCGATTGCTGGTCCAAGCGACGGCACAGGGCCAAGTCCAGCGGGCTTTTGGCGTGCAGTGGTCGTTGCCGACGCAGCTGACGTCCCAACCCGAGCCGCAGGCGACGCCCGATTTTGTGCTGCATCCGACGCTGCTGGACAAGCGCTTCACCTGGCTCGTGGCGCTGCCGGCGGGCGGCTGGCTCGCGCAACTGCAGGCTGTGTCGACCGCATCCTGGCAGTCGGAGAACGCGTTGCCACGGTTTGAAGACCTGAACGCGGCGGAAGACGCGGCTTCCACGGCGACGGACCACCGCGATGCGCAACGCTACACGCTGCTGTTGGGTGAGGATGGCGCGCCGCGGGCAGCGCTGCTCCATGGAGCGGCTGACGCGACGGGACGGATCCCGCTCTGGCGCGAAGGCGCGTGGGACCTGGCGCTGCCGCAGACCAAAACCGACGAGCCACTGCGGACGCTGCTGCTGCAACGCGTCGCGCTGCCAGCGACTCCTGAACAGTCGCGGCTAGGTCGCGCGTGGACGCACGCCGGGTACACGCTCTGGCAAGTGACGCGAGACGCGGTGACCGCCGTAGAATTCCCGCTCCAGCCGCTGGAACAGGAGGGCGTCTGGGATTGTGAAGGCGACCCGCCGGTGCAAAAGCTGACTTGCGCGTTTCGCCGCTTGGGGCCCACAAGCGAAGCAAGTGCGGAGAAACGCGTGTTTGCCCTCCAGCCGGGACCGCTCGCGTCGTTCAAGCTGGTGCCGCAGGACTGAAGCTCACCCCACGCGCACGCTCGCCCGCGGCCGGGCCTTCTTGCGAGGACCTTCAACGGCGCCATCAAAAATGTCCCGCCGCAACGCCGCCGCGACGGCTTCACGCACGCCGTAGTGGTGTTTGAACCGCAGGATTTCGCGCGCACGCGCACCGTCCAAGGTGGCAGCGTACCGAAGGTAGTCCAATTCTGCGGCCGGAAACTCCGAGAAGCGCATCTGAAACAGGCGATTGACGACTGCGGGCAACACAACATGCGGCAGTTCCAGAGGCTGCTTGCCCGTGACCTCGATGAGCGTGCGCAACGGCAGCGCGTCGGGACCGACGACGTTGAACACACCGCGAATGCCTGGCGTCGCCGCCGCCAAGAGCGCCGCGACGACGTCTTCTTCGTGGATGACCTGCATCATCGGATCAAAGCCCATCAGCACTGGCGGGCGCGGCAGGCGCAGATAATTGGAGACCGCGTTGTGCGTGGCGCCCAGGATGTGCGCGGGACGCAGGACGACGGTCTCAATCTCCGGGTGCTTCCAGAACCACGACTGCGCGGTCATGTCCACGGCGATGAGATCGCGCAACGCCGCAAACCGCTGGGCCCCCAGAAGCGGCGCGTCTTCGGTGATGAACGCCGGGTTGTCGCCCGCCGGGCCGTAAACGTCGCCGGTTGAAAGAATCACGACCTTGGGCACGCCATAGCGGTGAGCGAATTCGAGGATCTGCTGCGTCCCGCGAATGTTCCACGTGTGGTGTTCGCCCGAACCTTGACGCGGATCGTGCATCAGACCCAGATGGAAAATCACGTCGACTTGGCGGGTCCGGAACAGGTCTTCGGCCGCCTTGCGCCGGATATCGATGCGAAAATGCTCCACGTCCGCCGGTTTGCGCGGAAACGCGCGGCGATCGATGCCCGCGACTTCCATGTCTTCCTGACGATGCAGGCGCCGCGCCAACAGCTGCCCCAAACGCCCACCGACGCCAGTTACGACCACGAGCGACTTCCTGCGTGCCATCTGCGCCTCCTCGCCCGATGGATCGCACAGCCCGCACGCGCTGGCAAGTATCAGAACTTGGCGCGGACGACGTGAACCCCTATGCTACCGTCGCCGAATCACTTGTCGGCGCGGGGTTCCATGCGTGTGCTGGTGACAGGAGCAGCGGGGTTTATCGGTTCGCACCTGTGCGAGCGCCTGCTGAATGACGGTCACACAGTCACGGGCCTGGATCACTTCAACGCGTTTTACGATCCAGCGCAAAAAGAGCGTAACATCGCAGAAGTGCAGCGCCTCGGCGGCGATCGCTTTACGCTCGTGCGGGCCGATCTGCGCGACCTTGCGGCGCTGCGGGCAACGCTTGTCGACATCGACGCTGTGGTGCACTTGGCGGCAATGGCCGGCGTGCAGCCGTCCATCCGCGAGCCGCTCGTGTACGAGGACATCAACGTGCGCGGCACGCTCAACCTCCTGGAAGCGATGCGTGAGGCGCAGATTTCGCGCTTGGTCTTTGCTTCGAGTTCGTCGGTCTATGGCAACGCCCAGCGCGTGCCGTTTGCTGAGGACGAACCGGTGGACAAGCCGATTTCTCCTTACGCAGCGACCAAGAAAGCGGGCGAACTGCTCTGCCACACGTGGCATCACTTGCACGGTTTGTCCGTCATTTGTCTGCGTTTTTTCACTGTGTACGGTCCGCGGCAACGTCCAGATCTGGCGATTGCCAAGTTTATTCGCATGATCGACGAAGGCGAAACGATTTCCCTCTACGGCGACGGCTCGTCGAGTCGCGACTACACGTTCGTGCTGGACACCGTAGACGGCATCGTGCGCGCGCTCGACAGGACCGTGGCGCCAACGTACGCGATCTACAACATTGGCAATTCGGGGCCGATTTCCCTGCGTGATCTGGTCGCGGCGATCGAAGGCGCCGTGGGCAAGCCCGCGAAAGTGAAGTGGCTACCGATGCAGGCGGGCGACGTCGACCGAACTTGGGCAGATCTGACTCGCGCAACCGCCGCGCTCGGGTACGCGCCGCACACGCCGCTGGACGCGGGTCTCGCCGCGCAGGTGACGTGGTTCCGCAGTCAAATCTCCACGTGGGGCGACGTATCCCTGGCGCACGCAGTTCCCGGCGAGGCGCGAGCGCGCCCGCAGGCGGCCGACGGGAGCGTACTTGACGTACGTGACCGAGGCCGTCGAGGACGTAAGCCGCGGATCGACGGAAATGCGTAATGCCATCAGACGAAGTAGCCGCGGCGTTCACGCAGACCGCGATCCATCATGGCCTGAATCGCGTTTTTCACTTCAGCGACCTTGGGCGCAATAATCGCCTCGTCGTCGTTGGGATCGCCTTCAAATTTCAGCGGTTCACCAAAATAGATGCGGTACTTCACCGGCGACGGCAGCATCGCCAGCGGACCGATGAGCGGCATCAGAGGCGTGATCGCGAGCGACGGCGTGTGCAGGATGCGCGCCAGACTCTTGAAATCAAACATGTTGATCGTCTGCTCTTCTGCTCCCACCACTGCGATCGGCACGATCGGCGTGTTGGTTTCCAAAGCGAGACGCATGAAGCCGTGGCCAAACGCCGTCATGCGGTAACGTTCGCGGAATGGCTTGGAAATGCCGCGCGCGCCTTCAGGGAACACCAGCACGCACTCGTCGTTTTCCAAGAGGCGGCGGCAGTTGTCCGGCAAGCCCGTCACGGAGCCTGAACGGTAGACGAGATTGCCAAATGCGGGCAGCGCGGTCGCAAACTTCTCGACCATCGTGCGCGGCATGCGCGGCGGTTCGTGCTCCAGCAACATCGCGGAGGCGATGACCGCGCCATCAAACGGCAACTGCCCAGAATGGTTGGCAATCAGCAGCACGCGCCCCGCGGGCACACGCTGGAGGTCAAAGCACTCCGCGCGGAACCAGAGCCGCAACATGAAGTCCATGACCGGGACCATGACGCGCAGCGACTCTGGCGCGTAGCCAAACGGATCCACGCCGAATTCGCCCAAGTGCTGGCCTTGCAAAAGCTGCTCGATGCGTCGATCCACTTCATCATCCGGCGTGCGCCAGGTGCCGGACAACAGCAGCGCCGCCATGTCTTGCGCCGCCTCGCCGGCTTCCTCGGAAAGCTGCTTCCACAGCGGACGTTCTTGCTCAGCGCCGACGAACGCCTGAAGTTGCGTCGCCGCTTGCAGACCGATTTTCTGGAAGCGAGCGTAACGGTCTTGGAGGGTGCGGCGTGGCATGGCGTTGAAGTTCGCGCATCTCGTTCAGAATGGCAAGAGTGCTTGTCGATCCGGCCACTTTGTGCTATCCTGACGGCGGTTTTGTCACATCAAAACCCGTTGATTTTACAACGATAAATCCCCAACGACTTACGTGCAAGCGACCGGAGCCTCACATGGCCAACATCAACCAGATCCTCGACCGCGCGGACGCCGACTTGCTCGACGCCGATCAGCTCGCTGCCGTGGACGACTACAGCTCAGATTCCATCAAGGTTTTGAAGGGCTTGGAAGCCGTCCGCAAGCGTCCGGGCATGTACATCGGCGATACGGACGACGGCTCCGGTCTGCACCACATGGTGTACGAAGTCGTGGACAACTCGGTGGACGAGGCGCTGGCGGGCTTCTGCACGCACATTGAAGTGGTTTTGCACCTCGACGGTTCGTGCAGCGTACAGGACAACGGTCGCGGCATCCCGGTGGGCGACCACGGCGACGGCCGTTCGGCGGCGGAAGTCGCGCTGACGGAGCTGCACGCGGGCGGCAAGTTCGACCAGAATTCCTACAAGGTTTCAGGCGGTCTGCACGGCGTCGGCGTGTCGGTGGTGAACGCGCTCTCGGAGTGGCTCGACCTGACGATTGAGCGCGACGGCTACGAGTGGCACATCCGCTTTGAGCGCGGTTTCACGCAGTTGCAGGCCGATGGCGCGCGAATTCGCCGGGGCAACGCGTCGCCGCGCAACGGCACGCGCGTGCACTTCAAGCCGGATCCGGAAATCTACACGATGATGGACTTCAACTTTGACACGCTGACGGCGCGCTTCCGCGAGATGGCGTACCTGAACCGCAGCTTGTCGATCAGCATCAAGGACGAGCGCGACGAACGTGAGGCGGTCTTCAAGTTTGACGGTGGGCTCGCGTCTTTCGTGCAATTCTTGAACAAGAACAAGACCGTGCTGCACGATCCGCCGATCACGATGATGGCCAAAAAGTGGATTGAAGAATCCAAGAAGATGGTCGACGTCGAGGTGTCGCTGCAGTGGAACGACAGCTACACGGAACAAGCGGTTTGCTTCACCAACAACATCCGCAACCGCGATGGCGGCGCGCACTTGACCGGCTTCAAGACGGCGCTGACGCGCGTCGTCAATGATTACGCGGAGAAAGAAGGGCTGCTCAAGAAGGTGAAAGAGCCGGTGAGCGGCGACGACATCCGCGAAGGTCTGGTCGTCATCATCTCGGTGAAGCTGCCGGATCCGAAATTCTCCAGCCAGACCAAGGACAAGCTGGTCAGCTCGGAAGTGACGCCGGTGGTGCAGTCGGTTGTGGGCGAGAAGCTCGCGGAGTACCTGCAAGAGCACCCGAACGAAGCCAAGAAGCTGATCGGCAAGGCGATTGACGCAGCCCGCGCCCGTGATGCCGCGCGTCGTGCGCGTGAAATGGTGCGCCGCAAAGGTGTGCTGGAGTCGTCGACGCTGCCGGGCAAGCTGGCGGACTGTCAGGAACGCGACCCGGCGAAGTGCGAGCTGTTCATCGTGGAAGGCGAGTCGGCAGGTGGTTCGGCGAAGTCGGGTCGTGAGCGCCAGTATCAGGCGATTCTGCCGCTCCGCGGTAAGATCCTGAACGTCGAGCGCGCGCGCTTTGACCGCATGCTGGCGAGCGCGGAAATCGTCGTGCTCATCACGGCTTTGGGCACGTCGATCGGTGAAGACAAGAACATCGACAAGGTGCGCTACCACCGCATCATCATCATGACGGACGCCGACGTCGACGGTCTGCACATCCGCACGCTGCTCTTGACGTTCTTCTTCCGCCAGATGCCGGAGCTGATCGAGCGCGGCTACCTGTACATCGCGCAGCCGCCGCTGTACCGCGCCAAGCGTGGCAAGAAAGAACAGTACCTGCTGGATGACGACGCGCGGAACACGTACCTGATTGAAGCGGGCACGGAAGATGTCGCGGTGGCGGGTTCGACGTCAAAGATTGAAGGCGCTGACTTGCAGAAGCTGGTGCGCAAGATCGTGGAATTCCGCAACATCATGCACCGCCTGGGCAAGCGCATGGGCGGCGCGACGGACGAGCGCGTGGTCGCCGGCTTCGTGAAGGCGTCGTACCTGACGATGGAGACGCTGCTGGATCGCGACAAGCTGGACGAGGCGGTGGCGGAAGTGGGCGAGTGGCTGCACATCCACGAACCGGCGATGGGCATCCCGAAATTCCACGTTCAGGAAGCCGCTGAAGTCGCGCCGGACATCAACGGCGAACGCACGACCCAGCCGATCATCCCGCCGAGCATCCACGTGAAGACGCGGCTCGCGGGCGTGACGCGGACGACGGTGATTGGCGCGCGCATGATCGGCGGCTCGGACTACAAGCTGTTGAAGGGGCGCATCGCGGAAGTGCAAGCGGCGCTGGGCGCGGGTCCGTACACGGTGAGCCGCGGTCCGGATTCGATTGAAGTGGATGACTTTGAAGAGATTCTGGACAAGATCCTGGAATTCGGCTCAAAGGGCGTACAGCTCAATCGCTTCAAAGGCTTGGGTGAAATGAACCCGGAGCAGTTGTGGGAAACCACGATGGACAAGACCAAGCGCACGATTTTGCAGGTCAAGATCGAAGACGCCGTGGCCGCCGACAGCGTGTTCAACGTGCTGATGGGCGATGCGGTCGAGCCGCGCCGGGACTTCATCACGGCGAATGCGTTGAACGTGCGGAACCTGGACCTGTAGCAGGCGGACCGACTACCCCCAATAGGCACCCGATCCGCCCCACCGGGGTAGGCGATCGTCCCCTGATGGGCGGCCACTCCGCCTCCTGAGGGTGGAGACGCCGCCCCCAGTGGGCGCACGCTTCACCCTGCCCACGCACTTTCAGTCGGCGTTGGACGTGTCCTGATCGGCCGGCGCCGTGCTGCAACGCCCGCTTATGCACGCCAAGGGACCGCCGGCGACGCAACCGGGCATGGCGGAACTCGTGCAGTGCGACGTCGCTGCGGTCTTGGCAGCGTCAAACGCGGCCTTGGCTTTGACGTTGATGGCCGCGTCGGGGCAGTGGTAAACGCACATGCTGCCGGAATGCGTGAGTTCCTCGACGCGTACGCAGTCGTTTGCGGTCGTGCAGGATTGGTCGAATTGCGTGGCGAGGACGTCGGCTTCCTGTTGGCAGCCTGACAGTCCAGAAGCGGCAAGAACACACGGTACGATGAATCGGCGCATCACGAACCTCCGGCGTTCAGTGTAGGTCAATCGTCAGCCGACGACGAGGGGCGACGCTCCCTATCGCGCACGCAAAACGCTACACTCACAGCCGGGGAGAGGTCGTCAGGAGTCGCATGTCCACGCGCGCTGTTTCTTGTTGGCTTTTTTGCATCGGCGGGCTGTTGCTCGCCAGCTGCGGTGACGATGCACAAATCACCGGCCTCGGCTCGGATGACGTTCCCAGCGATTCCGCGATCGCCGTCGACACAGCGCTTGAGCTGGACACGCCCAGCGATGCCACCACGGACGCCGCGGTAGCCGATGTGCCCAAGGCGCTCAGCAACGCATGCCAATCGTGTGAGAACACGGCGGATTGCGCGGAGAACCTGGACTGCATCGCACTTTTGAACGGCAGCTTCTGCGCGCCAAAGTGCACGACGGCGGCGGATTGTTCCGCAAAGTTCACGTGTGACAAGGCCGACGTGAAGGACGCCGCGCCGCATTGCCTTCCGCCCAACTACTCCTGCGAGGGTTGCCTCGCGACCGGCTGCCCCAGCGACCAGGTGTGTCAGCCCGTAACCGGCAAGTGCGTCACCGGCAAAGCGCCCTGCACCCCGTGCAAAACCGCCACGGAATGCGGCCCCGGTTTGAAGTGCGCCGCGCTCGCCAGTCCCGACTTCTCCACGCAAACGATTTGCATGCCCGAATGCGGCCCGGACGGCTCGTGTCCCGGCGGCGCGATCTGCCAAAAGACCGACGGCGGCAACGTCTGCGGGTTCACCGGCTTGGCGTGCTGCTACGGCAACTGCAAACCCGACGCGGGCTGCGCCAAGTGCCCCGACAAGTGCATTTTGGGCAGCTGCGTCGCATGCCTCCTGGACAGCAACTGCCCCGGCGGTCACTGCGACACGACGACGCACACGTGCGTGAACACCATCGGCTGTCCGCCCGAGGCACCGTTGAAACTGAGCGACGGCACCTGCGGCGAATGCGTGGTCAACACCGACTGCAAGGCCGGCAAAATGTGCGACGTGAGCGTGCACAAGTGCATCCCCATTCCCTACGACTGCCAAGTGTGCGTGGCGCCCTACCCCGATTGCTTCCAAGTCAACGGCAATTGGTCGTGCGTCGAGTGCACAAGTGACGCGACCTGCGCGGCGCAGAAGAAAGGCACGTGCAATCCCAAGACGTTTTCCTGCAGCAGCGGAACGCCCACAGTCGATCCTGGCGTACCTTGCACCAAGGACAGCGACTGCAAGAACTTCGGCGGCACCGCCTTTGACCTCACGTGCGACGCGACCGCGACCGGTCTCTGTTACGACAAGAGTTTGAAGTGCGACAACGTCGCGGCGTTCTGCAACGCACCGTCGGGCTGCCTTTGCTTGCCTGATTCACCGACAGCGACCGTCGGCTCTTGTTCCTGCGGATTTTGACGCAGAAACCCAGCGCAACACGCGTGCCCATTCTGTCCGCTGATCGGACGCGCCGCGCGCATTCCTGCCGCTTGACGGCGCTTTTCCTCCGGCTCACACTCGTTCCTGTTCGCGAGTGAGGGAACTGGCCGCATCAAAGCGTTGGGGGAGGCGCCATGTGGAAAACGCAATCTTTGTGTGTCTTGAGCTTGAGCGCTGTGCTCGCAACGGGACTTTCATCGTGTGGCAATGACATCGCGGCGCTCGCGCAGTACACGACGCTGGACGATGCAACGGAAGACGCCGACGCCCAAGAAGGCACCGACGCGAGCGGAACGACCGACGTGGCCAGCGCGGAGTTCCCCCCTTCGGACGTCGTCAGTCAGGACGCGGACGTTGCGGCCAAGGAAGATGCGGACGTCGCACCCGATGCAGCGACGGACGTCGCACCTGACGTGGCGCCAGATGTCGAGCCGGACGTTGCGGCCGACGTTGCGCCGGATGCGGGACCCGATACGGAAGCGGACGTGCCGCCGGATGTCGCGCAAGAAGACACGGGCCCGGACGTGGCCGCGCCCGAGTGCATCACGCCCGCGGATTGCGGCGGGACCGACACGGCGTGCCAGTGGAATACCTGCGAAAACGGCGCGTGCGGCAAGGCAACGGCGGCGGGCGGTACACCCTGTGATGACGGCAACGCGTGCACGATCAACGACGCATGCGACAACGCCACGTGCGTGGGACCCACGGCGAAGTGCGACGACGGGCTGCCGTGCACCACGGACGAATGCAATGTCGCCGGCAAGTGCGACCACACCGCGGTGAACGCGGCGTGCGACGACGGCAACCAGTGCACGACCGACACCTGCACGCTCAACGGTGGCTGCAGCAACGCCCCGATGGTCGGCCTGTGCGACGACGGCGATAGCTGCACGCAAGGTGACTACTGCGACGGCACGACGTGCGTACCCGCCAAGCAGAAGTGCGACGACAAGTTGGCGTGCACGACCGACAGTTGCGACGCCGCCGGGCAATGCAGCCACGTTGCCAGTGACGCGGCGTGCGAGGACGGCAACCAGTGCACCACCGACGCGTGCAGCCTGGACAGCGGCTGCGGCAACGTAAACAAGATTGGACTGTGCGACGACGGCGACCCTTGCACCCAAAACGAATTCTGCGACTTGGGCTCCTGCACGCCAGCCAAGGCGACGTGCGACGACAAGCTCGATTGCACCGCCGATACCTGCGACGCGACCGGCCAGTGCAGCCACGTCGGCAGCGACGCGGCGTGCGGCGACGGCAACGCGTGCACGACGGACACGTGCTCGATGGCCGATGGCTGCATCAACACCGACGTCAGCAACGGCACGACGTGTACGGACAACGACGCATGCACCGCGGTGGACACGTGCGTGGCAGGTCTCTGCGCCTCTGGCGTGTTGAAAGACTGCGACGACAAGAACCCGTGCACGACGGATTCGTGCAACCCGAAGTCGGGTCTGTGCAAGAATGAAATCGTGACGTTCGGCACATCGTGTGATGACGGCGTCGCCTGCACCACCGCGGACGCGTGCAACGCGCAGGGTCAGTGCGTCGGCGTGGACGGCTGCCCCAAGCCGGTGTGCAACGCGACGCCGCGACTGCTGTTGGATTACCCCGACGCGATCGGCTCGGTCTCGGCCGTCACCGTCATGGACGACCGCGTCATCTTTGGCGTGCGCGACCCAGGCGGCAACAAGTGGGGCAAGGTCGTCTCCTGCCCGAAGCTGGCGGGCTGCGGCACGGCCAACGCGAACATGAAGACGATCGTCGATCAACTGATCGCGCCGATTTCCTTGGTGCCGCACGGTACGCGCATCCTCATCGGCGACGCGGGCGCGTTTGGCAGCGGCGCGCTGGACGGGTACGTGATCGACTGCGACGGGCAAGGCTGCGCGGTCGACGTCGTTCAGCTGGCCTTCGGCCTCAAGTCGCTGACGGAGGCGATTGTGTACGGCGATCTCGTCGCGTGGTACGCATCCAACGCCGCTGGCGTGAACAAAGCGGGCATCGGCTTTTACGACCTGGCGCAGAATAATGTGCTGACGTCGCTGCCGCTGACCGAGGCGAATCTCGGTCTGGCAACGGACGGCACCGCGATCTACACGTCAAGCCAATACACGCCACAAGCGCTGGAGAAGGTCTCGGCAGGCGGCGTCGTGAGCACGCTGCTGGGCGACACGACCAAAGGCGGCGGTTCACACCGATACGGCGTTTCTTACGTCAACAACTACGTCTATTGGGTCGCGTCGTTCACCAACACGGACGCGGGCTTGTGGCGGATCGACACGAGTGGCCAGAACCTGACGCACGTGAAGACGACGTCGGGCAGCCCCCGCAACCTGCTGATGGACGGCGACAACGCGTACTACAAGATCCTGAATGGACCGCTGGCGCGTTGGAACCTGACGACGTCCACGGAGACCGAGCTCTACAACGAGATGGGCCAGTTGGACGGCTGGCCGTTCCAACGCGTGCTCGCGGTCGACGACAAGTGCCTGTACTTTGGGACAATTGGCGGCGCGGTCTATACCGTTTCCAAGTAACCAAGCGCCAAGGCTAGCGCGTGGACGACTTCCACCCAACGACCACGATGGAGTCGAGAGCGATTTGTCCGAAAGCAACATGAAGTGCGCCAATCGTCCTGCGCAGAAGGCAGTTCGCCAGCTTGGCCGTCCGCGTCCAGCTTCTGGGCCGACATCCGGTAGGCGAGTCCGGGCGGAGGCGGAGCGGGCGGCAACTGGCCAGAAAGGTGCGCGGCACGCCGCGGCAAAAAATCTGAAACTCACGAACACCGTGGAGGATGCGCACCTCCACCAAGCCAGCCAAGCCCGGTATCACCTACCACGGCGCGTTCGCCCCGAACCAGCAAGCCGCCCGCCGCCGAATACCTGGAGGCGGATCGAGGGCGGCGCGGTAGCCAGACACTGCGCGCGCGTGGTGCTGGCAGGCGAGCACGCGCCCGGGAGGCGGAACGAGGAAAGGCCGCAGCCGCTGGACCTGACTGACCGGCTGGGGCTGATCGAGAAGGCAACGAAACCGACGTGGAGCAAGACTCTCAAGCTGTCGTTTTGCATAGATATTCTGACCCGCGCGTGCGACCACCGGCTCAAGCTGCTGGCGGTGATCCCGGCGGGCCCGGAGGCGGCGCGGTTCCTACGGCACCTCAAGCTGCAGCAAGAGCCGAACGACATCGTACAGCCCATGGGACCACCCGAACTGATTGATCCGCCTGAATATTTGGATGACTTTGATCCGGATCTGGGCGATGACATTGACCTGTCGTTTGCGGATTGGGAACTGGCCGCGGCATAGGCATACGACCGGGCGCATACACGTGGCGCAAAGGCGCTGCGGGCGGACCGGTGCGTCCAAAGTGCGTAAATTCACGCAAGATCAGGGACAAACGAGCGCTTAATGCGCGGATCTGGCGGCGTCAGACTGGCCAAAGTGGTCGGTTTGCGCGTGGAAGGTCCGGGCGGGGGCGATGACTGAGCGGCCGAGCGGGGCGGAGATGTGGTTTGCTTCTGCTACACGCCTGAGCTTCTCGCTTGATCCCGCGTTCAAGCGCGGCCTGAAGTGAGATCCGCTGCGACGTCAGCGCTCGCCCGTCGCCCGGAATTCAGCGAGCCCCGCGACTCGGTCGAGGGTTAGCGGACGCAGCGGGCGACGCTGCTTCCGCAGGCAAGATCTGAAAAGCCGACTGCGAATTCGACCATCAACCAACAAGGCAGTGGCGTGCCGTCGCCGTAAGACCTGGCAACCAGACTTGTACTCCAGTGCGGAAAATACTGCGTCGTGCCAAAGATCGGGTCGATCGCCGGCTGCGTGAGGCGGCGGTCGACGATGGAGGTCAGCTCGCGTATCGACGGGAGTCGCCAGCCCTCCCCCGGCGCTGCGGCGGCGTTCGTGGCACACCAAGTCTCTGCCGCCGCGTGGGCTATCCAGCCGACCGATTCCCCGATCTGCCAGCGCAACCCGGTGACCCTATCCAGAACGACCTGGCCTTGATCGGTTGCGGCAAAACGCGCCCCGACGCCTTGGGACTTGGCTCCGGAGGCGGCCCCGCGCACGCAGCGCACGTGCCACGTCGCCGTCGGATCGCTGGGCAAGTTGCTCGCGTCGGCAAAATCGAGCTCCCAAGCGCTTTTCCAGGTCGGACCGGGGACGTCGCTCCAGTACGGGTCGCCGCACCATGTGGAGTAGTCGGTCACGCCGGTGATGCAGTTCGGGGGCCAGCTCAACCCCGGTGCAGTAGCCGCTGGAAACTCCTTGGCGTAGTCCAGCAACGTCCGCAACTCTGCGTTGCTTGGCAATCGCCAGTCGGTGTGACCGCCGATCGTCTGTGTCGTGCACGCGCTCAGCGCCACCGCCCACGGCATCGGCGGCAGCGCCTCTTTGGCCCATTCGAGACCTGTCAGGCTGTCCGTCACAGACCAGCCAAAGTCGACGTACTCGCTGGCAGCCCGCGCGTCAGGCAAGACGCCCCACGTATCGAAATCCGCCACACAGACGTTGCCGCCGCCAGCCTTGCTCCGCCCCGCGCAGATGTAGCCCCACGGACAGCCGTTCCAACTGCCGGGTTGGCTACAAGACCCGGCCGTATGCGCGGCGAGAAACGCGCAGTCGGCGGGGCACAAAGTGACGGTTTCTTCTGCATCGCAGACGCCGTTGCCGCAGGCGCAGTTGCTCGTGCACGCGTCGGGGCTGACCGCGTCGGGAGCGGGGATGTCAGGGGTGAATGCGACGTCTGGCCCTGCGTCGGCGAGGCCGAGGTCGACGTCGTCAGTCGCGTTCGCGGCGGACGCATCCGTCGCACCAATCGGAATCGCGGTGCCGCAGGAGGCGCACAAGACGAGGCTCAACATCCATAATCGCCCGAGCATCGCGGAATCTCCGACGTCGACAATGGGCCAGTACGACCGGCGGGTCAAGCCACGGTCGAAGCGGTTGAAGCTCTCGGCCGGCTTCGCCTCTCGCCGTGCGTGCGCGCAGGCGGTTTCATCGTTCGCGCGTTCCTTCTTGCGCCTTGGAGGTTGCGGCCGCAGCACCACCTCGCGCCGCGACCACTTGCCTGCGTGCCCCAGCCGTTCACGCCGGCCAACCGTTCACCAATACGGACGCGGGCTTGTGGCGCGTCGACACGAGCGGCCAAAACCTGACGCACGTGAAGACGACGTCGGGCAGCCCCCGCAACCTGCTGATGGACGGCGACAACGCGTACTACAAGATCCTGAATGGACCGCTGGCGCGTTGGAACCTGACGACGTCCACGGAGACCGAACTCTACAACGAGATGGGCCAGTTGGACGGCTGGCCGTTCCAACGCGTGCTCGCGGTCGACGACAAGTGCTTGTACTTTGGGACAATTGGCGGCGCGGTCTATACCGTTTCCAAATAACCAAGCGCCAAGGCTAGCGCGTGGACGACTTCATCTTGCTGCGCGCCCGTCATTCCGTGAAACACGGGCAGCGCGAGCGAGTCGTGCGCCCAGGCTTCTGAGTTGGGCAATTGCGTCCGCGGCCAGTGTGCCCATGCGGGCTCCAGATGCGCCGCGAGAATGCCGCGTCGTGCGCCAATCCCACCGTCGTTCAAGGCCTTCAACACCGAATCGCGCTTCCCGTCGGGGATACGCACGCAGCCGGTCTGCACGTTCCACTGCACGTGCGGCTGCGGCGTCAGCAAGCGGATCTCCGGCAGGGCCGCGTGCAGGCGCGCGCGATAGCCCTGCCAAATCCGCTGCCGTTCAGCCAAGATCGCGTCGAGGCGATCCATTTGCACGCTGCCGATGGCGCCCTGAATGTCCGTCAGCCGATAGTTCCACGCCGGTTCCGCAAAGCCTTCGCGGACCGCATTGCCGTGCCGCGCGTCGGCTGCGACCGTCATGCCGTGGTTGCGTAGGCGCTTCAGGCGTTCGGCAAAATCCGCGTTGTCGGTCGTGACCGCGCCGCCCTCGCCCATCGTCAGCACTTTGCGCGGGTGAAAGGAAAAAACCGCAAGATCGGCGCCTTCAGTCACCGGGCGACCGTCAGCCAGTGAGCCCAACGCGCACGCGGCGTCTTCGATCAGCCGCGCCCCGCGTTCTTCGCACATCGCGCGGAGCACGTCGCGCTCGCACGGAATGCCGAGTTGGTGCACGGCCAGCACGGCCCGCGTTTTTTGAGTCCACACCGCTGCGACCGTTTCTGGAGTCAGGATCGGCAACTCCTCGTCGACGTCTGCAAAAACCGGATTCGCACCGACCATCCACACCGCATTGGTCGACGCAATGAACGAAAGCGACGGGACAATGACCTCGTCCCCTGGCCCAATCCCCGCTGCGACAAGCGCGAGATGGAGCCCCGTCGTCGCAGACGTCACGGCAACCGCGTACTTGGCGCCTGCACGGAGCGCGACTTTGCGCTCAAACTCAGCGACGTGCGGACCTTGCGCAACCCAGCCGGAACGCAGCACAGCGAGCACCGCGGCCTCTTCTTCGGGACCAAAAACCGGCTGAATAATCGGCAGCATCGTTTCCTCGCACGGCAGTGGCCGCAGCTGTCGGCAGGATAAGGCGGCAACGCGCGGGGGTCGAGGATTTTGCGGCGGCGACCGCGCGATGGAACCCGCCCTCAGCAGGGTGGGCTCTCTGTTTTCGCCTCCCGCCGACTTTTGCCGCGCCCATGATGGAATTGTCACACGACCGTCCAGGACCGCCTTCCAACCGCGTCCGGCAATTGCCGCTCGCCCGTGTGCGTGGTAGGCTGCCGCGCCCGGAAGGCCCGTGAAATGCCGGACCGTCCTCGCAAATTCAAGGACTTCTTGGCCGAGCCACAGTGCTCGTGTAGCCGGAGACTCTCATGCGTGAAGTTTGGATTGTCGGTGCAGCGCGGACTCCGATTGGCTCGTTTGCCGGTAGCTTGGCGAGCGTTCCCGCAGCAAAGTTGGGTGCGACGGCGATCAAGGCCGCGCTGGAACGCTCGGGCGTGCCAGCCGACCAGGTTGACGACGTCTACGTTGGCTGCGTCCTTCCGGCCGGTCAGGGCCAAGCCCCGGCGCGTCAAGCTGTTGTCTACGCCGGTTTGCCCAACTCCACGCCGTGCACCACCGTCAACAAGGTCTGCGGATCGGGTATCAAGACCGTGATGCTGGCCGCCAGCCAAATCCGCGCGGGCGACGCCGACGTCGTCATCGCCGGCGGCATGGAAAACATGAGCCAGGCGCCCTACTACCTGCCAGGCGCGCGCGACGGCTATCGTCTGGGCCACGCCCAACTGGTCGACGGCCTGATTAAGGACGGTCTGTGGGACGTGTACAACGACTTCCACATGGGCAGCGCCGCGGAAATTTGCGCCAAGGACAAGGGCATCACGCGCGAGGCGCAAGACGCGTTCGCCACCGAGTCTTACCGGCGCGCCAACGAGGCCGTTGCGGCAGGCATCTTCAAAGAAGAGATCGCGCCAGTGACGATCATCGGAAAGAAGGGCGACGCGACCGTGGTCGATACGGATGAAGAGCCCGCGCGCGGCAATCCGGCGAAGTTCGGTGGTCTGCGTCCGGCATTTGACAAGGCGGGAACGGTCACGGCGGCGAACGCAAGCTCGCTGAACGATGGCGCCGCGGCGGTCGTGCTGATTTCTGCGGAGAAAGGCAATGCGCTGGGCTTGAAGCCGCTGGCGAAGATCGTCGCGTATGCCACACACGCGCAGGCGCCGGAGTGGTTCACGACCGCGCCGGTCTTCGCTGTTGAAAAGGCGCTCGCCAAGGCCGGGCTGAAGGTCGAGGACATCGACCTGTTTGAGATCAACGAGGCGTTCTCGGTGGTTTCTCTGGCGTGCGCCGCGGGCCTGAACCTGGATCCGGCGAAGGTCAACATCCACGGCGGCGCGGTCGCGCTGGGTCACCCAATCGGCGGCTCCGGCACGCGCATTCTCGTGACGCTGCTGCACAACCTCGCGCGCACCAACAAGAAATATGGCGTCGCATCGCTGTGCATTGGTGGCGGTGAAGCGGTCGCACTTGTCGTCGAGCGCGTGTAGACGCAGGGTTTGTTCCCATCGGACAGGACTGCAGAGCCACGCGTTGGCGGGACGTCGTGCTTAGCGACGCCCTGCCGCGAACACGACCTCTGGGCGATACCGATTCACAATTCGAGACCGTCCAACGGCTCAACGCGACGTCCCGGTACTGGGCTGGCGGTGGGCGACGCGATGTAGCACGACGCGGGACCCGATGTTTCACCGCAGGAAGTCACGCGGTCGGTACTGACGCCGCCCAAAACCTGCGCTAGACTGACGCGCCCATCGCGCCCGCAACGCGCGTCGAGTCCGCCGATGACCGCGACTACCTGGAAAGCCCCGAAGCTCACCGACACGCTCAAGATTGCCATCCACGACAAGATGGTTCTTGGCCGGGCGACTGAAGAGTTGATGATCCGCATGATGCGCACGGGTCACGGCTACTTCTGGATTGGCGGACCGGGCGAGGAGGGCTTCAATGTGCCCCTCGGTCTGCTCACGAAGAAAGGCCACGGGCCGGACTTTGACTATTTGCACCTGCACTACCGGTCGAGCGCGACCGTGCTGGCGATGGGTGCGGAGCCGATCAACCTCCTGCGGCAAATGCGGTCGACGGCGACGGATCCGTACTCCAAAGGCCGCAATTTTGTGAACCACTTCGCCATCAAGGCGTGGAATATCGTGCCGGTGACGCCGACGATTGAAACCCAGTACACGACGGTGATCGGCACGGCCCTTGTGCAGCAGCGCCACGGCGGCGACGGGTTGTCGTACGTGACGGGCGGCGACGCTGGCTCGGCTGAAGGCGACTTTTGGACCTGCATGAACTGGTCGACGCGTCCGGGACGCGAACTGCCGGTGCTGATCCTGGTCGCGCAGAACGAGTTCGGCATTTCTACGCCGGCCACGCAGACGCAGAACAACCTCCGGCTGAACGAGCGCGCCAACGGGTTCGGCATTCGCAACGCTTGTGTCGACGGCAACGATCCGATCGCCAGCTGGCACGCGATCGCCGAGGCGATGGACTACGTGCGCCACGAACGTAAACCCTTCTGCTTACAGGCGAATGTATCGCGTCTCTACGGTCACTCGTCGAGTTCCGGCGCCAACCGCTACGACGAGCCCGATTGCATCGGCCTGTACGAGCAACGTCTGATCCGCGAAAACCTGATGACCCAAGCGGAGATTCAGGCCGTGTGGGACAAGCACAACGCGCAACTGTCGGCGGACCTGCAAAAGGTGGCGGCCGAGCCGATGCCGGGCAAAGAGCACGTGCTGCAACACGTTTGGCATGAAGGCCCAGCGGGCAATTAAGGAAGAGTCATGGCAAATCTTGCACAGGCGATTCGACTGGCGCTGCACTACGGCGAGACCCATCTGGGCGTGACAGACGTTTTTGGTGAAGACGTCGGCGCACCTTTGGGCGGTGTCTTCACGGCGACGCAGGGTCTGAAGACCGCGTGGAACACGCCTCTGGACGAGCGTGGCATCATCGGCACGGCGTTGGGCATCGCGTACGCGGGCGGCAAGCCAGTGGCGGAGATCCAGTTCTGCGATTACATCTACAACGTCATCGACTTGCTGAAGCTGTGCGGCAACGTGACGTGGTCGTCCGCGGGCGAATACCACGTGCCGCTGGTGCTGATGACGCCGGTTGGCAGCGGCATTCACGGCTCCATGTACCACTCGCACTCGTTTGAGAGCATGGCGAGCCACATTCAGGGCTGGAAGATTGTCATGCCGTCCAATCCCAAGGACGCGTACGGTCTCTTGCTTTCGGCGATCGAGGACCCAAATCCGGTGCTCTTCTTAGCCCCGAAGGCGCTGATGCGGCAAAAGGGTGCGGAGCTGATTCCAGGCGAGCCCGCCGATGAGCGCACTTTGCACACGATGATCGACGCGCCCTTGGGGGATCGCTCCGACTGGCAGCCGAACTGGCCGCCCGTGGAGGATTATCGCGTGCCAATCGGTCAGGCGAAGATCGCGCGTGAAGGCTCGGCGCTCACGGTGGTGACCTACGGGCGCATGTTGCCGTTGAGCGTGAACGCGGCGGAGACGCTGGCCAAGGAAGGCATCGACGTGGAAGTGATTGATCTGCGGACGATCTACCCGTTTGACTTGCCGACCGTGAAGGCTTCGGTGGAGAAGACCGGGCGTCTGCTCGTTATCAATGAAGATACTGAAGTGACCAATTTTGGCGAACACGTGATCCGCAAGGTGATGGACGAGGCGTTTTACAGCCTGGAAGTGAAGCCGGAGTTGCTCGCGGGGTTGGATGTGCCGGGCGTCGGTCTGGCTTGGGGCTACGAGCAGCATAGCGTGCCGCAGGCGGACGACGTGCTGGCGGCGATGCGGCGTCTGGCTACGCAACAAGCGTAGGTCAAGGCGCTGCAAACGGCGCGACCGCAGCGAGGAGCGCGGCGGATTCGGCGGCAGAAACATCCACCACCGGACCACCATACGCGCCGGCCTGAAGCTGGATGTTCGCCGCCGCCAACGCTGGAAACGGACCAACAAACACCAAGTCCACCGCCAGCGCCGCACGAAACCGCAGCGCTTGCAGTCCCGGACACGCAAAACGCACCGTGGCGAAGTTGCTCTCCGCGGCGTCCTCGTCCTGCGACAACACAAACGACGTCAACGCTGGACCATCGACGTGCAGCGTTGCGACTTCCGGATTGCAGTCGACCAGTTCAAGCGCGGTCAGCGACGGGCCGACGTGCACGGACTCCGCGCCGACGATCGGGCACGTCACCAACCGCAGCGACTCGAGAGTCGGGTGCGCGAGAAGCGACGCTGGCACCTGAAACCGCTGGAGCGACAGGTTGCGCAAGCGCGCCAGCATGTGCCACGGCAGATCGGTCAAGTCGAGGGGCCGAGCGAAGCCGGGCTGCACCAGCGACACACGGCGCAGGGTCGCGGCGTTGGCCAGCAGTCGCGCACGAACGTCCGGCAGGCTCGCCTCGGAGACGTCGTGCAGTTCAAGCGTGGTCTCGGCGTGAGTCTTTGACGAATCCGCAGCGGTTGCCATCCAGAAACTCCGGTGCGGCTACTTGCCGGGGCGCTTCTGGCCGTACTTGGCCTTCAAAGCGTCGAACATCGTGTGCATATCGGTGAAGTGCGCGGAGCGATCGGCCATCAGCGCCTGTGCGTCGATCGGCCGCCCCATGCTGTCCTTCAGCGCGCCCGACAGCGGCTTGGGCAGCGGCGAGCCATCCCAGACCCACTTCTTCATCACCGTCTTCAGCCCTTCCACCGCGGTCGCCACGTCCGGCGCGCTCAGGAACGTCTCACGCAACTCGTCGTGGAAGGTGCCTTGCGCCTTGATCTGGGGCGTACTGCCCAAATAGATCGCGCCCACGTGGCCGTGCAGCACCAGCGTCCCGTCCGGCGCTTCATGACTCGACGCCGCCGGGTGGAAGATGACGTGGGACGTTGGGCTCCGGAGCTCGTTGTGCAGGTCGATCCAGTTCGGGCCTTCGTGGCTCGTCTTGGCCTTGTCCACGATCGCCTGAATCTGGTTGGACGGAATCCACTCGTGCATGTTCGGGCTGACGGCGCGGAACTGGTCCTTCAACCAGTCTTCGTTTTCCTGGCGGTTCCACAGCGTATTGAACTTCTCGTGACCGATGCCGCCTACCGTTCCACCGCCCGCCATCGCCTTCATGAACGGCACAACGCCACCGGCTTCGTGCAATGCCGGCCGCAATCCGTCGTGCATGTCGACTTGTGGCGTCGCCGTCGCAGCTGCGAGATCACCGGGGCGGGCAGCAGGACGAACCGCTGCGCGCTGTGCATCGTAGCCAACAGCCGCGGAAGACGCGACCGGCGCAACGCCGGCGGTTCGCCCAGCCGGTGGACGCACAGCTTCGCGCTGTGCACCGTAGCCTGCCGGGGTTGGCGAACGCTCGGCGCGAACCGGCGCAGCCGCCGGAGCGGCCGGGGGCCGGCGTGTTTCTGGTCGATGAGTGGCGTGCGCTGGAGCCATGGCCCTGTGCGGCGCAGCCTCGCGCCCCGCGATATGGTGTGCATTTGTAACCGGAGCGTCAACGAATCCGCGCCAAGCGCGCACAAATTGGGGTGTACGGGCCCCAGACGCTCTCCATCCCTGCATTGACTCGGAGCCCAATATCTTGTGTCGCCGCGAGTCGACCTGCACGGACGCGAGCTTGGCGCCCCTGCTAGCAGCCTAAACATGCCCACCAAGTGTTCAGCATTTGATCTCCAGTGTTGGCAGGCATGTTTAGAGCGGAGGCGTGGCCGGGGTCAGAAAGATGCTTTCACCTTCCGGCGGCACATCGGCCAGACGCCAGGACGTCCGCGTCACCTTCTCGAGCTGCTCCTGACAGGTCGGCAGCGGCTTACTGATGCACTGCGCCAGCGTCCGTGGCTGCACGATTTGGTCCTTGTGAAGCGCAGCCATGATCTCCGCTTGCATCGCGATCCCGCGCGAAAACGCGCCGAGAGCGTCATGGCCTTGCAGACGAAGTTGGAAAATTACGGGCCAGACGGTCCAGTAGTCACCCGCGAAGTAGCGGATCTGATGGCGTTGCGCCGTCGCCAACGGTGTGCGGGCGGGCCGGAAGAGGTGGTACGAGGCGAGCGGCGTCCAGGGTCGTACGCAGAAGCCCGCGAAAACGAGGGTGGAGGCGAGAAGGACGACTCGCGCGCGCCACACGGTGCGCCGCTGAAAGCACAGGTGGGCGAGCGCGAGAGCCGTGCAAACCACGGGGGCGAAGATGAGCGGCATGAAGTAGCGGAAGGCGGCTGAGTTGCGTTGAACCCAGAGATTCGTCAAGAAAAACAACGACCAGACAAAGCCTAAGGCTATTGCAGAAAGGGTTGCCCGGCGCTGCTGCAGCCCCAATTGCGGCCACGCGACGGTCACCGCGATACCGCCAAGCGCCACGACCCGCAGACGCAGCGCTTCGTGGGCGATCTCGCCCGCCGACGCCCGCAGCGCGGCGGGAACGCCTTGAGGCGCGAACGTCATGAATGACGCCGGCGAGCGCAGCGGGTAGGTCACCGACAAGAACGTCCAGACAACAAAAATGCTCAGCGTGAGCACGAAGAACCCGATCCAACCGCGGCCTTTTCCCGCCCGGTGCTGCCACGCGACAAGCGCGACGACAAGAAGCAAGACGGCGGGATTGAGCCCGACGGCCACGACAAGTGCGGGCCCGCAGGCGACCCAGAACAGCGGCTGTTCGACGCGGCGACGCCACGCCAGCGCAGCCCACGTCAGACACAGAAAGGACAGCGAATAGGGCTGAGCCGCGACCGTGAATTGGTACAACGCAAAAGGCCGAAGGAAGAGGAATGGCAGCGCCACGAGTAGCGCGAACAGGACGTGTCGGTACAGCCGGGGCGGCGGCGCGTCGTCCAGTTGGCACGCCACGTGCGTCAGCGCTTCCAAAAGCAGCAGGTACGCCGCGGCGTTCGCCGTCATCTGCAGCCATTGATTCCGCGCCAGATCGGTGACGGGCGCGAGCATAAACGGCAGCACGTTGGCCAAGCGTTCCTGCCCCCAGTAGAAAAGCGTGACCTTTTGCGTCGACATGAGCGACGAAAGCAGCGTGTCCGCGTCCAGAAATTCTGGTCCCAACCGGTTGACAAGAAGCGGTGCCGCCAACAAGCAGAACAGCCACAACGGCCAACGGTCGCGTGAATCGTGCAACGGCAAGGGCGTGCTAGCGGCCATGATCCCGTGCGCGGGGCGGAAGCGTCCCGATTGCAGGCCCAGAGTGCGTTGCGGCAACGCTCTGGTCAAGATCGCCGTCGGACGCTACGGCAAGCCGTTCAGCTTACGCACCAGTGGCATCAGCCCGCCCACGTGGTACCAGTCCAGCGCAACGATGTTGGGGAGTTGACCAAACTGTTTCTGACATTGCTGCACGTGCGCGCTTAGTCCGGGCTCAGCGTTCGCCTGCGTGGCGAGTTCTTCGTGCCCGGTCAGCCCCGCGGTCAGAAAATGGTTGATCAGCAACAGCGGATTGCCCGCCTTGCCGCGCAGCCGATCGCACGAAAAATCCGCGACTTTTTCAGCCGAATACGGATTGTCCTGGGCGTAGTCCTGGTACCCGTGATGCCACGGGGCAGGCCCGCCGCCCGACTCCAGCATGATGAACACGCGCGTGTTGGCGTCGATCAGCGCCTGCAGCGTCGGGAACGGCTGGTCGCGCGGCTGGTGCAGACACAGCGCCAGCAGACCGGACGACGTGAGCGCGTCTGTGATCGCCTGTTCCGAGACGTAGTCCTCAATGACAAACACAATCACTTCGCGCGGATGCGCGTCGAGCCACTTCTTCATCTTGGTAAGCGCAGCGTCCAGCGGCTCGTAGCCAAGTTGGCAGAGACCGTGGCAGAGCATCGCCTTGCCCGCCGGCTGATCCGGCGTGTTCTCGTCAGCCGGGTGTGCGTCAATGAGGAATGCGCGGATACCGTCGTCCAGCTGCGTCAAGAGTCCATGCTGTTGATTGGCGAAGTTCCAGCCTTCATCCAAGTTGGACATCGCGTTGTGCGCGCCTGCCAGTGCGACCTCGTTCAAGCGCCGTTCGCACAGTTCCACCGCGCCGTTGCATGGTTCCGGTGGTACAGCCGCCTTTGACGCTGTCGTCGTACATCCCAGCAGCGCCACTGCAAGTCCCAACCAAACGGTCTTTCGCGCCATGCCTGGTGCCTCCGCAGCCCTCCGCCGCAGCACAATCGTCGTTGTTTTGTCATGACACGGTCAAATTCCCGTCACACGCCAGATGTCGGCATCGCGGGGCTTGCCCGGCCACGAGCGAGTTCGCGCGCGACGAGCGCGACCACCGCTTGGAATTCTTGGCGTCGAGGGCAGCAGCCCCACCACGGCACTCGGTTCCCGGCACACGATCACGGCGTCAAGTGAGGGCACGCCATCGCGTTCCACGCCCTGATGAAGATGACGCGGTCGACCCTGCAGTAGCCTTTTGATGACGGGAATTCTACGCTTCGGTGACAGACCGATGTCTGCGCCGAGAGATTCGCATGAACTTCCAAAACCTTGCCTTTGCAACCTCGTTTGCGCTCGCTGCGTGCGGCACGGGGCCAACCGCGACGTCAACCGACACAATGGCGAACGCCGATGCGACGGCGGACACAACGACGAGCGTGGACACTGCAAGCGACACAACGACGACGACCGGACCCACATGGCGCGACTCGCTCAAAGTCTGCTGGAACGACTTGAACTGCAAGCGCGCGTTCGTCATCAGCCACGGCGGCGACTGGAGTATCGAAGACTTTCCGTACGACTCGGAGGGCGCATTCCATCGAGCGGCCGACAAAGGCGCCGACGGCATCAAGACGGACGTCCACGTGACCAAAGACAACGTCGCCGTCGTGACGCATTCGAGCCCGCTCTTGGGCTACGAGACGACCGATTGCGCGGGACTTGTCGTGGAAGATTCGACTGCCGACCAAGTGACCAAATGCCACATTTTCCCGTCAGACACGCAGACGTTCCAGCGGCTGGATACAGTGCTGGAGTGGGCGCGCGGCAAGGTCGTCATCATGCTGACCGTCAAGGAACCGGTGGACTTTCCGCGCGCAATTCAGACGGTGATCGAGCACAACGCGCTGGACTACGTCTTTCTGGAGACAGGCTTGGGCGACCTGCAGACCGCGGTGCCGAAGTCGGCGGACTGGCAAAAGACTTGGTACAACGCGTCGGTGTCGTCGGAGGCCGAGTTGGACGCCGTGCTGCAATCCAGCGCGAAGCCAGTTGTGGCGTTCTTGGAGATCGGCGTAGACTATCAGGAAGCAGCGAACGCGAAGATGGCGGATCTGCTCAGCAAGAAGATTCATCCCGCGGGGCTGCGCGGCTTCGTGTCCTCCATTCACCTGCCGACGCCCGCCGACCACGTGGCGCTCTGGGACGCGGGCTTTGACGTCATCATGACCTACAATCTGGACAACGCGCTGGTGGCCCGCACGCAGGTCAACGCAGCGCGCGGAATCGAGCCGAATTGACGGCAAAAAAAAACGCGACAGGCCGCCGCGGAGGAGACGCGACGGCCTGTGTATGGCGACAAATCACTTGTTATTGATGCGCTTTGCGCTGTTTCTTCTGCTCGACCGGCTGTTGCGCATCCTTGAGCGCCGTGACGATGGCACCCGGCGCCGGGTTCGCGTTCGCGGGCAGTTCGATGTGCAAGCCACCGTTCGTCAGCACGTTCGTCGCCTGCGCCTGGAAGACGGTCTTTTCCAGAATCATCAGCACACCGACGAAGGCCAAGCCAGCGAAGAGGATGATGCCAGGGGCGAAGAAGAGGATGCTGAGAGCGAGTTGAGTGGTGTAGTTGGTTTCCATGATGAGCCTCCAGAGGGTTTCTTGCCGCTTGGGCTTGCCGCCGCTTCCCGGCGGCGTCCAGCGGACTTCCTGATACACAAGATACGCGCCAAGACCGCAGGGCAATAGTGGTCGTCATGGCCAATCTGTAGGGATTTCGACACCAATTTGGGGTGGGGGGATGGCATCAAACGCGTATGGTGCGAATGCACCATGGCGGGACGTGGCGAGGCGGCGGATGGGTGCAAATGTGTTTACGATCAACGCACTGACAAAGCCTTAGGCAATGTACGCGCCACCCGTTTGAGGCGAATTGACGGCCCTACTCCCGCGAACGCACCACGTCGAGCAGCTTGCGCGCGAGCAAAATCTCGTCCTTGCTTTGGTACGGACCGGCGAGCGTGATGTTCAGCGTCTCCGTCCGCGCGAAGGCGGGGAACGCGTCGTCGCGCGGGCGAACCTGCACCGACAAATCCCGAATAAGCTTAGCACTTTGCAAACGGACTGTTGTGTACCCGTCGCGCGGCTCCAATCCAACGATGGTCCACTCGCCCGCTGGTGCGGCCAGCAAATGGCGCAAGTCGCGGCGCGTGTCGTCCGTCGCACGTGCCAAACTTTCCTGCGTCACCGGTTGAAACGCGTCCCATCCAAACCGCGCCACGTACGCCGGTGGTACGCCGTCACACGCGTTGCGCAGCGCACATTCACCGCAGCGTGGACCAAAATCAAAGCCTCGCCCAACGGCTTGCGCCGTGGCATCGGCGTCCTGCGACAGGTGAAAGCCTTCCCGCAGGCCAAAATAGTCCGGCGCCAGTTTGCCCACAACCTGACAAATTGGGATCTCACTGACGAAGATCGGGTCACGACGCGTCGACGGCAGGCACCGCAGCAGTTCTGCCACGATCTCCGCATAGCTGACCGCCGTTTCACCGATGTTGTGCTCCGCCGACGCGGTCAAAAACACGCAGTTGAGCCCGTACGTGTCCGGTTTGGACGCGAGCACATAGGGAATGATGTTGCTCAGCTCGTGCACATTGTGCTGTGTCACTGTTGTGTGCACGTGCAACGTCAATCCGGGGCGATCGAGGCGCGCGGCCACGACTGCGCGGATTCCCGCCACAGTGTCGTCAAAACTGCCGAGGCGCTGCGTCATCTGGTCGTGCAACCCAGCGTAATGCCCGTGCAACGAGATTTGAATGCGGTTGATGCCGGCGTCCAGAAGGCGCTGCAAAAGGTCGCCGCGGCGCAACAGCCGGCCATTGGTCACGACAGACACGATCGGGTAGCCCAATTCGCGCGCCCAGGTCGCCCACTGCGGCAAGTTGGGATTCAGCGTGGGTTCGTGAGCAGTAAACTCGACACACCCCAAGCCCACGTTCTTTTCCAGCATCTGGCGGACGAACGGCGACTCCTGCGCTGTTCCGTGTACACCACCGCCGCCATCGCAGCAGAAGAGGCAGTCGTTTTGGCACACGTAGCCCGTACGCACATGCAGCGTTTTTGTCCGCGCGAAACCATCAGGGCGCGCAACTGCTGCGATCTTGCCGCTCATTGACTCTCCAGCATCGTCACGGGCATCGCACGGGACTTGGCGCCCAGTGTGAACCGGAGGGCTGGACGCGTCAAATCACACAATAGCATGTAAACATAAGAGGTTAGAGCCAGCAAAAGCGCTCTACGCATATGCCTCGCATCGAGGGGAGTGATGCGAAACGTGAATCTTGAGCATCGTCGCGCTCATCGACGAACCCGGACGGGGGGAGGCCGATGCCAAGGCTTCGCGACAGTGGAGCGTGGGCAGATGGCTCGCGCAGTTGGAAAACCCGACCCTTCGCGCGCCGACCTCCACGTGGGACTGAACTGGTAGGCGCCGCAGTCGAACCTTTCGCCGTACCTGCCGACGACAACCGGCGGGCTGGTCAGTGGGCTGAGCAACTGTCGCCAAAAAAAGCCGCAGGCACCCGCGGAGAAGTGCGCGGCTGCCTGCAAGCAGATACCGCGCGGGCTAGTTATGGACCTTGCGCTGCGGCTTTTTGTCCGTCTGGTTCATGCTGGTCTTCAGCGCGTTGACGATTCGACCTGGACCGGGATTGCCCGTCGCGGCGAAGTCGACAGCGCCTTGAGGCACGACCAACCCGAGTTCCGTATCGGTGTGGTCGAAGGCCTTTTCGAGCAGCATCAAACCACCGACAAACGCGACGCCCGCGAAGAGGACCATGCCCGGCGCGAAGAAGAGGATGCTGAGGAAGAGTTGGCTGGTGAAGTGCGTGTCCATGATGTGCCTCCGAGTGTTTCTGCCGCGTGGGTTCTGCTGCCCGTTGGTGGCTGCGTCCAGCGGACTTCCTGATACACAAGGTACGCGCCAATGGCGGTGGGCGATATTGGCACGATTGGCCAAAATGCAGGGTCGGTGGCACCAATTTGGGGTGGTGTGTTTGTACTATACGCGTTGGTGCGCAATAGCCTAAGGCTCTGTCTACTTCATGATATTACACATGAATCCGAGCGAGACATCGCTAGCCCTTGACCAAAGGCCACGGGCCAGCGCAGAGTCACGGTCGGCGCCAAACGCGCGGCAACTGGCGAGGCGAGACATGGGCAATCTGGCGGGCAAGACCCTCTTCATCTCCGGCGCAAGTCGCGGAATCGGCAAAGAAATCGCGCTGCGCGCCGCGCGCGACGGTGCCAACATCGTCATTGCAGCCAAGACGACAGAAACCAACCCGCGCCTGCCGGGCACCATTTTCACTGCGGCGGCCGAGATTGAGGCTGTCGGCGGCCACGCGTTGCCGCTGTTTGTCGATATTCGGGACGATGCTGCGGTGCAGTCCGCGGTTGAAGCGGCCGTCGCGCGCTTTGGCGGCATCGACATTTTGGTCAACAACGCCAGCGCGATCGCGATCACGGGCACGCTCGAAACGCCGATGAAGCGCTACGACCTCATGATGGACATCAACGTTCGCGGGACGTTCTTGTGCTCACAGACTTGCCTTCCCCACCTGCAACGTGCTGCAAATCCACACATTCTGGTGCTGTCGCCGCCGCTGAACATGGCGCCAAAGTGGTTTGGCGAGCATCCGGCGTACACAGTTTCCAAGTACAGCATGAGCATGTTGGCGATGGGGATGGCCGAGGAATTTCGAAAAGCCGGCGTCGGCGTGAACGCGCTCTGGCCGCGAACGCTCATTGCGACGGCGGCGCTGCAGGTTGCGAACGCCGGGCTGGGCGAGTGGGGCCGAACACCGAGCATCATGGCTGACGCTGCGTACGCGATCTTGACGCGCAACTCCCGCGAGACGACTGGGCAGTTCTTCATCGACGAAGACGTACTTCGCGCCGAAGGGGTGACAGATTTCACGCCGTACGACGTGACGCCCGGACGGGAGCCGATCATCGACCTGTTTGTCGATCCGTAGCAGCGATAACAGACACCGAATCTGCGTCCGCGACGGCACGACGAACCGTCAGGACCGGGAGGCCGCCAAGCGGCGGAGTCCCTCAGCCACGGTAATGCGCGGCACATAGCCCAAGTCTCGACGCGCGGCGTCGATGTTGTACCAGTGCGCCGTGGCGAGTTGTTCCGCCAAGAAGCGCGTCATCAACGGCTCATCCTGACGACGCAGCACGGTCCACAGGACTTCCAGCATCGCCCCCACGAGCCATGCGAGCGCCGGAGGGATCGACTTTTCACAGGGTGGCAAGCCACCGGCCGCAAGCATGCCGTCGATGAACGCCTTTTGCGGCACCGGCTCGCCTTGCGTGATGAAGTACGCTTTGCCTGCACAGGCAGCATCGGGCGCGAGACGGTCGAGAGCGCTCAAGTGTGCCTCTGCGGCGTTCTCCACGAAGGTGGTGTCGATCCACTTCGTACCGCCGCCCACCAGACGCAAACGACCGGCACGGGCGCGCGCCCACACCCGTGCGGTTAGCTGGGTATCGCCCGGCCCCCAAATGAGGTGCGGACGCAGCGCGACGGTGGCCAGTCGCGCGTCGTTCGCTGCGAGCACGTGGGATTCAGCCATCGCTTTGGTACGCGGGTAGGCGGCTGAGAAGTGCGTGGCGACCGGCATGGACTCGTCCACACCATTGACATCGCCGCCTGTGTGGACGACCGAAGGCGTCGAAGTGTAGACCAACTTGCGCACACCCAGCGCGCGACACGCGGCGACTACGTTGTCCGTCGCCTGCACGTTGGCCGCGTAAAATGAGGCCTCCGTGCCCCAAACGCCGGCCTTTGCGGCGACGTGAATCACCGCGTCAGCACCGCGAAGCGCCTCCAGACAGGCATCCGCGTCGCTCAAGTCCGCGCGCACGACCTCAACGCCCAACGCGCGCAACGCCGGCGCGTCGCTGCGTTGAACGCTGCGCACGCGATCGCCACGTTCGACAAGTTGGCGCACAACCGCGCCACCCAAGAAACCACCGCCGCCGGTCACGACAATCACACGCGCTCCTGCGCCCAAGTCGCCAACACTTCACGACCGATCTTGGCATTGTGACGAATATCCACTGGAAACTTCGGGTGAACCAGAAACCGAGTGATGCCGCGCGTCGCGGGGAATTGCTGCGCCAACGCCGACAGCTCGCCGAGGAGCTGCGCGTCCGGCATCGTCGCGTCGGACTCCCTTTCAACGCAGATCAGCGGCTCCGTGAAACCGCCGATCGTCACCGGCACAAGCGCCGTGCGGCGAACTGCCGGGTGGGTATTCAGCGTTTCCTCAACTGGCGCAGTGTGAAGCACCCGCTCGGCCAGCTGCACGCGGTGTGCCTTGCGCCCGCAGTACCACAGACGCCCTTGCGCGTCGAAGTAGCCGACGTCTCCCATGCGATGCCACAACTGCTCGCCGTCGCGGATTTTCGCCAGCGCTGTCGCTTCTGGCCGACCGAAATACGCCCGCGTCGTCGTCGGCCCCAGAACGCAAATCTCGCCAATTTCACCAACCGACACTTGCAGCACTTCTGACCACGTCGCGATCGCCTTGTCTGTGATTGCGATGATCCGAACGTCGTTGGGGGCGACGACGTGACCGACACAAACGCCCGCGCCGCGTGCTGTGGCTTCCTGTGTATCCGCCAACACTTCCTGACTGCCAATGTTGCTGACCGGCATGCACTCGGTCGCGCCGTATGGCGTGAATACTTGCGCTTCGGGCGGTAGCAAGTCGCGCATCCGATCCAGAGTCAGCACCGATGCCGGTGCGCCGGCGCTGATGACGCGCCTGACCGACGACCAATGCACACCACTTCCGCGCGCGCTGCGGCTGACGGTCGCCAGCAAGGCAGGAGAGCCAAAGACGTTGGTGACTTGAAAGTGTGCGATGAGCTCAGCGAGTTCCCGCGGATCGACCGAGGCGGGCCGCGTGAAATCCATAACCGGGAGAATCGTTGTCATGCCCAGCGCTGCGTCGAATAGGGCGAACGGCGGAAACGTGGGTAAATCGATCTCGCCGGGACGGATGCCATAAGTGTCGCGAATGAGATCGACCTGCGCGAGGAAATGGCCGTGTTGGTACTCGACGCCTTTGGCAATACCAGTGCTGCCGCTGGTGAAGAGAATCGCGGCGAGATCGGTCGCAGTCGTCGGTGCCAGCATGGGCGACGAGCCTTGGCCGCGAACAAGAACGTCGTCGAGCGTGACACCGCCCCAGAACCAGCGACGACCGAGCGTCACGCAAAATCGGACACTGGGGCGCCCCCAGCCAAGTACGACGCGCGCGGCGTGGGCGGCGGAGATGCCAATAAATCCGTCCGGGGCGACTTCTGCCAGACAGTGCTTGAGTTGGCGGCGACCGAGACCGGGGTCGATCAGGACCGGCACGAGCCCCGCCTTCCAGAGTGCGAACATGACGGCAAAAAAGTCCCTGCTCGGCTTGACCATGACCACGATGCGCGCGCCTGACGGCATCCCGATGCCGATGAATCCGCGGGCGAGTTGGTCGGTGCGCGCGTCGAGTTCTGCGAACGTGAGCGAGGCGAACTGACGGCGTCCGACCGCGTCGCGACCGATGGTCTCCACGATCGCCGCCTGCTGCGGACGTTCGCGCGCCATCTGGGGCAGACACGATGCGATGTTGGCCAGTGGAGCCACGCGACCTCAGTCGTTGCGAATGAACGCGGCGATGCGCGGGATGAGCTCCAGCGCGGCGTCTTCCAGAACGTAGTGCCCTGCGTCAGCGAAATAGAGCACTTCCGCGGTGGGGAAATTGCGTTGCCAAACCCGCAAGAACGCATCGTCGAAGACGAAGTCGCGACCACCCCAGCCGATGAGCATGGGCACCGCTGCGAGCTTGTGCAAATTCGCGGCGGTCTCTTGGATGATATCGAAGCCGGGGGCGCCGAGGCGCAACGGAATATCCTGCACGAAACGGAGGGTCGCGATGCGGTTGGCCCAGGAATCGTACGGGGCCGTGTACGCGCGGCGGACTTCGGCGGGCATGGCGTTGTGGGTCATGGCAACGCGGGTCGCGGTCCACGAGAACGCATTGAGGCCACGAACCAGAAGCGAACCGACCGGCGTGCGCGTCAAAGCGAGGGCCCAAGGGAACTTCTTGTCCTCGGGGAGCGGGAACGCAGCAGTGTTGAGGATCACGAGTTTGGCAACGCGGGAGGGGTGACGGACGGCCCAGGCGAGGGCGATCATGCCGCCCCAATCGTGGACAACCAAAGCCAAAGGCTTTGTCAGATCCATGAAATTGATGAACTTTTCAAAATCATCGACCCGATCTTTCAGCGCGTACCCGTATCGATCGCCGCCCGGCTTGTCGGAGAGCCCCATACCGACATGGTCAGGCGCGATGACTCGGTGATCAGCCATCAACGCAGTCACGACGTTCCGATAGTAGAAGCTCCATGTCGGGTTGCCATGCACGCACACGACGGGCGGCCCTTGGCCCTCGTCGACGTAGTGCATTCGCACGCCGTCGCCACGGTCGAAGTAATTGCGTTCAAACGGGAAGAGACGTTGATCGAACGAAGCTACCACACGACCTCAGCCATGCTGCAGTTGAGGCCGCTGCCGATACCCAGCATCGCGACGCGTGAACCCTTGCGCACCCGGCCCGCCTCCACCGCCTTTGAAAGCACGATCGGCGTCGCCGCCGGCCCGATGTTGCCGAATTCCGGGTAGATCGCCAAGACCTTCGCCATCGGCAGGCCCAGCGCCTGCGTCAGCGACGCGGTGTGTGTACCGCTGACCTGATGCAAGACAAACTCGTCTATCATCTTGGCATCCCAGCCCAGTTCTGTCTTTGCCAATTCCCAGGCGCGCCCTGCAAGTTCGAGCCCCGCGAAGAGCAGCGTTTTGGCGTCGGTTTCCATCTTGTCGACCTGCCCACGGCACAGCTGATTGTGCTGGGTCGCGGCAAGGCTTACGGCGCCGACGAACTTGTGGCCGTCAGGGGCCAAGTCGCGACGCGCCAAAATCATGGCCGCGGCGCCCGACCCAAGCGTCAGCGTCGCAAATTGCGCGCGGAACTCGGCGTCGGTCGTTTCAGGGCGGTTGAGCCGCGCGATCGTCGCTTCTTGAACAAATCTAGCACTTTCGCCGTCAACGACCAGTCCATAGTCAATTTGGCCGCGCTCAATCATGTTCGCAACGATTTGCATACCGTTGAGAAACGCGAGGCAAGCGTTGCCGACGTCGAAGTTCATGCAACCGGGCGGCAACCCCAGATTGCCATGGACCAGACAGGCGACGGACGGCTCGATAAAATCGCGACACACCGAGGTCGAGATCAGGATGCCCAGCTTCGCAGGGTCAATCCCCGCCTGGGCGATGGCGGCCTGAGCGGCCCACGTCGCGGCCTGGCTCGGCTGCACCCCGGTGTCCCAGTAGCGCCGGGCGATGATGCCGCTGGCGCCCGCGAGGAGATCTGGGCGCAAGCCGAGGCGGTTCATCACCGGCGACAGCTGCTCGCACAACTCGGCCGACGTCACACGGTGGGGTGCATCGACGTGCGCGAGCGACAAGATGGAAACGTTCTCAAAGCGCATAAAGCTCCGGCGGCGGAAGAAACGCGACCGGAAGTGCCGGACGGGGAACGCGACGCATTGGGCCACACGCTGGTTGTGTTGTCTACGAGAACGGCAAAATTTCCTCTCATTGCGAGTGGTTCGGACTTGCACGCCGACGGCAGACTGTCGCCGAACGGGAGCACGAGAGCGTCCCGGCAAGTGTGTGCAGGGGTAACGGACGCGCCGTCGGGAGGAGGGGACGCCCGCCAGGCCGCGGCGGGGCGAGCCAAGCGCGCTTCGCGACGCGGTAGGCGACAACCAAATCGGCGTAGCGGCGCGCGTACGCTGCAACAACTGCCCGGTCCGCTGCGAGAAGGAGCGGCGCGCGTGGGCGCCGAGTCGGTCGAATGTCCAAGAGCTTTGGCTTTACCGGACCGGCGCGGAAGGGCGAGCCGTCGGATGTCGGGCGCATTCGCACGGCGCGTTTGGCGAGAGGCGAGCGGACAGGTACATTAGTATTTTCATTGCGTTGACAAAGCCTTTGGCTTTTCCACACGCCATGCAAGGGCGTTCGCGCCACCTCGTCGGCTAACTTCCAATACCGGTGAAGTCGTTCGGCGACACTGCACTGCCTCCACGCGTCGGGAGGCGTCACGACGAGCAGATGCTCCGACTCGTACTCCGAATCGGGCGCGGCACCATTTTTCTTCCGCCTGTCGCGACACTTGCGCGTCGCATCGAATACCCGACCGACCGAGGCGGACAGTCCAAGCATGGCATCGACCGACGACGCGCCCGGAAATTGCGCTGGGTGGTCAACAATCCCCGCTGCCACAGCCTGCCCCATGATGTACTTCAGGCGTAAACACACCGACGCTTCGTCATTCGCGACCGGATTCCATTTCGCATATCCCCAAAGCTTCCCATCAGTCCGACAGATTCGGTGGTAGGCCGCCGTAAGGCCAGAATGAAAATGCGCCAGAAACCGGGAGAATTTTTCGGCGGACGGAATCTTGTACAACGCGTGATAATGATTACTCATGAAGTGGAATGCGAGGACCTGAACGCCATATCGATGGAGCGACTTCGTCAGGGCGCCAAGAAACGCCTCGCGAAGTGCGAGGTTGTTCGGGTCAAGACAGAACGCGCCACCGATGACGCGCTGCGAAACCTCGTGAAGTAGGTCGGGGTCGAAATGCCGAATTGCGGTCATGGTAGCTCCGGGGGCGGACAAGTGGCGCCCTAAGGAGGTATTCGTGGGTTGAAGCCTTTTGCCGCGGGAATGGAGACCGCGCGGCGGAAGATCCTGAGCACTTGCACCACAAAACCGCATAAAATCAGACGGTAGACAATGCCTAAGGCTTTGATCGCCCTTCCCCTCGCCCGCCGATCCATGCAAACTCGCCCCCGCGCATTCACGCGCCCGGACGCAACATGGGCGACCTCCAACGCTTCGACCGCTTCGCCGACCTCCTCGTTCGCGAATTCCCCACCGCCGCATGCGTCTGGGACATCGCGGGCGGAATGGGCAAACTCAACGCTGCGCTTACCGCCCGTGGGCGAACCGTGCTTACGTTTGACGCTCGCGCCAAACACTTGCCGGTGCCCTTCGCCGAGCGCCTGCTCACACTCGACGAACCTTGCGCCACGGACCTCATCGTCGGCCTTCACCCCGACGGCGCCACTCGCATCATCATCGACTACGCCGCGCGCCACCGCCTGCCGTTCGCCGTCATTCCGTGCTGCAGCGACAACTCGATGCCGTACAAGCCTTGGCTCCGGCACGTCGGTGACATCGCCCGCGATGCGGGATTCGCCGTCACAGAGATCGACCTGAACATCACCGGACGCAGGCGAGTCGTCCTCGGTCGCTGGGCTCCTTGACGGACCGCTGCGTGCCCCGCACGATGAACCCCGCGATGTGCACCAACCGAGGTCAACATGACACCAACCCGCGTGTGGCTTACTGCTCTTCTCACCTTCGGGATGCTCTCCTGTGGCACACCATCGTCCGGAAGCGACGGAACCGGGGACGCCACCGATGATTCCGCCGCAACGGACGCTACCTCGGCAGACACGCCCGCCGACACCGGCACCGTGGATGTGTTTTCCACTGACGCAACGACCGACGCCGCCGTCGCTGACATGGTTCCGGCGGACACGTCTGCCGCGGCCCCTTTCGCTGCGGTTCAGACCGTCTTTGATGCGCGCTGCACCAACTGCCATTCCGTCACAGCGCTTGGCCTCCCAGGCTACGCCGCGTTGCCGCTCACCAGCGACGTCTCGTTCAAGACGCTGGTCGGCAAGCCCTCCACCGAGTACTGCGGCGGCACGCTCGTCGTCCCCGGCAAGCCCGACGAGAGCTACCTGTGGATCAAGCTCACATCCGACACACCCTGTTCTGGCAACCGCATGCCAGCCAAATTCGAGATGATGCCAGCTGTCCCGCTGACCGCCGAGCAACTCACAGCGGTCCACGACTGGATCGCGGGCGGCGCGAAGCCTTAGCCGCGCGCAGCTTCTTGTCATCCCCGTGCTTCCGCCTATCCTGTGGGGCGGGCATCTCCGCACGGAGGTTCAGACGTCCCGCGACCCGCACGCGACATTGACCGTGACCGAGGCGCCGCATTCAACCGCGCGCGCCCGTGCGCTTGTGCTTGCCGGCGTTCTGGATGCCAAAGGCGCGGGCCCGTTTGCCACGCAGGTCCGCAAGCGTCTGCCCGTCAAGGACGGCAAGCTGCTCCTCGATTTGACCGCCCTCACCGCGATCGACAGCGCCGGCACTGCAACGCTCGTCGACCTCTGGCGCACGGGCAAGACCCGCGGCTTCTCGACCGAACTCCAAGGAGTCCAGCCCGGCGTCCTCCAATGGCTTCAGGAATTCCGCGTCACGGTCGACCTGCCGCCGCCCGTTGCTCTTCCCAGCTTCTTTGAATCCTTCGGCGACACGATCTGGTCCGCGATCCACGCGCTCGGCGACTTCATCGTCCTCGCCGCCGACACCACAATCGGCGGCATCCAGTCCTTCTTCACACCCGGCCGCATGCGCTGGTCGGCCTATTTTCGCGAAGCCAGCCTCATGGGCTCGCAGGCGTTCGGCATCGTCGGCCTCATCACATTCCTCATCGGTCTCACGTTGGCCTTTCAATCGGCCTACCAACTCCGCCAGTTTGGCGCGGCCATCTACGTTGCGTCACTTACCGCGATCTCGATGGTCCGTGAAATGGGCCCCCTCATCACAGCCATCCTTGTTGCAGGTCGCTCTGGCTCGTCGATAACGTCCGAAGTCGCCACCATGAAGGTCGGCGAAGAAATCGACGCCATGCAGGTCATGGGTATCCCGTTTGTCGATTTCGTCGCCGTTCCCAAAGTCCTCGCGATGGTCACGATGGTCCCTCTGCTCACGATGCTCGCGGACTTGCTCGGTATCCTCGGCGGCTGGATCGTCGGCATGGTCTACCTCGATATCGCGCCCAAGCCTTACTTGCAAAAGACGATCGACGCGCTCGTCACCAAGGACCTCGTCACCGGCCTCTTCAAGTCCGTCGTCTTCGCCTGGGGCATCGCGCTCATCGGCCTCTACCACGGCATGGGCGTCCGCGGCGGCGCGCAAGAAGTCGGCAAGGCCACCACGGCGTCCGTCGTCAGCGCGATCTTCTTCATCATCGTCGCCGATAGCATCTTCAGCATCATTTTCTACGTGGTCATGGGATGAACGAAGTGATCCTCCAAGTCCGCGGCATGATCGTGCGCTACGGCGCGCGGACGATTCTGGACGGCGTCGATATGACCGTTCGGCAAGGCGAGATCCGCGTCATTCTCGGTGGCAGCGGCTCTGGCAAGTCGACGCTGCTCAAAGGCATTCTCGGACTGACGGACATCGCGGGCGGCCAGGTGTCGCTGCTGGGACAGGAACTGACCAAGCTGGGCGAGAAGGAGCGCGGCGCCCTGATGCAGAGAATCGGCGTGCTTTTCCAAAATGGCGCGCTGTTTGGCTCGCTGACGGTCGGCGAAAACGTCGCGCTGCCCCTGCGGGAACACCGTCGGCTTCCAGAAGGCGCGATCGCCGAGTTGGTGCGCCTGAAGCTCGCGCAGGTCGATTTGAGCCACGCGGAGAACCTGTATCCGTCCGAGTTGTCAGGCGGTATGAAGAAACGCGCCGGTCTTGCCCGGGCGTTGGCCCTCGATCCGGAAGTGCTGTTTTGCGACGAGCCGTCCGCCGGTCTCGACCCGCTGACGTCCGCGGAACTCGACGCGCTATTGTTGTCGTTGCGCGACCGCTTGAAGATGACCGTGGTGATTGTGACGCATGAGCTCGCCAGCATTGAAGCCGTCGCGGATTCGCTCATCATGGTCGGCGGCGGCAAAGTGATCGCCGAGGGGCCGATGCAGGACGTCCGCAGTCGTGGCATCGTCGCCGTGGACGAGTTCTTCGCCCGGAAGACGAAGTCGATGGCGCGGCAAGACACGAGCGTCGCCACGCTATTTGGGCTGGAAACCGCCAAGGAAGGTGTGTGATGGCCAACTTGACCAAGGGCCAAAAGGTCCGCTTAGGACTGTTCGTCGGCGCCGGTTTGACCGTGCTCGTCGCCGCGACGTTGGCGCTCGCGGGCCGCGCGTTGACGGAAAAACGCGACACGTACCACATCCGCTTTTCAAGCAAAGCCGCGTCGTTTTCAGGTCTCTCGGTTGGCTCTGACGTCACGTACAGCGGCATCAAGATCGGCCGAGTCGAAGAATTGGGAGTCGCTCCCGACAACGTCTCCGTCATCGCGGTCACCATCAGCGTTGCGCACGACACGCCGATCGCCGTGGACTCCAAAGCGAGCCTCGGTTCGCAGGGCATCACGGGCATGAAGTTCGTCGACATCTCGCGCGGGTCGCCCAAGATGCGGCTTCGCAAGCCGGGCGAGTTCATCCCACCCGGCGATTCGTTCCTCGATTCACTTTCGGAACGCGCGGCGTCCATCGGCGAGAAGCTGGACGACTTGCTCGTGCACATGCAAGCGATGACGGGGACCAAGGCGCAGGCGAGCGTGCAACAGATCCTCGACCAAAGTGCGGGTATCCTGACGGACAACCGCGAGAACGTTGCGGCGATCATCGCGAACGCACGCAAGACGTCCGAGGAACTCGCCATTGTTTCGCACAACGCCGCGCTGGTTGTGACGCACGCGGACGAGCTCGTGTTGGACTTGAAGGGCGCTGCCGAAGACCTGCGCAAGTCTGTCGGTCCACACAGTGAAGTGTACGCCGCCGTCAACAAGGTCGAGCGGCTGGTGGACAGTCTGAATCTGGTCATCACGCGCAGCCAAGCGGACATTGACGTGACGCTGCGGCACTTACGCGACGCGTCGGCGGACTTGAGCGACTTCAGCCAGGCGGTGAAGGAAAATCCGACGCTTCTGATGTTTAGCGCGGACAAACAAAGCGATCGGCGGATCGGCAAATGAGGAGGAGCGCGACCATGCAAACCGCCCAACGCCTGTGGCTATGCGTGCCGCTGCTGCTGGCCAGTTGTTTCGGTGCGACCACCGCCGAGCAACGTTACTACACGATGAACCTACCGCCGGTGACAGCGCCGCCGCCCGCCCGCAAGGGGCCGGAGTTGCTGCTGCATGAAGTCGATGTGTCGCCGGTGTACAACCGCCCGCAGATCGTCTACCGGATTTCGCCGCAGGAATTGCAGTTTTTCCGCCAGAACAACTGGGCCGATCGCCCGTCGCGCATGCTTGGCCAATTGCTCGCGCAGGCATTCACGGCGTCGGGCACGTTCCGTAGCGTCGTGGAGCGTTTGGGTGAAAAGCCGCCGAACTACGTGCTGGACGCATCCGTGCAGGCGATTGAGGAACTGGAAGGCGGCACTCAGTGGTTCGCACACCTGGCGATGACGCTGCGGCTCACGCGTTTTGAGGACAACCGCACTGTCTGGCAATTCTCGTTTGACGAGCGACGGCCACTCGCTGAGCAAAACGTCGGACTCGTCGTGCGTGCGATGTCGGAAATCTTGCACGAGCAGATGCAGATCGCCTTGCCGGAAGTGGATGCCGTTGTCGCGGGCAAACCGGTGCCGGTGCACACGCCGATGGCCCACGACATCACGCCGACGGCCGATGCGAGCGCGCCGCCACCGACGAGTTTTGCGAACGAGGTTTTTGACGGAACGAACGGTGTCCATGTGAACTGGCGGCACTCGGAGCAGTACCAATCCGACCCGACGCCGGTGATGGCGGGACAAGGCGCGATTTTCCTGCCGGCTCTTAGTCAGAAGCCAGACCGCGAACCGCCTGTGACCGTGCTGGCCGATGGCAAGCGCGTCGCCACAGGGACGATGGGACGTCGCATCCCGGTCTCACCGGGCAACTATCAGGTGGAGTTTGGTTCGGGGCCAGCGTCGCAGCACGTCGTGCGCGAGGTCACGGTGGTTGAAGGAGAAACCAGCATTGTGACGCCAGATTGGGCAGCACTGGACGTGTCGGTCGTCAACATCAATTTCATTCCATTCTTGGGCACCTACGAGCTCATTCGCATGGACGACCGCGAGTACCTCGGCGTGGGCTACGGTGTGAACGAAGAGTTGGGTCAGGAAACGCAAGTCTGGATTCTGCAACCAGGCCTGCACAAGTTGATTCAGTCGGGGTCTACGTACCGGGCCCGGACGAATTTCTCTACGGTACGACTTCTCGCTGGCATGGCCGTTCCGTTTACGCTGGTGCAGGACGAAGTCTCCCGCGACTTCCTCGGCGCGGGCGTCGCTGAACCGGAAAGTGGCCACAGCATCGACAGCCACTGGAGCATCCGCTCATCGCTCGGCGGCAGCGTGTTGCTCACCAGCCGCACCGAAGGCTTCTCCAGCGCACCGGCCGGCAGCAGCCTCGGCATCGACCTCTTCACCGACAATCGCTTGCAGTACAAGACCGACCAGCACGTGTGGACCACCCGTCTGGAGATCGAAGAAGGCCAGACGCTCACGCCGATCATGGGCGCGGACAACAAGCCGGGAAACCTCCTCGACGGCCGCCTGCAGTCGACGAAGGACCGGGTGTACCTGAACTCAGTTTACATCTACCAGTACCTGCCGTGGATCGGGCCGTACGTCCGCATCGGCGGAGAGACGAGTTTGTTTAACCATTACGTATACATGACAAAGCCTACGGCTGTTGTTGTCCAAGACGCTGACGGCAACACCCTCTCCACCCACTCGGGCTCCGACGGCCTCGGCGTCTCCCAATTCGAGCTCGCCACCTCGTTCGCCCCCATCCAGCTCAAACAAGGCGCCGGCGCGAACTTCCGCGTCCTCCACAACGTTTTCTTGGACCTCGACCTCCGCAGCGGTCTTGGCTCGCGCCAATACGTCACCAACGGCCAACTCGTCCCCGCAGACTCTGCGTCCACCGCCGCGTTTGAGATGCGCCAAGTCCGCGGCACTGTGCTGACCGGCGTCGAAGTCTCCGCCCTCGGCCAAGCGCGTCTGTCGCGCTACCTGCAGGCCTCCACCGAATTTGACATGCTCCTGCCGTTTGAAGGTCTGACCGCAACGCAGATGACGTGGCGCAACACGCTGAGCCTGCGCTTGAGCAGCTTCGCATCGGTCACCTACACCCTCAACGTCGTGCGCCAGCCGAACGTCAATCCGCTCGACCCGTTCGCCTACGAGCAGGGTTTGCAGTTGCGCTTCTTCTACTCGCCGCTCTGAGGAGTCGCCTAGGTCATTTTTGCCAGCCACTTCAGCGGCATAAACCGCATCCACAGACCGAGGATCGCCCAAGGATAGGCAGGCACGTACGCCTTCACGGGTTCACGCTCAATCGCCGCAAAGAGTTGCCGACATCCAGTCGCGGCGTCGACGAGGTACGGCAGTCCCTTCGCCCCGGCGTTGATTTCCGTCGAGATGTAGCCGGGAAAGATCGTACTGACGCGGATCGGCGTGTTGAGGAGTTCCGCGCGAATGCCCTCGGCCAGATTCGCCAGCCCCGCCTTGGTCGCCGCGTACGCCGTGAGGTGCTTGGGCATGCCGCGCAACGCGCTCATCGAAGAAATCGCCACCAGATGCCCGTCCTTCTGCCGCCGGAAGATCTCGACCGCGGCCTCACATTGCGCCAACGCGGCGATGAAGTTCGTCTCCGCCGTCTTCAAGTTCGTCGCAAAGTGCCCCGTGCCGATGCGCCGCCCTTCCCCGATGCCCGCGTTGATGATGATCCGATCGAGCGTGCCAAATTCCGCTGCAAAAGCGGCGAACACTTCAAATACTTGCGCGTGATCGTTCACGTCGAGCGCCCGAACCGACACCTGGATGCCGGGATGCTTGGCCAGCAGCTCCGCGCGCAATGCTTCGAGCCGTTCCGTCCGCCGCGCGCAGAGCGCCAAGTCACGCCCATGCGCGGCGAATTCGCGGGCCAAGCCTTCGCCCAAGCCGGAACTGGCACCCGTAATGAGGATCGTCTTGCGCATCGTGTGTCTCCGTTAGCGGTAGGTGAGGAGCGCGCCGGCGTCGCCTTCCAGATGGCTGTGCTCGTTCCAGGTGGAAACGTACGTGCCGTTCGCGCCGTAGACAAGTTTGGTCACGCCGCAGTTGACCAATGTGCGATTGAGCGCAAAGACGCGATCGTCCGGCAGGCCGAGCAGATGCTGCAAAATCGCGCTGATTGTTCCACCCGATGTGAACACCGCTGCCGTGCGTGACGGCCCCAGCGCGGCGATGACGTCGTGCAACGCGGTCACGCACCGCTCGCGAAAGACTGGCCAAGGCTCCGCGTACTCGTCATCGTGCGCGCCACTCAGCCAACGCGCCGCCGCCGCGTCAAACGCCGCTTGAAATGCCTTGCGCGGCTGCAGCGTGCGCGCCATGTCCGCCGCCAAAAGCAGTCTGTTCGCGTACGCGGGTTTGAAGCGCACCAGCACTTCCTGATGGTCAAATTCATTGAAGCCCGCGTGTACCTGCAATGGCGGCGCGGACGTCCATGCCGTCAGCGCAGGCTCCGCGGTCTGCCGGTGCCGCTGCATCGCGCCGGCGTAAGCCGCGTCCAGTTGCGGCGAGCGCGCCCGCAGCGTCTGTCCAAGCACGCGCGCCTGTCGCTCGCCAACTTGTGAAAGCTGGTCGTAATTGGCCGCGCCAAACGACGCCTGACCGTGGCGAATCAGGTACACCACGCCCATCAGCTGTGCCCCTTGGCGATGACACTTTTGCAGCGCCAGTGCAAGTAGTGAATCAAGACCCAGAAGTTGCGAAACGCCGGGTTGCGTGTCTGCTTATGGTGGTACCGGTAGTAGATCTGCTGGGCGATCACGGCCAGACGAAAGAGACCGTAGACCTCGTAGAACGCCCAGTTGTCGACGCTGCGCCCAGTCCTTTCCAAATAGCGCGCCACGACTTCGCGCCGCGTGAGCATTCCCGGCAGATGCGACGGCTGCCGGCGCGTGGTCCGCATGAGAAGACCGTCGTCGGCCTGCACCCAGTACGCCAGCGCGTTGCCCAAGTCCATCAGCGGATCCCCCAGCGTGGCCATCTCCCAATCCAGCACGCCGATGATACGCGTCGGGTCGGTCGGATCCAGGACCACGTTGTCCAGCCGCCAGTCCCCGTGGATCACGCACGTCGCGACGTCCGCCGGAATCTGCTGGTGCAGCCACGCGCGTACGCCCTTGTAGGAAGGCACGTTCCACGTCCGCGCTTTCTCGTACCTGTCCGACCACCCGTCAATTTGCCGTTTGCAGTACCCAGTGCCCTTGCCCAACGTCGCCAGCCCTGGCGTTTGCGTGTCGACCGCGTGGAGTTCCGCCAACTTGTCGACCCAGTTCAGACACAGCTGCCGCGCTTGATCGCGATCCAACCGCAGACCTTCCGGTAGGCGCGCGCGCGCAATCACCCCTGGAATCCGCTCCATGACGTAGAAATCCACGCCCAGCACGGACTCGTCCTGACACAGCGCGACCATGTTGGGCACCCACGGGAACACAGGCTGCAGCGCCGCTTGCACGCGAAATTCCCGCGCCATGTCATGCGCCGACTTGGCCCGCGTCCCCGCCGGCGGACGCCGCAGAATCAGATCGTGACTCGCATAGCGCAGCCGATACGTCCAATTGCTCGCGCCGCCAGCGTACTGCGTCACTTCTGGCAGACCTTGCAGCTCCGGAACGTGCGGCTTCAGCCACGTCGTGACGGCTTGCGCGTCAAGCGCCTCGCCCTCGCGAACCGGGCCGCCTTGGTCGGTGAAATCGGTCATCCGCGTTCCCCCGCGTGCGTGCGCGCTCAGGCCGGAAGGACGAGCGCTGTGACGATGAAAAAGTGACAAACGGCGCCCGCGATGACCAGCGCGTGGAAGATCTCGTGGTAGCCAAACGTCGCGGGAAACGGGTCGGGGCGCTTGAGCGCGTAGATGACGGCGCCCACGGTGTAAGACGCGCCGCCGCCGAGGAGGAGCCACGCGCCGCGATCGCCGATTCCAGCGTGCACCGCCGACCATTGTCCAAGCACCGCCCACGCGTAGATGACGCACAAGAGAGCAAAGAGCGCCTTGGGCGCGTTGACCCAGACGACCGACTTGATGCAACCCAGAGCCGCGCCGATCCAGACCGCAATGAGCAGGTGTTCGCCAGTTTCACCTTTGACGGCGAGCAAACAGACCGGCGTGTAGGTGCCAGCGATCATGAGGAAGATGCCCGCGTGATCAAGACGGCGCATCCACTGCCGCGCGTTCGGACTCCAGTTGGGCCGGTGATAGGCGCTGCTGATGCCAAAAAGTGCCGCCAAGCAGATGCTGTAGACCAACGCGCACCACGTCGGCACGCCCGACGACGCAAGCGCGGTGAGCGCGGCGCCAGCGACGAGGCTGAGGTAGAACGCGATTTGGTGGGAGACGCCGCGCAGGAGCGGTTTGACCCGATCCGCCACCAGAAGCGTAGACGTCGCGCTTGCACTCATCGAGATCTCCAAGAATCGCCCGCGCCAACCTTGCCCTGTCGCGCGGTCCCCGTCCAGCCGTGGCGCGCAGATTGACAGCCCGCGCCGCGCCCGCTATCTCCGCCCTCGCTTCCCACGGAGACCGTCATGTCGCGCAAAAATGCCCTGGAACTGGATTTCTCGATGCTCACCGCGGAGTGGCCAGACGTGGCGCTGGAGACGTTGTCGCGTCTGGATACGCCATGGAAAATTCAGATCTTCCTGGATGAAACGCCGTATTCGACCGAGCCGATCTACCGTTCGCCCCTCTCCGTTCTGCGCGATCGCCGTGCCCACTGTTTTGATGGCGCGTTGTTTGCCGCCGCCGCACTGCGTCGTTTGGAACAGCCGCCGCTGATTCTGGACATGCGCGCGCATAACGACGACGACCACGTCATCGCGATCTTCCGCATCGACGGGCACTGGGGCGCGATTGCCAAGTCCAACACCACGGTCCTGCGCTACCGCGAGCCGGTCTACCGGACGCTGCGCGAGTTGGTCATGAGCTACTTCGACTTCTACTACAATCTGAACGGCGAGAAAGCGCTGCGCGAATTCTCCGGCGCAGTCGACCTCCGGAAGTTTGATCAGCTCGGCTGGATGTCCGAAGACGCGGGGCTTGAGCGCATCGCGCTGCATCTGGACGCGGTCAAGCATGCGCAGATCCTGACGCCCGCGATGATCGCGCGGCTCTCCCCGGTCGACAAGAAGCTGTTTGACGCGGGGCTTCTGGGCGCGGACGCTGACGGGCTGTACAAGCCCGGCGACGCGTGCTGACCGATCATGACTGCCGTGCAGGGGCAGGCGTGCTGCATCTCGGACGCGAGCTCCCTCCTCCGGTGTCGGTGGCTCTGACGTCGGAATTCGGTCCGCGTATGTGACCGCTACTTCAGGCCCAGATAGGCGCGCGCCACCGCTTCCAGACCTTCCGGCGGATAGCCCTTGGGACCTTGGTACTTCAAGCCGTTGATAAACACACTCGGCGTACCCGATACGCCCGCCTGCCGACCTTCATTGGCGTCGCGCGAGATGATGTCGCGCCCCACGCCCTTGGCCAGATCCGCCTTGAACTTGGCAACATCCAGCCCAGCTTGCTGCGCGTAGGTCTCCAGGTTGCTCGAATCCAGCGCGCTCTGGTTCGCAAACAGAATGTCGTGATATTCCCAGAACTTGCCCTGCGCCGCCGCCGCCATCGACGCTTCAGCCGCCTGTTGCGCGTGATCGTGGATGTCCGTGAGCGGCATGTGCTTGTAGACAATCTTCACGTCGTTCGGGAATCGCTTCTGGAACTCCTTGATCGACGGGGCGATCTTGGAGCAGAACGGGCACTGGAAGTCCTCATACACTTCGACTTCGATCTTCGCCGAAGCGTTGCCCAAGATGGGGCTACCGTCCGTCACGATCTTCGCCGCCGGACCGGCAGTCTGTTCAAAGAACTTGCCGCCCTTGATCGCTTCCTCGTACAGCTTGGCCACCGGCGTACCGGCCTTCACCTTCTCTTCGGCTTTCTTCAGTTGCTCTTCGATGAGCGGCTTCAGGTGGTCCCACGTCTTGGGCGGCGACAAACGAACGCCGTTGACCATGATGTTCGGGTAGCTGTGCGCCGCGACTTCATTGGCCAGCAGGCTGTCCTTCAGCGCCTGACCGCGCCACTTACCGCTATCCAGATCGGCCTTCAACTTGCCCATGTCGCAGCCCGCGGCCTGCGCCGCCTCTTCCACGGCGGAACGACTGATCGCCGTCGACTTCATGGCCGCTTGGAAAAACGGCCAGAACTTGCCCTGCGCTTGCGCGGCGAGCGACGCCTCCGCGGCCATCTGCGCGTCCGGATGCGGTGCCGGGATCACCTTGTGCTTGAAGCGAATCTGCACCTTGTCGCCAAACGTCTTGATCACGTCATTCAGCGCGGGCGCAAAGTCCACGGTTTCCTGGTTGCCAAACGCGCCGAACACCACGACCTTGACGAGCGCCGTGTCCGGGCCCTTGCGGCCGTCAGCCGGGTCGATCGTCACGCGCCAGATCTGATTCGGGTCCGCAGGCGCGTTGTTCTGCGCCGGTTGGGCGGGCGGAGCCGCTACGGGAGCCGACGGCGGCGCAGAAGTCGGCGCTGCGGATGGCGCCGGCGTGGGCTCAACCGCAACAGGCGGGGCAGCAGAACCAGCAGCGGGCGCTTCACCGGCCACAAGGGCCGCGCCAGCCGGACTCGACTTGATCGCTTGGCGACCCCAAATGTACCCGGCAATGAAGGCCGCCATCAGCGTGATGATGACTTGTTCCTTCTTCATGTAGAGCCTCCTGAAACGTCAATGGTGCACGGCGCAATCCCGCGTTCGCGACGCGAGAAGTAAGCACAAATCGCGCCGCGCGCAAGTGCCTTGGCTCAAACCGCTGAGCGTTACTTACAACCCGTTTGAATCACGAACAATTCCCGGAGCGTTTTGCAGGGTGTTTACAGCACGTGTCGGCGAGGCTAGCTTTGCCCGCGCAGCCGCCACAGCGCGATGTGGCCAGAAACGAGCGAGGCTCTCCTGGACAAGTTGTTATTTACCCATGAGGCGGCGATCGCGGGTGTTGTGATCGCCTTGGTGTCACTCGCCGCGGCGTTGGTACTGCTGCCGCCCGCGGAACGATCGCGTCTGCGCGCGCCAGCGCTTCTGCTTGCCGCGTACTTTTTGTTCGCAACCGTCAGCGCGACGGCCGCTGCGTACGTCCCAGTGGGTCCGCTGCGGACGGCGTCGATTTTCTTTCTCTGGGCGGCCGCTGCGCACGCAAGCGCGATGGCCTTTCTGGACGGCTTGCTCGCCCGCAAGCTGAACTTGCCCATTCCGCGGATCTTTCGGGATATCCTGCAGGTCGCGCTCTACTTCCTCGTGTTGCTGGTCACCGCGCGCACGGCCGGGGTGGAGCTGAGTTCGCTGCTCGCCGGGTCCGCGCTCATCACCGCCGTCATCGGTCTTTCGCTGCAGGACACCCTCGGCAACGTCTTTGCGGGCTTGTCGATCCAAGCACAGCGGCCGTTTGAGGTCGGCGATTTTGTGCAGTTGGTCGATTCGAGCGAACCGCTGGGCAAGGTGATTGAAATCAACTGGCGGGCGACCAAACTGCTGACCAACGACGGCATTGAAATCATTGTGCCCAACGGCGTGCTCGCCAAGACGTCGATTCGCAATCTGTCCAAGCCGCAGCCGTGGGTGCGCCGGAGCATTCGGGTGCACGCGCCGTACGAATTCTCGCCCGCGCACGTGCGCGAAACGCTGCTGAAGGCGATCGTAGAAGCGCCTGGCGTGCGCACCGACATGGCACCGTCGGTCATCATCGAAGAGTTTGACCCAGACGGCGCAGCGTATCGCCTGCGCTATTTTGCCGACATCGACGAGCATATTCACAGCAAAGACAGCATCGTGCGCGAGCGGATTTGGTACGCATTCCGCCGCGCGGGCATCGACATTCCGTACGCGCAGCGCGACGTTCACTTGTACACCCGCGAGGTTGACGACAAGGAAACCGTCCGCGCGACCCACGTGGCCCGGCGCCTACGCGATCTGCGCCGGGTCGATATTTTTGACGCGCTGAACGCGGAAATGCTCGAAGAACTGGCCGAGAAGGTGAACACGCGCCGGTACGCGGCGGGCGAACGCATCATGAAGCAGGGTGAGGAGGGCGATCAGCTCTTCGTCGTCGAACATGGCGAAGTGGCCGTGGTGCTGGAACCGGAGAACGGTCAGCCGGTCGAGTTGGCACGACTGGGCAAAGGCAAATTCTTTGGCGAGATGTCGCTCATGACAGGCGCGCGTCGCACGGCGAGTGTCCGCGCGATCAGCGAGTGCGCGGTGCTGGTCGTTGGCAAGACGGAATTTCAGGACACCCTGCACCGCGCGCCGGACCTGGCGGAAAAGATCAGCGCGATTCTGGCGACGCGTCAAGCACAACTCGCCACGACGCAGACGGGCGCGGCGAACGCGGCCAACGTGACGTCACAGACAACGGTGATTTTGGGCAAGATTCGCGAGTTTTTTGGACTTCGTTGACGCCGGAAAGCGACTACCCCACGCGCCGCTTCAGACCGTGCTTGGCCTGACCAATGATAGCGCGCGTGGACTCGGAAACGTCGCCTCCGAGACGACGCCAAACGGGTTCGTCGGCCAGCGCGCGGGCAGTCTGTTCCAGACGCGAGGCGAGCAGGTACAGCTGCAAGCGACTGCGCTCCGGCAGGGAGGCGTCGGCCCAGGCGCGCAACGTGGCAGCCTCCGTACGCAAGGAACGGATTGCTTGGATTCGGGTTGTGTGCACAGGTGGCTCCGCACGGAACGTCCGCATAGGTTGGACGCGCTGGCGGCGGATTTGATGACATCGGTCACAAGTCGATGGCGAACTGTAGCGCGAGCTGCACCAGAAACCGCGGTACGCGGAAGAGCTCCGCTTCACCCGGTGCCGCCACCACCACGTCTTCCAGTCCCAGCGACGGTCGCACGACCAACCCGATCCGCAGCGGCCGTGACACGCGCATCAACGCCCGCAGTTCACCCGCGAGCGCAAGGTCAACGTCGTAGTGTTCGTGCAACGCGGCAGTTTGGAGGTGCGAGAGCCACGTCCTCTCACGCAATCCCAGACCGGCGGCGAGCGTGACGCTGCGCAGGTGCCAACGCCAGCCGCCCAGGACTGCCGCTTGGACAGCGCTGGATTGGTACTTGCCGAGCGGGGCAGAACCGCTGCCAAAGGCTTCAAAACCGCCGGAAGCGGCAAACCACGCGTTCGGGCCAACTGACCAGAGCACGCCCAGTTCGGAGCCAAACGTAGCGATCTGCAACCCAAGGGTGGCAGTAGGCGCCAGCCAAAGATGAAAATCGTGCTCTGTGGGTACGGGCGCACCCAACGGCTGGCCGAGCAGCAACAGCGCGTTGACGCACAGCGCCTCGGCGACGGCAAAAGTCCCCATCGCCGCGTGCGACTCCACAGACAGCGACTGCGTCGCCTGATCAGGAAGTTGCACCTCAACCAAGTAGCGCACTTCCGGGACGCGATGACCGGTGAAGCGAACCCGCGCGCTCGCGCCGCAATCCTCAGGTGCGGTCGCAAAACGCCAGCTGCGTGCCGGAGGCAGAAGCAGCGGCACGGCAGCGCGCAGCGCCCGGTCGATTTCCGGATCCGGTTCACCCGCGGCGTTTCGCACGGGTTCGACGCAGGCTGGCGTGTCGGCAACGACCTGCGCGTGAGCGGGCGCGGTCAGGGCTACCAGCAGCAAGAGAACCGCGACGACGCGCCAAGCAAGCAGCGAGTCAGCGCGGTCGGCAGCGTTCCAGAACGGCAGCGGCGGTTGGCTCTTGACCAAAGCGGGCGGACAGGTTCCGGCGTGCTCGTTCGGCCGAAGGATCTGCGCCGCCACAACTGAGTTCAACCTGCCGCGCAAGTGCTTCGCGCACGTAGAGGCCATCGGGGAACCGGACAAGGTACTCGTCCCACGTCGTGCGCTCCGCGTCCAAACGCTCGGCGTCCCGGTGCAGAACCGCCAGTACCGCGAGGGCATTTTGTCGTGCGTAGACCGGGCCATCACCATCCGCGACCGTTCGGTAGAGGCGCGCTGCCTCCGTCGTCTGTCCAGTCCTACTCAAGATGCCGCCCAAGCGCAACTGAACATCGTCGACGTCGGGGCCATCGCCGCCCGCAACCAGCAAGTAGCGCTGCGCTTTCTCGTAGGCAACTTCGAGTCGGCCCGCCGCAACCGCATCGTCCAGTTCGCCGATCAGCTTGTGAAGATACGCGTCGAGACTGTCGACGCGCCGCGTTTCGCCCGCGTGGACCTGCACCGTCTCGCGCCCATGGCCAACGGCGTCGACCTGCACAACGCCCTCGAACACCTCGACAGTCGTCCAATCCTTGTTGCGCTTGTCGACGGCAAATGCGGTGCCTTTTACCTGCACGACGGCGTCCGCTGTCCGCACGACGAGTTTTCCGCCAATGGGCAGCGTCGGAACGCGAACAACCACCCGTCCATCGTCCAATTCCATCTCGGCGTCAGTGGGCAAGTTGTGCACCAGCGTCGCGCTTGCTTCGGTCAAGTCGACAATCGCACCGCACGCGAGCAGCGCCTGACCGGGCGTCGTCGCGCCGCTATCGGCGGTCGCCGCGACGTGACGCCAGCCGCGAACGTGATGAGGCGCTGCCGCTGGCACGCCGGTCGCCAGGATCGCCGCACCCGGCGCGAATGGCTCCGTGCCTGCCGGTGCGGACGCAGTCGTCGGGAAAACCGAACGAGGCGGCGAGACCGCATGGACGATCGCAGCCGCTTGAGCATTCGACGACGCATCAGCCGCGCCTTCCGCCGCAAGCATCGGCGCAGGCTCTGCATCCACTGCGCGTTCCGGGACTACGTCTGGACCCAGCACAGCGAACAAGATCGCCGCCAAGGCCCCCGTCCAGGCGGCGCGCGCGATCCAGACACGCCAACCGTTCTCCCCTTCGCGCGGCCACGCCAGCTCCAGCACATCGACCGCGCGGCGCCCCAGCAATTCCCGCCACGCCGCTCGCTTGCGCGCCCGCGCACCGGCAAGCTCCACTTCTGGCGCCAGCGCTTGCCACAGCCGCGCGTCCATTTCGGCGTCGACCGGCTGCCGCAGGGCCATCGCCTGGGTCATCATCGCCTCAGCCGCGGCAAGACGCTCCTGACAATCCGCACAACCGCGCACGTGCGCCCGCACTTCCTGCGCGCGCGACACCGGCATTTGGCCGTCGGCCAGATCGAACAACTCGGCAGTTGGACAGCTCATGGCCGGCCTCCTGCTTGTTCAGTCGCCACGTTGGGCCATCGCGCCAGCAGATCCTCACGGGTCCGCTGCAAGCGCTTGAGCACGGTGCCGCGCTGTTCACCCAGCACGACGCCGATCTCGGCAGCCGTCAGCCCTTCCACGTGGTGCAGGAAAAAAGTCGTGCGCTTGACCGGGTCGAGATCGTCCAACAGGACCTGCAGTTGGGCGCTCGACTGCTTCAGCGCGAGTTCGGCCTCAAAATCGCGGCCATCGTCCACTTCGCCGGCCAGATCGTCGTGCCGCGCACGCCACAGCCCGCGCTGCCGGAGCTCCGACAAGCACACATTCGTCGCGATGCGGTGCACCCACGTCGTCAGACGGCTATCACCCCGGAATTGCTGGACGTTTCTAAAGACACGCAGGAACGTGTCCTGAATCGCGTCTTCCACACCGACGTCGCGCAGCAAGACGCGGCACAGGCTCGCCACTTTGGGCAAATACAGGCGATAGAGCGAGCGAAACGCTTCAGGCGAACCCGCACGCAAGCCCGCAAGCAGCCGTTCTTCGTCGACGACGTCCATGGGGAGCATGTGGATGCTTGCGTTCGCCATTTGCACACAGCCGCGCTTGCTTGCGCGAAGACACGACGTTTGGACGCTGCAGGTCGCCTTTTGATGACTTTTTTGCGGGCGGGTACGGTTTACAAAGCGCAGTTTCGCGAGCGGCAAAGGCCATGACGGGTCAAAGGTCGTCGATGGGCTCTATCGATTTGCCGTCCCGACCGTGGCTCTTGACCGGCGCCTGACCCGGCCGCGCGAGACCTTCTTCGCGCCGCACCAGTTCGCGATCCCACATCGATCGCTGGACTTGAAACCGCGCGACGAGGTTCTGCGCCTTGAAGCGCGCCTGCTGCGTCGCGAAACCAGTCTGCTGCAAGTCGCGGACGTCGCGCTTCAACGCGTCGTACTCCGTCAATGGCGGAACGCGATCAAAGCCGTTGAAATACATTTGGAACTTGCGTCGCAGGTGCTCGATGCGGCTCTCGATCGCCAACATCTGCTGCGCAGCGCGGTCAGAACCGAGGGGGCCTTTGCTGTTGACTGTCGCCATCGCGATCTCCCGCCGGTGTGGATGTTGCCATCCTCCCTGATTGTACTACCATCCACCGCATCGCGGCGCAATGTCTGGCAGCGAAACCTGCTGCCAAGGCCGCGGAGTTTTTGGCTGACCCAGCGCAGCAAAGTTGCGCGTCACAGCTCAGCGGTTCTTGGAGGTTTCACCATGGCATCCCGTTTCAGCCGTTCGACTTCACCTGCCTTGCGTACGTGGATCGCCCGCACCAGCGTCGCGATCATCTGCGTGGGCGGAGCGTTGCAGCTGTCCAGTTGTGGCAAAGGCGACCCCGACGAGAACTTCCGCCTGTGGAGCAACAACGAGGCCGGCTGGGAAGAAATGCAGACGTTCGTTGCGGACAAGAACAACGACATCAAGGCACGTGCGCGCGCGTTGGAAATCCTGACGGACGAAGGTGGACACCCCGGAGAGGCCGTGCGCATCGCGCAGAAGGCGCCGGACAAGGTAGAAGTGATGCTGGCGCTGCAGCCCGCACTCCAGAAGATGCTGGAGAACCCGAACACGAAGAAACAGGGCTACGGCAAGCGCGTCCTGTTTGACATGATGGCAGTGCTGCCGGCTGACAAGAAGTCGTCGACGCAGGAGATTCTGGCGAAGTGGGCGTTTGGCGATCTGAAGGTCGACGACTCGCCGGCGCGCATCAAGGAGAAGCTGGAGCAGCGGATCCGCGCGGAAGAAATCGAAGGTCTGGGCACCGCGGGCGTCCACGGCGCGGAGATCATGCTCTCCAAGGGCATCAGCCGCGACGGCGTCATGGCGTATCTGCTCGGTGTCAACACGCCGGAATCACACGCCGCGCTGATCAACGGTCTGCGTCGCTACCACTCGATCAAGAACGTGAAGGTGAGCGAAGGCGATCTGGCAGCGATTCAGAAGTCAGATTGCATTGAGGGCTTCCTGTACTGGATCGAGCTGTACCAGAAGCTGAGCAGCAGCCAGCACCCGGACGACAAGGCGGCGGCTTCGCAGGCCATCGTTGTGGCGATTCAGTGGTCGGAGAAAGAGCCGAACAAGGCCAAAATCAAGGCAGCGTGGGCGACGCAGATCAAGCCGGTGATCGACAAGCTGCTGACGGGCCCGAACTGCGACGATCGCTGGTGGTCCGCGCAGTTGCTGCTCCAGTACACCGGCGTAGACGGCCTGAAGCAGGTGTTGGCGCAGTTGCCGGATGACAAGAACTACGGCCAGCAGGAATTCGCCAACAACGACGTGAAGCTGCAGTTGACCGACCTGTGCAAGAACGAGATCAAGGGTCTGGGCGTTGACGTCACGCGGCCGCTGCTGCTGACGTCGCTGAAGAGCGGTCGTTTGATCGAAAAGATCGTGGCGATCCGCTGCTTGGCTGCGCTGGGCGATGATGCCTCGTTGGCGGCGTTGCGCGGGGTGGACAAGAAGGAAAACCTGATTGTGGATCCGATCATCGTGCCGCAGGACGCGGAGCGGGTGACGGTCTACGATTTGGCACAAGCGGCGGCGGACGTGGTGGAATTCGTACGTTCGGTCGACAAGCAGGCGGCGGAAGGGACGATCGACCAGCCGACGGCGAAGGCGCGCACGTTCTACGCGACCTACAGCTTTGAGCGCCAGGGCAAGAAGCTGACCGCCTACGCGGAAACGCGCGCCGCGGAGAAGGTTGCCAAGGACAAGGCCAAAGATGACAAGACCAAGGGCGGCGATGCGAAGGCGGCTCCGGCTCCTGCCGCTGAACCGGCTGAGAAGGGCGGCAAGAAGGCCAAGGGCAAACACAAGAAGGGCCACTGAACTTCCGTGCGACGCACGTTGTGGCCGGCGCTCGCCCTCGTTCTCGGCGCGTGCACGGAAGCCCCGGTTGCGCGCAGCGTTGAACCATGGCCAGAACTCACCGCACTATTTCGCAACGACCCGCGGTGGATAGGCGGCGACGGCGCGTACTCGTGCGACCTCGGTAACAGCCGCGTACTCTGGCTTTTTGGTGACAGTCTCATCGCCAAAGACGCCACGCGAAGCCGCGACGCGTCGTGGTTCATTCGCAACTCGGTGGCGCTGCAAACCGGCTACGATCCCGCGCGCGCCTTCATGGCGTTCTCTTGGGGCGCGCACAATGGCCATCCTGGGTCGTTCATCCCCGAACGCGACGACCGCTGGTTTTGGCCGGGCGCGTGCGTGCGCGTCGGCAAAGGGCTGCTGATTTTCGGGCAATGGCTGCGCCAAGAGAGTTCTGGCCAGTGGGGCTTTGGCAGCGTCGGCTCAGGTAGCGTTCTTGTCACCAACCCGGATGCCGATCCCCCAAGGTGGCAGTGGCAAGAGGCCAAAGGACCAGACTTCGGCGCTGATCCCGTCTTTGGCACCGCGGCGGTTCTCGCAAACGATTTCCTCTTTCTTTACGGGACGAAAGGTGCGACCCATGACTACGTCCTCGCCCGCATCCCGCGCGCCGACGCCGAGCGCGGCGACCTGACCCGCGCTGCATACTTTGACGCGGGGGCTTGGAAGGCTGCCGATGCTTTGGCCGGCGCGCCGGAGGCCCTCTTTACGCTGGGCGCCCCGGAATCGTCGGTGCATTGGGACGCCGATCGCGGACAATTTGCGATGGTTCAGTCCGAAGGCTTCGGCGCGACCACGTTGGCGGTCCGTTTTGCGCCCGAAGCCCAAGGTCCGTGGAGCGCACCTGCGACGTTCTATCGCCCGCCAGAGTCTTATGATGAAAACGCTTTTGTGTACGCCGGCAAGGCACACCCTGAAGTCGCCGGCGGCGGCCTCGCCGTCAGCTACGTGCCCAGCCGGTTTGAAGACGATCCACGACCAACGCCGACGGACTTCTACTTCCCGCATTTTGTCCGCGTGAGGTTCTGATGCGCTGCCTTGTGTCGGTGTTGCTGTTGCTGTTGGCGCTGCCCGCGCATGCGGCGTGGCTGGTTGGCCTGCCGACGGACGCCACGCGCGTCGACTTGGCCTCGCGCGACGTGCCGACGACGCAACTGGACTTCGACGGACGCGCGCACGGCGCAATCGGCGGCAGTCTCGTCATTTGGCAGCGCGACGCGGTGTTGAACCCGTGGTGGGAAATGCAGTGGCAGGTCTTCGCGCTTGCGGCGGCAGACAACGGCACGTCGCGCGGACCGTGGCCGACCGAGTTGGCGCGCTGGCAAGCGGGAACGCGGCTTTGGCTCAGGAGCCCAGAGTTCCGACACGCGCGCCTGCAGTTCGACGTCGGTGCGTTGCGCCAAGTGGCGACGACGCTGGGCAGCTACACCCTGCCGGAAAGTCCGCCTACCAACGGCATCGCGTTTGGCGGCGGCGGCTACGTTCTGGACTTGGGCGTGGGCGCGGACGGCGCGCGCGGCCCCATCCGCGTCAATTTTCGCATCGGCGATCGGGTGCACCTCCCCGGCTGGCTCGCGCTTGTGGGCCAGCGCAACTGGGCGGACGTCACAGGCGACGCGCTGGGCGACAACCTGCTGCACCAATTTCAACTCGACGGCACGCTGTCGGTGGTTGCGTGGCCTCACTGGCAGCCGATCTTCGCGCTCCACGGGGATCTTCTCATCCCGTTGGATGCCTCGTCGCAGCTCCACTTTGGCTCACGGTATCTGCTCGGCGTGCTACACCCGCTGGAGCGCGGCGCGATCCTGCCGTTTGTGTCGCTGGACGTGGGTGCCGGTCCGGGCCTGCTGGTGAACCGCAACGAACTGCGTCTTGGTCTGGGGGTGCGCTATGTGCCGTAGTTTTCGCTGTTCTGCGATCGCGGTGTGTGTCTGGCTCACGGCTTGCACCATCCCGCTCGACTCCACCACCGACGCCGCAGTGACGGACGCGCCCGACACGCTCCCCAACTTGACCGGTTGTGACCTGTTTGCTGACGTGTCAACGACGATCGGCATCGGCCACTCGGTCACTCAGACCGACGGAAGCGTGCTTTGGACGCTGGACGGCACCGTGCCTGGCGCCACGCGGACTGACGGCTTGGTCATCGCCAGCCCCGTCGCCCTCGGCCGATGCCCCACTGGCAGCACAGTCGACGTCGCGCTGCCCGCCGCAGGCACCGACACCGATTTTGCCACTCCGCTCGACCTCGTGCGCGTCGGCAGCGACATCTGGCAGTTCTACGAGGCGTGGAAATTCGACGCCACGCAGCCGTTTGGCGTCCGCAGCATCGGCCGCGGTGTCGCGCGCTGGGATCCGACGACCGGGCACTTCGCGCGTTCGGGTCACCTGCTCTGGACCGCCGATCGGCCCGCGTACGGCACCGCGGTCATCCGCGACGGCATCTGGGTCTTCGCGTACGGCTGCACCTCCACGGACGGCGGCTGGTCCCGCGCCTGCTACGTCGCCCGGGCGCCCGCCGCGAACCTCGCAAGCAGCAGCGCATGGCAATACGCCACCGCCGTCGAGCAATTCACCGACGACGTCGACGCCGCCCAGCCGATTCTGCTCAACGTCGGCGACGTGTCCGTCCGGCGTCACGCCTCCGGTCGACTGCTGGTGACCTACATTCTGCCGCTGGATCACGTCCTGCGCGTGCGGTCAGCACTCGGTCCAACCGGGCCATTTTCCGCTGCCCACGTGTTGGGATCGTGTGACGCCCCGGCTGGCGCTTTCTGTGTGGGTGCGGCTCAGCATCCTGAACTGGAGCCCGACGCTACGACTCTGGCGCTGACTTTTGCGCGTTCGTCTTTTGATCCCCTGCCCGACCACTTGCGGCGTCCCGTGCTGGCGTTTTTGCCAGTGCCAACAGAGCTCCCCTAGGCGTCGCCAGTCCTGCGCTACGGAATTGCCGCCATTGCGGAATCAGCGGTATACTCCCCGGCCTTGAATGCGGCCCGCATTCGTCCGCCCTGCCCGGAGTCGACAAGTGCCACAACAACATCTGCTGGCTCGCTGGTTGCGTGATGACGCCGCGCGGTCGCACAACATGGGCCACCAGGAACACACCGCCCCTTGGTATGCGACGCTCTGGCTGACAGGCGTCGACTACTTTTCCTCCCTCGGTTACGCGCCCGGTTTGGCGCTCATGGCAGCGGGCTACGTCGCGCCGTTGGCAACGCTGATCCTGGTTCTGGTGACGTTCCTTGCCGCCGTGCCGGTGTACGCGTTCGTCGCAAAGTACTCCTCGGACGGCGAGGGCTCGATCAAGATGATCGAACGCCTGACGACGAAGTGGGGACGTCTCGGCTGGTTGGGCAAGACGTTGGTGCTGGTGCTGCTGGGCTTTGCGATGACGGATTTTGTCATCACGATCACGCTCTCCGCCGCGGACGCGACGCACCACGTGCGCGAAAACCCGCTGCTGCGCGATCGGATGCCCGACAATCCGGTCTTCCTGACGGCGGTGCTGATCATCGGCTTGTGCATCGTCTTTCTGAAAGGATTCAAAGAGGCGATCAGCCTGTCGGTCCTCATCGCGCTGCCGTACATGATCATGAACGCAGTGATCATTTGGGCCGGCTTTACGGAACTCTCGCACAAGCCGGAGCTCATCGCGGGGTGGTGGGAGAAGATCGTCAACTTCAACGCCGAAGAACTGCGGCAGTCGCTCGCACCGATGTCCAACGACGGCGTGGGTCCCATTGCGTACATTCGCGGCGGCGGCCCGATGATGCTGATGGCCGTCTGTCTGCTGGTTTTCCCCAAGCTGGCGCTGGGCATGTCCGGCTTTGAGACCGGCGTGTCGGTCATGCCGCATATTTCCGCTGTCGACGCCGCGCAGCGCATTCGCAACACGCGCAAGCTGCTGTTTTTTGCCGCGCTGCTGATGTCGCTGGAGCTTTTGGGCGCCAATTTTGTCGCCACCCTGTTGATTCCACCCGAACAGTTCTGGGTCGCGCGACCGGGCGTGGCTGCGGGTGCTGCACAGGGGCGCGCGCTCGCGTACTTGGGCCATGAACTGCTGGGCCCGACCTTTGGCACCGCGTACGACTTGATGACGGTGCTGATCTTGTGGTTCGCCGGCGCAAGCGCAATGGCGGGCCTGCTGAACATCATCCCGCGTTACCTCCCGCGATTCGGCATGAGCCCGATGTGGCTGGAATACCGCCGGCCACTTGTGCTCGTCATTACTTTCGTGTGTTTGGTCGTGAACTGGGTGTTTCAAGCCGACGTGGAAGCGCAAGGCGGCGCCTACGCGACCGGCGTGCTGGTTCTGATGGCGTCCGGTGCGTTTGCGGTGCTGCTGGCCGAGCGTGAAAAACCGTTCTACCGGTTTATCTTCACGATCATTTTGGCGATCTTCGGCTACGTGCTCGTCGTCAACACCGGCGAGCGCCCCGATGGCGTGAAGATCGCCAGCCTGTTCATCGCGTCCATCATCTTTGCGAGCGTGTGGAGTCGGTGGCGCCGCGCGTCGGAATTGCGCGTGGGCGAGGTGAAGTACGACTCTGACGTGTCCAAAGCGCGCTGGGAAGCGCTGTGCACGACGCCAGGACTCGTGCTCGTGCCGTTGCGCAACATGACGGTGGAAGCGCGGCGACGCAGCGAGGCGAAGCGGATGCAGCACGCCCAGTCAGCGACGCTGCACTACGCGTTTCTGCACGTGGAACTGACCGACGACCCGTCAGCTTTTGCGACGCCCATTCAAGTGCGCGTGACGGAAGCGGATGGCGATACCATCGTGGAAGTGACCGGCGCGGTCGCCATCGCCAACGCGATCGCCTACGTGGCGCTGAAGGTGAACGCGGACCAAGTCATCATCGGCCTCCTGGACAACGGGACGCCGGCGCAAAACGCGCTGCTGTACCTGCTTTTTGGCACGGGCGAAGTGGGCTACGCGGTGCGGTCGATCTTTGTGCGGGTGCGCGAAGAGCGGCTGGCCGATCAGTACGACACCCGCAAAAGCTTCGACGATGACCGTGACCGCAAGGAGCGCGACTTGCTGCGCGACGCGCTGCTGATGACGGACGAAGAGCGTCAGGCGCACATGGCGCAGCTTTTTGAACACGAGCGCGCCGAATTCGCCGCACGGCTGAACGCGGGTCCAAAAATGCCGCGGCTGATTCTGTACGATTGAGACACGCCGCGTGGGCCGCACAGAAACGTCACGCCGACGCTGGGCAACAGGCAAACCACGCTTAAGGCCCTGTTTATTTGGGGCGAATCCGGCCGAAGCGGCCGGACCGGGCCCTATCCCTCGCGGTCCGGCTGACGCCGGCGCTCAGGACGGAGACCCGCTGCGCGTGCCTCCGCCCCGTCGGGTAACGGTCCCTTTCGCGGCGGGCGCGGCAGCGACGAATCGCTGAGCTAGGCTTTCTTGTTCGGCACCCAAGCCCGGCAAGCCCGCCCGTCGCCGAATACCTGCAGGCGACTGTTCCAGGGCGGGCGCGGCAGCGACG
>CAITYF010000196.1 GCA_903896545.1 uncultured Myxococcales bacterium | reverse complement strand
GCGCAAACGCGCCACGGCCGCAAGCGGCGCTCATCCCTTTCGCGTGGTGCGCGCTGGCACGGGCGACGACGGAGCATCGCCCCTACGCGCCGTGGTGCGGCTTCTTCTTGTGGGGCTTCTTCTTCTTGGCCTTCTTCGCCTTGGCCTTGTCTTTCTTGTGCGCGGCCTTCGCCTTTTCATCGGCCGCCGCCTTGACCTCGGCCTTGGGCGCGGGCGCGTCCACTTTGGCCGCGGGCGCTGCTGCGACGGCGGTCGGCGCGGTCTTCGCAATTCCAGTCGACGCTGCCTTCAGGGTGTGCAACAGCGCGCGGTAGGTCGCCACGCCCATGAACGCCTCGCCCTTCGGCGAGAAGTGCGCGTAGTCGGCCCAACCCAAGCCCGTCGCAACCCAGCGACCCATCGAGCCGTCGCCGCCCATCGCCGCGCGGGCGTCCCAGAAGGCGCAGCCGGTCTGTTTGGCCAATTTTCGCTGCCAGTCGATGATGCGAATGATGTCGGTGTCGCTGACAACCTTGCCTGCTTTGCGGACACCGTGGTCGCCAGGGCCAATCAGCAAGCAAGACCGCGCCGGTTGCGCCCGCCCGCCCTGCTCCGGCACCAGGATAAACCGGTTGACGACCTTCCCCATTTTGTCGAGGTACTGCGCCTCAGTGATCTTGTCGATCCGCTCGTTGCCGCCGTAGTTCAGCACCACCAGATCCGGGTTCCGCTGCTTCAACACGGTTGACAGGTGCGCCTCGTTCGCGTTCAGCCACCGCGTACCGCGCGCGCCCACTTCACCCAGACTGTCGTAGATCACGCCGCGGTCGGCTTCCAACGCGCCGCCAAAGAAGCGGACTTTGCCCGCCGTAACGCGCCACGTCACGGTGTGCGCGGCCAACGGCATCTTCCATTCGCGGAATCCGTCGACGCCCGCCGCTTCCGTAATCTGCAAGTTTTCGACGCTCTTGCCGTCGACCTTCACGCCGATCGTCGCCTTGCCTTCGCTGCGGTAGTACAGAATCGCGTGCGATACTGGGTGCTTTTGCGAGTCGAGCGCGAACGACTCGCCCGGTCCGCCTTCGACCGCCACGCCACCGTAGCCGTAGGCGCCGTCGCGGCCGTTGCCGTTCAAGAAGTTGGTGATGTTCCAACCTTCACTCGCCGTGCGCTTGATGCCCCGGTGCTTGTACCAATTGGTCCGCGCGTGCACGAGCGAAAAGCCGTGGCCGCCGTCGCCAAAACGCCGCTGCAACAGCTTGCGCGTCACGTCGGTGATGCCGTCGTTGGCCATGTGCGAGTCGCCGTAGTGGGCAATGCGCAGGTACGGACGCTTGTTGTTGACCAAATCGACAAGCGCTGCGAAGAACCCGTCCAAGGCGTGGGGGTTGCCCTCGATCCACACTTTCTGGTCGCCCAGCTGATCGTCGGACACCACCAGCGCTTTGTCGGCCGCCGCGCCCACCAGCGGCAACTCGGCCTGCGCTTCCTGTGTCGTGGGCTGCGGAGTCGCGTCTTGCGGCACGATCTTCGCCGCTTCTGCGTCCGCCTCGGCTTCTGCTTCGTCTTCTGCGGCGGCGTTGGCGAGCTGCGGCGGCGTCTCGCTCTTTTCCTCGGGCAGCTTCACCGGCGGCACCGGCGTTTCCATCCGCAGCGCCAGAACGATCGGCTTGGGATCCAAGCGGTCCCAATACTGATAGTCGCGCAACGAGGGCACAAAATACGGCACCAAGCTCGCCAAGATGACGATGGTCAGCATTTGCGCCAGGCGCGACATCGGCTCAAGCGGAAAGCGCGGCTTTTCTGGCAGGTCTTCGTATGAATCCATAGACTTCTGGTTCAGCTAGAACTGAAAATAGATGAAGGGCACCACTTCTGTTTCTGCCACGGCGGCCATGCCAACCGCGACACCTGCCAAAGCCAGACCTTGGACATATCCCGGAAGCGCCCCAAAGCGCAAACGCAGACGTTCCGGCCAGCTGACAGGCAACCAGTGCCACGCGTACGCGGCCACCAGGATCACCCAAGTGCCACGGCTGACGTTCGCCAGCCCCCAACCTTGCGTCCAGAGCGCATTCCACACCTCAGCCGCACCGTGCAAGCTGGGCGCGCGAAAGAGCACGCGGGCAAGTACCACGAAATGGAAAGTCAGCGCGACGCGCCAGACCACACTCCAACCGCGCAGGCTGGCCTGAAAGTCCTTCTTCTGCCGACGATGCAACGTGCGGTTGAACGCGATTGCGATGCCGTGAATAAGCCCGTAAAGCACAAACGTCCAGTTTGCACCGTGCCAAAGCCCAATCAGCACGAGTGTAATGATCGTGTTGCGGTGCGCCAGCCAGATCGAACCCTTGGAACCACCCAGCGGGAAGAACACGTAGTGCCGCAGCCACGTGGACAGCGTCATGTGCCACCGTCGCCAGAAATCCGCGACGGTGCGCGCCTGATACGGCCGGTGGAAGTTTTCCGGCAGTTGGTAGCCGAGGAGCTGTGCAGATCCGATCGCGACGTCGGTGTAGCCGGAAAAGTCGCAGTAAATTTGCATCGTGTAGGCGTAGAGCGCGATCCACGTTTCCGCCGACGTGTAGACGTGCGGGTGACTGAACACGCGATCCACGAGGTTCACGGCGAGGTAATCGGCGACGACGACCTTCTTCGCCAGGCCGCGCGTGATGCGAAACACGGCGTCGCTGACTTGATCGGCGTTGAGCTTGGGCCCCTCACGCAGCTGCGGCAGGAGCTTGTGCGCGCGGACGATTGGACCTGCGACAAGCTGCGGGAAGAACGTTGAAAACAGCAGGAACCGCAAGAAGTTCCGCTCCGCCGGGATCTCGCGTCGGTAGACGTCGATGCAGTACGACATCGTCTGGAACGTGTAGAACGAGATGCCGACCGGCAAGATGATCTTGAAGACCGGGATCATCAAGTCGAAGCCGAGACCGTGCGCGGCGGCGGAGAAGTTCTGCAGGAAGAAGTTCAGGTACTTGAAATAGCAGAGCAGCGTCAGATTCATACCGACGCTGGCCAAGAGCAGAAGGCGCCTGCGGATTTTGGCGGTGTCGGGCGTGCGCTCCAAAAGGCGCGCAACGGAGTAGTCCCAGCACGTGGAACTCAGGATCAGCAGGAGGAATTTGGGCGAGATGCCCATCGTGACGCAGGCAGAGGCATAGAACAGGCAAGAGAACGCCGCCAGGAACGCGAAACGCGTGTACTTCCAATGCACAAGCAGCCACGATCCAAAGACCGCAACCGTCAGGAAGTAGAGGTAGAGGACGCTGTTGAAGAGCATCGCGTTTTTGCGGAATTAGACCGCGATTTCCTGCACCCAGGTGCGCATGGCCTCGCGAACCGGCTCCCACTCCGCCTCGTCGCGCCGCAGGTTCACAAACGTCAGGTAAAGCGAGTCCACGATGTGCTCGACTTCATCCAGCAGCCGCAGCCGCTCTTCGGTCTTCATCGCGTCGTCGCCTGCCATCAAGGCGGGCAATTTCACCCCGGCGTACGTCAGCGTTTCCGCGTCGAGGCCGACCTCAAAGTGCCGTTCTCCCAAATCCAGAAGGAGGCGCGCCCGCGCGACCTTCTTGCCCACGCGCAAGGCCGTCCGCGCTTCTTCGGTCTGCGACGGCGCGTCAGCCGATACAGTCGAACCTTCCCGCACGTTGCCCGCAGATTCCAGCGTCAGCCGCTGACCGAACTCCACGCGGACGTTGCCCACATCGGGCACCGCAATGAAGCCGTTGTTCGTCTCGCTGGCGAACCACAGCCAAGTCAAGAACTCGCGCCCCAGGAAGGCAAACTTCTCACGGCCATCTTGCATGCCAAACTCCTACCGGCGGATCAGGTGAAAGCGTTCGGGTTCCAGACGCGCCAACGCGTCGATCTCGTCGTCCTTCAGACCGCGCAGCGCGAGCAACCGCAGCAGGCCAACGGGATCCAGCTTCAGCTCGAACGTCTTCTCAAACGCGTCGATGAACTGCACAGCGATCGCCTTGGACGTCGCCGCCAGCCGCACTTCACCCGTCGAGACGTTCCAGTCCACTTCCACCAGCTGCATCTTGGGCAAAGAACGCAGCCGCAGCTTCTTCTTCACTTCCAACTTCAACTGATCACGCTCTTTTTTGCTGAGCTTGTCGCGCCCCAGCTTGATGCACCGCTCGCGCTCTTCGCGCATCGACCACGCCTTCAAGGTCGTGTTCGGGATCCGCAAGGTGTCAATCCGCAAGCGAAAGAGAATGTGACCGGCGCTGTCGACCAAGGTCGGCGGCTCGAAATTCGCCTCGAACGCGTCGTCAAAGCGGACCCAGCCGCGCTGGATCTCCACATCGCTGTGCGCGTCGATCTCGTGAAAGGCGTGCGCGTTCAGGACGTCGCAAAAACGCACCTCGAACTGGTCGGGCAAGTCTGCCGAGATGAAGCGCAAATAGCTGACTGTTCCTGCGACGATGCCCATTTGACACGCTCCCTGTGGGGGCGGGACTTCTAGCCGTGATAGCCCTTCAAGTCAATCGGAAGCGCCCGTTCCGCACAGACCTGATCGATTCTCCCCCGCGCCACGCCTCCACGCCCGCGCGTCCGCCCGCTCCCGGAAAATCGCCGTCACTCGGACGCAGCTCGCCCCTGGTATGCCGATCAGGGCGAATTGTCGTGCAAGCGGGGCATCTCCTT
>CAITYF010000195.1 GCA_903896545.1 uncultured Myxococcales bacterium | reverse complement strand
GCGCGACGAAAGCTTGGAATGCGGTGCGAACTTCGGAGCGCGGATACTAGTTTGCGACTGGCAAGGTGCAGATACCCGCGGTGCCGCCCGATGTCGACGGGACGCACTTGGCGGGCGACAAGCAGCTGGGCCCCTTCGTCGCGTCGCTGTCGCAAGCCCCGCCGTCAGCAGCGTCGCCTTTGCACGCACCGGACTTGTCGGTCGCAGCCGCCTTGACGCAAATACCCGCGCTGCAGAACGTACCGACGTCTGTACCGACTAACCCGCACCCCTCGCCGGACTTCACGGGGGTCGCGGCTTTGCAGTGACCCGTGCTATCGCAAAAGAGACCGAAGGACGCGAGGCAGTCAGGGGCCGTTTTGCTTGTTGGGTCACACACGACTCCTGCGGTTGCGCCGCGCGATTGGCAAATGCCCGCCGTGGTCTTGGTCAAGCCGACGCAGCCGAGGTTGGGCCCACAGCGGTGGTCCTTGTCGCACGCCCCGCCTGAAGCGACCGGCGCAAAGCACACAGAAGTGCCCGCCGCGTTCTTGCCGCATTCCAAGCCGCGGCCGCACGTCGTCGTGTCGCACGCGTCACCGGCCTTGGGCAACGGCCCGCAAACGCCGACGACCGCGTTGTCTTGCAGGACACACCAGGTCGATGTGCACTGTCCCGAAGCGATGCAGGGTTGCCCGTCCGCAATCGTGCCAGCCGGTGGAATGCACGCGGCGGGTTGCAGGTTCAAGGTGCGATCCCAGCAGCTTTGCGTGGGCGCGACGTCCGCGCACGCTTGCACTGTGATCGGTGTTTGGTTCTGGCCACTTGCGCTCAAATTGGTCACGCAAGCTGCGGTCTGCCGCGCTTCGCACGTCGCGAGGTCGCCATACGTGGACTGGATCCCGATCCCGTTGGTGCAGCTGCTGAGCAGCGCACAGCGCGCCTTGGCAAGGTTTGTGCAGGAATCCGTGGCCGTTGGACCGTTTGACGCCGAAGTCGCGGAATCACAGCCCACAAACGCGATACAGAGACACAGAAAGAACAGCCGCATCAAACACCTCCGATCCAGCAGTCTCGCGCAAAGCCTGGTGTTGCGCCAGAGCGTGACGCGTTGGGTCGACGTCGCCGCGGAAGCGAGTTGTGGGCAACGGCTTCACCGCAGGACACCACTGGACATCCGTTCAGTCCCGGTTATTCTCAGCCTACCCCGCGCCGGGGTTGCGAGGCCCTCATGCTCCCGCTCGCCCGTTTTCAGGATCGCATCATCGCCACGCGGGAGATTCCCCCGCGGCCATCGCGCTACGCCGCGTTTCCTGCGGGACTGCATCCGTCGTTGCAGAAAGCGGCGGAGTTGCGCGGCATTTCCCAGCTGTACTGCCACCAGGCGGAGACTTTTGAGGCCGCGCAAGCCGGAGAAAATGTCGTGCTGACAACCGGAACGGCGTCGGGCAAGTCGCTGGCGTACCTACTGCCGGTGATCCAATCCGTGCTGGACGATCCGACGACGCGCGCGCTCCTGATTTTTCCGACCAAGGCGCTGTCCCAGGATCAGCTGCGCGGCGTACTGGAGCTCATCGACCAACTTTCGGGCAAGCGCATCGAGGCAGGCGTTTACGACGGCGACACGCCGCCTGCTGAGCGGACGCGGATCCGCGATCGCTGCCACCTGGTGCTGACCAACCCGGACATGCTGAACGCGGCGCTGCTGCCCAACCACGGTCGCCAAGGCTACAGCCACATTTTCAGGAACTTGAAGTACGTGGTCATCGACGAGCTACACGCGTGGCGCGGCGCGGGCGGCTCGCACACGGCCAACTTGATGCGGCGGCTGTGGCGGATTTGTCGGCATTACGGCTCGCGTCCGCAGGTGCTGGCGAGCTCGGCGACGATTGCAAATGCGCGTGAACACGCCGAAACGATCTGCCACTTGCCGTTTCGCCTGATCGATCAGGACGGTTCGCCGTCGGGCGGGAAGATCATCTACTTCTGGCAGCCGCCCCTTTTGGGCAACGATCAGCGCAAGCTCGTGACGACGGAAATGGCGCTCTTGGTTCCATATTTGCTTGAAAAGCGCTTTCGCACCATCGCCTTTTGCCGCTCGCGCAAGGAAACGGAGATCGTGCTGAAGGAGTCGCGCGATCGCATGAAAGACGTCGCGGGGCACGATGAAGCGTACTTGCTGGCGGGCTATCGCGGCGGATACACGCCCGAAGAGCGGCGCAAGGTCGAGAAACAGCTGACCGACGGGCGGCTTCTGGGCGTGATTTCGACAAACGCGCTGGAGCTTGGCATCGACATCGGCGCGCTGGAGATCGTCGTGCAAGGCGGCTTTCCCGGCACGCGCGCGAGCTTTTGGCAGCAGATCGGGCGTGCCGGTCGGCGCGGCGATGTTTCGTACGCGATCGTGATGCTGGCGGTGTCACCGTCGGACCAGTACATCGCGCAGAACCCGGACTGGCTGACGGGACAAGCGGCGGAACACGCGGTGGTGGATCGCGACAACCTGGCGATTCAGCTGGCGCACGTGCGCGCGGCGGCTGCGGAGTTGCCGCTGACCTTGGACGACGCCGCGGTGTTCCCGGATCTGGGCGAAATTCTGCCGGTGCTGAAGAAAGCGGGTGAAGTGCGCGACGTCCACGGCGCGTGGCACTGGGCGGGCGGACCGTTTCCGGCGGGTGAATTCAGCCTGCGCAACATCGATCCGGATCGCTTCAAGGTCGTCAACCGCGAAACGGGGCGAACGATCACCGAGATGGACCGGCCGCAGGTCTATCGCGAGGCGCACACGCGCGCGGTCTACCTGCACGATGGCGTGCAGTATCAGGTGGAATCTCTGGATTTGGTGGCGCACGTGGCGACGGTCGTGCCGGTGGAGCAGAACTTCTACACGCAGCCGGACGTGCGGACGAACATCGACGTGCTGTTGACGCAGGAGAACAAGGAACTTCTGGCGACCGCGGCGGAGCAGCCGCGCAGCACCGCGTATTTTGGCGATATTGCAGTGGACGATGCGATCGTCGGCTACAAGATGCTGGAATTCCACAACCACCAGAACCTCGGCTACGAGACGCTGCACGAGGCGCTGCGGCTGCACTTGGAGACCGAAGCACTGTGGATTTCCGTGCCAGAGCCGGTGCTGGCGGTGCTGGGCAAGCAGAAGCAGGACGCGCTGGCGGGCATGGTGCAAGCGGTGCTGGCATGCGCGCGGCTGCGGACGATGGCGGAACAGTCGGACATGCGTGGGACGAGCTTTCACTACGTCGACGAACTGACGGGCAAAACGGTCACAGCGCTGGTGTTCTACGACAGCCATCCGGGCGGCCTGGGCTACGCGGCGAAGGCTTTTGACTTCCGCGATGCGATTCTCGAAGACGCACGCAATTTGGTCGCGCACTGCCGCTGCAAGAACGGCTGTCCAGCGTGCGTGGGCGACTACACGCGCAACCGCAAGCTGATCCTGTGGTCGCTGCAGAACCTGACGGAGCTGACGCCACCGCCCGAAGGCGTGCGTCTGGGGATGCCGGGTGAGGCGCCGCTGGGTCAGGTGCGCGATCCGATTCCGTGGGACGCGCTCCGCGATCGCTGGCCAGAAATGGTGCAGCGGCTGCAGGAAGCGCAGGCGTTTGGCAGCGAGATTCTGGCGCAAGTGCGCGAGATCAAGGCGTCAGACGATCTGTTGATTCTGATTGTGGGCAGTCCAGGCTTGGCCGATTGGCTGACGATGGAGCGGACCAAGCAACGCGTGATGAACGCGATCGCGTCGCAAGTGGCGGTGCCCACGCCGTGGCGGCTGAACGTGGAAGTGCCGACGGAAGACCGCGAGAAGGCGCTTTTGAAGACCATCAAGCTGAACCGGCGGCACGACGATCTCACGCGCGGCGACGACCACAACGAGCAGGAAGGGAACGAAAATCTGGCCAGCGGCTTCATTTCAGCGTCCGATATGACCGTTCCGCCGGGGACGATCGTGTTGCCCGGCGATGCGTCGATCAACTGATCGGAGGCTGCGAATGCGACAAACGTCCATGCCTGGTGGCGCTGGATTGGTTCTGAGCGGAGGCGGCGCGCGTGGCGCCTATCAAGCTGGCGTGTTGCGCGGCATCGCGGACGTGCTGGGCGATGAAGCCAACCGTGCGCCGTTTCGCGTACTCACGGGCATCTCGGCGGGCGCGATCAACGCGACGTTCACCGCGGCAGGCGGCGCTGCATTCGGCACGGCGACCGAAGCGCTCTGGGACGTCTGGCGCCACTTGCGGATGGAAAACGTCATCCGCACGGACTTTGGTTCATTCTCCGGACTGGGTCTGCGCTGGATGTTCAACCTCGGCGTGAGCGGCAGCAGCGGCACGCAGCGTCATTCGACGCACCTGATCGACGCGACGCCGCTGCGGGAATACCTCCGCGAGCAGATCGATCTGGAGGCGATTCGCCAGCACGTGCGTCACGGCGTGTTGCGCGGTGTGGCGGTGACGGCGACCTCGTACGCGAGCGGCACGGCGATCACGTTTTTTGACGCGGCGTCCGATGTGAACCCGTGGGCGCGCACGGCTCGCATGGGCCAGCGAACCGCGCTGGAGTTGCAGCACGTGCTGGCGTCCGCGGCGATTCCGATCCTGTTTCCGCCGATCCGCGTGGGCGGCTGCTGGTACGGCGACGGCGGCGTGCGGATGACCGCGCCGCTCAGTCCGGCAATTCACCTGGGTGCCGAACGCGTGCTGGCCATCGGCGTGCGGTACCAGCGACCCGACGACCACGTGCGCGAGCTGAACGAAGGCAACATCATGCGCAAGGTCACGCTGGCAGACATCGGCGGCACGATGCTGAACGCCGCGTTTCTGGACAGTCTGGAAGCAGACGCGGAGCGCATGGCGCGCATCAATGGCACGGTCGCGCTCCTGACCCCGGAGCAGAAACTAATGCAGCAGTCGCCGTTGCACGTCGTGCCGCTGCTGATGGTCCGGCCGTCGCGGGATTTGGGCGCGCTGGTGTCCGACCAGTTGGTCAATTTTCCGAGTATCCTGCGGCACCTGCTGCGCGGCATCGGCGCGTCGGACGATAGCGGCGGCGATTTGCTCTCGTACCTGTCGTTTGACCCGGCGTACACCGTGCCGCTTCTGGAACTTGGCCGCGCGGATGCGTTGGCGCAGCGGACGGCGATTGAACAGTTTTTTACTGCGTGAAGTGCGCTGAGGAATGGGCCGATGCTGCGCGATCTCCGCAAAACGCTCCGCGAACAGCAGAGGCAACGCCAGAACGGCGCGGAAGAACTGCCACCGCCAGAGCCGCTTTTTGCGCAGCCGCCCGCGCACACGCCGTTTGTCCCGACCGTGCTGACCGACGCGCAGCGCGCGCAGCTGGACGCCGTCGCGCAGACGCACCCGCGCCTACACGCGAGCCTGGCGCGGTTAAACCCGGAGCAGCTTCTCGCCGTGCTGAGCGACGATCCCGCAGCGCTCGTGCGCGCGCAGGTGGGCAGCGGCAAGACCGCGGTGCTTGTGCACAAAGTGCTGTGGCTGCATTTGGTGCAAGGCGTGCCGATGGAGCGGATCGCTGTGCTGACGTTCACGCACAAGGCGGCGGGCGAAATTCGCACGCGGATTGAAGCGCTGGCGGCGGAAACGGGGCAGATGCTGCCGCCGCAGGCGTTCTGGCTGACCGGCACGTTTCACGGCGTCGCGCGGTCGCTGCTGCGGCAGGCGCTGCCGGTGGACGAGTTGGGCTGGAAGTCGAACTTCGGCGTGCTGGATGAAGCGGCGCGGACGGCGCTTTGCGTGCAGTTGATCGCTGAGCATGGCCTGAACGTGCGCTACGTGAACCGTCTGCCGCAGCGATTGGAGGCGCTGCGCCAGGGGAAGACCCGCATCGGCGCGATGAAGAACGACGACGACTTGCCGCAGCTGGTGACACTCCTGACCGCGGCCAAGAAAGAGCGGAACGTCCTGGATTTTGCCGACCTGCTGGACGCGGCGACGTGGCTCTTGCAGGAGCACGCCCTGCCCGTCGCGCCGCTGTGGCTGGTCGTCGACGAGTTTCAGGACTGCGACCCGCGCGAACTGGCGTTCATCGAGGCGCTGCGCGGCAATCACGCGGAGGAGCCGGCGCGCTTTTTCGCCGTGGGCGACCCGCATCAGGTGATCTACGCGTGGCGCGGCAGTTCCCCGCGGCTTTTTGACGACGTCGAGGCGCGATTGCGCTGCGTGCGCTACGAACTGCCGGTGAACTACCGGTCGACGCACGAGATTCTGGAAGGCGCGCGCGCGATTCTCGGCTGTCAAGGCGCGCAGTCGCTGCTGCACAGTGAGCGCGGCGAGGGCAAGAAGATCGTCGTGCGGCGGCACCACAACGGCCACATGGAAGGGCTGTACTTGGCGCAGCGGATCCGCGATTTGCAAGCGACCGGCGTGCCGCTGCGGGAGATCGCCGTGCTGTTTCGCATGCGGCGGCAAGCCCAAGCGATGCACGAGACACTGACGCGCGCAGGCGTTGCGTGCGTGGAGCCGTCGCGGGCGAGCGCGGACGAGCGTCCAGCGGTGGCGTGGCTGCGCGGCGTGCTGCGCCTTGCGTTGGGGCAGCCCGATGTGGACGCGGCGCGGGCGCTGCTCGTGCACCCGCAGTTCGGCGTGCTGGCGAACCGGCAGTGGAACCAGCGGAGCCTGCAGACTTTTGCGCAGAAGAAGGCGCTGACGGGCATCGACGCGGTGCTGGCGTTCCTGCAGCAGAAGTCGGCGACGCGCGACAGGCAGTTTGCTGTCCTGCACCTGCAGCGCTGGCTGGATCTGGCGGCGTGGCTGGCGGTGCAGCCGCTGGACGGACTGGAGACGCGGCTGTTTGACCATCTGGAGCTGCAAGAACTGCTGCGGCCAACGTCGGCGCGGCACGAGCACGATGTGGCGGACGCGCGCATGTTCTTGAACCGACTTGTGGCGTGGCAGACGGCGCACGGGCAAGCTGGGCTGGACGGCTGGCAGAACGCGCTGGACCTGCTCGCGCTGGGCGGGCTGAACGCGCTGGGCGAGACGGCGGATCCGGCGCTCGACGCGGTGGCGCTCCTGACGCTGCACGCGGCCAAGGGGCTTGAGTTTCGGCAGGTGTTCATCAGCGGCTGCAATCAGGGCGTGATTCCGCTGACCTCGGCGTGGGGCGATGCGGAAGTGGAAGCGGAGGAAAGGCGGCTGCTTTTTGTCGGGCTGACGCGCGCCAAGGACGGCGTGGAGCTGAGCTACCACAACCAACCCGCGCACCCGCAGGCGGCGCCGGTGGCGAGCCCGTATTTGTACCAGCTGCCGGCGCATACGGTGGACTGGCAGGACCGGGGGCAGGATCAGGGGCAGGATCGGCGGCAGGAAGATGTCGTGGCGCCGCGCGTGGAGGTGGTTGAGGCGCCGGTGGAGGACCTGCCGTGGCCGGTCGGGATGCAGGTGCGGCATCCGCGGTATGGCGTGGGGATTGTGACGGTGAGCGGTGTGGAGGCGGTGGAAGTGAAGTTTGAGAAGCTGGGGGAGCGGTCGTTTGAGCGGGCGTTTTGTCCGCTGGTGGCGCTGGGGTGAGGGAAGTTTTTTGCAGCGGTGCTCCGAGAGAATGGCCACGCGTGGATGGAGGCTGGGATGGGGGGCGCTGCGCTTTCAGTTGTTTGACCGGCCAGCTCCTGAGTCCCGTTGCATGCCAGCCGGGCAGCGGGCGGACCAAACCTCCAAGTCCAACGGCGCGGTTCCGAGGCTAAGGAACTCGGCGGCCGTGCTCGTGAGTCGCTGCGGCAGGGGCGTGACGCGGCCTTTCACCACGAGGTGATCCGCGTAGGCGCGAAGCGATTCACAGGGGCGGGGCCCCGACGCTCCGATGAAACAGCTCGGCTCCAAGACCAGTACGGCCGGTGCAGGCAAGTGGCCATAGCGCTGGCAGTGGAACTGCGCAACATCCACCGGCATGGCTTGGACGTCCGGCCCGCCCGTCGACCAGCGTCCGGACGGCGCGGCAAGGTACGCGCGCTGGCTGCCGCTGAACTCAGGGACGAGCCACGTGACAACCGACGTCCGGTTGCCCAAAGCCTGCCGCAGCGCTGCGTAAGTTTGACCTTGAGCATCAAGCGCGCGCAGGCCCACGACGACTTGCCGTGCTTGGAACGCAAGGACCATCCACAACGCGGCCACGGCAAACCGCGCCGCGCGTTGTTGACGGACGGGAACCAAGTCAACGGCACCGCCCGACCATCCAAGCGCGAGCACCACTACTGGCATCCACGGCGCTTGGTAGCGGAGTGCATCGCTCGCGCAGCAAATCGGCAGGATGCCCGTGAAGCCGAGCGCGAGGATGCCGAGTGTTGCAGCAATCCCTGCGGGCCAGCGTGGCCGCGAAAGCGACCTGACCCAGACCGCGCAGCCGACGCCCGCCAACAAAGGCCACGTGGTCGGAACCCACGCGGCATCGCGCCAGAGCGTGCGAGCGCCGATCGGTCCGAGGATCGCGAGTCCGTTGCCGCTGCGGATGAGAAGAAGATCCTGATTCTGGTTCAAGTCGATCGCCGCGCCGACCGTGGCCGCGCCGGCAAGCACCAACGCGGTCTGCCAGGACGGCGCGTAAAGACTCCACGCGATCAACGCCACGCCGACGGCGTAACCGGCGCCGATCGCGTGCCCAGTGGCGAGCAGTAGCACGACGCAGCCCAGGCCTAAGTTGCTCCAGCGCGAGGGTTGCGACACGGCCAGTAGAAGCGCAATCGCCACGAGCAACTGCGCGACGACAAACGGGCTCTCGCTGTGGGCAACGCGCACGCCGACCGGAGCCAGCGCGCCGAATATGCCTGCCAGCCAGACGGAGCTTCGCGCGCCAACCGCACGCTGCACAGCGATCACGGTAGTCAGAAGCGCCAATGCACCGAAGAGAACGGACAGCGCGGCCAGTCCATCGTGCGTGCGTCCCGTCAGGTGAGTGCCAGCCACTTGAAGGGCCGTCCACGCCGCTCCGTACTGGCGTAACAGGTCGCGCGCCACTCCGTTCTGTGCGGGCACCTGCAGGGCAAGCGCGATGTCGTCAAACGCGTGGTCGTTCGAGTGTAGAGGCCAGAACGGAACCGTGGCGCGGGCGGCGAGCGCGAGACAGAAGAGTCCACCGAACGCGAGGCGACGTGGCCAACGGCCCTCTTGGGGCGGTGATTGCCGTGGGCGCGCCAGCACGGCCGCCGCAGTTGTGCAGCCCCACAGCAGCAGTTCAACGAGCACGACAAGCCTCCACCAGCCATTTCCGCATCCCTCTGCCCACGCGTTGCCTCCCTGCACCCCAGAGTCCGCGTGTGCATGGCAGTTCGTCAAGACCTACCGGCGCAATCCTGATCACGGCTGGTGCGGTCCGAACCAGAACTACTCGCTCAGCGAACCGTGAAGTCGCGTCGCGCGAAGCGCGCAACGGTTCCAGCAGCTGCGCGTGCAACGCGGCCAGACCTCCGCCCGTACCAGACCCTTTCCCCGGCACGCGCGCCCCACCACCACCCGACCGAGGCGCGGTACCGATCGCCGCAAAGCGGCGCACATCGGGGCCCCGCACGCCGAGACGGCGATCCCCGCCATCCAATTCCGAGTCCAACGCGAAAACCCTCTAGGAGGCGCCATCGCGCCGACAACAGAACCCCGCCTTCCTCAACCGCCCGCCCCCAAGGAAGGGAGTCTGAGGGAAACTGCGTTTCCCTCAGATCCGGCGCGCCTGCGGCGCCGGCCCCGCAGCTCCCGAGCACCTTGCAGCCCGCCCGCCCCGCAGGTACGCTCTTCCGCGGTTGAAGGAGCCCGGATGCTGCTGCCGTTTGCGATGGACAAGACGCGAATCACCCGCTGGCCTGTGGTCACGCTGACGGTCGCGCTCTTGACGCTGGGCATCACCGCTTCTGTCGCGTGGCACGCGCACCTGACGCGCACGGGCACGTGGTTTGAGCCGGTCAACGCGTACTGGCACGAGCACCCGGAACTGGCGCCCATCGACGCATGCACGCCCTACTTGACGCCGCCGACCACCGATGCGGGGCTGCCGCGGCCGCTCGTGCCGCCCGGCGATTCGCGCAAGCTCGCGTCGCTCTGTGTGGAAGCGCTGCGGGAACGCGCCGCGGCGCAACCGCTCTGGCTGATGCGGGCGGACAAAGGCTATCTGCAGCCGGCCATCGTGACGCACGGGCTGGCGTACCCGAACGTCGCGTCCGCGCTGGTGGGCCTGCTGCTTCTGGTTTTTGTGTTCGGCGCGTTTCTGGAAAACCGCTGGGGGCGCGAGCGCTTTGCGGCGTTCTGGGTCGCGGCGTCCGTGGCGACCGCCATCGCGTATCTCCAGAAGTCGCTCGTCGGTGCGGAGCCCTTCGCTGGCGGCAACGCGACTTCCGCCGCATGTCTTGGCGCTTTTGCCGTGGTCTTTGGCAACGCGCGCCTGAACTTGACGCCAAACGCGGCCGCGACGGCGCGCAGTCTAGCCGTGCCCGCGTGGTCGGTCGCGATTGTGTGGCTCGTCGCTCACGTCGCGGTGATTGCGCTGAGCGACGGCCGGACGCCTGCAGATTCTACCGCTGAACTCGCCGGGCTTGTCATCGGCCTCGCTTTTGGTGCGGTGGCGCGGCTGCAGAAGTGGGACGTCGACGACGCAGCGCCAGAAGCGCGAGGACCGGAGCCCACGTGGGTACAGTCCGCCATCGTTCCGCAGCAACAGGGAAGTGCGCAGCCCGACGCCACGGCGCATGTGCCGATGTTTGACGACGCACCGGAGCCCACGCGCACGGCGAAGCAGCCGCTGCGCGCCGATGCGCCACTTTTTGACGACCCGGAGCCACTGGAAACCGTGCACCCGCCGCTGGTCGAACCGCTCCACGCTGAAGGCGGCTGGGCGCGATTTGCGACCGACGAGCCGGTTCTGCCGCCCAAGAGCGTCGAGGCCATCGAGCCCAAGCCGTTCCTGTTTGACGATCCGCCACCGCCCGTATCCCTGCCGATTGCGGGCCCGTTGCCAGTGTTCGTCGAGCCAGCCCTGCCGCTGCCCATTGAGATGGCGAAGTCGGCGACGGATCGCGCGCTGGCGGAGATCTTCGAGCCGCCCACGCTGACGCCGCAGCCGCTGGCCACGCCGATGTGGACGCTTCTGGGCCGTGACCATCAGGGGCTGCTGTTGCGCGATGAGGACGACGTGCCGACGCGTCTGGACCCGCGGCATCTGCTGGCCGTTGCGGTGGGCGTGGTGCAGACGCTGGACGTCGGCGCGCCGGGGCCCGCGCTGATTGTGGACCTGATCATGGACGCGCGACCGCCGCGGTGTGTGCGTCTGCGGCCGTCGCCCGAAGCCTTGGCTGCCGGTTGGCCGGGCTTGACGCGGCAGGAGGCCGTGGTGGCGCTGATGCGCGAGCTGGCGTCGGGCGGCGCGATTCGCGTGCCGCAGGTGCCGGAGTGGCCAGGTCCGCCGTGGTCGACGTTCCCCGACACGCGCGCGCTCAAGGCGGCGTGGCAGTTGGCGTTATCCAAGCGGTAGACGTTGGCGCCAAGGCAGCTCGCCCAGCAGAATAGTCCGGGCGAATAGCCGTTTACGGCGGGACCGGTCTCTTACATTCGAACGCGGCCCGAACCGCGCGCAAAACGACAGCTTTCCGACGCGCGCGCAAGGGGCCCAACGCCACGCGCCGAGGCGCGCATCGCGGCTCGGTCCCCAACGTCCGACGTTGGGGATTGGAGACCCGGTCCGGCCGCCTCGGCCGGATGCGCCCAAAAGAATCAGCCTCTTCGACTCGCAATCCCGCTAACCGCGAACCGCCAACACCAGCGCGTCCGGCAACAACCCCGTGCGCTGAAACGCCCGCATGTGCAGGATCGGCACGGTGCCGCGCTCAGCCACCGACTCGCCCGAAGGCCCACGCGGATGCGCGGCCGGCAGAAACGCCGCCAGGTCCGCGTCGTGCTTGCCCACCTTGGCGGTGACGTCCAGCAGTCCGTCCAGGTGGTTCATCCGCATGTACGGACACGTCGCGCAGCCGCCTTCCACCGAACAGCCTTCACCCGATGCGCCCGGCACGACGCCCAACGCGTCGTCCGTCTGCGTGATCGCGGCAGACGCCACAGGAAAGATGATTTCAACAGCGACGTCGTCGCGCTTTGACTGCGCCAGCCGCGCCTGAACGCCCCGCACAATCGACGTGATCATGCCCGCTTCCGTGCCCAACAGCACTTCAATGCGCTGCGCGCCGGGCTTCTGCACAGCCGCGTCGACCTGCCGACCGATGAAGTCCAGGATATTCGACGTCGACCCGACCACGCCGCGCCCATGGCGCTCCGCTTCCGCCGCCAGCGCGAACATCTCGCCAGGCACTTCCAGGTGCGCGGTGTACAGCGCGTTGGGCAGTTCCCGCCGCACGCGCGCCACGACTTCCTGGCCAAAAAGGTGATGCACCACGCAGTTGCCCTGCAGAAACGGGTGAAACCGCGTCAGCAGCGCGCGCAGCGTGTCCGGCGTATGCGCGGGATGCAGCGCACGGACCGATTCCAGCGGCATCTCCGCGTAGGCAGCGAGCAGCGTCTGCAGGTTGTGCCCCATGTACGTGTCGGGACCAAACCAGATGTGGACGCCGTCGATCTGCGCCGCCGCTTGCAGAATCGTCTGGACGACGTTGCTCGACGTACACGTGATGGTCGGCACCAGCGCGTTGGCGTCCGCTTTCGTCCGCAGGCTCGTGTTGATGTAGACAACGTGCAAGGACCGCGGCGTCTGCGCGGCTTGCGTGAGAAACGCGCGGTATGCCAGAGTTCCCGCCGACGCTGCCAACGAACAGCCAATCGCCGCTGTTGCCAGCCGGTACACCGGAATCTGCGCGAAGCCCGCGTGATCCAGCACCGCGCGCACGTTTTCCGTCATGAAGTCGACGCCGGCCACGCAAATCGCCTGCACGCCGCCTTCGGCCATCTTCACCGCGCGGTCCGCCATCACCAGCGAATCCGAAATGTGAATGTGCGGCCAGGTGCACGCGCTCAGCACGCCCTGCAGCTCCGGGTCCATGTAGAAGTGCGCGACGACGCCGACGTTGTGCCGCCGCAGCAGGTCATCCAACTGCGCGACCGTTTGCGCGTCGGGGGCCAGAAAGGCCTGCTGCGATTCGGCAAAGGCGCCGCGCGGCGTCAGATTGTGGCGATCGATGGTCAGCGACGGAAACACGGTCGCGGTGGGCACATCCGACATCACACGCTCCGGCCGAAGTTGGAGAATAAGCCGTTATTGCCTGCGGCCTAGGACCGGATGTGCACGCTCGCAGTCCCATTCCGAGCTGCAACAGATCCGACCGACGAACGTTGGTGTTGCGCCTAGGTCAATCGGTCTAGAAGCACTTGTTCTGCGCGGCGCATTGCTGAACTTGGCCGAGCGTCATGCCAGCCTGCCAGTTCGCCACGTTGCAGTTCCAAATCTGCTTGCCGCTCTCGACGCACGGCAGCGCCGCAATGCAGTTCGGGTCCTTCGCGCATGCCGCGTACTGGGTGGCGCACTTGGCCTGAACGCACTGGTCGGGCGTCTGCGTGCCGCCACCGCCGCAGTCCTGCGCGCAGTTCTGCGCCGTTTCACCGGCCTCGCACTGACCGTTGCCGCACACCGGCGTCGAGGTCGTGCCGCACAAGCTCTGGTAATCGCTGCAGCAGTTGCCAGCCTGCACGCACCAGTTCTGGCACTGGCAAGCGCCGAAACCGCCCGACGTGTTCAGCTGGCCGCACTTGCCGGCGCAAGAATTTGCCGACTGCGCTGGGCAATCCTGCGCGCAGTTCTGTGTCGTCTCGCCGTTATCGCACTTGCCGTTGCCGCACGCCGGGGTCGCGCCACCGCAGTCCTGGGCGCAGCTCTGAGCGGTCTCGCCCGTCTCGCACTGGCCGTTGCCACACACCGGCGTGTTCGGTCCGCCGCCGCCGCCCTGCTGGAAGCACTTCGCGTTGTTGCCGCACGTGTAGACTTCCTGGAGGCCGTTTGGCAGGTTGAAGCCGCCGCCGCCGCCCTGCTGGACGCAGCCAAACAGGCAGTTCTGCGTCGTGCAGTTCTTGGCGCACGCAACGACCTTGGCGCACGCGGCGTCGGTGTTGCACGTCGCGACTTCCGCCGCGCAGTTGGTCTCGATGCAGGAGACGACCGGCGAGGTCGTGCCACCGCACAGGGCCGCGTAGTCGCCACAGCAGTCGCCCTTGCCGGTGCACTGCGTGTCGCACTGGCAGGTCGCGTTCTTGTCATAGGCCGCGCCGCACTTGCCGTTGCAGGTGCCCGGAGGCGTGACCGAACCGCAGTCGCCGGGGCAGGACGTCGCGTCTTCGGGCGGCGTGCACTTGCCGTCACCGCAGGTCTTGGCGACGGCGCCGCACTCGGCCGTGTAGTCGCCGCAGCAGTCGCCTTTGCCGGTGCACTGGTCGTCGCATTGGCAGGAGTTCTTCTGGTCGTACACGCCGCAGTTGCCCTTGCAGGTGAACGGCGTCGTCACTGTGCCGCAATCGCCGGGGCAGCTCTTGGCGTCTTCGGGCGGCGTGCACTTGCCGTCACCGCACGTCTTGGCGACCGCGCCACATTGCGCCGTGTAGTCGCCGCAGCAGTCGCCTTTGCCGGTGCACTGGTCGTCGCACTGGCACGCGGCTTTCGGATCGTAGACGCCGCACTTGCCATTGCACGACTTGTTCGGGTTCACGATCGTATCCGCGCCCACCGTCGCGTCGTCCGGGCTCACCGTGCCGTCGGCACCAGGGATGACGTCCACGACGATCACGCCGTCTTGATCCAGCACCGCACCGTCACCACTCAACGTCCCGTCCTGACCGCCGCCTGTGGTGTCCTCATCGACGACGGACGGGCCATTGATTCCCACGTCATCGCCGCAACCGGACAGCGCAACGACGGCTGCGGACATGGCGAAGAGGCCGACCAGGCGGGTACAGGAAGGAACGGAAAGCGACACGGAAATCAACTTCATCGGTGACTCTCAAGCGCCCTGCGGCGCAGATCCAAACGGTTGAGCAGACCCATCCAGTGGATCTGTGCGCTACACTTTCTACGCGCGCCACAAGTGTGATGCAAGCGGAAGTCGTGAAGGTGCGTAACGGCCGTGCAACAGTTGCGCCGCTCTTGGTTGTGTTCGGGCGAGCGGGTAGACAATTTGAATGCAACGATGCGGGTCACCCACCTCGCTACACCGGCCGCCGGGCGTCCTGCTGCCTTTCATCTTGACCGCGTTGGCCATTCCGGCTATCCCCGCTGCCCCGGAGCCGCCTTCACCTCCGTCGCACAGGCCGCCATGTCTGCATTTTCAGAAACGTTCACGCTCGCCCTGCACCAGTTGGCTGCCAATCCGACCGGCGCTGACTACCTTGATCGCGCGATCGCCAGCGTTCGCGATGCGTCCGCGCGCGGAGCCAACATTTGCGTGCTGCCCGAGCTCTTTCGCAGCCCGTACTTCTGTCAGGAGATGGAGCCGCGGCACTTTGATCTGGCGGAAGCCATCCCCGGACCGACGACGGAGAAGCTGGGCGCGCTGGCGGCGGAACTCGGTGTCGTCATCGTCGCTTCGCTGTTTGAGCGCGCGATGCCGGGGCTCTACTACAACACGACCGCGGTGCTGGACGCCGATGGCGCGTACCTCGGCAAGTACCGCAAGGCGCACATCCCGGACGATCCGCTCTACTGCGAGAAGTTCTACTTTGCGCCGGGCGACTCCGACTTTCCGATCTTCACCACGCGTTTCGCGAAGTTAGGCGTGCTGATTTGCTGGGATCAGTGGTACCCGGAGGCCGCGCGGCTGTGTGCGTTGAGAGGCGCCGAGGTGCTTGTGTATCCAACGGCGATTGGCCGCATCGAAAGTGAGCCGGCCGATGAACAGGCGCGGCAGTTGGACGCGTGGCAGACGATCCAGCGCGGACACGCGATTGCCAACGGACTCTACGTCGCCGCCGTGAACCGCGTCGGCGTGGAAGCGGGAATTGATTTCTGGGGTCACACGTTTTGTGCCGGACCGCAGGGTGAAATGCTCGCCGAAGCGGACGACAAGGCGGAGACCACGCTTCTGGTCACGGTGGAGCGCAGCCGCATCGCGGATGTACGCAACATGTGGCCGTTCTTTCGCGACCGACGGGTGGACGCGTTCAGCGGCCTCACCGCGCGGCAACTGACCACGCCCGACAAGCCGGGAAGGTAAACGATGACTTCGCCTATTGATCTTAGTCACTTTCACATGCGGGCCGAGTGGCAGCCGCACCGCGGCACGATCCTGACCTGGCCGCATCGTCCGGAGATCTGGCGCGGGATTCACTCGGACGTCGAGGCGACGTTCGCGCGTCTGACGATGGAGTTGAGTCAGGTAGAGGAAGTGCACATCAACGTCCCGCACGCCGAGTACCGCGATTACGCGCAGCGCGTGACGGCGCGGGCGGGCGCAAAGTCCGAGCGCATCGTGTGGCACCTGATCGACAGCGACGACGTGTGGGCGCGCGACCACGGGCCGATTTTTGTCACGAAGCGGGATGACGCGCCGGCTGGAACGCCGCCTTTGGCGATGCTGAACTGGGAATTCAACGCGTGGGGCGGCAAGTTTGCCTCGGCGCTGGACAACCTGATCCCGTTGGCGATGAACGCGTATTTTGGCGTGCCGGTGGTGTCGCCGGGGCTGGTCATGGAAGGCGGCTCGCTGGAAGTGAACGGCGCGGGCGATCTGCTGACGACTGAAGCCGTGCTTTTGAACACGAACCGGAATCCGCACATGGAACGGCCCGACATTGAAGCCGCGCTGAAGTTGACGCTGGGCGTGGAACGGCTGCACTGGCTGGGCGCGGGGCTGGAAGGCGACGATACGGACGGACACATCGACGACATCGCGCGCTTCGTTGCGGAGGATGCGATTGTGGCCGTCACCGCGCTGCCCGATCACCTGGATCACGAGGCGCTGTCCGACAATCTTGGGCGCCTCCGCCAGATGCGCGGCGGTCCGCACAACCGGCCGTTTCGCGTGGGGACTCTGCCCTCGCCTGAGCCGATCGCGTTTCGCGGCGAGCACCTTCCCGCGAGCTACGCGAACTTCTACATCGCCAACGGCATCGTGCTCGTGCCGATATTCTACCAGAAGTCTGACAACGAGGCGCTCGCGCTTCTGCAGGCCATGTTCCCGGATCGCCGCGTGATTGGCATCGATGGCAGGCCGTTGGTCACGCAATACGGCAACATCCACTGTGTGACCCAGCAAATTCCGCTGGTCTAGGCGCAACTTTTCATGGCAAATCACGTTTTTGCGGGCGAGACCGTCGCGACGCCCGACAAGCAGTCCAAAAGTCTCGGACCGCTCACGCAGCTTTTACGCCTGGTCAAGCCGTATCAGGGACGCTTCTGGGCGGCATCCATCGCACTTTTTGTCAGTTCCGCGATGGGGTTGGTCTACCCGTACGCGGCGCGGCAGGCGGTGGACGACGCGCTGGCGCACAAGTCGATGCAGGACCTGAACACGCTGGCGACGCTGCTGATTGTCGTCGCGCTCGTGCAGTCGGTGTTCATTTGGGTACGGCACTATCAGATGAGCTGGCTGGGTGAAAAAGTCGTGGCGGACCTGCGGGTTTCCGTGTTCCAGCGGCTTTTGCAGCTCCCGCCGTCGTGGTTCCACGCGCGGCACACCGGTGAGATCATGTCGCGCCTGTCGTCAGACGTCACGGTCATCGACGGTCTGGTTGGCACGGAGTTGTCGCTGGCGCTGCGCCACGGCGTGACGCTTATCGGTGGCGTCGGAATGCTCTTCTATTCCAACTGGAAACTGACGCTGTACATGCTCGCGGTCGTGCCACCGCTGATGGTCTTTGTCGTGCTTTTTGGCCGTCGCGTGCGGCAGATGAGCCGCGCAGTTCAGGACCGCCACGCGCAGACGTCCACGCGTGTTGAAGAAGTCGTGAGCGCGATGCAGACGGTGCAGGCTTTTGTGCGCGAACCCACTGAGAATCAGACGTATCGCGGGAACATCGACGCCGCGTTTGGCGCCTCACTGCACCTCATTCGCTGGCGGGCGACGATGTTCAGCGTCGTGATGCTCGCGGTGTCCGTGGCGATGGCTGTCATCCTGTGGATCGGCGGAAGCGCCGTGGTGCGCGGCGAACTGACAGGCGGCGAGCTGACGTCGTTTCTGCTCTACACGGTGATGGTCGCGGCCTCCGTGGGCGCGCTGGCGAGTCTGGCGGGCGCCCTGCAGCGCGCAGCGGGTGCGACGGAGCGGATCTTTGAGATTCTGCGCACCGAACCGACGATCCACGACGCGGCGACGACGGTCGCGATGCCGCAGGGCAAAGGCGCGGTTCGCTTTGAAAACGTGCAGTTTGTCTACCCGACGCGCCCGGACCAGCAGGTGCTCGACGGTGTGACGTTGGACGTGCCTGCGGGCCAGGCGATCGCGTTGGTGGGCTCGTCGGGGGCCGGCAAGACGACGCTGACCTCGCTGCTGCAGCGCTTTCACGACGTGTCCGGCGGCGCGGTGCTCTTTGACGGCGTCGATGTCCGGCAGCTGAAGCTCGCGGATTTGCGCCGCCACATCGCGATTGTGTCGCAGGAACCGGTGCTGTTTTCTGGCACGATTCGCGAGAATATCGCCTACGGGCGGCCCGATGCGTCGCACGAGGACGTGGAAACAGCCGCGAAGGACGCCCACGCGCACGAGTTCATCCTGCGCTTCCCGGAAGGCTACGAAACGCTGGTTGGCGAGCGCGGCGTGCAGCTTTCCGGCGGGCAGCGGCAACGTGTGGCGATTGCGCGCGCGCTTTTGGCGAACCCGCGCGTGCTGATTCTGGATGAAGCGACGTCGAGTTTGGACGCCGAATCCGAGGCGCTTGTGCAAAAGGCGCTGCAAAGGTTGATGAAAGGCCGAACGACGCTCATTATCGCGCATCGGCTGTCGACCGTGCGCGACGCCGACGCGACTGCCGTGCTGGAACGCGGCAAGCTCGTGCAACTGGGCAAGCACGACGCGCTGATGGCGCAAGACGGCACGTACCGGCGGCTGGTGGAGCATCAGGTCGTGACGGGTGTAAAGGCGGAGTAGATGACGCTGCGGAGCGGAGCGCGGATCGCGGTGGTGGCGCCGGCGGGGCTTTTCTCGACCGACCGGCTGCAACGTGGCATGGACGTGGTTCGCAGCTGGGGCTACGACCTCGTGGAAGCGCCCAACCTGCACGCGAAAGCGCGGTACACGGCGGGCACGGTCGAGGAACGCGCGGCCGATTTGGTTTGGGCGATGACGGACCCGGACATCGACGCCGTTTGGTTTGCGCGCGGCGGCTACGGCACCGGCCACTTGTTGCCGCACCTTCCGTGGGACCGACTCGACGGCCGCCCCGTCATCGGTTTTTCTGACGCGACTGCGCTCCTGACGGCGCTGCAGCAACGCGCCCTGCCCGCGATCCACGGACCTGTGCTGCAAACGCTCTCCAACGACGCCTTTGGCGCAACCGGCGCCGTGCTGGTCGATGATGCGTCCCGTCGTGCGCTGAAGAACCTGCTACAACAGGGCGAATTGCCTCAATTTCACGGCGACATCCTCTGTGGTCCGGCGCAGACGGTGCGCGGACCGCTCGTGGGCGGCAACTTGACCGTCCTGGGAAGTCTGGCGGGCACGCCATGGGCGCTACGGACGCAAGGCGCGATTGTGTTGCTGGAAGAGGTCGGCGAAGTGCCCTACCGCATCGACCGGATGGTCACGCAACTGGTCCAGTCCGGCGCGTTTCAAGGTGTGCTGGGGGTCGTCCTGGGCGACTTCCTCGATCCGCGCGTGGATCCCGCAGAGATGCGCGTGGTGCTGCGCGACCTGCTGAAGCCGCTGGGCGTGCCTGTCCTGGCTGGTGTGCCTGTCGGGCACGGCGCAGCGAACCTGGCTTGGCCAGTCGGCGCGGAAGCGGTTCTGGAGCCGACGTGCCTTCGGTTTGCCTAATTTTCGTCAATTCCACTTTGCATTCGACACATTAGATAGCCAGATTACCTCAACAAGTCGTGCAGCGCTTTCGTCCGATCACGCTTTTTGGGCAATAATCGCCGGCTGCACGCGCACCGCATGGGTCGACCGCCCACACGAGTGCGCCCGCGCAAACGTGTAGACTTGTAAACGCCGGCACGAACCACCAAGGCCCATGTCACGCATTTTCAGCGCGACGTAGCTGGCGCCAAGTGCGATCGCACCGGAAACGCCACACAACATGTGTAGACTTACGTCCAATGGTCGGCAATGGAGAGCAGCGCGCAAGTTGCCACAGTCGCGGAACACCCCGTCATCACTCATTCTTTTCGACGCGACGACTGCAACAGGGGGCATTCAAATTGCAACTATCCCCATCCAAGGCGATTTGTGCGTGATTTGGCGAATTCACCTTGACGGCGTGAACCGTGGGTTACACGATCGCGCAGGGTATCGAATTGCTTGAAGAACAGGCGATACCCAACCCCATGACCGCGAACTGAAATACGCTGCCCACCATTGCTTTTCCACGCGCGACCACCGAATCAACCATGTCGAACTCAAATCGCCCGCCTTCTGATTCCAATCCGTTGCAGCCAAGTCAGACTGTCAGTGACTTGCGCCAGCAATTGTCCGACGCCCACCTGCTGGCGAGACAACTTGCTGAGGTTGAACGCGATCTTCGGGCGCAGCGCAAGCTTCTCCGCACGGTTCTGGATGAGACTCCGGATTTTGTGATTCTGAAGGACCACAAGGGCGATTTCCTGCTGGCCAATAAGGCGCTGGCCGACTTTTATGGCACGACGCCGGATGAAATGGTCGGGAAGCACGACGGCAACTTCAGCGCGACGCCAGAACAGGCTGAATTCTTCCGCGAAAACGTCCTCGGCATCATGGCGCGCGGTGAGACTGAGATCGTGCTGGAAGAATCGACGGACGATGATACTGGCACCGTGCGTGCGTTTCGCTCGATCAAGAAGCCATTCTTGGGTGAAAATGGCCTGCCGCAGATTCTGGTGATTGCACACGATGTAACGGACATTCGCACCGCGCAAATTCAGGTCGCTGCGAGCGAAACGCGGTTGCGCTACGTGCTGCAGGCGACGGGCGAAGGCGTGTGGGACTGGAACCTCAAGACGAACGCGCTGGCGCACAATCCAAGGTGGGCAGAGCTGCTTGGCTGGACGCAAGAAGACCTGACCAACACGATGAAGGACTTTGAAGTCAGCCTGTTCGAGGACGATCGGGAGGCCGTCTTCACTGCGGTGCAGTCGTGTTTGGCCGGCAACGGACCGTACAAGCACGAGCACCGGATGCGGACCCGCGACGGGCGCGTTATCTGGGTGTTGGACCGCGGCGACGTCGTGGAGCGCGCGCCGGATGGCTCGCCGGTGCGGATGGTTGGCTCGTTCGCCGACATCACGGAGCGCAAGCGCGCAGAAGACCACATCGAACGCGTGAATGCGAACCTTGAGACGCTCGTGGCGGAGCGGACGCGCGCGCTGAGAGAAACGCTGGAACGGCTAACTGCCACGCAACAGGAGCTGGTCGAGCGCGAGAAACTGGCGGCGCTGGGTAGCTTGGTGGCAGGTGTTGCACACGAGATCAACACGCCCGTCGGCGTCGCACTCACGGGCGCAACGCTGTGGCAGGAGCGCGTGCAGGAAATGCGCGAGAAGTTTGTCAGTGGCGCGATGAAGCGGTCCGAACTGGACGCGTTCCTGGAGTTGTCGGCCCATCTGGGCGACGTGGTCACGACGAATCTGGCGCGCGCGGGCAGTCTGGTGCGGAACTTCAAACAAGTCGCAGTGCGGCAGTCGAGCGACGCGGTCGAGTCGTTCAACCTGATGGAAGCGGTGCAAAGTGCCGTGACGAGTTTGGAGCCTGAATGGCGCCGCAGCCCGGTGACGGTAGCGGTGGACGGCGACGCAAAGGTCACGCTGCGGGCGGCGCCAGGTTTCGTCTTCCAGGTGGTCAGCAACCTCGTCGTCAACGCGCTGCGCCACGGTTTCCCCGAGGGTCGCAGCGGCCACGTTCGCTTCACGATTTCGAGCGTCGGCGCGGACGCCTGTTTGCGCTACGAGGATGACGGAGTTGGCCTCGCGCCGGACGTGCAGGCACGCATGTTTGAGCCGTTCTTCACGACGAAACGCGGCTTGGGCGGCAGCGGGTTGGGGCTGCACATCGTGTGGAACCTCATCACCGGGCAGCTGGGCGGCCGCATTGACACCGCGTCGGAACCCGGCAATGGTCTCGCCATGACGCTCTACATTCCACGGCGCGAGGTCGAAAGTGCCCACGACTGACGACGACTTGCTGGTTTTTGCCGCGGAAGAAGACGCCCCGGCGGCGCAACCCGCGGCTGCGCCAGAAGCGGCGACGTGGCGCGTGCTGGTCGTGGACGACGACGCCTTCGTGCATAAAGTCACTGAAATGGCGCTGCAAGGCGTGCAGTTGGACGGCAAGCGCTTGCACCTGGACCACGCCTACAGCGGCGTCGAAGCCAAGGTGCTGCTCCAGCAACACGCCGACACCGCGGTTGTATTGCTCGACGTCGTCATGGAAACGGGCGATGCTGGGCTGCAACTCTTGCGATGGCTGCGCGGCGAACACCACAACCACCTGACCCGCGTGGTCCTGCGAACGGGTCAGCCGGGCGATGCGCCGGAACGCGAGGTGATGCTCCGCGACGACATCAATGACTACCAGCCCAAGTCCGAATTGTCCGCGCGGCGGCTCGTCACCGCGGTCCTCCGGGCGCTGGAAGGCTGGCGTGACCTGAGCGCGCTGGCGAAGGAACGTGATTGCGCGCTTTTGCTGCTCGATATCCGCGGGTTCGAGTCACTGGCGGCACGTTTGGAGTCGCAGCGAACGTTTGCCCTGGTGAACAAGCTGTTTGAGCACATCGTGCCGGAAATTCACGCTGAGCACGGCATCATCGACAAGTATCTGGGCTCCGGCTTTCTGGCCCTCTTTCCGACCCAGCCCGACGCCGCCGTGCGCGCCGCGAACCGCGTTCTTGAACGTGTCGAAGCGCTGGGACGGTGCGGACCTGACGAAGGCGGTTTGTCGGAACCCGTGCAACTGAACATCGGCATTCACTGGGGGCCGTCCCTACCCGGCGGCGTGGCAACGGACGGCGCGCCGCAAGTCAGGGAAGGTGTCGATTCGCTTAGCGTAGGCGCGCAATTGGAACGGCTGACGCGGCAATTCGACGCGCGCTTGCTGGTCAGCGGGGCCTTGGTGCAACGTCTGTCGCCGGAGACCGCGCGCTCGGCGCAGGCGCACTACACGCTGGCCGAAGTGCGAGAACAGAACCTTTGAAATTGCGGCTCACTGCCGGTGGCGCAGGCTCGAAGTCCCATCCGAGAACGAAACTGGCCTGACCCGCCGATTTTCGTGTTGGACAAGAGTCGTGCCGCGTGCTCACGGCCAATCGTTCAGCCAGAGCTCCTGATAGTCACCCTGCGTCGCCTCGTCTTCGGGCGCTTTGCGGTAGTGCGCGTTGATGAACGCGTTGATCTCGTCGGGTTGCACGCAGGACGCCGTGTAGAGATGCCCCCACGCGACGACGGCAACCGCGGCGGGCAGCTTCGGATACGGCGTGAGCACCCAGCGAAACGGTCCGAGTTGGTCCGCCGGCTGCAGCTTGGCAATGATTTTCAAGGCGGCGATGGTCGATTCCGGCGCGCACGGGTGGTACAGAAACGCGATGCCGCCGTGCTCGATATTGTGCAGCCACCGCTGTTCAGGGAGGGAAACGTAGCTGCCCCACTTGGCCCACACGGGGCGATGCGGTCCCGAAGAAGGCGGCGAATCCGCGTACGTAATCGCTGTCGGCAGGTCAATGTGCGTGCCGTCCAGCAACGGCGGACTTGTCTCCGTGCCGGGCGCGCACGCCACCGGCTGCCAGTTCGGGTTCGTGCACGACCAGTTGACGTCGTTCACGTCGATGTTCGTCGCGTTTGCCGGCATCGGCACGTACACGTCGCTCGCATCCGCCGCATCCGCGACATCCTGCGCGTCAAAGGTCGCATCGGAGCCCGCAGCGTCAACAGCACCGGTGTCTGGCAGGCTGGTGTCCGCAGTCGCGTCCGTTCCAGCGGCCGTATCGGTGACGACGGTCACGTCCGTCTTGCTCGCCGCGTCAGACTTGTCTTCAACCTCTGGGTACAACGGTTCACAGCCCCACGCCAGAAGCGCCGCGACCGCCGTCCATCGCGCCACATGACCACTCGTCGTTCGCATCCACCCTCCGTGCACAATCGGCGCTGGCCGTAGCAGCGTGCGCCCAGCGTGCATCTTCTCTAAACACGACGACCTTTGTCCATCACCAAGCTCTGTGGGTCAAGCCTGTTGCCCTCTCGGCCTCGGACGGCGAAGCGTGCAACTCCTGTGGCACGCCGCGGTGCCGACGGCTGTGACGTTGGAATTCGGTCAGCGTGTATTGACCGGCCCGCATCAGCAGAACACACTGAGTCAGCCTTTCACCCACGTACACCGATGCGCAAAGACCGATCACCGAGCCAAGTCAATACCACCGTGCTTGGACCGTTGGATGCGTTTCTCGCGCGGCGGTCGTTTGGCGCCAAGCTCGGCCTTGGTTTTGGCCTGCTCATCGCGTTGGTGATAGTCAACACGTGCGTGGCGATTTACGGCATCGTGACGTTTGAAGGCGATCAGGACCAAATCGCCGAACCGGCTCAAGCGTTGACCCGGAGCGCTGCCGACGCCCAAGGCCACGCACTGCGCGCGCTGCTGGCCGAAGATCGATTTCTGGAGCGGTGGCAGGTCGAAGGGCTGGAGACTGCGCGCTTGAGGTATCTGGTGTCTCAGCGTGCGTTCGATCTTGCGCAGGCAAAGGACGCTCGCTTTCGTTCCGCAGCGGCGTGGACGACGGTCGCGCGACGCCCCGGTGCGGAGGATCACTGGGCTGCGCTCTGGCAGGCGTTGGAAGAAACGACGCACCAGTCGGCGGCGCTGCAAGCGCGCCTTGGCGGGAACGAAGAGGCGCTGAGCTCGGAGCTCAAGGCGCTGAACGCGCAGTTGGTTGACCTCCGGCGACTGGTTGCGGACCGGCGACAGCGCTTTGGGCAGTTGAGCAGCGCGCTGAGTGATCGGGGCTACCTCCGCAACGCCGACGGGCTCGATCCGGAGCGTACCGGCAAGGCGGACGCGCTCCGACGGGTCCAAATCGCGGTCGAGCTCGCTCATCCGACGACGACAGCCGACGATGACATGGCGCACTTGAAACGAGCACTCGCCGCTTATCAGACGGAGCACGAAGACGAGGCCCTGAGTGACGGCGACGGTCGGGTCGACGCGCCTTCCGGTGAACACCCTTTGGCGCTCGTGGATCACTGCGCGGCGACGCAACAACAGCCGCCGTCCGCCGTTCCAGGCGAGGCGTCGCTGGCCGAGGCCCGTCGCCTTGCTGCGCCGTTTCCAGACTTGCTGCACGCGCTGGACGACCTGCGTGCGAGCGACGTGACCGCGTACCGAGCGCGGCGGGAGGCAGGCTGTGCGGGTCACCGCGTCGAGGACAAGCTACACGAGCTGGTCGCGGCGATGCCGGGCCTTTCGCACGCCGCAAACGATGTGGTGAGAAGTGCCGCTACGGAGACCGCAAGCCGCGTCGCGCTCCTGACGGTGCTGCTGGCGGCGCTGGGCGCGACTCTCGCGTATCGACTCAAACGCGACATCCAGTTGCCCGTGGAAACGCTCGTGGCGACCGCGGGCGAGCTGGCACGAGGTGAATTGGGCGCGCAGGCATTGGTGTACTCGGACGACGAGATCGGTGAACTCGCGACGACGTTCAACGCGATGAGCACGCGATTGGCCAAACAGACCGCGCAGATCGCCCAACAGATGCGACTTATCGAGGCCGAGCATGAACGGTCCGAGTCCTTGCTCCTCAACATCCTGCCGCAACCGATTGCCCAACGGCTGAAGATTGGCGAGCGCCCGATCGCTGACGCTTTCGACGAAGTCACCGTGCTTTTTGCCGATGTCGTGGGCTACACAAAGCTCTCCTCACGCTTGACGCCACACGAGGTCGTGGCGCGGCTGAGCGAGGTTTTCTCGGCATTTGACCAGATTGCGCAGCGTCACGGCGTGGAGAAAATCAAGACCATCGGCGATGCCTACATGGCGGCGTCCGGCCTGCCGATCCGCACGCACGACCACGCGCACCGGATGGCCACGATGGCGCTGGACATGATGGAGACGCTTGAACAACTCAACCGCAACTGGCCCGACGCACTGGAGCTGAGGGTCGGGCTCAATACCGGACCGGTGGTGGCGGGCGTCATCGGCCAGCAGAAGTTCGTCTACGATCTGTGGGGTGACGCGGTAAACGTGGCGAGCCGCATGGAATCACACGGCAAACCTGGCGCGATCCACGTCACAGCAGCGTTCGCCCAGCGGGTGAGCGATCGTTTCATCGTCGAAGCGCGCGGTGAAATCGAGGTCAAGGGCAAGGGCCTGCTGGAGACGTATTGGCTGATTGCTGCGCGGCCGAGGCCGAACGCGGCCGCACGTGAGGGGACCGTCGTGGAAGTTTGAGAGGTTGGCCCCCACAGGCAACGGTTGGACTTTGGCGGAGTCGTCTATCGATGGCGGCCCCACCTCCGCCCGCACCGCGCCGCCCGCGCGGGTCAGAAAAAGGCGATGTGCACAGCGCATGCGCTCGCGCACGCGATTCGCCGATTGTCACACAACGCGCGACGTGTCTCACGCGGTCGCATTCCGCACAACTATGACCGACGGCGCAACAAACCCGGTGCTTTGCCTCATCGACAAGACGGAAAGCGGAAAACACCCGATGCGGTGCAATTCCTGTAAACACCGGTGACGCTTGCACCGAGTGAAACGCGTTTTCTGCAAACGCCGGACGGCGTTTCACCTTGTGATCGCACCTCGCCGGTAAACGCGGACGCGCGTTGGAGCGAGTTCAGTGCGCGGGCAGTAACCCTGGACGCGCGGTGCTGCACGTGGTCCGTGTTTCGACGAGATGCCACCCCGCGAACGGCGCAAAGCGCTGCCGCGATTCCCGTCCCTTGCGGCGACCTCAGCGGCGCTCCTGCCCGACCACTTCCGCCAGCGACTTCACGCCTTCGCCTTCCATGATGTCCAAAAGGCCGAGGTGCAGTTCTTTCGCCAATCCCGGTCCCGCAAAGATCAGCGCGCTATACACCTGCAACAAATCCGCGCCCGCGAGCAGCTTCTCCCACGCGTCTTCTGCGGTCGCGATGCCGCCCACGCCAATCAGCGGCACTTTGCCCTGCGTGCGCGCGTAGACGCGGCGAATCGTCGCGGTCGCGAGGTGCTTCAGGGGCGCGCCCGATAGGCCACCGGTCTCACTCGCCCGCGCCGTTTCCCGCAGGTTCGGGCGCGTGAGCGTCGTATTGCTGGCAATGACGCCCGCCGCGCCGCCTTCCAGCACAGCGTCGACGGTTTGTTCCAGCGCGTCGTCCTCAAAATCCGGCGCCACTTTCACCAGCACCGGCGTAGTACCTGCCGCCGCCACGGACTGCTCGACCAGCGCGCGCATCGCGCCAGGCGCTTGCAACTTGCGCAGATCGGGCGTGTTGGGCGAGCTCACGTTCAGCGTGAACCAATCGGCGAGCCCGCGGAGCTGCTCAATCGCCGCCACGTAATCGTCGACCGCTGCCTCATTGGGCGTTTCCTTGTTCTTGCCGACGTTGCAGCCAATCGGAATCGCAAACGGTCGCGTGGCAAACAAGTTCTCCGCGACTTTGGCCGCGCCGACGCTGTTGAAGCCCATGCGGTTGATCAGCGCCTCGTCCGCCGGGAGACGAAACAGCCGTGGACGCGGGTTCCCCGGCTGTGGCTGCGGCGTGATGGTGCCCAATTCGGCGTGGCCAAAGCCCAGCCAGCCCCACGTGTGCGTCGCTTCGGCGTGCTTGTCGAGCCCCGCGGCAAGCCCAATCGGCAGCGCAAAATCGACGCCAAAAGCGCGCACGTGCAGCCGCGGATCGGCGACGTGCAGAAGCTGCTGCACCACGTCCGCCGAGACTTTGGGGTGCGCCTGCCACTGCGCGAGCAGGTGGAGCACGCGGAGGTGGGCGTCCTCGGCGTCACTGCGAAAGAGAATTGGCCGTGCCAGCTCGCGGTACAGGGACATGGGGTGCGACCTCAGTTGCCTTCCACGCAGCGCCCGCCGATGCAGGTGATGCCGACAGGCTGCTTGTTGTTGAGCGCGCGGGCCTGGCCGACGTAGGCGCGCTTGCCGGCGCAGTCCGCGTCGGTGGTGCAGGCGCACTGCTCGTATTCGGGCGCGTCGTAGCAGAGCCAGCCACCGGCGCAGAGGCGTGAGGCGCTGGTGCCGCAACTGGCAAGCGTGGGGTCGGCGGTGCCGCAGGTCTGGCCGTTGCCAAACTGGGTGAGCGACGTGCACGCGGGTGGGTCGACGCTGGTTTGCGCGGAGGTGACGGCGGTGTTGCCGCAGGCGTTCGCGAGGAGGCCCACGATCAGTAGCAGGATTTTTTGGGCGAATCCGGCCGAAGCGGCCGGACCGGGCTCTAGTCCCGACAGGGCGCTGACGCGCGTGCCGGCACCGGAGTCAGCCTGCGGCTGCCTCCGCCCTCCGGGTAACGATCCCTTTCGCGTCGGCCGCCGCAGCCCGGCACTAGTCCCCATAACGCCCCGCCGCCGTCACCTGCTCGGCGCCGACCGCGACCGACTCCGCCAGCGCCACTTGGCCATCACGCACCGTCAGCACGACTTCCATCCCGGTGTGCAGCTGCCCGTCCAAAATGCAGTCCGTCACAAACGCCTCGACAAGCGACTCCACGCGCGACCGCAGCGACCGCGCCCCGTGCGCCGGGTCCAGCCCACCGTCCAGCACCAGATCCACAACCGAATCGTCGGCGCGATACCGGATCAGCCGCGCTTCAAAGAGCCGCTGCGCGCCGAGCGCGAGATGGCGAATCGCGATCTGCCGCGCTGCACTCACGGGCAGCGGACGGAAGACGATCGGCTCGTCGATCCGGCTCCAGAATTCCGCCGGCAGCGCGCTTTTGGCGCGTTCGATGACCGCCGCTTCCAGCACCGGATCCGCGTCCAAACGCTCCGGCAACGGCGCGTCAAACTGGCCAAAACCGACCTTGCGACGCACGCCTTGCACGAGCAGTTCCGCGCCCAAATTGGACGTCATCACCACGATGCAGTTGCGCACGTCCACGACCTGCCCGTGCGCGTCCTTGATTTTGCCGGCATCGAGCAGCTGCAAAAGTAGACTCAGGACTTCCGGCGCGGCGCGGTCAATCTCGTCAAAAAGCAGGACGCGGTACGGACGTTTTTGCAGCGCGTGCGCGAGTTGTCCCGCCTGCGCGTGGCCGACGTAACCCGGCGGCGAGCCGATGAGCTTGGCGACGCTGTGCGACTCGGAAAATTCCGTCATGTCAAAGCGCACGAGCGCGTCGTCCACGACAAACAGGCACTGCGCCAGCGCGCGCGCCGTCTCCGTCTTGCCCACACCCGGCGCGCCCACAAAAAGCAGCGAAGCCAGCGGCCGATCGCCGGAAAAGCCCGCGTAGTTGCGCTGAATCCGCCGCGCCACGCGTTGCATCGCCGCGTCGTGGCCGACAATTCGCTCTTGCAGGTCCGCCGCCAAATCGCGAATACGCCCGCGTTCATCGGCCAAGAGCCGATCCATCGGCACCGCCGTCAGCTGGTGCACCGCGCGCGCCACGTCGTCCACCAGCACCTGCGGGCGACCCGCACGCCGCGTCTGCGCACCGGCGCGGTCCAGCACGGCAATCGCTTTATCCGGCAGGCAGCGGTCGGTGATGAAGCGCTTGGACAGGTGCACCGCGCTCTGGATCGCCTCGTGGCTGTAGAGCACCTGGTGGTGCTTGGCGTAGACCGGTGCCACGCCGCTCAGAATCGCAATCGCCTCGGTCGCGCTGGGCTCCGGCACGTCCACGGTCTGGAAACGCCGCTCCATCGCCGGGTCTTTCTCGATGTGCCGCTCGTATTCCGTCCGCGTCGTCGCACCAATCAAGGGAAATTTGCCGCGGCTCAAAGCCGACTTCAGGTCGTTCGCCGCGTCCAAGGGCCCATCGCCCGTGCCTGCGCCCATGATGGTGTGGATTTCATCCATGAAGACGATGACCTGGCCTTCCGCCTTGGCCACTTCCTCACGCAACTTCCGCATGCGCTCCGAAAACGCGCCGCGCAGCGCCGTACCGGCGAGCAAGGACGACGTCTGAATCTCGATAATCACCGCGCTGCCCAGCCGCCCGTACTGCGCGGTATTGCCGGCCAAGCGCAGCGCGAGGCCTTCCACGACCGCGGTCTTGCCTACGCCGGCTTCGCCAATCAGGCAGGGATTGTTCACCTGCTTCATCAACAGCACGTCGATGACCGCGTCGATGATGCCATCGCGGCCAAAAATCGGGTCAATCTCGCCGTTCAAGGCGGCCAGCGTCAGGTTGCGACCCGTCTCGTGCAAGGTCGGAAAGTGCGCCTGCTCCATCGCAAACACGCCGCGCGGCTTGGGCGCGGGCGCCGGCATGGGCTTGGGCGCGACCTTGGGCGGATCCTGCGGCACCACGGCGTCCAGCAACCGCGGTGTCGGGTTCTGCGGCGGCTGCACGGGCGGAATCGGCGTCTCTCCGGTGCGGGAAATCTCCGGCAAACGCTGCTGTTCACCGGTACGCGGCGGCGCCACGCGCGGCGGGTCGCGCTCGCGCAGCAGGTGCTCAATCGGCGCTTGCATCGGCAGCTGCAACCGGCGCGACGGCATCGGCTCGTTCACCGGCGGCGGCGTGGGCGCACGCAGATCCAGGCGGCTCACACTATTCAACGAACTCAAGCTGTTCAGCGAGCTCGTCTCCGGCCGCGGCGCCTGTCGCTGCCCCGTGATGCCCGCGCGGTCGTTCGCCAGCGTCATTTGGCCAATCAACTTGGCGCGCAAGCCGGGCACATTCACGCCTGCGGCTTCCAGCACCTTACTCGCCAACGCGTTGCGCACCCGCAGCATGGACGCCAGGAGCACGGTCGACGTCACCTCGCGCGAGCCGACATTTTCCGCCAGGCCGTTCGCCAAGCGATGAATTTCGTTGATGACCTCGGCGCCATCCTCGCGGTCACCCGGATCTTCCAGACGCTCGTAGACGTCCAGCGCCGTCGCTTCGTCAATGCCCGCTTCCAGCAGCAATTCGCGCGCCGGGCACTCGACCAACAGCGTGCCAATCAGGTAATGCACAGAATTGCACTGCCGCTGCGTGCCGCGCGCCACGGACTCCGCCTGCGTGCGAATCGCCCGCACTTCACGCGACAAGGCAACGCCACCCGGCGCGGTCGTGCGCGTGGCGGCATCCGGACGCTGTGGCGGCTGCTCAGGCATGGTGGCGACGACCTGAAACGCGTGAGGAGGAGGCAACGGAGCCGGCGGCGTGCGCGGATTCGGTGCGGGTTGGTGAGTACGATGGGGGGGAATATCTGTCAACTTTTTTGCGGATTGGTGGGGTGGAGAGCGCGGCAAAGAACGGAAACGGACGAATACCATCTTGCGGGCCATGCCACGGGGCGTCCCGCGCTGATCGCCGGCGAACCGCACAACCTCCGCCCCACCCACGCGTGCCGTCTACCCATCCACCGCACAACCGCCGCCCTGTCTACGCGGATCCTCCGCCCCCAAGGGGCACTCCTTCCGCCCCCCAAAGGCACTCCGACCACCCCATTGGGGTGGACGATCCGCCCTGCCCGCGCGCACCGCCTGCCCCGCCTATGCTCGATTGTTGAGAATTTTGCGCGCCCACGCCGCTGACTTACCATCTGACCCCGCCGCAACCTACCCAACACAGCGGCAGGGGAGCAACAGTTATGGGCAATCCGACAACCATCAAAGAAGGCACTGTCACCCTCACGGTCCCGGCCGGTTTGACCGTGCCCGCGCAAGCGGGAACGCTGTCGCCTGCGGATTTGGCTCGCTACCCGCGCGCCCGCAAGGGCTTGGGGCTGGCGTGCGAGGCGACGGCGGCGGCGCTGGGCAAGAAGGGCGCGGCGTTTGCGGTGCCCGGCGTGGACGCGGCCGCTCTGGCGAGCGCGGGCCAGCAGGCGGACAAGGTGGACCAGGTCATCGAGGACGTGCGCACGCTGCTGGCCAAGCTGCAGCAGGCTAACGTGCTGATTGACGCGGAGGCCATCGAGCTGCTGCGCAAGGTCAACGCGCAGGTGAACGCCCAGGGGGCGTTTGACGAGAATCTGTTTGAGCGTTTTGCGGCGGTGGGTGCGTATTTTGGCAGGAAGTAGGCGGTGAGTCGGCGTGCGCGGGTTGCTGCGGCGGCCCGTCGCGCGCCCATCCCTTCGCAATCCAGCGCTTGCGCGGTATACTGCCCCAGCGGCGCATGGCCGCGAGGGCTGACCGATGGCAACACCCGCTGCGCTCAAAAGCTACATCGATGGACTGGACGCACGCCGCGCCGCGGGTGATGCAGCCGCAGCCGCGTGGCAATCCGACGCGTTTTCCGCGGCGCGGCGTGTTTCCGACCTCCTCGTGCGCGATTTCTCGGCGACGCGCGTGGTCCTATTCGGAAGCGTTTCGCGTCAGGAAGCGCGCGTCGGAAGTGACGTGGACATCCTCGTCGAGGGCGTTACCGCCGCGCAGTGGTTTGCTGCCTGCGCTGCGGCCTCCAGCGTTGCGGGCCGAGTCGACGTGGACCTGGTCCCGCGCGATGGGTGTCGGCCGTACATTTTGGAACGTGCACTTGCCGAAGGCGTCGTGCTGCATGGCTGAGATTGGCGCCGCGCGGCTGCGGACGCTGGCAGCGGAAATTCGCCGCGAGTTGGAGGCGTTGCGCCGTACGGTCGCGGAACTCGAGTGGGTGGAGGCCCAAGGCGATTCGGAGTCGGCCGTCCGCATCCGCATCTACGCCTCGGCCGCGATGCTCGACACGTTCTACACCGGAATCGAACGTGTGCTGGAGCGCGTGGCTCGCGTCTTTGGCAATTTGCCCGATGGCCCTGGCTGGCACCGCGAGCTCCTCGCGAGCGCCGCGCTCGACGTCCCGCTGGCGCGTCCGCCCGTGTTGCGCGAACAGACTGTCGTCGTCTTGGCACGATATCTGGCGTTTCGGCATCGTTTCCGCAACTTGTATTTGTTTGACCTGGAGCCAGAGCAGATGGAGCCCCTGATTGCCGGTGCAGCCGACGCGCTAGCAGCGCTGGAACAGGACCTGCAGGAATTTGCCGAGGTTCTGGACGCCCTGGCCGCTGGCGGCTAACGGGCGGACAACGCCGAGACGCCCTGGACGGCCACGTCTGCCGCGTCCCAGCCGCCAGGCGAAGCGTGTTCCGTCCCAGACTTCCGTACACGAGCGGCCAGTGTCGCGGAGGATTCACTGAATTCGCCGACTTCGACCGCCGGGCATTCCGCGGCTGCCAATCGGCCAACCAGTCGCGCGTCCGCCGTTACGACGCCGCGCCAAAGATCTCCCGTTCCACCGCCGACGTCTCGACCCCGTTGGTCGTTTCCGCCCGCATGAAGTCCTTCCACACGTGGCCATCGCGCGTCGCCCGGCAGTAGCCGTTGAAGACTTCGTTGAAGAAGCGCGCCAGTGACGCAGACGACGTCGGCAGGTCAAAACCGGCACGGTCCGCCAGCGTCATCACCTTTCGCATCACCGAACCGGCAAAATCGAACGGCTCGATGCCCAGCTCACAGAGCTCCGGCTCCATCCGCATCACAAACGGCAGCGCGGGGAGCACCATCTGCAGACGGCGCAAACGGCGCACCGGGTTGCGGCGATCCCAGCGGGTCAGCGGAAATTCCTTCGTGTAGTTGTAGGGCAGCGCCGTGTGTCGCGACTCGTCCAGGTGGAAAAGCCGCAGCACCTCCAGCCCAGGCTTGTCCGCCAGGAGACCAAAGATGCTGAGCGCGATGGTCTCAATCAGCACGTTCATGCCAAAGAAGCGGTCCAGCCCGCGCGCCTTGAGTGACGATTCCAGGATCAGGTACTCCCACACCTGCAGGCGCGGCACTTCCACCTCAAACGCTTGCACCAGCTCGCGCAGCACGACGAAGTGCTTGGCTTCCTCCATCACCTGCATCGTGACCGCCGCCTTGGCACCGGTGCTCTTCACTTCCGGCAGCATGCTCGCGGACACCAGCCACGCGTACGCCTCGCCGTGGCCAATCGCCGAGAGGATCGCCACAATCGCGCGCTTTTGGTCCGGCGTGTACTCGCGGTTCAGCAGTGCGCGGAATTCGGCGCTCGTGATGCGGTCGCGCTGCACTTTCTCGTCGTCGCGCATCGCCTTTTCGGCCATTTCCATCAGCGCGCGTTCGTCGTCGGTCGCGTCGTGGAAGGTCGACCACGGCAGCATCTGCTCCGCTTTCCACAGCAGGTGCAGGCTCCGGTCGTAGTGCTTGCGGCGCATCGAGTCGGACGGACCGCCGAGAAATTCATAGTGCTCGTCGTCATACTCAGCGGCGCGCCCGCCCAGATGCATTTGTCCGAGGACCTTGTCGACACCGCGCACGGCGCGATTCGTCGCGTCTTCAACCACGCGGTTCGCGCGTGCGGCACGCTCGTTGTAAGGGAGCTTTTGGAAGTGCATGGTCATCTCCTGCTCGCGCCGCGTTGGCCAAACCGCGACAGTTTTTCAACGTTACCGCTTCCCGTGGTGCGACGCGAGCACGCGCTCGGACCGCCGCGGCGCAAACCTTCGAAAGCGACGCTGAGGTCAGTTTGCCAGTTATTGAATATGAGTCAATAGGCGCGATCTGTCTCGTAGTAGCTGCCTCGCGGCGGCGCGGCCAGAAGCGGCATGACTTGCGCAATCTTGTCGCGCGGAATCGCCTGAGCTGCCGCCTGATGGTGCGCGATACTTGCCCACACCTCAACGATCAGGAAACGGTGCGCCTCCTGCGCATCCCGCAGCAGGTGACAGCTTTCGCAACCGTCCAGCGTTTGCACGAGCGCAACCACGCCGCGCAGAACATCGCGCAGTTCGTCCTGCTTGCCCAAAGCGGCGTCGAAGTTGTTCATTCGGGTGACGCTCATGGGGTTCTCCAGGTCGCGACCGTCCACATGTCGCACGTTCTCAGGCTTTCGCCGCGCCCTGGCCGCCCGTTTCCCCAACGACGGGACGAATCGCCAGAATCCGCGGGCCCAACACCGTGCCCACGGCGATGAGCAGCACCACCGGCAACACGTGACCAAACGCAACGTGCGCGACGTTCGTCAACGGGCACCACAGGTCAACGAGCACGCTCGCCCACGCCGCCGCCGCGCCGCCAATCGCCGCGCCCTGCCAGCCAGCGTGGTGCACGACGCTGTGACGACGGTCACGCAGCGCAGCCACGAGCACGACGCCCGCAATCGCCAGCGTCAGGCCGACACACCGCCAACCCACGCGCTGAAACGGCTCCACATACTGACCCGCAAAGGCCGTGAGCCACCCGTAGGTCACCACTGGCAGCGACAGCGCCAAGGTTGCGTAGACCGCGCGGTGACGCCCCAGCATCGACGGGCCTGCGGTCAACGCCAGACGCGCGGCAATGCCCGCGACGAGCAAGCTGCCCAACGCGATGATGGCCGTGAGGTGAGCCGGGCGCCCCGCGCCGTGTTCCAGACCGCCAGATGCTTGGAAGATCACCAGCGACAGCACGAGCGCCGCGGCGTAGCCAAGCCGCGCGCGTCGGGTATGCACGTCGCGCGTGGGCACCGGATTCTGACTGGCTTGAGCAAGCACGCGGTCGCGCAGGCTGGGATCGGGCTTGAAGTCGTTTTGCATGGCATTGACCTGGGGCAGGAGGCGGTGCGGACGTCCGGCGAACGTACGCCTAGTGGGGAGTACGGAAGTGCGAAGGAAAAGTTACAGTCCTTTTTTTCGTCGTTGCGAATTCTTTTTCGATTTCCAAAACCTTCCGCATTATTCAGACCCTGCGCGATTACGGTGCTGTCCCGCGGCGGCTCGAAGTGCTTCGTATGCCCGGTGGGCGCGCACTTTCACGTTGCCAACTGTCGTGCCCAGCGCTTCCGCGGCCTGCGCCAGCGACAGGCCTTCCTGCTTGAGCAGGACAAACGCCTCGCGTTGTGAATCCGGAAGACGGGTCAGCGCCTCTTCAACGGCGGCCAAGGTTTGGTTCCATTGCACCTGTGCGTCAGGTGCGAGGTCGGGCGCCATCGCGTGCGCAACTGCCTCGATTTCGCCGTCGGAGCTCAGCGATTCCCGCCGCTGCTTGCGCCAAGCGTCGATGAGCAGCCGCCGACAGATGGCGAATGCCCACGGCACCACGTCCGCGCCCGTCACGTAGGTCGCCCGCGCTCGGTGCATCTGGAGAAGCGTCTGCTGCACCAGGTCCTCCGCCAGCGCGGCATCGCCGACTTTGCGAATCAAGAAGCCGTAGAGCCGCGGGGCGAGCAAGTCGTACAACTCGCCAAAAGCACGGTCATCACCGGCGGCGTAGCGGTCCATCGCCAGAGTCGCCGCGTTGGTCTGCGGGGCGTGTTCAGAAACTTGGGCAGCCAATCGAATCCTCTCGGCGGAAATGCGCCAGTTCGAATCCGGCGCGCGTCACAGGTGTCAAAAAGATGGTGCGGTGGAAAATCCGGTGCGTCAAGTCGGGAATTCGGCGCGCCGAGAATTCAGCACAAAGGCAATCAATATCGAATGTTGAAAAAAAGCACGTCTCCCGGTGTAACCTTTTGCCGGCAACCGCGTGTACCTCAATGTCCAGCCCAGATGGGAGACACTGAAGACGACTTTCACCTGCGCCCCGCGCAGCTACTGGCCGCCACGCCGGCCACGGAGACGACTATGACCACGACGAACAACAGCCCGATTGCCTCGATTATCCCGCGCGAAGAGACCCAGCGCACGTCGAGCGTCAGCCGGGAGCAGCTGCTTTCCGGCATGGCCTTCGTGACGGTGGTCGGCGGTCTGACCACGCTGGCCTGGGCGGTCTCGTCGGGTTACTTGTACGGTGTGACGATTGGTGACGCGTTGACGGCGACGTTCGCCGGTCACGCGCTGGTGCTGGGGACGGCGCTGCGGATGGGCGGGAAATAGCAGGCAGACCAGGCACTAGCGGCCAAATTCACGGGCGATTTCAGCGCCAATCGCCAAACTCGCCGTCAAACCGGGCGACTCGATGCCCAAAAGGTCCACCCAGCCTGGCCTGCCATGTAGACTCCCCTCACGAATCAGGAAGTCCTGTACGCCGTCACCCACGAGCTTCGGACGAATCCCCGCGTAGGCTGGGTGCAGACGATCCGCGGTCAGGTTCGGCCAAAACCGTCGCGCTGCGTCGAGAAACTGCTGTAGGCGAGCGACGTCGACGGTGTAGTCGTGGCGGTCCCGCGCAGGCTCCACGTCTGGCCCCAAACGAGCATTGCCGTTCAGGTCCAGCGTGAGGTGCGTTCCGAGCCCGACCAGCGCTGGCGAAGGAACCGGGTAGACGAGCACGTCAGCCGGCGGCGGACCGGAGACGCGGAAGTAGTTGCCCTTGACGAGCACTTGCTTCGGTAGCAGCGGATCGTGCCCCGGCAGCGTAGCGACGGCGTCCGCCCAGAGCCCGGCGGCGTTCACGACCTTGTCGACCTGCAGTCCGGTATCTTCGCCGTTGGGCTGGGTCACCGTCAGGTTCCAATCTGCCGTGCGTGTCACCGCTTGAACGCGATGGCGCAAGAGCACGTGCGTGCCAGCCGCCTCAGCTCGCTGCCGCAAGCGCGCCATCAGACCATGGCTGTCGATGATCGCAGTTCCCGTGGACAGTAGCCCAGCCACCGCGCGCAGTTCCGGCCACCGCCGGTGAATTTCAACACCTGACAACGGCACCAGCGGTTCTGCGCCGTTCGCTCGTGCTCGCACATCCAGCGCATCCAGCGCCGCCATCTCAACGGTTTCCGCGGCCACAAGCAGCTTCCCGCAAGTCCGATGCGCCACGCCTTCTCGGACACAGAACGCCAACAGCCGCGCCCTGCCCTCCACGCACAGCCGCGCTTTCATCGAGTCCGCCGGGTAGTACAGCCCCGCGTGCACAACCTCACTATTGCGACTGGAGGTTTCCTCGCCGATTTGCGCGTTCTTTTCCAGCACCCACACGACGTGGCCATGCTGACTCAGCGCGTCCGCAACCGCCAAGCCCACAACGCCAGCACCGATGATTGCCACTCGCATGGTCAGAGGGTCCTCATTCGAGTTCTGGGCCAAACGCAAGCACTGCGTGGATTCGGACGGCTCTGCACGCTCGACCGTCCGCCGCGTCAGCGAACTGCGAGACCACGGCAGTTTCGCGCCATCACCGCCCCGTGTCCACAGACGGCAAACGCGCTGATTGACTTGTGAGGTGAGCGGAGCAACATCTTTCTCGAGGCGCTGAGCGTCGCAGTCGGAGTCGCGCATGAAGGACACAGTAAGCTAGTTTGCCCCGCGTGGGTCGTGTTTGCGCCGCCCCGTGCAGCGGTCCCGGCTGCTCTGACGGCTGCATGCTCGCACCCTGACCTTGCCCTCTGACCCGCTTTTTGCCACCCTTGCGGCGCTACTCGCGGAGCCGCCATGCGCATTGCCCTGATCTCAGACCTCCATGGCAACCTGACCGCGCTGGACGCCGTGCTCGCGGACATCGCGCACGAAGGCGTCGATCGGATCGCTTGTTTGGGCGACGTCGCCACCTTGGGGCCGCAGCCGTGTGAAGTGCTCGACCGCGTGCGTGACGTCGGCGCGATTTGCATCCTGGGCAACCACGACTCGTTCATGCTGGACGCGGACTTGATCCACCGCTACTCGGAGAATCCCGCCATCGTCGCTGCGGTCGACTGGTGCCGCGCCCAGCTCAGCGAAGCGCACTTGGCGTTTATTCAAGCATTTCTGCCGGGACAGATCGTCGGGTTGGGCGGGGATTACACCTTGCAGCTCTACCACGGGACGCCGCAGTCCAACATGGTCGATATTTTGTCGACGACGCCGCCGGAAACGCTCGACGTGATGCTGGAAGGCTCCGAAGCGACGGTCCTCGCGGGCGGGCACACGCACCTCCAAATGCTGCGGCAGCACCGCGGCAAGCTGGTTGTGAATCCGGGCAGCGTTGGCATGCCGTTCCTGGAGTACGCGTTTGGCAAGGCCCCGCAAGTGCTGCGCCACGCCGAGTACGCCATCGTCAGCGCTGAGCGTGGTCAGGTCGGCGTCGCCTTGCGGCGGGTCGCTGTAGATCTCGACCGTGTGCGTGCGGCGATTGCGGCCAGTGAAAACCCGATGCGCGCCATGCTGCTCGCGGCGTACGCGTAGCCCATGCCCTACCACCCGGACCGACACGACTGGCAGCTCGACCCGCGCGCCTACGCGCGGCTTCTGGCGTTTGCGCGGCTGATGCGCCCGTATTTCCGGCCGATCTACACCGGTTTTGAGGGCCTGCGATCGCGCCAAGGCATGCTGATCGTCGCCAACCACGGGCTTTTTGGCCACGAGTTGCCATTTCTACAGTTGGGCGCTCACGAGATCGCGGGGCGCCCGCTGCGCTCGTTTTCAGACCACGTGCTTTTTGTGGTCCCGCCCGTGCGCGAAGTCCTGATTGGCATGGGCGTCTGCGAAGGCACGCCGATCGTCGCGCATCGGCTGCTGTCGCGCGGCGAGCTGACCTACACATGTCCCGGCGGTGCGCGTGAAGCGCTGGCCCCGACGCGCGACCGGTACAAGCTGTACTGGGACGGTCGCTACGGCTTTGTGCGGTCGGCGATTCGCGCGCAGGCGGCGATTGTGCCCATGGCGATCATCGGCATTGACGAGACGTACCGTCAGATCGTCGATGGCGACACGGTGCGCCAAACACCGCTGGGGCAGCTGATTGTGCGGCTGTTGGGTGAGAAATACTTGCTACCGCTCTATTTCGGTATGGGACCGCTACCGTTGCCGCAACAACTGCACTTCCTGGCGGGCGCGCCGATCCCGGTGCCCACGGATCCGACCGCCGCGGACGATGAGACCGTCGTCCACGCGCTGCAGGCACACGTTCGGATGGAGACTGAGAAGCTGATTGCGACCGGACTTGCCGCGCGGGAGGCCCGCCTGAAGCAGTTGCCAAATGGCTGGGAGCGGACGCTGACGCTGGCGATGCGGCAGTTCACGGGAAGCGTGGCGGGCTGGCCGGTTTCACCAGCCCCCACAGCACGTCCGGGCACTGCCAAATCGTAGGCGAACGGTTGTCGCCGACTACCCTCGATTCGCCGCGGGGTGTCGCAGGGAAGCGCAACCGTTTCCGTCGGAAACACGCCCCCGCGAAGTCAAGGATTCCGTGCCTGAGCGCGCTCGATGGGTTTAGGGCTGATTGGCCGCAATCGGCAGCGGCAAATCGCGCCACACGACGAAGCGAACGCGCGCCCCGACACTCAGTTCCACCTGCGCGCGCGGCGCAACGATGAGATCCTCGCCGTCCAGAACGACCACATCGGGCACATCGCCGTTACGCCAGGCCAGCCGCGTCAGGCTGCCGTGCCACACGTGCGGCAGGCCCATGCGACCGAGGAGTAGCCCTGGCAGACTCGCCTGCGTCGCCATCGGGCCCAACTCGGAGAACACCGCGTGAACACCGTGGGTCGCCAGGCCATCCACGCCGGGAAACGGCGCCACCATGCCAAAAAAACTCGGCAGCGCGCTCATCACCCCCGCGGTGAAGCCCGGCAGCGTCAACGGCTCCGGTTCTGCTTCAAACGGCCCGACAACGGCCTCAAAGCGATCCAGCTCGAACGGCTGCACGGCGACCTTGGCCAACAGCCCCGCCAGCCCCATCTGCGCGCCCAACTTTTGCGCACGGATGTCGCGGTGCAGGCGGCCCGGCGCACCCAGACTCGCGGTCAAGCCCCAGGCTTCGGGCAGATCGCCGATTTTCGCCCGAATCACCGGAACGCGGCGGATGCGACGCACGCCTTTGCCCCAAGAGAACAGCATATGCGAGAACATCTTGGCGGGATTCTCGGTGCCGGTCACGACGGAAGCGATCGTGTGCAGGCGCCCCACTGGCAGCACCAGGATCGGCGGCAGCCCTTCCAGAAATCCCGCTCGGGCGGCGCGCGTGAGCAGCTGCGTGACCGTGCCATCGCCGCCCACCACAAACAGCAGCTCGACCGGGTTCGCCTGCAAGTCCGCGATGAGATCGTCGATCATGTCCGGGTGGTGCGCGATCGTCAGACGCATCCGCGGACCTGCCGCTTCCAGCGCGGCGCGCAAGTCCAACGTGTGGGTGTGAGCGGCCTGAGGATTGAGGAGCGCTGCGAACATGAGTTCCCTTGGGACCGCACAGGTGCGTCGGAACTCCCTGTACCGCCCTGCCCGGATCGCGTCAACTCCCGCAGCATCGGACTTGTCACGGCGGCGTGTTTCAACAACCATCGGTGCCTGAGGACGGAACGATGGATGACGATCTGGATTTTTTGACCGAAGACGCCGGCCAACCGGCAGCGGCGGTGGCCTTGGAGGCCGTTCGATCGGAGCTCCTGGACTGGGCGGCTGGCGCGCTTACAGCGCGGCATCCACACCTGCGCGCACAGCGCGGAACGCAGCACCTCGCCCACGCGCGCCGTGATCTGGACGCGCACACGCGACATTTGCACAACGCACTGGTGCAAAACGATGCAGGCGAACTGGAGACCTACCTGCGCTGGGCCTCGCGGCAGCCGCTGCACGCCCACTTGATCGATGACGTGGCCATTTTGTTGGAAGCCGTCCGGCGTTTTGTCCCGCCGCCCGACACGCAAGCCTGCGCTGAACTCTTGGCCCAAGCGATGCAACGGACCGTTGCGAGTGAAGCGCCAAGCAGTTAGTATCGCGGGCTTGTGTACGCGCCCGACTCCGGTCGTTCTCCCTCGCAGCAGGAACATCCATGAAGATTACGTGCCCAGCCTGCAACGCAAGCTACCGGCTTCCTGACGAGAAGATCCAAGGCAAGAACAGGATCTTCAAGATCAACTGCAAACGTTGCGGCGCGGAAATTCGCGTGCGCGGCGTGGAGACGGCCGACGAAGCGGGTCGCACGACGCTGCCGTTTGCGCTGAGCGAGGCGATGTCTACACCCGCAGCGCCGCCGCAAGTGTGGTTCGCGGGCTTGGACGGCAAGCAAGTCGGTCCGCTGACCCAGGCGGAAGTGTCCGATCACATCATGGCCGGTCGCCTCGGACCCGAAGATCTGGTGTGGCGCAAGGGTTTTGAAGCGTGGAAGCCAGTTCGCTCCGTGGCGCCGTTTGACGATCTTGTCGCTGGTTCGCCGGCGACCGGGGCCGCGGGCGTTCATGGACGTGCGCCGCGCCGCGCACAGACGCTGGAACTGTCGTCTGCGATGATCGAACTGCTGGTCAAGCTCGACAACCAGACGCCAGAAGCGCCGGTCAAGGAGTCGGTCGCAGTTCCTCCCGTACTGCCGGCTGAAGAGCCGCCGGCTGTTCCCACAGAAGAGGTCCCGCCGCCGATCGCCGCTGCGGAGATCGCGCCTGAGCTGCCGCCGAGCATTCCAGAAGCCGCGGATGTGAGCGCAATCGCGCCCGCGCTGCCGCCGCGTGAAACGACCTCGCCGACGAGCGGTCTGGCCGTCGCGCGCTCCGTGAGCCGGGACAACATCAAGATTGGCGTGGCGAAGACGGAGACGCCGAAGGTCGAAGTTGCGCCGGAGCCGGCCAAGAAAGCCGCTGAACCCGCGAAACCCGCTGCTGCCGCGCCCGCCAAGCCGGATTCCGGCAAAGCTGCGCCGGCGAAGACCGACGCCAAGGCGAACAAGCCGACGCCAGTCGTGCCGCCCAAGGCCGCCGAGCCCGCCGCGAAGACCGCCGCCGCCAAGCCTGCCGCCGCGGCGGCAAAGAAATCTGGCGGATCTGGCCTGCTCGTCGGTATTTCAGTGGCGGTTGTCGCTGGCGTCGTCGGCATCTTCGCCGTGCGCGGTGGCGGCGACTCGACCGCCCCAGCGGCGCCCGCAGCCGAGCCCACACCTGCTGTTGCGACCGCAGCGGCTGAGCCAACGCCCGCGCCCGTTCCTCCGCCGACTGCGCCGTCTCCAACGGTTGTTGCCGCTCCCGCTGCAGATGCGGCCGTCGCCAGCGCTGCTGACGTGGTTGCTGACGCCGCCGCCGCCGTGAACGTCGAGGCCAACGCCGCTGCTGAAAAGGCCGCTGCGGAGACCAAGGCGGCCGAAGCGAAGGCAGCAGAAGCCAAAGCCGCGGACGCCAAGGACGCTGAGAAGAAGGCGGCTGACGCCAAAGCCGCGGAGAAAAAAGCCGCGGATGCGAAGGCGGCAGAGGTCAAGGAAGCCGAGAAGAAGGCTGCGGAAAAGAAGGCTGCGGAAGCCAAGGAAGCTGAAAAGAAGGCGGCCGCCGAGAAGGCCAAGGCCGAGAAGGAAAAGGAGAAAGAGGCGGTCAGCAAGAAGAAGTCGGCCGAGGACAAGAAGGCTGATGCCAAGAAGGTGGCCGAGGAGAAGAAAGCTGCTGCCAAGGCCGAGAAGGCCGAGAAAGCCAAGGCCGAAAAGAAGGCAGTGGCCGAGAAGGCTGCGGCCGCCAAGGCGGACAAGGCGGCGAAGGCGGACGCCGCGAAGAAAGCGGCTGCGGACAAGGCTGACGCGGCGAAGAGGGCGGCTGCGGACAAAGCGGAGGCGGCCAAGGCTGCGGAAGCGGCGAAGAAGGGCAGCAAGCCGGCGGCTGACGACGACGAAATCGACGCGATCCTGGCGAAGCGCAACAAGGGCAAGGATGCCGGGAAGCCGGCTGCACCGGAGCCTGAGCCCGCGAAGAAGGAAGAGAAGGACGGCCCGCCTTTGTCGCAGGGTCAGGTCGACGCCGTGGCTGCGCGCGCTTCGCAAAAAGTGATTCGTTGCTACATGCTGTACGCGGACGTGGACGGCGGCGAAGAGCAGATCAAAGTGCAGGTCATGGTGAACTCGGACGGCTCGGTTGCGAGCTCCAAGGTTCAGGGCAAGCACGCGAGCGATCAGGTCGGCAAGTGCGTCTCGGAGGCCGTGAAGGTGCTGCAGTTCCCGCAGTCGAGCGGCGCGGCCAAGAAGTACACGGTGCGCTACGGCGTCGGCGGCTAATTTTTTCAGCAGAACGGGCGGATCCTGATGGCGTTTTTTCCCCACCGGCCCGGCAGCCTGGAAGTGATTTGCGGCTCCATGTTCAGCGGCAAAAGCGAGGAGCTCATCCGGCGCCTGCGGCTGGCGCGCATTGCCCATCAGCGCGTGCAGGTCTTCAAACCCGCAGTGGACACGCGCTACGCAGATCAGGAGCTCGTCAGCCACAGCGACTTTCGCATCACGGCGCGCGCAGTTGCGACTTCTGGCGAGATTCTGAGCCAGGTGCACGACTTGACCGTCGTCATCGGCATCGACGAAGTGCAGTTCTTCGACGGCGGCATCGTCGAGGTCTGCAACAAGTTGGCCAATCAGGGCAAGCGCGTCATCGTTGCGGGACTGGATCAGGACTACCGCGGGCGACCGTTCGCGCCGATGCCTGAACTGATGGCGGTGGGCGAGTACGTGACCAAGCTGCTCGCCGTCTGCTCTGTCTGCGGCGATCCGGCGAACCGTTCGCAGCGCATCAGAGGCGGTGACGCGGTCGTCGAATTGGGCGCGTCCGACCGGTATGAAGCGCGCTGCCGTCGCCATTTTGAACCTGAAGAAGATCGTCAGATGGAGCTGCTCAACGAGCGCGCGCTGGCGTTGCGACCACCCAAGCGGAGCAGCAAAAAAGAATGACGGACACGCAAACGCCTCAGCCGCTCGACAATCTTTTCATCGGCATCGCGGGGATTATTGGCGCGGGCAAGTCGACGCTGGCCACGGCGCTCGGTCGCCACATGGGGCTGGACGTCTACTACGAGCCGGTCGAGGACAACGAGTACCTCGCCGATTTTTACCGCGACACGGCGCGCTACAGTTTTGCGACGCAGATCTACCTGCTCAATCGGCGGTTTCAGCAGCACCAGGAGATCATCTGGCGCGGGCGCCCGGCGATTCAGGATCGGACGATCTACGAGGACGCGATCTTCGCGAAAATGCTGAGTGAAACTGGGCTGATGGAGCCGCGCGACTACCGCACGTATTTGCAGCTCTTCAAGCACATGTCCAACTTCATGTGTCGTCCGAGCGCGATTATTTACCTCGACGTCAAGCCTGAACTGGCGATGGAGCGCATCAAAGAGCGCGCGCGCGGCGTGGAATCGGGCATCTCGCTCGAGTACCTGCAAGCGCTGTACGACGAATACGAGCGCTTTTTATACGACATCTCGAAGCGCGTTCGGACGATTCGCGTCAGCTGGGCAGAGTACCGCGACGTCGATGAAATGGCGGAAGTGATCCGCCGCGAAGTGCTCCACGCAACTTTCCTTCGCGAGGTCACCGCATGGGACGCGGCTGCCCGGTAGCGATTTCCCGCAGACCTGACCCAAACTCCCCGAACCGCTGAATCGCCAACAAAATAGAGAGATGCCGGTTCGCAGGCACAATCGTGTTT
>CAITYF010000194.1 GCA_903896545.1 uncultured Myxococcales bacterium | reverse complement strand
GGCGCACCCCGCTGTCGCGCAGCCTCACCCAATCAGCCGTTCCATTCATCATCCTACCGCCCGCAATCTTGTCGAGCGAGCACGGGGAGGCGCTTCGCGCCGACCTTGCGAGACGAGCCAAAAGGAAGGAGGAGCGCGAGGAGGAAACTGCGTTTCCTCCTCGCTCCGGCGCGCCTGCAGCGCCGGCCCGCAGCGCCCCCGGCATTTGCACCGCCACGCGCAAGCGTTCATCATCCGGTCACCGGAACCCCTCCGGCGGAGAACAAAAAAAGAACCATGCGCAAAATCATCCTCCACCTAGCGCTCGCGTCGCTCACGCTCCTCTCCCTCCCCGCTTGGGCAGGCGAAAAAGAACGCGCCGCAGCCATCGAACTCGTCAAAATGGTCGTCCCGCACGACACCTACGACCAAATGATGCAACAAATGACTGAAGCCATGAGCCAGCAGTTCCGCGCCGCGGGCGAGAAGCTGCCGGCCGACTTCGACAAGAAGATCCAAGCCGCCGTCAACGACGTGATGAGCTACGACGACGTGCTCGGCTGGACGGCGGACATCTACGCGGAGCGGTTCACGGTGGATGAGCTGAAAGAGATCGAGAAGTTTTACAAGACCGCGGTCGGCAAGAAAGTGATGAAGCTACTGCCGGAGTTGAGTGGCGAGATTGGCAAAAAGATCGCGGCGATTCTGCCAGAACGCATGCCCGCGGCGCTGAAGAAGCACGGGCTGATGCCGGACGAGGATCCGCCGGTGGAAGAGAAAGCGCCGGCACCGGCGAAGGGCAAGAAGAGGTAGCCATGCTCAACCGCCGCGCCGCTTGGACACTTGCCCTCTGCTGCCTCGCGGCATGCGGCGGCGGCGGTAATGCGAATGGCGATTCGGAAATCAGCGATGCCAGCGCGGACGCGAGCGACAGCTCCGACGCGCTGGGCATCGCCGATGCGCCCGACGTCGCTGACGTGCCGGACGTTGCAGACGTCCCTGACATCGCCGACATTCAAGACACCAAGTGCGGCTGGTTCAGCGACTGTCAGGACACCGGCGGCTGCCCGAACGGCGTGATGAACATCGACTTCCCGTGCGCCGCCGAGCAAGTCTGCAAGAACGAAACCGCGTACAACGGTTTCAAGACCATCGGCTGCGCGGAAGCCGGCTACGACCCCAAGTGCTGCTCCGGCGCGACGTGCAAGTCCAACGGCAGCGGTGTGTGTCCCGACGGCCAACTGTGCAGCATGCCCAGCTACGGCGGCAGCCAGTCGTCGTGCTCCGTGCCCAACTGCGCCAGCAACGCCGACTGCACGAACGGCGCCTATTGCTTGCGCCCACGCGGGAAGTGCCAAGCCAGCGGCAAAATCGGCGTGTGCGCGAATCTCGGTGAGACGTTCGGGCAGCCGCCGAGCTACGAAAGCGGGCCTCTCTGCGGCTGCGACGGCAAGACCTATCAGGGCTTCGGCAAGGTGCTCGCCGCGCAAGTCAGCGTCGACCACACAGGACCGTGCTGCGATCCGACGAAGATGCCGTTTGCCAAGCCCAACGCGCAGGGCTTCACGCAATTGGAAGTGTGCGACCTCGATTACGAGGCGCAAAACACGCTTGGCTGCACATACACAACCACGTCGAAATTCTGTGCCAGCGGCGCGTCGTGCTTCCTCGACATTCCCAGTTCCCCCACAGTGAGCGACGCAGACTGGAACACGCTCTGCATCGCCGCCAGCAGCGGCAGCAAAGCCTACGGCCACGGCGGCAGTTGCGGCGACAAGCTCGCGCCCCCACCCGAATGTAGCACCGGCTGCGCCGACCCGTGCGGCTGCACGACGTGCGCGCCCGTAGGGCTCGCCTGCGCAGGCGCCGACTCCGTGACGGAATGTCACGGCACGTGCATCGACACCCAAGTCTGCGGCACCGGCCTGAGCTGTCAGGCGATGTCGTGGTCGCCACTGTGCATGGGCAGCTGCGCGGACATTTCCGCCGCCGTCGCCGCAAAATTGCCCACGTGGCAAGCGTGCAACTCGGTCGCCGACTGTAAGCCGCGCATCAGCCGTTGCGCCTTGCCGGGCTGCTTCATCGCCGTGAACGAGGCCTTTTCCCAAGAGCAGCTCGACGTATTCCTCTACGCGTGGGGCGCCTCGTACTGTGGCACCTGCGACTGCGCTGGCCAGGCAACGCCGCTCGCCTCGTGCATCAACGGCGAGTGCGTGCTGAAATAACCCTCGCCAAGTCCACGCGCGCAAGTCGCCGCAGGCGAATCCATAGCCCCTCGACTCGCCGCAGGCGACAGACGTACCCAAAAATCCCCCAAACCGCGCCCAACAACTCGCCGCAGGCGAGCCCCGCGTTCCCCGCTACACGCCACCGACCTCACCAAGATCCCGGCGGAGGTGGGCTCCGATTTGCCGACGCAACGCGTCGGCAAAAGCTCGGGGGCCCCACCG
>CAITYF010000193.1 GCA_903896545.1 uncultured Myxococcales bacterium | reverse complement strand
CCCTGTGACCCTTGCCGCGAAACGCGCAATGGCCGCCTGCGGCAGGCTAGTGAAGGGGATGTCCCAGCGTGCCGCGAGAAAGTTTGTTAATGAAATCAAGCACAGATCATTAGGGGGCATTGTATAGCATCATGGGTAGAACCTCGTGCAACGCGAGCTTTGGCGGCTGGGCGTTGTGGGGGCCGTTTGGCAGCGCGGATTCTGGGACCGTTTCCTGCGGCGACCGGAAGCCGTTGTCGAGGCGGTGCGGAGAATCCGGTTCGTGCGGGGCTCGTGGCAGACGCGGCGACGTTTGTGTTTTCGAGCGCGGCGGGTGGATGGACGATGGCGGGTGAGCCCGACGTGGACGAACGAGCGGCGGGGAAGGTTTGAATTAGCAAGGTGAAAGATTGCGTCGGCACCGGCTGGGGACGAGCCCCGGCCCTACGGTGGGGTCGTTCCTGCGTGTGGGGGAATCGCGGCGTGGGACGACGCCCGATGGCCAGCAGCCGCCCGACGAGTTTGCGCGCAAGAATCCGGCGATGGCGGCGGTCATTCAGGCGTCGCTGTTTGACCGGTCCTTACTCGATCCCGACCGTTCCGTGCCGCCGCTGCGCGAGCGCGGCGTGAAGCCCGATGACGTGGAGTGGCGCAAGCGCAACTGCACGGCGCACAACCAGTTCACGCTGCACGCGAACACCTACATCGCGCCGCTGGACCGGAAGGGACTCGAGAAAATGATCCGGTACCTGTGCCGCCCGGCGCTGGCGACGCACCGCGTGGAGCTGCTGGAGAACGACGAAGTCGTGCGGCTCAAGTTGAAGACGCCGTGGAGAGACGGGACGACGCACTTGCGGATGCACGCATCGGAGTTCGTGATGCGACTTCTGGCGCTGATCCCGGCGCCGCGCAAGAAGCAGTTCAGATATCTCGGTGTCTTCGCCGCGAATGCAAAGTGGCGTCGCGAAGTCGTGCTGCGGCCGAAGCCGCCGAAGTGCAAGAGAGAACTCGCGAACGGTGACGCCGACTGTGACCACGCAGGCCGCGAGGCGAAGCCGGACGACACGCAACCCGGCCACGCGCTGTCGAGGCTCAGCTGGTCTGAGGCGATGAAGCGGACGTTCAAGCTGGACGTGCTGCAGTGCACCTGTGGCGGACGCCGCGAAGTGATTGCGCTGATTCCCAGCGGCGAGATTGCGACGAAGATTCTGGCGCACTTGCGGCTGCCGGTCACGGCCGAGGGCTTTCTGCCAATCCGCGCTCCGCCCTGGGACGACGATTTGGGGTGGGTCGCCGCGAACGATGAGGTCGACCTTCCGTTCTTTGAGGACGACGCCGCGTAGGCGCGCTCACGCGCGGTCGCGAGCGGGCGTGTGGACTGGCGAAAGCTGGCCGCGGGTGGCGAGATCTGTCTGAAGTGGGCAAAACCGCGTGGTTTTGGGTCTTGACGTGGCTGGCTGACAGGGGAAAACTGCGGGGGAAGCGGCGATTCGGACGGTCCGAGGCTGCGGAGGCGGTCAATGTGGTCGGGAAGTTCAAGTCGTGGACATGGCCGGAGTTCCTATGCGCTCGGGCGGTCCGAGGCTGCTGAGGAGTTGGATGTGGGTGCGAAGTTCAGCAGGCGGACGGCGTCGGAGTTCCTATGCGCAAGCAGTGGATGAAAGGCTGGTGTCTTTGGAACACGTGCTAGCCACGGTTCTATGCGCACGCGGTTTTCGATGCACAAACACAGGAGTGTGTGATGTCTAGCATGAGCAGTCCGACAGGCACCATGGCTTTGCGCACGTTGCGTTGGCGAGGCGAGGAAATTGTGACGCAACTTTCAGCACCATGCAAGCTTCCAGAACAACATATGTGGCAATGTCAGTACCGGTGCATTGGTGCCGGTGGCGAGGTTGTTCGTGCCTTCGACGGGCTTGACTCAATGCACGCACTCATTCTCACTCTGGTCGCACTGGGGAACTACGTTGACGAGAATTTCCCCGGGGCCGAATGGGAAGAGATGGGACACACCGGATTCCCGAAATGGATTCCATTGATGTTTCTTGGGACCAGACATCAGCGGGAGGTGGAGGACCTGATCGAGTCCGAATGTCTTCGGCGCATGCAGAGCAACACTCCGTAATATGAAACTGGAGAGGCCGCTCTAACTTTGACTCACCTTCTTACCCGGGCCGCCCTTTTTTGGCCGGATTCATCACAGCATTGAGGATTCCCAATGGCCATCGAACAGACCCTCTCCATCATCAAGCCCGACCGCGTCAAGAACCACCACATCGGCCACGTCATCTCGATCTTTGAGGCCGCTGGCCTGACGATCAAGGCCGCCAAGCTCGTTCACCTCACGACCAAGCAGGCCGAAGGCTTTTACGCCGAGCACAGCCAGCGCGGCTTCTTCCGCGAGCTGGTGGACTACATGACGTCCGGTCCGGTGCTGCTGATCTGCCTGGAGGGCGAGAACGCGATTACCGCCAACCGCACGCTCATGGGCGCCACGGACCCGGCGCAGGCGGATGCCGGCACGATTCGCAAGCTGTACGCGGAAAGCAAGGGCGTGAACACGGTTCACGGCTCGGACAGCGCGGCGTCGGCGGCGCGGGAACTGGCGTATTTCTTCGGGAGCGCGTTTGAATTCGTGGGGTAGTTCCTGCGGATTGCGGAACGGGTAGGGCCAGGCCTCTGCGGCTGGCCGGTTTCGCGCGAGAGATGTTGAACCAAGCCCCCGTCGTGGCGTGATGCTGCGGCGGGGGCTTGGGCGTTTTGCAGGGAAACGGCGGTTCGGCGGGATCCTACGACCACCCCGCCGTAGGGCCGGCGGCTTGTCCCCGGCCGGACGGAGCCCCGCCGCGATTGAAGTAGGCAAAACCGCGTGGTTTTGGGGCTTGACGGGACTGGTGACCAGGGCGAAACTGCGGGAAATGGACGTTCACAATCCGCCGCGCCGCCCCTTGCTCCGCCCCCAAGTGTTCGGCGGCAAGCGGTTGACCGGTCTGAGACTGCGGAGGAGTCCGAAGTGGTCGGGAAGTTCAGTAGGCAGCCCCACATGGGAAGTCCTTCGATGCGCCCATGTACGTCCGCCAATTTTTTCACATCCAAGAGGGTTCCATCATGGGCATTCGCTTTTTTCACTGCATAGTTGGCGTTCTGGCAGCCATGTCCTGGCTCACGGGTTGCGGCACCAGCAGCGGCGGTGGCGGCGGCGTGGCGCCGGTTTCCTGCGCGTTGGATGGCTCATGTCCGGTCGGCTTTACGTGTAGCGCGGCCAAGATTTGTCTCCTCGCGACCGACGTGACGTCCTATGGCGATGTCTACGCATCGGACGCAGCCCTGGATTCTCAATTCGGCACGGACAAATTGGACACCGTCGGCAAGGCCGATACCGGTCCCGATGGCACAGATGCAGCCACACAGGACACCAAGCCTGTTGCATCCTCCTACGAGTCGATCGTCATCTGGGACCAGTCCGCCGACCCCAGCTTCGTGAACGGAAAGTGCGGAGCCAGCCCCGGCGCGGACATCGACTGCGTCGGCCTCTACCGGGGCGGGAAGCTCATCGGCGTAGGGAAGATCGGGACTGCGAACTACGCCGCGTCGCCGGCCAGCACCTGCGAAAACAACAAGAATAGCGTTGCAAGCGTGGAGGGGCCGCTGAATGGACACGTCTACGCGTCGTCGCCAGATGTGGGCTACGTGAGCCTCAATGGCGGGTCGATCGAGATCCAATTTGGCGCGTGCAAGACTGGCTCGACGATCACGGACTGTGACGGCGCCGGGGCGCTCGTCCCCCTGCTTCCGGGCGACGAAGTTGACGTCTGGGAGGTCGACACCACGTACAAGTCCGGATCCGGCGGGCCGGCCGATGGCAATGCCTACGATGGCTGCATTTGCTACCCCGACGAGTACGAAGTCACCGTCCGAAGCAAGCTCGGAGCCGACGCCGGCTCCGTGTCGTTGCCTGCGCCCGGCACGGGCAATTCGGCGGACAAGAAGTGGTTCGCCGGGTCGACGACCGTGAAGATTCCGTAGTTCCGGAGCGAAGAGCCGCCACATCGGCCGCGCCGTCGCCATCCTTGAAGTCGCTTGCCTCACGACGCAGCAGGCCGAAAGCCTCTGCGCCGAGCGCGGCAAGAAAAGCCGGGCGTACGGCAACGTCAACGCGAAAGTTGGCTGAAGTGTCAGGCGCCTGCGGTCTCGCGCCTTGACCGACGACACGGACGCGGGAGACTCCGACTGCTGAGGCCCATCGGCAGTGTCGCGGCCGAACCGCAGGCCGATAGCACTGCTCAGGTCACGGCATCGACGTCGGGAGACCGCCCTTGCACGGTCGGCATCCGCAATGAACAACTCACGGAGAATTGCATGTACGAGGATCTTTTGCGCTTCTGGTTCGACGAATGTGCGCCCGCCCAGTGGTGGGGCGTTGACCCTGCCTTTGACCAGGCCGTCCGCGCGCGATTTGCCGCGGTCCACCAACAAGCAGTCGCAGGTGAACTGTACGGTTGGCGCAGCGATCCGCGCGGGCGTTTGGCTGAGGTCATCGTGCTGGACCAATTCACGCGCAACTTGCATCGCGGCTCGCCGGCCGCCTTTGCCGCCGATCCGATGGCTCTGGCTCTGGCGCAGGAGGCGGTCGCGGCTGGACTGGATGCCGGCCTGCCTGTCGTGCAGCGGAACTTTCTCTATATGCCCTACATGCACAGCGAGTCGCGCCAGATTCACGACGTGGCGCAGTCGCTGTTCGCGGCCACGGGCAATGCGGCGACGTTGGCGTTTGAGATGAAACACAAGGCGATTATCGAGCGCTTTGGCCGGTATCCGCACCGCAACGCGATTTTGGGACGCGCTTCGACCGCCGAAGAACTCGTTTTCCTGTCGACACCAGGCTCGTCGTTCTGAGACCGGCGGGCCTTCGCCGCATCGCTCCCGGCCCTTCCGCGATCAGTCGATGCAGCAGAGCACGCCGCCGCCGGCGCTGCCCGTCTTGACGACGCGCTGGGTCTCGTCGAGGCCGCCGTTCAGCGTCGGGCATGACCACGGCGCGCCGAGGCCGCCGCACACGTTGCCGCTGCTCCGGTTGAGCGGATTGCACGTTGTCGCGTCGGGTGTGGTGCCCAGATTGCCGCAGCCAAAGAGGTCATTGGCGCCGGAAGCTTGGCACAGCGCATTGCCGGAACCGCTCTGGAGAGTCGAGAAGAACAGGCTGGGCGCGCCGGCAGCCGTCACTCCGGCGCACGTTCCCGTCGGCGAGTCGGTGGCGACCTGCGCGCTGGTCGTGCAGATGTGCCAACCGACCGAGCACAGATCCGCGGAACTGCAGCCCGTGCCCGTCGCGTTGCTGCTGCTGTTGCCGGAAACGCGCGCGCAAGTGGGCGTCGACGTGTTCAACACGCCCAGGACCGACCATCCGCCGGAACAACCGGCGATCTTCGGGTAGGTCGCGGGGTCGCCAAAGCCTTCACGCGTGCCGTCGCTGCAGCCTGGCGCGCTGCACGTGATGCCGTCGCCGGTGTAGCCGGTCTTGCACGCGCAGGAGAACGAACCGGGAAGGTTCGTGCAATTGGCGAACGTCGAGCAGTTGTTCGTGCCGTTCGCGCACTCGTCGATATCCGTGCAGCTGACGCCCGATCCGGTGTAGCCCGCGTTACAGGTGCAGGTGAAGCTGCCGATCGTGTTCGCGCAAGCCGCGTTGACCGAACATGGGTTCGAGCCGTTGGTGCACTCGTTGATGTCGATGCACGTGATGCCGTCGCCCGCGAAGCCCGCGTTGCAGGTGCACGTGAAGCCGCCGCCGATGTTCCCGCACGTCGCGCTTGCCGAGCAATTGTTGGTGCCGTTCGTGCATTCGTTGACGTCGGTGCAGGTGATGCCGTTGCCGGTGTAGCCCGTGTTGCACGTGCACGTGAAGCTGCCGCCGGTGTTCGCGCACGTGGCGGTCGCCGCGCAGTTGTTCGTGCCGTTTGTGCACTCGTTGACGTCCGTGCAGGTCACGCCGTTGCCGGTGTAGCCAGCGCTGCAGGTGCACGTGTAGCTGCCGACCGTGTTGCCGCAGGTCGCGAAGGTCGAGCATCCGGCGGTGCCGTTGGTGCACTCGTTCACATCCGAGCACGTCAGCCCGTCGCCGTTGTAGCCGGCCATGCAGGTGCACGAGAATCCGCCGCCTGTGTTGGTGCAGGTCGCAAACGCCGAGCAGTTGTTGGTGCCGTTGGTGCACTCGTTGATGTCCGTGCAGGTCACGCCGTTGCCGGAGTAGCCCGCGTTGCACGTGCACGTGAAGCTGCCCGCGGTGTTGCTGCAGCCGGCAAAAGTCGAGCAATTGTCGGTGCCAAGTGCGCACTCATTCACGTCCGTGCACGTGACGCCGTTGCCCGTGTAGCCAGCAGTGCACGTGCACAGGAAGCTGCCGCCCGTGTTGGTGCAGCTCGCCGCCGTGGAACAATTGTTCGTGCCGTTGGTGCACTCGTTGATGTCGGTGCAGGTCAGGCCATCGCCGGTGTAGCCTGCCTTGCAGGTGCAGGTGAAACTGCCTTGCGTGTTGCCGCAGTTGGCGTTCGTGGAGCAGTTGTTGGTGCCGTTGGTGCACTCGTTGGTGTCAACGCACGTCACGCCGTCGCCCGTGTAGCCCGCGCTGCAGGTGCACGAGAAGCTGCCGATCGTGTTGCTGCAGCCGGCAAATGGCGAACAGCCGCCGTTGTTGGTCAGGCATTCGTTGACGTCGGTGCACGTCAGTCCGTTGCCGGTGTAGCCGCTGTTGCACGTGCACGTGCGACTGCCCGGCGTGTTGCCGCACGTGGCTGACGCCGCGCAGCCGCCGTTGTTGGTGGCGCACTCGTTGATGTCCGTGCAGAACGTGTAGCCGTCGCCGGTGTAGCCGCTGGGGCACGCGCCGCACGTCCGGCTGCCCGCCGTGTTGGTGCAGAGCGTCAAGGCCGCACAGCCGCCGTTGTTCGACGCACACTCGTTGATGTCGGTGCAGCCCGTCGCGCCGGTGCCGGCGTAGCCACTTGGGCACGCGCCGCAGGTCCGCGATCCCGCGGTGTTGGTGCAGGTCGTCAGCGCGTCGCACCCGCCGTTGCCGGTCGTGCATTCGTTGACGTCGGTGCACGTGACGCCATCGCCGGTGTAGCCGCTGGGGCACGCGCCGCAGGTGTGGCTGCCGACCGTGTTGGTGCACGTGACGAGGTTGCTGCACCCGCCGTTGTTGGTCGCGCATTCGTTGACGTCGGTGCACGTCACGCCGTTGCCCGTGTAGCCACTGGGGCACGCGCCGCAGCTGTAGCTGCCGGGCGTGTTGACGCAGGTGACGAGCACGCTGCAGCCGCCGTTGTTGGAGTTGCACTCGTTCACGTCAGCGCAGCCCGTCGCGCCGTTGCCGGTGTAGCCCGCAGGGCAGGCGCTGCACGTCCGCGATCCCGGCGTGTTGGTGCAGACCGTCAGTGCGTCGCAGCCGCCGTTGGCCGTCGCGCATTCGTTGACGTCCGTGCACGTCGTGCCGTTGCCGGTGTAGCCGCTCGGGCACGCACCGCAGGTGTAACTACCGGTCGTGTTGGTGCAGGTGACCAGGTTGCTGCAATTCGCCGTGCCGTTTGTGCACTCGTTGACGTCGGTGCACGTCACGCCGTTGCCGGAGTAGCCGCTCGGACACGCGCCACACGTGTGGCCGCCCGGCGTGTTGACGCACGTCACCAGACCGTTGCAGCCGCCGTTGTTGGACGCGCATTCGTTGATGTCGGTGCAGCCCGTTGCGCCAGTTCCGGTGTAGCCGCCCGGGCACGCGCTGCACGTCCGCGATCCTGCGGTGTTCGTGCAGGTCGTCAGCGCGTCGCAGCCGCCGTTGGCGGTCGCGCACTCGTTGATGTCGGTGCAGGTCACGCCGTCGCCGGTGTAGCCGTTCGGGCAAGCGCCGCAGGTGAAGCTGCCGTCAGTGTTCGCGCAGAGGACCAGGTTGCTGCAGCCGCCGTTGTTCGTCGCGCACTCGTTGATGTCGGTGCACGTCACGCCGTTGCCGGAATAGCCGCTGGGGCACGCGCCGCACGTGTGGCTGCCCGCGGTGTTGATGCACGCCGCGAGCGCGCTGCAGCCGCCGTGGTTGGTGGCGCACTCGTCGATGTCGGTGCACGTCGCGCCGTTACCGGTGTACCCGCTCGGACACGCGCCACAACTGTAGCTGCCGGGCGAGTTGGTGCACGTGACGAGTACGCTGCAGCCGCCGTTGTTGGTCGCGCATTCGTTGACGTCCGTGCACGTGACGCCGTTGCCGGTGTAGCCGCTCGGGCATCCGCCGCAAATGAAGCTGCCCGGCGTGTTCGTGCACGATGTCAGCAGCGCGCAGCCGCCGTTGTTGGTTGCGCATTCGTTGATGTCCGTGCACGTGACGCCGTTGCCGGTGTAGCCGTACGGGCACGCGCCGCACGCGTAGCTGCCTGGCGTGTTGGTGCATAGCACGAGGTTGCTGCAGCCGCCGTTGTTCGAGTTGCACTCGTTGATGTCCACGCAACCGCTTGCGCCCGTGCCCACGTAGCCGCCAGGGCAGGCGCTGCAGGTGCGCGAGCCGGGCGTATTGGTGCACGCCGTGAGGACGTCGCAGCCGCCGTTGTTGGTCGCGCATTCGTCAATGTCGGTGCACGTGCTGCCGTTGCCGGTGTAGCCGTTAGGACACGCACCGCACACAAAGCTGCCAATCGTGTTGGTGCACGTGACGAGATTGCTGCAGCCACCGTTGTTCACCGCGCATTCGCTGACGTCGGAACACGTCACGCCGTTGCCCGTGTAGCCGCTGGGGCATGAACCGCAGACGGAGCTGCCCGGTGTGTTCGTGCAGACGACGAGGCTGCTGCAGCCGCCATTGTTGCTGTTGCACTCGTTGATGTCGCTGCAGCCGGCTGCGCCGGTGCCGGTGTAGCCTGCCGGGCAAGCACCGCACGTGAAGCTGCCGACGGAGTTCGTGCACGTCGTCAGCACGTCGCAGCCGCCGTTGTTGGTCGTGCATTCGTTGACGTCCGCGCACGTCACGCCGTTGCCGGTGTAACCGGTCGGGCACGCGCCACAGACGAAGCTGCCGGCCGTGTTCGTGCAGGTCACCAGATTGCTGCAGCCGCCGTTGTTCACCTTGCATTCGTTGACGTCCGTGCAGGTGACGCCGTTTCCGGTGTAGCCAGCAGGGCAGGGGCCGCACGTGTGGCTGCCCGGTGTGTTGACGCAGCCCGCAAGCACGCTGCAGCCGCCGTTGTTCGACGCGCACTCGTTGATGTCGGTGCAGCCGTCCGCGCCGGTGCCGGTGTAGCCACTTGGACACGCGCTGCAGGTCGAACCGCCGACCGTGTTTGTGCACGCAGTCAGCGGGTCGCAGCCGCCGTTGTCGGTCAAGCACTCGTTGACGTCGGTGCAGGTTGTGCCGTTGCCCGTGTAGCCTGCGGGGCACGTGCCGCACGTGAAGCCCCCCGCGGTGTTGGTGCACGTGACCAGGTTGCTGCAACCGCCGTTGTTGACGGCGCATTCGTTGATGTCGGAGCACGTCACGCCGTTGCCGGTATAGCCTGTCGGGCACCCGCCGCACGCGTGGCCGCCCGGCGTGTTGGTGCAAACGACCAAGGCGTTGCAGCCACCGTTGCCGACCGCGCACTCGTTCACATCGACGCAGCCCAAAGCGCCCGAACCGGTGTAGCCGGCGGGGCAGCCTCCGCAAGAGAAACTGCCAGCCGTGTTGCTGCAGTCCGTGAGCGGATCGCAGCCACCGTTGTTGACCAAGCACTCGTTGACGTCGCTGCACGTCACACCGTCACCGGTGAACCCGCTTGGGCAAGCGCCGCACGACGAGCTGCCCGCGCTGTTGGTGCAGGTGACCAGCGGACTGCAGCCGCCGTTGTTCACGAGGCATTCGTTCACGTCCACGCACGTGGTGCCGTCGCCCGTGTAGCCGACGGGGCAGGCGCCGCACGTGAAGCTGCCGGGCGTGTTCGTGCAGGTGACCAAACCGCTGCAGCCACCGTTGTTTGTGGCGCATTCGTCCACGTCGGTGCACGTGAGCCCGTCGCCCGTGTAGCCGTTCTTGCAGACGCACGACGGTGTCGACGTGTCGTTGTTCAGGCAAATGGCGGTCGCGGCGCAGGGGTTGAACGTCGCACAGACGTCCGTGCCGGTGCCCTCGACCGGAATGGGCGCGGTCTCAGCGGAGGCCTGGGCAAAACCATCGGACACGGTCACGGTCGCGTTGATGAAGGACCCGACTTTGATGGGATGTCCGCTTGGCAGCGCGATGGTGGCGAGGTTCAGGCTCAAACCGGCCTGACCGGGCACCGACTCGCCGTCGGCGAACCACTGCACGGTGAACGTGAGTGGGTCACCATCAGAATCCGCGGTGACATCCGGGCTGAGGTTGACGGTCGCGGTTCCCAAAAGACCCACTTTGTCCGGCGTCAGCGTCGCCGTAAAGGCGGCGGGCGGGGCATTTTCTACTGTGATACTGGCTTGCCCGGTCGGTCCGGCGGCGATGCCGTCAAACGCGGTCACGATGACCGTCCAGACTTCGCCGCGCTTGGCGATTCCGGGCGAAACTGCGGCTGTGGCGATGCCGGTCGGCAGGCCGTCTTTCAGCCACGCGTAGCTGTAGACAAGGGTCTGGCCGACATCCGGGTCAGTCGCAACCGCGGACTGAACCAACAGGCCGGTTTCGGTCGTCGGCGTGCTCGGACCGGCCAGAACGACCGGTGCGCTCGGCGGGGTGTCGCCGAAGACGGGACCATCGGTTTGCGCCTGAGTCGCTTCCAGCGCATCGACGACGCGTACGGTCCAGAGGTGGTCGCCCGCTGCCAACGTGCCGACAAGGTTGATTGCACCGGGCTGTGCAGGTGCGTTGTCCAGCAGCACGCCGCCGTCGTCGTACAGCAGGACCACCAAACCGGTCGGCGCGTGCGGACCGACGCTCACGCCGGCGATGACTTGCGCCGTCGCGCCGCTGACCGCTGGGCTGGGGAACTTCGCGGTCGCGCACACGATGCCGTTGCCGAAAGTCCCTGGGGCACAGGCGCACACCGGGCTCAGCGAGTTGTTCTCGGTGCAGAGCGCTCCCGGCGCACACGGCGACGAGGTCGACGTGCAGACGGCGTCACCGGCAACCACGCTGACGTCGATCGACGCGGACTCAACCGGCGTAAATCCATCGGTCGCCACGGCCGTTACCGTCACCACCGCGCCAACGACGACGTTCGCACCGGCGGCGGCTAGAGCAGGCACATCTACCTGTGCACCGACGATCCCTGAAACAACTTGACCATTGACAGCCCAGACGTAGCTCACCGTCACCGGGTCGCCATTGGCGTCCACCGTTTGCGGATTCGTCACGGTCGCCGCGACAGTGCCCAGCAGGCCAACGGTCGGCGAATTGACCTCGATGATCGGCTTGTTCGGCGGCGTGTTGCCTACCTTGACCGCAGTCGTCGCGCTGGGGCCGGCTTCCACGCCGTCGTTCGGCGTCACGGTCACCGACCACACTTCGCCATTCAGCGTCAGTCCATCCGCGACGGTGTCGGTCACGTTGCCGGTGCCTTGGTTATCTTTGCTCCACACGTAGCTGTAGGTCACCGTTTGATTGAGGCCGGTGTCCACATCCGCCGACGGCGTTGCAAGCACGACCTTCAGCCCTTGACCCGCTGACGGCGGATTCGGCGCGATCGCGATATCCGGCGCGCTGGGCGGCGTGTTGCGGTAGAACTGGCCCGTCCGCGCGCCCAACAGCAGGCCATTGCGCCGCACGGTCACGGTCCAGGTGTTCAGACCCGGCAGGTTGGACTTCGCCGACAGCGACTGCACGCCATTGAGGCCGTCAAGCGTCAACGCCGCCACGACTTGGCCGGTACCGTCCGTGATGGTGACGTCGAACTGGCCGTCGACCGACGTCGCAGCTTCACCCAACGTGACAGTGACCTCAGCGGTCGACGCGATGACGGGCGTGGCGTCCGTGGGCAGGCCGCCGAGTACGAGGCAGGTCACCCCGTCGCCGATGGTTCCAGACAGGCAAATTTGATCGGGTGCGGTCGTCCCGTTTTCCACGCAGGTCGCGTGCGCGCCTGGCGGCGGCATCTGCGGACACATGGCACCGGGTAGCAGCGTAGTCGCGACAAAATCGGATGCGACGGACGTCTCCCCGTCGGTCGCCAACTGGCGGACGGCGACGACAGCACCTGCGGCTAGCGGCTTGCCCAACGCTTGCGCCAGCGTCAAAGGCGTGGCGGTCTGACTCGCGAGGAAAGGAACCGCCTGGCCGTCGACGGTCCATTCCCACGTCAACGTGAGCGTGTCTCCGTCCACGTCAGTCGCGGTCTTGACCAGGTCGACAGCAAGCACACCATCCAGCGTCACGGCGGTCGCTGCAAATGCCAAGGACGCTGGCGTCGGTGCCGCGTTTGCCACGGTCACACTGGCGGTGGCTGCTGCGCTTTGACTCAAGCCGTCACTCGCGGACACGCTGACGGTCCACAGCTCGCCTTTCTTGGCCGTTCCGGCCGGGACTGCGTCCGAGGTAATCCCCGACGCCGCGCCGTCCACGGTCCACTGGTACGTGTAGGTGATGGCTTGGCCCTCAGCGTCGGACGATGGCACGTCGATCGTCGCTGCGATGGCGTCCAGACGCGTTGGGTGCTGCGGGCTCACGGAAACCACCGGTGGCGTCGGCGCTGTGTTCACGATGAACGAAAACGCCGTGTCTGCGACCAGATCGCCCGACCCGCTTTGCACAATCACAACATGCCAAACGTGCGAGCCCGAAGTCGCGGGCGTCGTTACAGCAAACCCAAGGTCAGTCGGGTTGGTCACATCGCCCGAAAGCACGACGGCGTTCGACTCGTCCGTGACCTGGAAAATCAGACCACCCGGCGGCACAGCGCCCGTCAGTACACCGTGCAGATTCAGCGTTGCTTGCGGCGGCACGACGGCGTTCGCGGCCGGAGCATCCAGCGTTAAGGTCGCAGGACCGACGCTTCCGTCGGTTTCCGTAACGTCCATCGCCTCGGTCACGTCGTCGGCCACATCTTGCGCTTCGTCGTTGACAAGATCCTTCAGCTCAACGTCTTTCACGGTATCGGTCAGCGTGTCGTCGACCTTCGGAATATCTCCGGCGGAATCTGCGAGAACCGCGCTGTCGCCCAACGCGTCGCCGCCCAAGTCGTTGGACAGGCTGCCATCGCCGTTGTCCCCGTCGCTTTCCGTTTGGGATGGCCCGGATTCACCTACAGTCGCCGCGTCGTCGCCGCAGCCCGGCAGGTAGACAATCAGAGCGGTCGTCAGAAGAAGCGCAGTGCGGAAAGGATGCTTCATGATGAGATTCCAACGGTGATTTGGTTTCAATTGGCTCGGCCAAGAACATGTGCCCCTTATTCTATGCTTCTTGAATCGCGTTGCAAACACCCACAACGCAACATTTCTGCGGCGATGCACAGGGCGAGACTCGTGGGAATTCGCCTGCAGAATGGCTTCGCGACCCCGGTGTGAATTGCCGCCGGGTTGTGGCAACAAGACGTGCGGTGCCGGTCATACTTTCAGCAGCTATGCTGACGACTATCGGCTTGGCTGGCGGGGAGGGTCTTGGGGATGAGGCGAGGCCGGCCAGCGAGATAAATCAGAAACGTCCGGACGAACGCGACTGCCGAAATGGTCGTTGCGATGTGAAGGAATCCGGCAGGAACTGACTCCGGGACTGCCGTAAGTCTGGCGTGAACGAAACGACCTGAATCAATTGCTGCTTGCCACCGGGTGATCTCGTCTGTAAGTACGTGGAACTCATCGCCAGCTGCAAAGTCGATTGTTGCGGTGCGCGCGCTTGCGGCGTTGCGTCGGGCGACCGGGGCCGACGTCGGCCTCCTGATGCACGATCCGGGAGCCGCGGAGCGTGGTGTTGGGCCGCTCGTGCCGCCGAAGCCGGGGCGCGACTGACGGGACGGGCACGCTGTCGACGCTTGGCGCCGCTTACATGAAAAAGAGCGGCTTTCGCCGAGGGCATCCCTGACGCGGCTGAATCGCGACCCTGAAAGGTTTCACCCGCGCAAGCGCCTGCGACGCGACACCAACAGCACCAGCGCCACCAGCATAGTCCACCCCGCCGACGGCGTGCCGCTCCGCTGCGCGCTACACGGACTCGTGCCCTTTGCCGGTGTATCGCTGGCCTGCGGGTCCGTATCCGCCGAGTCCGCCTGCACCTCAGGCGTGTCCTCCGGCACATCCGGGGCGTCGAGGGCCACGCCTGAGTCCTTGCCGACGTCTACGACCACATCCTTGCCGACGTCTACGACCACATCCTTGTCCACGTCGTCGGCGACTTCCAGCGCCCCGTCCTTGCCCGCATCAATGCCGCCATCTGCCGCGTCGGCCACATCTGGTGCATCTGCCGCGTCTGCCCCGTCCGCAGCGTCGGCGCTTGCGTCCTGCGCCACGTCCACCGCGGCGATGTCCTTGGGCGGCACATCCGGCGCCCCTACGTCTGCCACGTCGGCGACCGCGTCTGCGGCATCCGTTCCTGCCTCCGCGTCGCCTGCGTCTGGCTTCACCACAGCGTCGCCCTTGTCCACGTCCTTGATCGGAGCGTCGTCGACCGCATCGCCCGCTGCGTCGGCATCGGCGACGTCGGGCGTGTCAGCCGTGTCCACAGTGTCGTCCACCGCCGTGTCGCCCGCGTCGACGTCGCACGCGTCTGTGCCCACGCACTCCCCTGCCTTGCAGTGGTCAGCGGCCGTGCAGGGGTTGCCGTCGTCGCACGCGCTCGATATGGCCATGTGCTCGCAGCCCTTGGCGGCGTTGCAACTGTCCGCTGTGCACACGTTGCCGTCGTTGCAGTCCAGCGCGCCCGCACCGGGCTGGCACGCGCCGCCGCTGCAGACGTCGCCCAGCGTGCACGCGTTGCCGTCGCTGCACGCGTCCGTCGTGTTCGTGTGCGTGCACGCGCCTTGCGGCATGCCCATCACGTAGCCGCAGGAGTCGCTCGTGCACGGGTTGCCATCGTCGCAGTCGACAGGGTCTGCGGCGCACACCCCGGCCTTGCAGTGCGCGTTGACCGTGCAGAAGCCGCCGTCCGTGCAGGCGTTGGCGTTGTTGGCGATGTGCCAGCACACGCCCTTGGCGTCGCAGCTGTCATCGGTGCAGGCGTTGCCGTCATTGCAGCCGCTGCTGCCCACCACGTGCTGGCAGCCGAGGCCCGATGCGCAGGAATCGTCCGTGCACGGATTGCCGTCGCTGCACACGATCGGCACGCCGGTGATGCACGCGCCGCCGTAGCAGTAGCTGTCAGTCGTGCAGATGTCGCCGTCGTCGCACGCAGGGTAACTGGCGATTGGCAGGCTGTAGACGCAGCCGCCTTCGGCCTTGACGCAGGAGTCAAACGTGCAGACGTTGTTGTCGTCGCAGACCTTCGCGCCGCCGCCAGCGCACTTGGAGTTGGCGCACGCGTCGCTGACGGTGCACGGATTGCCGTCGTCGCACGGCACGGTGTTGGGCTTGTACCAGCAGTTGCCGCCGGTGATCTCGTCGCAGACGTCGTCCGTGCACGGATTGTTGTCGGCGCAGATGATGGGCGTGCCGCTGCAGACGCCGTCGCTGCACGTGTCCGCCTTGGTGCACCAGTAGGGGTCGGCGCAGGGGATGCCGCTCAGGTTAGCGTGCAGGCACTCGCCTGTCTGCGGGTCGCACGCGTCGCTCGTGCACGTGTTGCTGTCGAGGCAGAATTTCGCTTGGCTAGAACAGGTTCCAGACAGCGGGCTGCACAGGTCCTCCGTGCACGGGTCGCCGTCACTGCAGTCCATCGGTTTGACGTAGCAGCCGCCCTGATAGCAGTAGTCGATGTTGCAGTTCACGCCGTCGTCGCAGACCTTGTCCGCGCCTTTGCAGACGCTCAGCGAGTTGCAGTTGTCGTAAATGGTGCAGTTGTTGCCGTCATTGCACGGTCCATAGGTGGGCGTGTGTTCGCAGCCGTAGATCGGGTGGCAAGCGTCGGTCGTGCAGACGTTTTGGTCGTCGCATGGGTTGAGCGTGCCTTGGCAGGTTCCTTGCGAGCACGCGTCGTTCACGGTGCAGGCGAGCCCGTCGTCGCAAGGCTCGGTGTTCACAGTGAAGAGGCACTTGCCGGTGCTGGGGTTGCAGGTGTCGTCCGTGCACCAGATGCCGTCCGAGCAGAAGATCCCCGTGCCGCTGCAGGTGCCGTTGTTGCAGGTTTCGGCGACGGTGCACGGGTTGCCGTCGTTGCAGTTCTCGGACTGGTGCGCGGGCAAGTGCATGCACGCGCCGACGACGGCGGTGCAGAAGTCCAACGTGCAGAAGTTGTCGTCCACGCAGTCTTTGGGCGTCCCCACGCACACGTGGTTCACGCACGCGTCGCCAAACGTGCAGACGTCGTAGTCGTTGCAGGAGTCAGCCCAGCCGCAGAGGGTTGTGCAGCAGTCATCGTTGCTGGCGTTGCCGTCGTCGCATTCTTCGATGCCCGTGCGGACGCCGTCGCCGCACTTGGAGGTGAGGATCGCGTCTCGGACGTTGATCAAACCGTAGCCTCGCAAATCGTCGGGATTCGCCGCAGCGGACGCAGTCGACGTCAGCGCCCACCGGACATACTCGGGTCCGGCTAACGGGTAGGCCTGCCGAATCAGCGCTCCACAACCCGCGGCCAGAGGCGTCGCCATGCTGGTCCCCTGCATCGCAAGGTAGTCAGAATTGCTGGCGGTTCCTGCGATGAGCAAGTAGGACTGAGACGGGATGGCGCTGTCGTTGGTGGAGATGGTCATTGCGCCGGGCGCGGCGAGATCCGGCTTCAACACGCCGTCAATGCGCGGTCCGCGCGAGCTGAAACCGGCAATCGTTCCCAGAGTATACGGGCTGGCGAAGTTCCCCCCGTCGGATGAGGTCCACTGGTTTCGGTGGCTCCACGCAGCGACGGCAATGGCAGTGTCGGCCGTTGCGGGCGAGGTCACCATGTAGCTATTGGTGGCGGGCAGCCCTTGGACGGTGACCACGACACCACCCTCGTACAACAACCAGACGTTTGCGACGTCCCCAGTCGGTGCATTGTTCAGCGTCAGCGTCCACGTTTCTGAGTCGCCGCTGGCGGTCGAGTGGGCAATGTCCGCGCAGAGCGTTTCCGTCCCGCGAGGCGAGACGTCGACGCCCGTGGGCGTTTCCAACGAGGCGGGCCCGGAGAAGCTCAAGTTACCGTCTTGTGGGTGTGCATCCTTCCAGACCGCACAGTAGCGAATCAGCGTCGAATCCGTCGCCGCGGCGTAGTTGGCGTAGTTCAACTTCAGGCTCACACTGCCTCCAGGGGCGATCGTGACCGCGCGCCCCTGCGTCTGCTCACCCTCATTGCCTGCGGAAATGAAGACGGACATGCCGGCAGTTGTGGCCACATCGATGGCTTGTTCCATCGGTCCTGAGCCATCGCGTATGCCCCCCGAAGCGCCGATGCTCATGCTGAACACATCACACCCGACGACCATCGACCGCGACAATGCGAGGATCTCGTCACCGCCTGCGATCGAAGGTCCGCCGCCTTCAAGGACAACATCGCCGCCGATTTTGTAGAAGTAGAGCGATGCTCCCGGCGCGGCCCCGCGGTACTGCCCGTTGGAGAGCGCGCCGCTGCCGACAACGGTGCCCGTGACGTGCGTGCCGTGCGCTGCGACGTGATTGGCCACATCGTTGCCCCACGTCGCAAAAGACGGCCCGTCAGTGATGTCCTTTGCCTCCACAGGAGCCTTGATGTCTGGATGCGCTACGTCCAACCCGCTGTCCGCGATGCACACTTTGACGCCTGTACCGTCGAATTGCGGCACACCGGTGCCGTTGAACACGTCCGTTGCGTGTACTTCCGCGGCGCCGATGTCGTTGTTCAGTTGGTACCCGACCTCCAACGTCGCGACGCGCGCCACACTGGAATCCGCGGCCAGCTCGGCCAGCATGTCATACGGCACCCGCGCGATGTGAAAGCCATAGACGTGTCGGTGCGCAGGCAGCGGTGGAATCCACAGGTCCGGGTTCACCATGACGCCGCGCGATGCCCACACGGCCTTCTGCGCGTCCGTCCAGCGCTCGTGCACGTAAATCGCGCAGTCTTCGCCATCCATGTGCGGGTTCAGCTTCGAGCGCGCCAGCTCCAGCGGCTGCCGGTCGGCTGGTAGCGCCGCGATGCGCGCCCGGTCCCGTTTGTGCAGGGCGATGATGTGCTCAACTTTGGCTGGCCATGCCGCCGCGCCACCCGACTTTGCGACGGGAACATCACCAGCCGTGTCGCCATGCGTGTCCGTCGGAGTCACTGCGTCCGTCGCGGTCAGCGCAGCCGTCTGCGTAGCGAACCCCGTCACACCACCCGACGCATCTGGCTGGGGCGCACAGCCGCTACACCAAGCGAAGACCAGCAACGCCGTGCCCGTTGTGTGCCGCAGACGAGTTGAGTCCCTGACCATGAGGCCTCCTTCAACGATACGGCAAGGCTGCGACGGCACTCGCGCTTTGTCAAATTGACTCGACCGGTCCAAGCGCCACTTACCGGGCGACTTGTCCCGACGCAAGCGTTGAGCTGGCGCGAGGCGTTCGCGGCGCCGGGATGGGCGATTGGCCGAGGCCAGCGCGGTGATGCCGTGCGTCGCGCGTGCTGCGTTGTCACGGCAAGCTGGAGCCCGTGGACAGTTGCATCGGCGGCCCGCGGTTGGTTGGGGCACTGCGCTGCATCCGTCCGTCGCCAATTGACCGAAACACAGTCACGGGTAGAATCTCAACTGAGGTGACCCATGAAGAATCTCGGCCGGTGGTCTCTGTGTCTGGGGCTCTGCGCGCTGACCGCTTGCACGTCCGCGGCGACGGGTTCCGGCAGCGGTGGCGACGTCGGCAAGCCAGGGCCACTGCGCAAGTACGACTTCTTGTGGGTTGTTGACCACTCGACGTCGATGGCCAAACGCCAGCGCGGGTTGACCGACGGCTTTGCCGGCTTGATCCAGACCCTCAAGCAGTACAACGACATTGACGCGCAAATGGCGGTTGTGACGGTGCAGCAGATTGCCGACGGTTCGGCCGCTAGCGGCGTCACGGTCAAGAAGATTGGCGCCTTTAACCACACGGCGGCCACGAGTCTTCCGTCGAATTGCATCGAGCATTACCGCGCACCCTGTTTCGAATCGGGCCTGCTCGACTCCACCACGCCGAGCGACGAGTGCCGCAACGGCTTCAACTTTCAGTACACCGCTGGAACGAACTTCCGCTTGCCCGCTTCGTCCTTGCTCAACATCGATGGCGATGACCCCGCGGGACAGCACGCAGGCCCGCCGTACGGCGACGTCACCAAGCACTACGGCACGACGCTCAAGGACGACGCGACCCTCAACGAGTGGCGTTGCAGCCAGCCGTCTGGTGCATCGCAGGTGACCAACGACAACGGCTCGGTCAATTCCTATTGCTGGCGCCACTGTGCAACCGACAAGGAATGTCAGGACCTGTTTGGCGAGCCGTCGGCAATCTGCTACACGCCGGGAGGAAGCGCTGGCGACCCGAAGACGTCGGGCTGCATGATCCCGCCCAACACGCTTGTCCGCCGCCACGATAAAGGGACCACCTCAGGCGCTTCGCCGCGACGAGCATGGGACCAGGCTACCGCCACAAACTAGGGACCACCTCGCCGCGCTGCGCCCGTGAATCGCCATGCTGCTGACCCGCCCCTTTGGGCTGG
>CAITYF010000192.1 GCA_903896545.1 uncultured Myxococcales bacterium | reverse complement strand
GAGCAGTGGAGCGAGGTCCTGGGCGCCGCTTTCAAGTATTCCATGCACACCTCCGGCTACGCTGCGTTGGTCAGCAATTGAATGAACTCGCTTGCTTGGCGCACCGTCAGGAACGCCGCGGTGGTCCCGAACTGGGCCTTTGCCCGCTCGTCCACCTCACTCTTGCTGAGCCCATGCGTGCGGCCCAGCTTGCCGATGAACTCAGCCTGCCGGCGTGTCAGCCGATTGCCCGGCGGCACATCGGGTTCCTCGCCGTCCTGCACCGGTGGCACCAGCCGCGGCACACTGGGCGTCACCGGCGGTTCTTCGGCGCCGTACAACTGCAGCGCCACACCCATGAGCGTCGCCGCCTTCTTGAGCGCATCGGTCGCCGCACTCTTCAGGTCATCGGCCACGCTGACGATTTTGCCGTCGCGGGTCTTGGTGATCTCGCCGCCACCGAAGGCCTGCTTGACCTCGTCACCAACGCGTAGCTCACCCAGAACGATGACCTCGCCGTCCAAAATTTCCCGCTCTAACACGCGATAGCTCCAGTCGCCCCCCAACACGTCGTTGAGCCGCTGAACGATGGAATGCGCCTCCACGTAACTCACGGCTTGGCCGTTCCGCCCCGGGCGGGTCTTGATGTCCTTGAACGGCCGCGTGAGCAGCCGCAGCTTTTCGTTATCCATGTGCTCCTCCTTGTAAGTTATTAGCCAATAGTAACCTGACGAATGCGGTCGATCCCGCCTTGTTGCTGGTTCACGTTTCGCAACCACATAGCTGCGAACCCCGAAATTTCTTTGTATTGCCGCGGCCTCCAGCCGGTCGGCTTGTCGTTTCCGTCCAGTTCGATTGCGACGGTGTAGTGGCCTGTGCTGAGCTGCAGCGTGACCGGCAGCCAGCCCACGTCGGTCTTCAGGAAGACGCCGTCGGGATCGCACACCATGTCGCCGTTCTGCTGGAAGTAGTGCGCGATGCTGTACGTGGCGGCGCTGAGCCGGTCCACGTGCACGGCCATGTAGCCGCCGCCATTGTCGACCTTGCGGGCGCCGCCGATGGCCAGACCCGCTGTCAGCGCGTCCAGCACGCGCGCCGCCGCTTGGGAAAGCGTCTTCATCGTCACCTCCGCCAAAAAGCGCAAAAGCCAGGGCCACCGACCATCGGCAGCCCTGGCTCTCGCAAGTTGTCTTCGCTACGCCGCGAGGTGCGCGAGGATCTTTTCCACGGTGACCGCCAGCGCGATCATCGAGTCCAAGAAGCCTGCGATTGTGTAGAGCAGCTTCATCCAAACTTTCATGCGAACTCCTTCGTTAGATGATCAGGCCGTTGCGAAAATCGATGGCCATGGCCTCGCGGGTCGGCCGGTCGCTGGCGTAATTCGCCACTTGGCCTGCGATGAAGGCGGCGAGACCGCTGGCGCAGTACATCGTCGCGCGTGCCGTGCAAGGCGCACGGAACGCCTCGCTGCTCGGGTGCAGCGTTTCCTCGTACCAGGAGCCAAACGCGCCAACGCACATGACCTTGCCAACTTCAGCGCCCATTCTGGCGTCGATGTACATGCTGGGCCGCGGGTGAAGCTGCCTCCACAACGCGATTCGCACGTCCATGCTGTCGACCGCGCAGATTGTCACCTCCGTGGCTTTCTCGCCCTGGAAGCGCTCCTGCACCGTCTCGATCTCCACGCCCGTCATCTCGTGCACCAGCGCCTTCAGCGCCTGCACCTTCGGCCGTCCCAGATCCGCAAGGCGGTACCACTGGTTGGGCAAATTGTGGCTCTCGATGGAGTCGTCATCCCAAACGGTGATGCGCTCGGCGCCACTTTTCGCCAACGCCAACACGGTGAAGCTGCCCACCGCGCCCGCGCCAACGACCGTGATAGGCGTCCGCGCGAGCCGCGGTACGTCCAGCACGTCAAGCTGTCTGTGAAAGTTCATCGCTACCTCCAGTCCGCCAAATCGTCATCAAAATCCGGCCAGCCGCCCCGATACGGCTGACCCTGTTGCGGCGGCTGGTGCTGGCGCACACCACCGCGCCAGTCCGGCATGAGCAACGGCGCCATCTCCACCACGTGGGCGTTGAAGAGCCGTTCGCACTCGCCGCGCAGGTTCTGGTCAGGCAGGCGGATCTCCAGCGGCAGGTCGTCGAACGTCAGCCGGAAGGGCTGCCAGACGTCGAT
>CAITYF010000191.1 GCA_903896545.1 uncultured Myxococcales bacterium | reverse complement strand
TGCAGCGTGCCGTCGGTCTTGATGATGCACGCGTGCGGGTTTCCGACGGACACTTGCTTGACGCCCGTGATGGTCTTGTTCGTCAGCGCGGTGGGTTTGTTGGCGCCCCAGCAGTTCATGCTCCCACCGCTCGTGACGACGCAGGCGAAGTAATAGCCCGCCGAGACCTGTGCGTACGTGCCGGTCGGCGGCGTCGCAGCGTTGCCCCAGGCTTTCAAGGTGCCGGCGGTGGTCAAGCCTTCGGCGTACGTGTTGCCCGCGTCGGCAAACGGCAAGCCGGTGCACGTCTGCGTGTGCGTGCAGCCGCTGGCGGGGACGCATGCGTCCGTGGTGCACGCGTCGCCGTCGTCGCAGCTGATCGCGGTGCCTGTGCACGTGCCGCCCGAACACGCGTCGCTCGTACACGCGTTGCCGTCGTTGCACGCGGTGGTGTTGTTCACGTGCGTGCAGCCGCTGGCGGGCGCGCATGCGTCGTTGGTGCAGGCGTTGCCGTCATCGCAGTTGATCGTCGTGCCCTTGCAGGTGCCCGTCGCGCAGGTGTCGCCGGTGGTGCACGCGCTGCCGTCAGTGCACGCGCCGTTGGTCGGTGTGTGCGTGCAGCCGCTGCCCGGTGAGCACACGTCGACGGTGCAGCCGTTGCCGTCGTCGCACAGGCCGTCGTCCGTTTGGCCGTTGCAGTCGTTGTCCTTGCCGTCACAGATTTCCAGCACGCCCGGGTGCACGGCCGCGTTGCCGTCGTCGCAGTCCAACTTGTTGGTCACGAGCGTCGGCAGCGGCGTGCACGACTGCAAGGACACGGCTGGATTCCCGTACGTGTCGCCGTCGCCGTCCGCGTAGTAGATGGTGCCCGCGCCGTTGTCGACTGTCCCGTCGCAGTTGTCGTCCTTGTTGTTGCACACTTCGGTTGCGCCGGGGTGAATCGCCTTGTCCGTGTCGTTGCAGTCGCCCGGCGTCGTCGTGGACCACAAGCCTGAAGGCCCGCACAGGCACTTGACCTGCGCTTGTGAAGTCCCGTAGCCGTCCACGTCGCTGTCCAGGAAGTACACAACGCACGTGCTCAAGCCCGGCGGGTCGGTGGTGCCATCGCAGTTGTTGTCCAGGCCGTCGCAGATTTCCGCTGCGTTCGGGTTCACCGCCGCGCTCGTGTCGTCGCAGTCGGACGCGTCCAACGTGTTGTAGACCGGATCGGCGGAACACGCGCACTTCACGTCACTGCCGCCGTAGGTGTCGCCGTCCGCGTCGACGTGGAAGTTGCTGCAGCCCTTGGCGCCCAGCTCGTCCGTTTGGCTGTTGCAGTTGTCGTCGTAGCCGTTGCAGGTTTCCGTGACGCCGGGGTGGATTGCGCTCGACGCGTCGTTGCAATCGCCGCCGATGGACACCGGATGCGCCGCGTCTGCAGCGCACAAGCACACGCCCGGGCCGCCGCCGTACGTGTCCTTGTCGCCGTCGGCGTAGAACATCACGCAGTCGACCGGCGGGCCGTCGTCCGTCACACCGTTGCAGTCGTCGTCCTTGTTGTTGCAGGTTTCGGTTGCGCCCGGACTGATGCTCGCGGCGTTGTCGTTGCAGTCGCCGTTCTTGTTCGCCGTGTGGGTCGCGTCCGCCACGCAGAGGCACGTCGCAGCGCCGATTCCAAAGCCGTCCTTGTCCGCGTCCGTGTACCAGGGCGTGCAGCCGATTCCCGCACCTTCGTCCTTCTTGCCGTTGCAGTCGTCGTCCTTGCCGTTGCTGCAGACTTCTTTGGCCTTGGGGTTCACGTCCGCGTCCGCGTCGTTGCAGTCGCCTGCCGCGGTGACCGTGTAGTTCCCCGTCGCGGTGCAGCTGCACTGGCTAACGCCCGCGCCAAAGCCGTCGCCATCGCCGTCCACGTAGAACGCCGTACAGCCCGGTCCGCCGCCGCCCACGTCGGTCTCGCCGTCGCAGTTGTCGTCCACGCTGTTGCCGCAGATCTCCGCCGCGCCGGGGTGAACCGCCGCGCTCTTGTCGTTACAGTCGCCCGCGCCTTTGCTGCAGACCTTGGGCGCGCCGTCAATCGTCGCGCTCGTGTTGCACCAGCCGTCGCCGTCCGCGTCGCAGCCTTCGTCGGTCTTGCCGTCGCAGTTGTCGTCCGCGTCGTTGCAGATTTCCACAGCGCCCGGGTAGACCGCGAAGTTGTTGTCGTCGCAGTCCGTGTTGCCCACCGCAAGACTCGTCCCGGCGTTGCTGCACAAGCACGTCGGATTGCCAAAGCCAATGCCGTCGCCGTCCTTGTCGTCGTAGAAAAGCGTGCAACCGAGCGTGTCCTTGCCGTCCGTCACGCCGTCGCAGTTGTCATCGACGCCGTTGCAGACCTCGTCCTTCGGCGTGGGCGCGTCGCAGGCCGCGAGACCCGTCGCAAGGCACGTGCGCTTGCCCGAACAGCTGCCGATCGGGTTGCTGCTTGTGCACGTCGTGAACGCTGCGTCGGCGATCGATTGCGTCGAGCACGTGCACTCGCCGTTCTTCTTCAAGCACTGCTTGCTCGCTGCGGGTCCGGATGTGCCTTCCGCGTCGGCGCAGACGTAGCCCGTCGGGCAGTCCAAGTCTTTCACGCAGCCGCTGCCGCAGTAGCTGCCGTTTTGGCCGTAGTTCACGCAGACCGAGGTCGGGTTGAGCGCGCCGCACGCCGCGTCCGTCAAACACGGGCGACAGAGCGCGGGCGGACCATCGTCCACAACCGTCGTCCCATCTTCTGCGACGTCGAACGTATCATCGGTTTCCACGTCGCTCGCCGCACTTTCATCGGCTTCCGTGTCGTCGTTTGCATCCTCCGTCGCGTCGACGAGCGCCACTTCGGCGGCGACGTCCACGTCAGATCCCGTTTCGTCGGCGGCGGCGTCCTTGGCATCGGGCGCGACGTCCTTGGCTACATCGCCAGCGACCGGCGCATCCGTCATGACATCCGCTGCGGGCACATCCTTGGTCTTGGCGTCCAGCTTCGTGACAAAGCCCAAGTCGCCAGCAAAGACATCGTCATCCGGCGTAGCTGCCGTCGGCGTTCCGCAACTCGCGCACGCGAAGACGCACAGCCAAGCGATAAAAAAAGGCGAACGATTGCGGGATCTCACAAGTCTCCTATCCTCAACCGCGCGTTGCACCTGAGGTGGTGCTACTGCTGTTCGCGGTGATTCTCGCGCATGAGCGCCAAAAGCGCGCAGGCGAGCAGAAAGCGAGTATCGACATTCTTGCCGTCAGCCGCCACCGTCAGGCGATATTCTTTCACAAAGAACCGAAAGATCTGATCGACCGTGGCGACCTCCGACTGCCCCACCAGCACGCGCCAATGACCCAGCAGAATCGGGAAAATCCGCCGCAACCAGGAGAGCCCCACTTCTTCCAGCAGACCATGCGGCTGCTCGTGACTGTCGATCAAGTCCCACGTGTCGCGAATCATCGACTTCAAGCCGCGCGAGCGCAGCGTGCCGATCCACGAGCCAGTCTGCGCGTCGGTCACGTCGTAGGTGAAGTTGATGGCGATCATCTGGCGCGACTGGATGGTCGCGATCGGCTGTTGCATCGCCTCGTCGGCAAAGATCTGGAACTGCTCGCGCACGCGCATCAGCGGGTGGCGCACGAACGCGACGAGCTGCCCTTGCGCGTCCAGAACGCGAAAAGTGCGGTTGAAGAAGGAAATCCACGGTCGCCGAACGGTGTACACGCCGTTGGGAAAGGCCCGAACGTGCGAGGACCGCGGCGGGGCATAGGCAAAATCCATGGTCAAACCTCCGTGTGCGGTCAAGGACAACTGTTGGCACCCCAAGTGGAGTCGCCTGCCGTCAGCGTCAACTCCAGAAAACCACCCTGGACAAGTTGGCTGTGCGAAAGACGCGGCTCCGTCAGCGGCTGACCATTCCACTTCGCGCTGGCGATGTGCTTCTTGTCTGGCGCACCAGGTGCTTCGACGCGCACGATCTTGCTGCCGACGTGGATCTCGGCGCGGGCGACAAGCGGCGCTGTCAGCGTGTAGTAGCCATCGCCAGGCGCAACCGGGTAGAGACCCAGCGCGGCAAAGACCAGCCAGCCGGACATCGCGCCGGCGTCGTCGTTGCCGGGCAGCCCACCCGGCGTGACGTTGAAGTGTTTCGCGAGCAACGCGTGCACGCGATCACTCGCCAGATCCGGGCGACCGATGTCGACATACAGCCACGGCGCGTGAAAATCCGGTTCATTGCCCATGTCAAAGAAGCCGCCGTCAAAGAACGCGTCCAAGCGCGCCTGCGTCGCCGCCTTCCCGCCGATCTGCGCGATGAGCCCACAGCGATCCTGCGGCACCAGCCACTCGTAGATCCACGCCGTCGCTTCGGTAAAACCGACCGTGCCGTTCGGGTCAAACGGCTCCAGCCACGACCCATCTTCAGCGCGCAGCTGCGGATAATTGTGCGGGCCCCACGTGTTCTTCCAGTTCGCGGCGCGTGGCGCCATTTGCTTGGCGAGGTCCTCGTTGCCCAGCGCGTGCGCGTATTGGCCCAGGCACCAGTCGGAATAGCTGTGCTCCAGCGTCATCGACGCGCCCTGCGTCAGGTCGCACTCTTCTGGCACCCAGCCATTTTGCACGTAGAACGGCGGCGAGCCCTGGTTGAAGTAGCCGCAGACGCCGTCCTGATACGGATTGTCGGACTCCGTCATCGCCCCGTGCTCCATCGTCTTCATCGCCAAGGCGGTATCAAAATCCTTCAGGCCTTTGACCGCCGCGTCCGCCATCAAGCAGAACGTGAAGTTGCCCGTCATGACGCGCGAATCGCCGGTCGCTTGCCACGGACACTTGGGCAGGTAGCCTTCCGGTCCCGTCATCCAGAGCAGCGACTGCAGCATGTCGCCGACCACTTCGGGCTGAATCAGCGTCAGCAGCGGGTGCACCGTGCGCGTCGTGTCCCAAACGCACCAGTCGTCGGTGTAGAAGTGCTTGCCTCCCGTCGATTGCACAGCCGCAACTTCCTTGCTGCCGTTCCAGAATTGCCCGTCTTCCGTGTAGTCCGCGGGCTGCAGCAGGCTGTGGTAGAGCGCCGTGTAGAACCGCGTGCGCTCCTTGAGGTCGGTCGTTTCCACTTGGATGCGGCTGAGCAGCGCGTTCCACTCGGTGTTCGCCTGACCTTGCAGCTTTGCGACCTCGACCTTGGGCACCAGTTCACCCTGATTCTTCTGCGCCTGTTCACCGGAAATAAAGGACAAGCACACGCGCGCCGTAATCGTCTGCGGCTTGTCGCTTGGCCATTCGAGCCACGCGCCCGCGTCGGCACCATCGGCGACCGTGCCGGTCAGCTCTTTGCGGTCCTGCCAGACGCCGGTCGCGAGCGGCGGCTTGTCGAAGACGACGTGTGCGTAAACGGAAGTCAGCCCAACCGTCGGCTTCTTGTCGACCAAAATGCCGCTTATCGCTGGATGGACGTTGTAGTCGCCGCGACCCGTAACGACTTCGTTTTGCACGGCGACGTGACCGCCCAAGCTCTTGCCGCGCGTGTGGCCAAAATCGACGAGGACACGCGCCGTGCCTGCGGGGAAGCTGTAGGTGTGCACGCCGCAGTGGCGCGTCGCGGCGAGTTCGACGTGAATGCCGGTGTTCAAGTCCACGGCGTAACGACCGGGCGTGGCGATCTGCGTGTCGCGGTTGTAAGCGACCGCGTAGTCCTCTTCCTTCACGGTGCGCGTGCCCGTCGTGGGCAAAAGCGCGATCTGGCTGTAGCCGTACGCGCTGCCGCCGGGACCGTCCAAGTGCGTGTGCGAAAACGCCTGAATCTTCTGGGCGTTCCACTGGTAGCCCTTGATGTCCTGCGTGCCGTTGTCGGAGTCCGGGCCGAGCTTGATCATGCCGTGTGGCAAGGTGACGCCAAAGAAGACGTTGCCGCTGCCATCGGTGCCGATGCGTGGATCGACGGCGGTCGCCGGATCCGACAGCGCGACGATCGCGGGCAAGTCGGGCTGATACGGCGGCAGTTCCGGTCCTGTGTCGAGCGCAACGTCGACCGTGGCGTCAGCGTCGTCGACGGAGTCATCGAGAACGGTACAGGACGCGTTGCTGCCACATTCCGACGAACCACAAGCCGCCAATGGCAAAAGGGCACAAGCGAATACAACGTGAAGCATCTTCATGCCCGCATGTTTTCCCGCGCGCGCGCGCTTTGCAAGTAGCGGCGCGGCGATCGGCCGACTATTCTTGGCTGCAAGGAGCGTCCATGCCTGAAGAAGCGAAGCCGCGCGTGATTCCCGTCATCAACCGCAACAAGTGCGAGGGCAAAGAAGATTGCGTGCGCGTCTGCCCGCACGGCGTGTTCGCGCTGGCGACGCTGACGGACGCGGACAAGGCGGGGATGTCGCTGCTGGGGCGGCTGAAGGCGCGGGTGCACGGGAATCGCCAGGCGTTCGTGGTGAACCCGGACGTGTGCCACGCGTGCGGCGTGTGCGTGACGGCGTGCCCAGAGAAGGCGATCAGGCTGGTGAAAGTGGCGGGGTAGCCGAAGTTGCGCGGAGGGCTGCGGCTTTTGGGGGGCGAGCCCGGCCGCAAGCGGCCGGTCGGGCTCTATCCTGCGCGGTCCGGCTGACGCCGACGCTCCGGACGGAGACCCGCTGCGCGTGCCTCCGCCGCAAGCGGTTGCGATCTCTCGCGGGGCGCTGGCTACTTCTGATCCGGCGGCAAGAAGTTGAACTCGACGCGTCGATTCTTCTCGTACGCGATCTTGTTCTTGGCCGGGTCGAGCGGACGCGACGGACCAAAGCCAATCGGCACCAAGCGGCTGCGGCCAATGCCGCGTTCCACCAGCGCGGTGACGACGGAATTCGCGCGCGCTTGCGACAGCTTCTTGTTCTTCTTCGCGTTACCCGTGGAGTCCGTGTGGCCTTCCACCTGCACGCGCACTTCGCTCTTTTCCTTCAAGGCCGCGGCGCATTCGTCGAGGATCTTGATGCTGATGTCGCCCACGATGTTCGCCTTGTTCACGGCGAACTGAATCTGCTTCTTGAAGACGATCTTGTCGTTCTCCACTTCGATCGTGTCGTACTTCTTCGGCTCAGGCGGCGGCGGCGGCAGCTCATCCGGGCAACCGTCGTTGTCATCCAGACCGTTGAACGTCTCCGGCTTGTCCGGGCACTTGTCGTCCTTGGTCGGGAAGTCGACGATGCCGTCGCCGTCGTTGTCCACGTCCGGGCAGCCGTCGGCGTCGTCAAAGCCATCGCGATCTTCAGCGACGTTCGGGCACTTGTCCTTGACGTCGTCCACACGATCGTTGTCGTTGTCCAACTCCGGGCAGCCGTCTTCGTCGAGGAATCCGTCTTTGTCTTCGGGCTGGTCCGGGCAGCGGTCAAACTGATCCTTGATGCCGTCGTTGTCGCGATCGTATTCGGGGCAACCGTCGCTATCCTCGTCGTTGTCAAAGTCCTCCGGGTCGTCCGGGCACTTGTCTTCCGCATCGCAAATGCGATCGCCGTCACGATCCGGGCAGCAGCCCTTCTGATCCTTGACCGCCGCCGCCTTGGCCGTGTGTTCCTTGGCGATTTCCAGATTGTGGCCGGCGCTCAGCATGTCGCCGTAGCTGGATTCCAGATTCGCAAAATCGAGGAACGCTTCCGCGAGCGCCAGTTCTTTCGGCGCGCAGTAGTACGCAGGCACTTTGACCTGGCGAATGGTCTCGCTCAGCTTGGCCGATTCTTCCTGCACCTCGCCGCCCGTAGCGCACGCCGTGACAAAGAGACCAACCCAAAGGGCCAACAAGATCGTGTGGAGGCGAGCGCTCATTTGCCCCCCTGCGGAGCCGGAGCCGCCGGTGCTGTGGGTGCGGCTGGCACCTTCGGTGCGGCGGGTTCCTTGGGCGCGAATTTCTGCAAACGCAGCTTGCGTTCCTTACCCAAGCGCGCGACATCCTGGGCCTTTTCCGCCGCTAGCTGCGCCAGTTTGGCATACTCGGCGGACTGCTCGTAGAGACCTTCACCCGTCAGCTTCTTGGCCTTCTGGAAGTAGGAAGCGGCGCGCGTATATTCGTAAGGTGCAAACTCCTCGCCTTCCAACTTCGTGGCTTCGTCCAGCTGCTTTTGCGCGTCGCCGAGCGACTGCTGGGTTGAAACTGCGCCACAGCCCATGGCCGTTACGACCAGCGCGGCGCATCCAAGCACACGGGCAAGAGCTGCATTCTGCAGCCGATTTTTGCGGGCAACGGCTGGCCGAGCGATGGCGTCCAAAGTGGTTCTCCGCGCGAGGTTGAGCGCGCCATGGCCAGCGGCATCAAGCTCCAAGAACGCTACTTTCACCGCCGGTTGCCATCGTGTCAAGCAGACCGCCGGTTTCGCAGACGGATACCTGTAGGAATCACACTTGTCAGCACCCCATGCGGTGCGCCAAGATGCGCCTGCTGTGGCGTCGCCCAGCGCGGAGATTCATGGTTCACTTGTCCTTTCCCGGCCTGCGCACGTTGATCATGGCGACCGTCCTGGTGGCGGCGTTTTCTGCTGGTGGCTGCAAGAAAGTCCAAGCCGATCGTCAACTTAGCGCCGCTGAGAAGCAGGCCAACACGGCGATCGAGAAGTATTCTGCCGCCTCGGCCGAGGCCAACGCAGCGCATCAGGCAGTCCTGCAGAGTTTTGAACAGGCCAATCACGCGAGCGACCTGACCCTGTATAAACAGGCGCTGCGCGAAAAAGTGCTGCCGGCGATGGACGCTTTTGTCGAACGGCTGAAGAAAATGCCGACGGAAACGCCGGACCTGAAGCGCATCCACGGCGAGCTGCTGGACGCGTATCAGACGGCACGCGGCGAGATCGAAGCGTTTGAGAAGAACTTGGAAGGCGTGGATGGTCTCGCGCGTTTTGGCGATATCCGCAGCCGCTTGCAGACGGGCGTGCGCACGTACCGAGAGTCGCTCGCAGCGTACTACGCGGCGAACAAGCGCCAATTGAAACTGGATGCGCGGGGGGCCGAGGCGTCCACATCCAGCGCGCCGACGCCAACGACCGCATCCGTTCCGCCCGCCGCCAACGCCTCAGCGACGGCCGAGTAGCGCGTCCAAAGGAACACTGGTGACCAACGCCCTGCCCGCCAACACGCCACCGCAAGGTACGCCGCCGCCGCTGGCTGTGGAATTACGCGCGCTTTGGCAGACGATGCGCCCACACCAGTGGGTCAAGAACGTTTTTGTGCTGGTGCCGTTGGTTTTTGCCGGTCCGGAGCTGATCGCGCACCACGCACTGAGCCCCGTCATGATCGTGCGCGTGGCCATGGCGGCCCTCTGTTTCTGCCTGGCATCCAGCGCAACCTATGTGCTCAACGACCTGTTGGACGCCGAAGCCGATCGCGCACACCCGGTCAAGCGCTTGCGGCCGATCGCCGCCGGGCTGCTTCTTGAATCGCGTGCGCGGCTGTGGCTGGGCGTGCTGCTCGGCTTGGACGCGCTGGCCACGATCGGCATCGCGCTGTGGGTTGGATCGAACGGCCTGCTGTTTGGCCTCGCGATTCTCGGCTATTTCGCACAGAACTTGGCGTACTCGCTGGGCCTGAAGAAAGTCGCCTACGTCGACGCGGCGATCATCGCGATGGGCTTCCTGCTGCGCGTTCTGGCTGGCTCCGCTGCCGCACCGGTTGAAGCGTCGCAGTGGCTGCTGGCTTGCACGGCGTTTTTGGCGATGTTCCTCGCGCTGGGCAAACGCAAGCACGAAGTGCTGACATCGGACGTCAAACACCGCGCGAACTTGAAGGTCTACCGCTTGTCGCACCTCAACATCGCCCTGACGGTGCTCGCGGTTCTGACCTCGGCGGCGTATCTGCTCTACACGCTGGATTCCGACACGGTCCGGCGGTTTCACACCTCGCTACTGCCGTGGACCACGCCGTTTGGCGTTTTTGGGCTCTGGCGGTTCTCGCGCCTTCTGGACGCGCGCGACACAGCGCACAGCCCGACCGAGCGCATGCTGCACGACGTGCCGTTTCTGCTGAATTTAGCGGCGGGAACGCTGGCGGTCGGATTCATCATCTACGGCGTGCTGCCGCGATGAACCGCGCGCTGCTCTTGCTGCTTGTCGTGGCGACAGCCGCATGCGGCGGCGCCGAAGTCACCGCTCCGGAAAATCCCGTTCGGGCCGGACTGGAGCAGTCGATCGCAACCCTGGATCCGCAGACGCCACTTGCGCTGCGGTACAACCCTGCAGCGTGCGCGTGTCCGCCTGCGGAAATCCGTCTGGGCGGGCAATGGCTGCGCGCTGAGCTTGCTGGCGACGTCACGGTGCGGAGTTGGCTCGCGGCGCTGGCGCGGACGCCGCCGGACAACCTGCCGGTGCCTCTGGAAGTTGTTGGACGCGTGGATCGGGACGTGCTGCGGACGGCGCAAGGCAGCTACGCGGCGCACGTCGATGTGGTCAGGATTCTCGCACCGCTGCCGCCCACAGCGGCGAAGCCGGCGCCTTGAACAACGCCCGGACAAAGACGCAGAAATGTTGACGTCAGCCGCAGGCCTGCCCACAGTTGCGCGCGCGGCGATGCCGCAAGAGTTGAGGTTCCGCGTGAAGAATTCGCTCCGTTTGGTGCTGTTGGGTCTCGGACTCCTGCAATCGGTCTGCGCGCTGGCGATTCCGGCTCCGTCCGCCAAGCCTGAGGCGTTGGAACTGCAGGTGTCGCTCAACGACAAGAAAGTGGGCACCGAGACGCTGCGGACACAGTCCGGTCAGGAGGGCCGCTACGACTCGCTCGAGGCATCGCTGCAGGATAAGGTCGCCAAAGCGTGGAAGTCATTCCAGCAGCGCGCGACCTTGGACAGTCAGGCGGACGGCACGATCAAGAGCTACCGCCGCGGCATCTACGTCACCGGCGCGACGATTACGACCAACCTGTTCAACTACAACGGCGGCTGGCGAGTCGCGGCGCAGGCCGACTCGACTTCCAAGCCCAAGGTCAGCGAGCTCAAGTTGAAGGCGCCGTTTGTGGTGCTGGATGCACGCAGCGTGGCGCTCGTTGTGCTGGCCGCGGAGCGGCTGGCAAAATTGGGCGACGCGGACTACGTGCGGGTCGATAACGCGACGACGGGCCACCTCACGCTGACGACGGAGACGCTGACGGCGGACGGCAAGCACTGGACCCGGGTACATCTGAAGGACGGCAAGAACGTGAACCTGGAAGTACTGAAGAGCCCCAGCGGTCAGGTCGTCGCAGTGAAGGGGCTGGAAGGCTGGAGCGGCGTGACTGTCGGCCAGAAAGTGCCAGCCAACCTGATCGCGATCCAGCGGGAGACGAAGGCCGTTGAACTGCCCGCCACGGTCACGCCCGCGCAGCAGCCGCCCAAGGCCAAACCGGTGCCGTGACGGCCGTGCGGATCTGACTTGATTCTGTCCACAGATCGCCTACGCTTACGTCACGTCGGCGTCGACCTGCATGCAGCGGGCGGAGACCGGCCCGGAGGAATGGATCATGGCCAACGTTGGGCGTCGACAGATGTTCAAATCCAAACTGCACCGCGCGACCGTAACGCAGGCAGATCTGGAATACGAAGGTTCCGTCACCCTTGACGTCAACCTCATGGAAGCCGCTGATATCATTGAACATGAAGCCGTGCACATCTGGAATGTGACGCAAGGCACCCGTCTGCAAACCTACGCGCTCAAGGGCCCTCGCGGTTCCGGCGTGTGCTGCGTGAACGGCGCGGCGGCGCACCTGTGCAATCCGGGCGACAAGGTCATCATCGCGACGTTCACCGAACTGGAAGAAGCCGATGCGCGCGTCCACGTGCCGACCGTCGTGCTCTTGGGTGACGGCAACAAGATTCTGGACGCGAACGCGACGGAAATCCCCGGCCCGATGAAGCGTGCCGCTTGGGCGTAAGATCGCCTGAACCTTGAATCCACGACAAACCTGGCCCATGCTGCGGACCGTACAGCCAACGGGGGGCAGGTCATGGCAATTCCTACAGGTCCAGCGGGTCGCGGCAAGCCGAAAAAGCCGCAGAGCCAGATCGAAGACGCAAAAGTGCAGGCGCCAACAGCGCGGCGGACGACGGATCGCTTGAGTCCGGAAGATCTGGCGCGCGCACGGGCGGCTGCGGAACGCGCAGAAGCGCGCGGGCTTGTCGATCGCACGCCGTCCGAAATTCACGCGCGACACGACGCGGTTTCTCCTGCGGTGTTGACGCTGACGCTCGCCGACTTCTTCGACCTCTTCTACCAGAACCGCATCACCGCCGCGGACATCACGATCGCCGAACTCCTGCAAATGCGCGACAACGTCGCATGGCCGGAGACGTTCACGGCGGGCGATCCGCGCGGCCTCTTCACGGAGGCGATGTGTCGCCGCGGCGAGTTTGTGCCCTTGGCGTGGCACGACGGCGGGATGTATTTTGCGACGTGCAAAGACGACGCGGCGCAGGACGAACTGATCCGCGCGCTCGATTTGCTTGTGCGGACGGAAGTGACGCTCTTCACCGCGACGCCTGAAGTATTGGACGCGGCGATTACTTGGCTGTATCGGCGGTAGACTTGAAATTTTTTCTGATTTTCGCGCTCTGTGCGCCGTTTTCGGCGTGGGCCGCGGCGCCGACTTCGCTCAGCCAGATTCCACTGGATCACCTGAAGGACCCGTCAGGCGTCAAGCTGACGTCCGTGGGCGATCGCACGCTCATCGCGGTCCAGCCGCCGGCGAGCGACGACAAAGGTGCGTTCTGGTACGGCGTCGATCCGGGCATGGACGCGCAGACGGCGCGGGTCGTGTGGACTTCTCGCGTGGCGTGCCCACTGACCACTGGCACCGGCGACGTGCAGGCAACGCCCACGTGGGTGCTGTGCCGCACGGACCACGACGTCTTTGCGCTGTCGCCCGCGGACGGGAGCGTGCGCTGGCGCTTCCACCACAAGGATCGCATCACCGCGATGGGCTTTGCCGACCAGCGCGTGGCCGTGAACGTGGACAACGCCGAGTTGACCTCGCTGGATCTGAAGTCGGGGCGCGTGCTGCGGCGTTTTGACCTGCGCGGTGCGCCGCTGCAAGCGGTGGTGCAGTCGCCGCAGGGTCCGCTGGCGTTGGTCGTGGCCAAGTTCGACGATCAGGCGCCCACAGGCTTCTCGCATCGGATCTACGCTCAGCCGCTGGCAGAGGCGGCGAGCACAGCGGCGGCGCCGGTCGAGCCGCTGAGCCCGGCGTGGAGTGCTCCCTTTGGCGGCGCAGACTACCGGCTGGTGCCCAGTCAAAATGCAATTGTCACGACGCCGGCATCGGGCGTCATCGACGCGCGCGACACAGCGACGGGCAAGGTGCTCTGGGCGGAACCCACGCCGCTGTTGCCGACCTTGGAGCCGCTGGCGGACGGGCTGGCGGTGGGCGGCATTCGCCCCGACGGGATTCGCTGGATCGGCCTGGCCAACACGCGCACGCGGATCACGACGTGGCGGCGCGCTTGGCCGTTCGCAGCCTTGCAAGGCGTGGGGTTGGACAACGGCCACGTCGTGTGGCTGGGTGAAGGCGGCTGGCTCGTCACGCGCGCGCAGGATGGTCAGCAAGAGGCAGCGGGCGAACTGACCGACGACGCAGAAGTGGCGTCCGTCCAAGCCGCCGACCACGTGATGACGCTCCTGCTCTGGCGGCGCAAGACCGGCGGGACGTGGCAACAGGTCGCATTGCATCCCATCGAGCCGCCCAAAGCGTTGGCCGAACTGGAATCACAGGATTGGCTCGTCCCCGGACGGCAACTGAATTTCCTGCATTTCCGCCACGAGGGTCGCGATCCGCAGACGCTCTTGCCTGGCGACGGCGCGATGCTGGCGCTCACTGTTTGGCCCAAAGCGGCCGCGAGCGGGTGGGCCTTTGATTTTCGCCTCACGGACGCCAAGGGCGCTGGGCAAAACGGCGCGCGGTCGACAAGCAAAGACGAGATGGACAACGCGACGGCCCTCGATCTCGACTTGGTACCCGGTCCAACAGCTCCCGCGGATCACACGGCGCTGCAAGTCAGTCGTGCGCTGTGGCAAAAATTGACCCAGACCGGTGAAATGACGCTGAAGTTGGACGGTGAACAGGTGACGTTGCGCGGCGCGGGTCCCGCATCGGTGCGCCTGCAGGTCCGCGACAAACCAGGACCGTTCCATTGGGCGGACGTGGACGTGCAGGTGGCCAGCACAGCCGACGGATCGATTCGTCTGTGGTGGATGCCGTTTGGCGAGTCGGCGATCGCAGCGCGCGCTGAATTGGCGCATCGTACTTGGGCGCTGATGAGCGTCGATTGGCGGCCGCCCGAAGAGACGACCGCTGTAAAAGACGCAAAGGGCAAATTGCCCAGCGGCAAGAAAGGCAAGAAGTCGCGCAAAAAATAGCCGCGGCGAAAGCAGGAGTTCCACATGTCAGTGACTCAACCTCAGAAGTCGGCGATGCCGGGCATCGGCGACTGGCTGGCGGCAAACGTCACGCAGGACCCGCGCGCCCTGGCGTGGTTCGCCCATCCGGGTGCCGAGGACCGCATCGCGCGGGCGTACCGGCAACTGCTGGCCGGCTACGACAAGGATCCCGCGACGGTTTTGAAGACGACGCGCCAGGTGGAAGGCGAACACAACGGCCACGTGACGGTGCGCGACATCAACTATTTCTCGATCTGCGCGCACCACTTCCTGCCGTTCTTTGGCCAGGCGGCGATTTCATACATTCCGGGCGATCGCATCATCGGCCTGGGCAAGCTGCCGCGGTTGGTGCAAATCTACGCGCAGCGGTTCCAGATTCAGGAAGACCTCGTCAAGGAGATTGCCGAAGCGATGATGGAGCACGGCGGCGCGCGCGGCGTGCTGGTCACGGCGAACGGTCGGCACATGTGCATGTGCAGCCGTGGTCCGTCGGATCAAACGGCGATGACGGACACGTCGTACGCGCTGGGTAGCCTGCGGGGGCTGACGCGCCACGAGGATGTGCGCGCATGAGATACGCCATCGTGCTCTTGACCCTGCTTGCGGCGTGCAAACCTGAAGTGCATGCGGAAGTTCACTTTGCCCGAGGCGCGACGGCGGTGGCGACCGTGGATGTGGCAGACCCTGCGGGCAAGGTCGGTGCCGAAGACGTGACCGTGTACGAGCCTTACGAACTTCGCGATATCAGCTTTCGTGGCATTCCAGCCGCGAGCCTGCTGGACGCCGTCTACGGGCCGAAGTGGCGCGAGGCGCAGGCGATCGCTCTCGTGGCTCTCGATGGGTACACCTCGGTGCTTCCTGTGAGCCGCTTTCTTTCACACAAGGCGTGGTTTGCGTTTGCGCGCAAGGATCGAGACGATTTTGTGTTGGACAAGAAAGTGCCGCGCGTCGAGACGGTGTCCATCGCGCCGACCTACCTCGTCTGGGATAGCGTCAAAGACGGTGTAGTGCGCGCGGATGGCGACTACGGCTGGCCGTACCAGCTCGCAACCGTGAAGCTGACGACGTTTGCCGAAGCGTTCCCCGGTCTCGCGCCGCCCGAACCGGGCACGCCGGACATCGCTTCAGGTTTTGAGCTGTTCACGCACCACTGCGCCGCGTGTCACAGCATCGATGGCCACGGCGGCAAGGTCGGACCGGAGCTGAACGCGCCCCACAGCGTGACCGACTACTGGCAACCGCAGTGGCTGCACCAATGGATCGACAACCCGCAGTCCGTGCGAAAAGGCACGCCGATGCCGGGGCTGCCCGCGAACGTGCCGCAGCGGCAAAAAGCGATCGACCAGCTGATCCTGTACCTGAAGGCGAAAGCGCACTGAACCGCGGCTACCGCCACGCATCCGGCGGCGCGCGCCACGCGGCAAGAGCCAGAAATAGCCCGTAGTACAGCGTGTTGGGCACCAGACGGAGCGCGTAACCGGCTTCCACGCCCTGGTCGGTACCGGCCAGAATCAGCACGTCGGCCAGCGGCCAGAGCGCGTACTGCGCGATCTCAAAGTAGGAAAGCTCCAGGAGCCAGTTCCGCACCGGATGCGGCGTAGAGGCCAGCCGCGCGGGGAGCACAAACGCGCGCCAGCTGATGGCCAGCGCGAGGAACAGCAGCTCGTAGGCGAGGAACGTGTGGCGCAGCGTCGGGAACGCCTGCGGGAAGAGCGCGATCGCCGCACCTTGGATGACCGGTACGATCAGCGCAAAGGCCAGCGCAACAACCCACGGCTGCCACTTCGGCACGGGCCGCTGGGCGAAGCGCTCGGTGAGGAGGAAGAAGCGCCAATCGCCCAGAATCACGAACAGAATCGCCAACGGCTGGTTCCACGAAGAGTGCTGCGGCAGCGGATTCCACGCGCCGGTGAGGAAGTTGTCCAGACACAGCTGCACGCCGAACAGCATCAGCAGCAGGCGCAGCAAGCCCTGCGGACGCTGGCCGATCCACACGAGCGTCGCGGCGGTCAGCAGGCACCCTGCGATCGGCTGGTTCAACGCGCTTTCGTAGAGGTGCTGCCACATGTGTCACACGTCCAGTTTGCGCGCCAAAAGCGCGGTGATGACCTTGGCGTCTGCTTTGCCCGCGAGCTGACGCATCGCCTGACCGACGAAGAACCCGGTCAGCTGCTTTTGCCCTGCGCGGTACTTGGCCACCTCACCGGGAAACTGCGCGAGGATCGCGTCGACGACCGGCTCCAGCGCGGCGTCGTCACTCAGGACCGCACCGGCTTGCGACTCGGCGCCGGTCAGCGCGGTGGCGAGCGGCTGCGTCAGGTCGGCGAAACCGGTCTGCAGCAGATCGGCCAGCATTTTGTTGGACAGCTGCCCACCGCGCCACTTGCCACAAATGCGCAGCAACACGGGCATCGCGTCGACCAGTTCGGGCCAGGTGCGTTCGACCCGCTGAAGCTGGGCCTGCACCTGCGTCATCAAGAAGACCGCAAACGGCGCGGCCAAGTCCGGCATTCCCGCGACACTCTGGTCAAACGCGTCGGCGCGCGGCGGCTCGTCGGTCAGCCACGTCGCGGTCCGGAGATCCAGGCCAAGATCGCGCTCGTACCGCGCTTTGCGCGCCGCCGGCAGTTCGGGCAAGTCCGCGCGCTGCGCGTCCAGCCACGCGGGATCGAGATGCAACGGCGGCAAGTCGGGATCGGGAAAATAGCGATAATCCGCCGCTTCCTCTTTGGACCGCATCGACTCCGTGCGCGCCAGATCGACGTTCCACAGTCGCGTTTCCTGACGCACCCGATCGCCGTCCGTGATGAGCCCGACCTGACGCTCCACTTCAAACATGATGGCGTCGCGCACGCTGCGAAACGAGTTCATGTTCTTGATCTCGACGCGCGTGCCAAAGACCGCGCTGCCGATCGGCCGCACCGACACGTTGGCGTCGCAGCGCAGCGAACCTTCCTCCATGTTGCCGTCGCACACGCCGAGCGTCACCAGAATGCCGCGCAGCGCGCGCAGGTACGCCACGGCTTCATCGGCGGAGCGCAGATCCGGGTGACCGACGATCTCGACCAGCGGCGTTCCCGCCCGGTTCAGATCGACGCGCGTGCCCGTCGCGCCGTGGATCGACTTCCCCGCGTCTTCTTCCAGGTGGATCCGCTGAATCCGCGCAACTTTGCCGTCATCCAGAAGGAGCTGTCCGTCCAGACAAATCGGCAGGTCGGCCTGGGTGATTTGGTAGCCCTTGGGCAGATCCGGGTAGAAGTAGTTCTTGCGGGCAAAAACCGACGTCGTTTGGATCGCGCAGCCTGTGCCCAAGCCTGCGCGCACCGCCAAGCGGACCACTTCCGCGTTGAGCACCGGCAGCGCGCCGGGCATGCCGAGGCAAACGGGGCAAGTCCGCGTGTTGGGCTCACCGCCGACGGACACCGCACAGCCGCAGAAGATCTTGGTACGCGTCATCAGCTGCGCGTGGACTTCCAAACCAATGACGGGCTCGAACGCGCTCATGCCGCCCCCGTGGCAAATGCGCGCTGCACGACGTCACCAACTGCCAGAATCGTCGCTTCGTCAAAAGGCCGGCCGACCAGCTGCGCGCCGATCGGCAGCTGCTGACGATCCACGCCGACGGGCACGGAGAGCGCGGGCAGCCCGGCCAAGCTGGGTCCGACGGTGAACGCGTCCATCAGGTACATCGCCAGCGGATCGTCGGTCATCTGCCCCAGCGGCCACGGCGGCACGGGCGATGTCGGACTGAGCAGTAGATCGCAGGTCTGCCACGCGGCGTGGAAGTCGTCGGCAATCTTGCGTCGTACGCGGCACGCCTTCTGGTAAAACGCGTCCTGATAGCCAGCCGACAGCGCGAACGTGCCCAGCAAAATCCGCCGCTGCACTTCCTGGCCGAGCGACTGCGCGCGTGACTGCGTGTAGAGCGCTTCGAGCGTCTGCGGATTTTCAGCGCGCTGACCGTAACGCAGCCCGTCGTAGCGCGAAAGGTTCGCCGAGGCCTCCGCCGTTGCCACGAGGTAGTACGCCGCGATCCCGTGGCGCGTGTGCGGCAGGGAAACCGGGACAAGGATCGCGCCACGATCTTGCAACGCCCGCAGGACGTCGTGCATGCGCGCTTGAACGTCGGGATCCAAGCCTTCCGCGGCGTCCAGGTGCTCGCGCGCGACGCCGATCCGCAGACCTGCGAGATCGTCGCGCCATGCAACCGCGGAAACGGGCTGATCGGCCGAGGTCGAGTCGTGCGGATCGTGCCCCGCGATAACTGCGTAGACCTGCGCCACTTCGCGCACGGTCTTCGCCAGCGGTCCCACTTGATCCAGTGACGACGCGTAGGCCACGACGCCCGAGCGCGACACGCGACCGTAGGTCGGCTTCAAGCCAGCCAGACCACAGAAAGCCGCAGGCTGGCGAATCGAGCCGCCGGTATCCGTGCCCAACGACGCCCACGCCATGCCTGCCGCAACAGCCGCCGCAGAGCCGCCGGAACTGCCACCGGGCACGCGCGTCACGTCGAGCGGATTGCGCGTGGGCTTGAAGGCAGAAAGTTCAGTGGACGAGCCCATGCCGAACTCGTCGAGATTTGTCTTGCCGACCAGGACGGCGCCCGCGGCCAACAGTCGGTCCACGACTGTGGCGTGGCGCACGGGGACGTAGCCGCGCAAAATCCGCGATCCAGCCGTCATCGGCTGACCAGCAACGGCGATGTTGTCCTTCACGGCGATCGGCAGACCCGCCAGCGGACCGTCTGTCGAACCGCGCAGTGTCTCGACGTGCAGGAAAGCGCCAATCTCGGCGTCACGCGCGGCGATCTGCGCTTCAGCGGCGGCGAGCGTCGTCATCCAATCACCCGCGGCGTCAGGAAGTGCCCGGCCTCTCGCGCCGGTGCATTGGCCAGCGCCTGATCCTGCGTGAATCCGGGCTGTACTTCGTCGGCGCGCGGCCGCAAGCCGAGCTCGTGCGGGTGGACCAAGGGCGTCACGCCGGTCACGTCGACTTCATCCAGCACACCCACCAGCGCCAGGACGCGCTCCAGATCGCGCGCAACCGCGGGCAGGTCCGCGTCGGTCAACGAGAGCTTCGCCAGCTTCGCGACCTGCTGCACCAGCGCGCCGTCGATCTGGACCGCCATCAGTGCCCTCCGGGCGTGACGGGGCGACCGGCGGCGGCTTCAATGGCGGCGGTCAAGGTGGCGCGGATGCGGTCGCGGGCTTCTGGTGAGGTCGCTTCGCAGCGCAGCACAAGCACGGGGCCGGTATTGGACGCGCGCACAAGGCCCCAGCCGTCGGCAAATTTCACGCGCACACCGTCGATGTCGATGACGTCGTTGGTCGCGCGGAATTTCTCGGTCACAGCTGCCACGACGCCGAACTTGATGTCGTCCGGGCAAGTCAGCCGCAATTCCGGCGTCGCGAACGTCTTGGGCACGCCCGACAACAGGGTCGACATCGGACCATCGTGGTTGCTCAGGATTTCCAGCAAGCGGCACGACGTGTAGGTCGCGTCGTCGTAGCCAAAGTAGCGGTGCTTGTAAAAGATGTGGCCGCTCATCTCGCCCGCCAAGAGCGCGTGCTCCTGCTTCATGCGGTCCTTGATGAGCGAGTGGCCGACCTTGGACATGATCGGCCGACCACCGTGCGCCGCGATGTCGTCAAAAAGCGTCTGGCTGCACTTCACTTCGCCGACGATCGCCGCGCCCGGTTCAACTTTCAACAGCGCCCGCGACAGCACAATCATCAGCTGATCGCCCCACAGAACGTCGCCGTTTTCGTCCAAAACGCCGATGCGATCGCCGTCGCCGTCGTACGCGATGCCGAGGTCAGCCTGCTGCGCCAGAACGGCCTTGCGCAGGTCCAGCAAGTTCGCCTCGACGGTCGGATCCGGGTGGTGGTTGGGAAAGTTGCCATCGGGCTCGGTGAAGAGTCCGGTCACCGTCGCACCCAAGCGCTCCAGAATCTTCGGCGAAATCGGCCCGGTCGGTCCATTGCCGCAATCGACGACGACGTTCAGCTTGCGCGGACCCAGCGTGATGTGACTGGTCAGCCAATTGGCGTACGGCGTGTGGATGTCCACGTGCGTCACGTCGCCTTTCTTTTCCGCGACGATATAGTCGGACTTCTCCGTCAAAACACGCACTTCCTGAATATCCTCGCCGTGCAGCGTGCCCAGACCGAGCATCACTTTGCAGCCGTTGTCTTCAGCCGGATTGTGACTGCCTGTGATCATCGCGCCGCCGCCGACTTCCAGGTTGTGCACGGAAAAGTACAGCATCGGCGTCGCGACCACACCGATGTCGCGGACCGTGATGCCGGTCGACGTCAGGCCGTCGACGAACGCCGCGTGAATCCGCGGGCTGGACAAACGCGCGTCGCGTCCCAACGCGAAGATCGGCTTGCAGCCGCGGCGAATGGCCAGCGTGCCGATCGCGCGGGCGATCGCGTAGGCGTCGGGGGAAGTGAGGTCACGGTCAGCGACGCCGCGGATGTCATAGGCGCGAAAGATGTTCGGGTTCATGAGGCGTCCAGGCGGCGCGGAAAAGCCGCGGCGTCATGGTAAGGCGACGATCGGTGGCGGGCAAGGTGATGCAGCGGCTTTTGTCGGGATTTACCGGTAAGCACCGCCTACTTTTTTTCACCCGCCAAGCGATCGAGCCGGAGGCGTTCGCGCTCGTCGGTCAGAAGGCGCATCGTCCCCATCACCGCCAGAAAGACCGCCAATGCGGTCGCGCCGGCCACCAGCAGGATGATCATCATTTGGTACTTGATCGCCTCCTGTGGTGACGACCCGGTCAGGATTTGCCCCGTCATCATGCCGGGGATCATCACGAGCCCGGTCGCCGCCATCAAGTTCAGGGTCGGCAGGAGCGCCGTCCGCATCGCGCGCTGGAGGTGCGTCCGCATCGCCTCAGCAAAACGTCGGCCCAGGACCAGCTGCGCCTCGATGTTGACGCGCTCGCGCAGGGCATTCTGCGTCAGGTTGTCGATGCCCAACGCCACGGCGTTCATCACGCTGCCGAGGATCATGCCGAGGATCGGCACCGCGTAGCGCGGCGCGTACCACGGCTTGGGCGAGAGCTGCGTCACGAGGGCAAAGCCAAGCGTGGTCAGCCCGGCGACGGCGATCGCGCCGCCCGGCACCAAGTAGCCATTGCGACCGGCCAGCGGCCGCGCGATGCGCCGCCACGTTTCCCAGGCGGCAAAGCCGAGCATGATGAGCACCGTCAACGCGGTGGCGAGCGCGGATTCCGTGTCAAAGAGCCACTGCAGCACCACCGCCAGAAGCGAAAGTTGCACGACCATCCGCACGGCGGCGATCAGCAGCGGCTTGGCGAGGTTCAACTGAAAGCGGATGCTGAGACCCGCATGGAGGAGCAACAGCAGCGACGCGAGTGCCAGGTCGCCGTAGGTCAGGTGCAGCGACGGATCAGCCACGCGGCACCTCGCGCAATCCTGTGTGGTCCAGCACAAACACGCGGTCGGCCACGCGCGCGGCTTGGCTCGCGTCGTGCGTCACCCAAATCAAGGTCGAACCGACGGCCTTGTGGGCCATCAGCCAGTTTTCCACGGCCAGCGCCGATTCGGGGTCGAGGTTGGCCGTGGGTTCGTCCAGGAGCAGCACAGGAGCATTCAGTTCGACGGCGCGCAGAACGGACAGCCGCTGGCGCTCACCGCTGGACAGCCGCGCCACTGGCCACGCGCCACATTCCGTCGTCAATCCAAGCGCGCGAACGTCGCCACTCAGCGCGGCAAAATCGGTGAAGTGTTCGGTGACCGTTTCCGCCCACCAGCCGGCCGCTGCGGGAACGTACGCGACCTGACGACGCCACACGTGCGGCGGGCAGTCCGTTTGCGGCAAACCGTCCAGAAAGATGTCACCGCGGTGCGGATCGAGGTCGGCCAGCGCGCGCAAAAGGAGCGATTTGCCGACGCCCGACGGCCCGCGGATCGCCACGCACTCGCCTGCAAGAACGGTCAGCGTCAGCGGTCCGCCCGCGGCCGTGTAGACGTTTTCACAGCGAAGGCGTGGGACCGACATGGCGAGGCCTTGGACCTACAACAGGTCCGCACGCCCCAGCTTACTCAATTCCGCCACGACGAGCCGCACGTCCTGCGACCGATCCAACGGCAGCACGAGCGTCGCGTCGTCGGTTGCGACCACCGCCATGTCGCGCAGACCCACGGCGGCGAGGAATGGCCCCTTGGAAATGAGCACGCTGTGGTGACTGTCGACCGCCAGAACCGGCCCGTGGACAAAGTTGTTCTCGCCCTCGGGGCGCAGACCCAAGAGGCTGTGCCACGTGCCGACGTCCGACCAGCCGGCATCCAGCCGCACACAGCGGATGTCGGTCTCGTGTTCGGCGACGCCGTAGTCGATGCTGACGTTGGGGCAATTCGGGAAGGTCACACGCAGGAGCGCCTCGAACGCCTCGGTGTCAAAGCGGTGCTTGCCGCCGCGCAGTTCCGCCAAAGTCCGGCCGATCTCCGGCACGTGCGCGTCCAACGATGCCAGCGCCTTGTCGGCGCGAATCACAAACACGCCCGCGTTCCACAGGTGCTTGCCGCCGATCAGATACTGCTCGGCGGTCTCCAGACTCGGCTTCTCGACGAAGCGCTCGACGGCGTACCCGCCCTCGCCCAGCGCATCGCCCAGCTGAATGTAGCCGTAGCCCGTCTCCGGCGTCGTCGGCTGAATGCCCAGCGTCACGACGTGACCGCGATCGGCGAACGCAGCGGCGCGCAGAATCGCCTCGCGAAACGCCGCGGCATCGGCGACAAAATGATCCGATGGCAAAAGCACCAGAATCGCGTCGGGCGCGATCTGCTCGGCCACGATCGCGGCGATCGCCATGCACGGCGCGGTATTGCGCGGCGCAGGCTCGGCCAGAATCTGCCCCGGTCCAAGTTCCGGCAGCACAGCCTGCACGGCATCGCGCAGATGCCCCGCCGTCACGCACAGACGGCGTTCTGGCGGGCACAGCGGCGCGATGCGGTCGACCGTCACGCGCAAAAGCGTCTTGTCGCCGAAAAACTGCAGGAGTTGCTTGGGCTCGTGCTTGCGGCTCAGCGGCCAGAACCGCGTGCCCGATCCGCCGGCCATCACGGCGCAGACGATCCGATCTGCCACGTTTGCGCTTGTCACTTACGCCTCCACGCCTGACACGGTCAACTTGCGCAGATTCGCCGCGATTCGCAGCGGCGCGCCCGTCAAACGCTGCACTTCTTCCACGCTCGTGTCCTCGGCGATCTCGATGAGTTCGAGTCCCGTCGGCGTCACGTCGATCACCGCCAAATCCGTGACGATGCGGTCCACGCACTTCATGCCGGTCAACGGGAGCGTGCATTGCGGCAAAATCTTCGGCTCACCCGTTTTTTCGCAGTGTTGCATTGTGACGACCACACGGCGTGCGCCCGCGACCAAGTCCATCGCGCCGCCCATGCCCTTGACCATTTTGCCGGGGACGACCCAGTTCGCCAGATCGCCATTCGCCGCCACTTGGAGCGCGCCCAGCACGGTGATGTCGACGTGCCCGCCGCGGATCATCGCGAACGATTCTGCGGAACTGAAGAACGACGCGCCGGGCATTTCCGTAATCGTCTGTTTGCCGGCGTTGATCAGGTCCGGATCTTCGTCGCCTTCGTACGGGAACGGACCGACACCGAGCATGCCGTTTTCACTTTGCAAAATGACGTCGATGCCAGCCGGAATGTAGTTGGCGACCAGCGTGGGAATGCCAATGCCGAGGTTCACGTAGAATCCGTCGCGCAGTTCTTCGGCAACGCGCGCGGCAATTTCAAGGCGGGAGAGCGGCATGGGTTCCTCCAGAGTGCAAGCCTACTGCGGCTTGGCGGGCAACTTGGGCGCGGTCTTGGCGTCGAGGCCGGCATACTCGCGCCACGGCTTCTCATCGGAGCCGTAGCGCATGCCGGTCAGGTTCTCCAGGGCAAAGACCACGTGATTGACCAGAAATTTGCTGTCCAGACGCAGGAGCGGCACCAAATCCGCGACCACGGACTTGTCGCCCAGAGCGGGCAACAGGCGCAAGATGCGGACGGCCTCGTCGGGCTGGTTCTTGAGCGGCAATTTTTGCAGGCGCTTCAGCAGTACCGTCGCGGCGCCCGACGGCTTGAGCGCCGCCAGCGCGGTGTGCAGCGCGATGCGTTCGTCGGGCTCGATGTCGTCGCGAACAGCAACTTCAAGCACACGCACGCCAGCACTCGTCATCTTGAGCGCGACCAGAGCCTGCGCCGCTTCCGCTCGGGCACCCGGCGTATCCAGGCCAGCCAGCACCGCGTTGTCCGACCATTGCGTCGGGACTGCAGCCAGCAGGCGCAAAGCCGCGCGGGCCACTTCCGGCGGCGTGGCGTCGACGAGCATCGCGGCCAGCGGAACGGCCGCCTCGGTATGCAAAGACGCGAGCGCATCCAACGCCTGTGCGCGAACCATGCCGAGAGTCCGCGGCGCCGCAGCAAGCGCCAGCAGGTCGGCTTCCGCCTCTGAGCTGCCGATCATGCCCAGCGCGTGCGCCGCCGACGACTGGATCCGCGGCACGTTCGACTTCAGCAGTTCACGCAGCGGCGCTACGGCACCTTGCGCTTTGAGCAAACCGAGCGCGCCCGCGGCCAGAATCTGCCCACGCGCGTCAGCGGTCTTGAGCGCCGTCAACAGCGACGGCACGGCGCGCGCATCGCCCAGGCGGGCTTGGGCAGCACGCACATCCACGGTCGACGGATCGTCAGGCAAGGCCGCTGCGGCCGCTTCGAGCGCGTCGATCTCTCCGCGCGCATCGAGCAGGCTTAGCGCCAGCGCGATCTTGCCCGCCTTTTGCGCAGGCGCCGCTTTCAGGCTCGTCGCCAGTGCCTTGGCAACTGCGTCGCGGCTCGCGAGTGCGGCACTGAGCGCCGGGCAGTTGCCGAACGCCAAACCGTCGCACTGCAGGAGATCCTGAGCCAGCTTGGTCGACTCGGCGGAAGGCGCGACAGCAGGCGCCTCGGCCGCAGCGGGCAGCGCAAGAGCAGTCACGAAGAGCACAGCGAGGGCACGGGTCATCAGAACCTCCAAGGCGATAGTCTGCTTCTGCCGCGCGGTTGTGTCGAGTGATCGATGGCGCAACAACTAACGACGACGCCATGCGGTGACGGCTACACCCGAAAAGATCAGCGCGGCGGCGGTCAGCACCTGCCAGCCCGGTCGAAGGCCGAGCACCCGACCAGCGGCCAAGCCCGTGACGAGCGGCTGAAGGTACACAAAAACGGCCACGGTCGACGCGCTCACGATGCGGAGCGCGTAGGCGTTGAGCAAGTACGCCGCGACAGATGCGCCCAGGACGATGTACGCGATGCCCGCCCAAACGCCGCCGGGCAAGGACGGCCAATCGACGACGAGCAGCGCCGGTAGGCTGTAGGGCAAGATTTCCAGCGCCGACCAGCCGAAAGTCCAGCCCGTCACGGCCAGCGGTCCATGCTTGGCCACCAAGGGTCGCGAAAGCACCAGGTAGAAGCTGTACAGCAGCGTGTTGGTACACAGCGCGAGATTGCCCCAGAGGCGATCGACGCCGAAGTCGAGGCGCTCCGCTCCCACAAGCCACAGCGCGCCGATGAGCGCGAGGACGACGCCCAACATGCGCCGTGCGTTGAACGCTTCCTGCCCCAGCACCACGGCAATCAGCAGCGTGTAGCACGGGATCAAGCAACCCAGAACGGCGGCGTTGATCGGCGTGGAGCGCGAAAGACCTTCAATGAACAGCGCTTGATTGGCCACGACGCCCAGCAGCGAGAGCCAAGCGCAGGAAAGCACCTCGCGCCGGTTCATGCCGGAGCGCCATGGCCGCGTCACCAGAAACAGCAGCGGTCCGGACAGGCCAATTCGGGTGCCCACAAGCGCGCGGGCCGGCAGGTACGGCAGGACGAGCTTGCCAATGACGGGCCACACGCCAAAGACGATCTGCGCGACCGCGAGCGCGACCAGCGCGCGCACGACCCGACGGGCTTGAGCTTCTTGACTGAGGGCGAGGTCAGACACACGGCATCCCAAGGCCTGAAGCGGCCGGGGCGCGGAGGTCACCACGGTTCGCGGCGCTTGGCAAGCGCAGTGCTAGCGAACTGCGCGCCGACGCAGCAGCAACAAGGCACTCGCGAACAGCAGGCTCACCAAGCCGGCGCTCGCCGTACGCCCCGCGGTGCAGCCGCCCGACGTCGCCGTTCCGGAATTCACGTCCGACACGGTCGCCGTCGACACATTCGGATTCCACGTGATCGGCGGCAGCGACTTGATGAAGTCCGCCGGCAAGCTCGGCGAACCCACCTTCGCGTCATTCAATTGTGCGTCAACCTTGTCCGCCCAGCTCGGATCAATCTCCAGCGCCTGACCGCTCTCATCCAGCACTTGCACCTGTTGCGCTGGCTGGCCGCCTTCCGCGACGAGCGCGCCCTTGCCGTCACTCGAACCGTAGTAGGAATACGGGCCAACGCAGTCATATTCGTTCTTCTTCACCGGCAGCGGCACCTGCCACGTCTGGCCGTCTTCGAGGGACATCTGCGCGCGCACGGCTTCCGTCGCACCTGCCTGGCAAATCGGCTTTGCCGTGGCCACGTGCTGCGCGCTCACGGTCGGCAGGTCCTTGTTCCACGCGAAAATCGGGTCCTTGTTCATCTCTTCCGGTGAAACCAGCGTCATGAGGCGCGTCAAATACGGCGTCTTCGCATACGCTGCCTGCACGTCCGTCAGCGGCTGCACGATGCCGTCCGCGATCGCCTTGGTCATGCCCACAGCATCAAACGTCTGCTTGGAAACCGCGAGCTTCATCGCGCCGCAGTCGCCGTAGCACGCGTAACCGCTGGAACAGTCGCCTTGGAAGCAGCAATCCTGTTGCACGCAGCTGTAGAACTCCTGGTCCGACTTCGCCGCGAACTCCGCCGGCTTCGGGATGTACTGCTTGATAATCGGCTGCAGCTGCTTGCTCTGGCCATTGCCGACCTTCATCAACAACTGGTTCAGGTACGTCCCAGGGTCGGCGATCTTCGCCATCGTCGCTGCGTCCCAGCCCGTCAGCGCAAAGCTCAGTGGGAGGTCCGCGGTCTTTTGCGCCAATTCAGTCGTGAATGCGTGGCCCGACGCCTGATCGATCGCCTTGCTTGCCACGGTCAGGTAGTTACCACCCGCCGTCATCCAGTCGATCGTCTTCCAGTTCAGTTCGACGTGCAGCCAATTCTTCGGCACCGCGCGCGCCGGACCCATCGTCCAGATGATGACCGGCATGTCCGGCGTCGCCGCCAACTGCGTCAACCGCAGCGGCAGGCACGGCGAGGTCTCCTGCATCTGAATCACGATCGGCACCAGATCGCCGTCCGACTTGTCTTTTTGCAGGCGCAGCGCCAGGAACACAAAGCCCTGCTTCGCGTACGCGTCCAGCAGGCCCGTGGTCGCCTCCGGTTGGTCGTACCCGTTGTCGGTCAGCCACTTCTGCAGGTCCGCGCCTGTGTCGCCTTTGATGACTTTGCTCTCATACGGCCCGACGTTGGCTTCTTGCAGCACCGTCACGCCGCCATTCTTCGTACCGCCGGTCGAGGCGTCGTCCTGCACGCCGCCCGCCATCGCGTAGTTGCACGTCGGAAAATGGCAGGACGCGTCGCCTTCCAGATACTTCAGGTTGAACGTCGGACGCGTCGAGTAGTCCAGCACCGTGAAGATCGCGTCCGACCCCGCCTTCAGCGTCGGCAGGCTCTGCAGCGGCAGCACCCAGCTGAATTTCTGCGACGGACCTTGATAGCTGATCTGAATGTGCACCGTAATTTGCGGCCCATCCTGCACGTAGAGCACGCGCTCAGCAGACTGATTCACCGGCTGCGATTGGTTGCAGAAAAAGCCACCGCAGGCCCAAGCGGGCGCGGAAAGCAGCAGGCTGGTCAAGGCCAGCAGGCGGATGGAAAGACGCGTGAGCATTGGGGGACTCCAGTGAAAAACGGCTACACGCCGCGTTCGGGCGGTCGGAAGCAGCGCGGGTTGTCAGCAGCCGAGTGGACGCTCGACCGAGGAGTCTGGCACGCTCACGCTAGCGACGCCCGCCAAGTCTGTCAAGGCGAACGCGCAACCCACGAATCTGGAAATGCAATGCCAACTCCTCTGACTCAAGATTGTGACCTTCCCGGTACGCGCCATACCCAAGCGGGCGGGGTGGAAACCGCGTACAGGTGGCACGCTGCGGAGCGCGTCGTCACGGGCGAATTGCGGTTCGGCGAAGCGGCAGAAGGTCTGCCGGGCTACGTCCACGGCGGCGCACTCTCGGCGATTGCCGATGAAGCGATGGGATCGGCGTGTTGGAGTGAAGGCCACTGCGCGCCAGGGGCGCAGGTCGATGTAGCGTTTCTGCGGCCGGTCCGCGCCGGCGATCACGGCCAAGTACGCGCCTGGCTCGCGGCAACCGAAGGCCGCAAGCTGCGCTGTCAGGCAGAAATTCGCGTGGGCGACGACCTCGTGGTGCGCGCGACTGGCATCTTTGTGTCCGTGCCGATGACCGAGCCTGCGCGTTTTGCCGCCTGGCCGGGACTCGATCGCTTCGCGAAGTAGGGCAAAAACGCCGGCGCCGACGAAGTTTCCCTCGTCGGCGCCGACTGTTCATGCGAACCGAACCTTACGGGTACAGACCCTTCGAGTGCGGCGTCAGGTCGAGGCCGTAGGCGCTGAGCGCTTCGCGCAGGAAGTACGGGATCGTCACATACTGCTTGAGCTGCATGCAGGCGATGTTGTCCGCGCAGGTGCAGCCGGTGTTGCTCGTCGCGTTGCAGTTGGCCGTGCCACCACCCGTCGACAGCGCCGACTTCACGTTCGCGTCGTACTTAACCAGCGGCTCACCGGTCGCCGGGTTGTTCTGAACCGTGTACCAGTCCGGCGTTCCATCGCTGTCGATGTCCGCACCGGGGTTGGTCACGTACGCGTCATTGAGCAGACCGTTGGCGTACTCCAACACACGAGCGGCGATACCCTTCTGCACCACTTTGCCAAAGATCGTCTCCTTGCCGTAGTAGCGCGCGATGTAGGTCTTGCCATCCGGATTGTGGAATTCCATGCGGTTGGTGCCCAGATCCGGGTTGGCGTCCACGCCGAGTTCCCAGAGGCGCAGCTGGTCAATCCAGTTCTGCTGCTGATTCTCGAACAGATACAGCATCGTCCACGCGATGAGGAACTTCTGCTGTTCGTAGCCGATGACCGAGTCGATCGGGGCGACATCCTTGGGTGCCAACGCGCCAAACGGCGCGTCGTCATGACCGTAGGCACGGCAGATGGTCGAGCCTGCGCCCGGGAAGCACGACACCGGCGTCGCGCCGTACCAGGAGGTGAAGCCAAGTCCCTTGGACGGGAACTTGTCGGTATCAACTTCCGGCGCACCGCCCGGAGCCTTCAGGGAGACCCGCGCACCCTTGATGAACTCGTCGCCGGTCAACGCGTTGGCGAGGAAGCGGCGGTAGCCTTCCGGGAACAGGTCCGCGATCGAGACCGCGCGGTAGCGGGAGTCCGTGAAGTCGCCGAGCTGCGAGCTGATGAAGTTGTCAACAGACTCCGTCAAGAGCATGGCCACTGCGGCCTTCTCGTAGTACGAGCCCGAGTTGAGCGTGTACTCCGAGTCGTACTCGCCGCGAGTCGTCGACAAGGTGTTCTCCACGAGCTTGCCGCCAAAGCCGACGTTCTCCAAGTAGCCCGTCGCACCATTCGGCACGGTCAACGCCACCGGGGGCTTCTGCGTCGACTGCCAGGAAGCCATCGCGCGCAGGGTGCCAGCCGTGTCCTTGTAGTGCTCGCCAGCCTCCGGACGCGCAGCAATCATCGTCAGGTGATCAAAGACCATCGACGCGGCCAACAGCGGATCGGGGAACTGATCGCCAGCGACCGCATTCCACAGTTCCTCAGGCTGATAGCCCTGCTGAATGGCGAAATCGCGGTAGCCGTTGCGAACCAGCGTCAGACCCTTGGCGCCATCGCGCATCTTCTCGTAGTAACGCGACAAGGAACGGTTGAACGCGTTACGGACGGAGAAGCTCTTGCGACCACGGCGGTAGTTGTCAAAGATGTGATTCACTTCCGGCTGGGTGATCATGAAGTTGAAGATTTCATAGGTGTCGGCACCGTTGTCGTGACGGTAGACGCTCGCGTTACCCAAGTCAGCCCAGCGATCCGTGGCGAAGCCGTAAGGAACGCGGACGCGGCCGTCGCTGTCGATGGCCGGGCCACCGCGGTAGCCCACATACTGCGTGTTCGTCGGCATCGCCAACTGGCTCCACTGCACGTAGTCCACCGCCTGCGCGCGGCAGCGGGTGTAGCTCTCGCCCTGCTTGACGATGAGCGCATCGAGCACCGGGTGGAACTCGCCGTCACGGGCGTTGTCCCAGCGACCCGGCTTCCACGCGTTGACGTCGGCCACCGGCGCGCAATCCGTGATGCTCGCGTAGTTCTTCTGAATCTGCGAGTAGTGGATGTCGTTGGTCGCACCCTTCGTGGTACCAATCGACGGCTGCAGGCCCAAAATGCCGCCAAAGTCATCCATGTGACCGAGCGCACCAGTGCCACGCTTCTGCCCCACCTTGTAGGAGTCATCGGCGAAGACGGCCTGAACGTCGCCATAGAACATGGCTGGAGCGTGGAAGTCGTAGGCACCCAGACCGATGAGGTCCTGGGTCGACTCGCCCGCGTAGTCCATCACCGACGACTGCATCCACATCCAAATCAGGTTGTCGCGCTCAGGCGTGGTCACCGGGTCAAAATAGCGGGGACCCACGCAGTTGGCGGCATCGGCCTCCTTGACGAGGTTGGTGCACGCCTTGGTGACGGTGCCGTCCTTCGTGCGGAGCTGCCAGTACTGCGGGCGGTAGTTGAACGCATCCGCCGACGAGATGAAGTTGTGGCGCAAGCCAATGGAGTGACCCATTTCGTGGATCACAACCGCGTAGTGCACACGGCGCGCGAGGTATTTGCGCATGGCCTCAGCGCGGGTCTGTTCGGTCGCGACGCACTTGATGCGCGCTTCGGTGGCGGTGGCGATGCATGCCGAGTCGCCCGCGCAGTTCTTGATGTCCGCGGTCTCGGTGTCGTCGCAGGCCACCTTGTCGAAAGCGCCAAACTTGGTCTGCAGCACGTCGCCCAAGCCAGCGATCGACAGCGGCGCCTCCGCCATCTCCATCACGCACGCACCACGTGCCGCCAGCGCGTTCTCACGCATCTGACGCAGGTTGCGCTGCACTGCCGGATTGCCGCCACGGAGCGGCGAGACCATGTCCATCAAACCGCTGGACAGCTGCATCCCTTGGATGCCAAAGAACTTCTGCATCATTGGCGTCATGAGCGCGGCTTCAAACGCCGTGTTCGTCGCCGCCTGGCGACGCGCCATGTACTCCGGCATCGCCGCCGACGGGGCGTTGTGCTCAGCACGGATGCCGCGGAGCTTCTGAGCATGTTGGGCCGCGAGTTCCATCGCCTCGGGGTGCTGCTGCTTGAACGCTGCGGCGCGCGCGGCGTCAATCAGTTCGCCGGACGCGTGGGTACGCACGTTGACCTGCTCGGCGGTCATGCCCTGCGTCATGCCGTCGCGCGAAGCAGCTTCCGCCGCGGCCGACCAGTTCTTGATGTACTGGCCTTCCGTGATGTCGGCGCTCTTGAGCTCTCCGGCAGCATAGCGCGCCATGTCGACGGTGCCCTGACTCCACAGTTCGTTGATGTACGACCACACGTTGATGCTGGCCGCGACCTTCTCACCGTTCACCGGATCGGACGCGTCGACCATGATACCCCACGGTGACGGCGTCGCCGGCTCGACGATGCTGTTCACCTGGTGGTAGCGCAGGTCACCGCGACGGACGTGCAGCGCGTTGTTGCAGGTGGCGATCGTCTCGACATCGCCCGTCGTGTGGGCGTTGAAACACGCTTCGGCGGTCAAGTTCGCCGGGAGGCGCTTGTCAGCGGGGGCGCAGGACGCCGGGTCGCCGGCTTCCACCGGGCTGTGGCAAAGCACGACCATTTCCGGCTGCTTGGCGAGGTAGATGACGCCCGGCGCGAGCGCGCGCTTGGCACCGATGTCGTCAGCCAGCGCCGTGCAGGCTGCTTCGTTGCGGTTCTTGTCCTTGTACGCGATGCCATGGCGGCAGTCGTCGACTTCCTTCGCGAGCGCGATGGCGTCTTCGTTGTCGTCCTGCTGACCGAAATAGACGGGGAACTTGGTCAGGCACGCGTCGGCATCGCCGCCAGTGCGTTTGCATTCCGCGTACTTGGACTCTTGCACCGCAGCGCGCATGGCGACATCCCACTCGTGGGTGGCGTCTTCAGACGGCTGGAAGTACTCGGGGTTCGATCCATCGGCATGGTACCAAACCACCGGCTTGGCCATACGCAGCTGGTACGGCAGGGTGCAGCGCTGACGGAAGGTGTCGCACGTGGAGCCGCCGACCTTGGTCGCGTCAGTCACCGCTTTGCACTCGTCTTCCGTGCCGTCGGCGTCGGTATCGCGGTGCGGGTCTTCGCCGTACGGCGTCGTCTTGTTCGTGAAGCAGGCCACCTCGCCAGTCATCGCAGCCGGGTTCGCGTAGTAGTGGCTGCGCTCCCAGATGTTGTAGCGCTCGATGAAGCGGTGCCACAGTTCGTCGGTCATGCCGTAGTTGCGGGCGTAGCCGCTGCGCTCGCCGTAGAACGCGCCAGCGGACTGGAAGCGGAAGCCGTCCCATTCCTTGGGCTCGTAGTCGGTATCGACGACCTTGCGGAACGAGTGACGCAGGGTCAACTCAACCGGGTTGCAGCTGGCCGCAGGAGCCTGACCGCCGGCGAAATCGGCGTCGAGCATGCAGGACGGGAAGGTGCTCATGCCCCAACCGAGCGACGACAGGTCGATCAGACCCGGCTTCGCGAACGCCTTGGTCGTCACGTCAAAGTAGCTGCCGTCATCCGCAAAGTACGGCGCATCTTCCTGGCTCGGATCGACGACGTCGTAGGACAGCGCCTCGTACTGGATGCCGCCGTAGAGGCCCATCATCGACAGCGTGTCGAAGTCGTAGCTGTCCACGTTCATGTTCTTGGACCAGTCGACGCGGAAGTAATCGCGTTCGAACCAGGGGCGGTCGTAGGAGTTTTCTTCCACGACGTTCATCTGCTCGCCCGTGGAGGAGTTGTACGCCCGCTTGATGTCAAAGTGCGACGAGATGTGAAACGCCGCGACGATGATGCCGTCTTGTGTCAGCTTGCCCACACCCTTGCCGTCGGAACCAGGAATGCGCTCGTATGCGAGACGGGCGATCAGGAGGTCTTCCGTGATCTGCCACTTCACGCGAGACAGCGGCTGCGCATACGTCGACGTGAACAGACCGTCCTGCGCCGCGCCGTAGCCAACGTCAGTAACGGTCGTCCGTGCCCAGAATTCCGGGTCGTCAGACGGGTCGACCAGCTTTTGACCGACGAAGAAGGTCTTCGCCAGAGCATACGGCTGAACGCGGTTGATAGGCGCACGTTCCTGCGCGCAGCCGCTGACGATCGCAGCGAGAAGCAGGCAAGGGAGGACGAGCGAGGCAAAAGAACGGAGGTTCATGGCATTCCTCAAGGTGAACAAACGGGCAAACAACAAAGCAGACATCAAACTAGAAGTTCCTGCGGATCAGCACAAATTCTAATGGGGCAAACCGTCCAGCGCGACCGACAGTTCCACGTAGGCTGTCGTGTACCGGTTGATCATCGGGGTCTCGTAGGTCGAATCGAGCTTCAACTGCGAGTTGTACGTCTCGATGCCGATACCGGCGCCAAGCCACGGCAGGATGGAGTAATCCACGCCCGCGCCCCAGTACATCAGCGCGCGGAAACGTTGATCGTCGCCAGCGGGAACGTCGACTTTGCCAACGCCAGCCACCGGAACCGACGCGCTGGTCAGCGCGGGAACCCAGTCCATGATTTCACCAGCGGAAAGCGAAACGCTGAGCTTCTCGGTGAACGAGTAGCCAAGCGAGCCAATCGCCAGGATGCGGTTTTCCGACGAACGCACGCCGGACGAGAGCAACGACGGCGAGCAACCGAACGCTTCGCCCGTGCACGTCGTGATCGGCTGCGCGTCGTACTGCATCGTCGTGCTTTTGTAGAAGCTGTGCTGGAAGCGGGTCGTCAAACCCACCGTCAGGTCATGCCAGCGGTAGCGACCACCGACGCCGATACCTGGCGCGACGTAGAGGTTCTTGGCGAGCGACGCTTTTGACGTCGGCAAACCGAGCACGCCCTGCACGCTCAACACAAACGCCGAAGTTGGCTTGTCGTCTTTGGCCGCGTTGGCTGCGGTGTTCAGCGCCGTCCACGCAAACGAAACTATCGTGTCCGAGAGCGTCGGCTCGCGGTAGTACGTCGTATTCGCCGTGTTGGTCAGTTCGACGGTTGCGTACTGCCACAGACCGATGCTCATCGTGTCGTTGAAGGCGTAACGCGGCGTAATCAGAGCACCCAGCGTCTCAGACGGCAAGTAGGACTGCTCGTAGCTCTGGTCGAAGGCCGTCAAGCTGGTCATGTTGCGGAACGAGACCGAACCGCGCCACGGCCAGAATTTCTTCTTCTCCTCCGGCTTGGCTTCCGCGCTCACGGACGGCGTGGCGGCCGCATCCGGCGCCGGAGCTTCGGTCGGTGTCACCGCGGTCGGCACGATGGCGACGGGCGCAATGACTGCAGGCGCGGCAGGAGCCGGTTCGGCGGGCGCTGGCGCCGCAGCCGGCGTTTCAGCGGGCTTGGTGGGCTCAGTCGGCGCGGGTGCCGTCGGGTTGGGAGGGGCGCTTTCCGGGTCGACAGCGTAGGCGGCCAGAGGCGTCAGCAGGAGGCCGAGCGCGCAGACCGCAGACCCAACAATTCGTGCTGTGTCAAAGTGCGTGCGCGATGGAATAAGGACGGCGAGGCTGGACATGAACTCCCGACAAACACTTTTTCGGCAATACCGAACACCCGGAGCCCTACGCTTCGGAGAAGTTGACTCTACACGCTGGACTTCTGCCGTCAAGCCCTTGTTTCGTTTTCGGTACCCCAACGAAACAGCGGTGTTTGGTGAAGAATTTGGCACTCGCTCAAAAATGACGCAGTGCGTTGAAGTGCAACGCATTCGCGTCGCCTGATGGTTAGAAAAATCCTCATCTTCGGGACTTACGCGACCAGCCGCAAGCCCTCAACGTCGGCCTCTGCGACGAGGGTCAAGGTGTCGCCGGTAGGCCCTTCGGCCGAAATGAGCGTCAGGGTCGCCTCCCAGACGCCAGGCTGAGGTTGACGAAGGGTGCACGCGTCCGCCAGCCGGCTACGATGGTCAAAGAGCAGAGAACCCTCTGTTTCAAAGGACTTCTTGTAGGTCGCCAGCTGTTCAACCGTCCACGGCTCCTCGCCCTCGCCGGGACGCAGCAGCGCCAGAGCGTCCTCGAACGCGCCGGCCGCCAGCATCTGCAGGAATCCGAGCGCTTCCACCCGTGCGCGCGCCTTCAACGCCTTGTCCGCCGCGCGCGGATCCGGTGGCATTTCAGGCAACTGGCTCACGACGTCGCGACCGGTCCGCAGGCGCTCCCATTCGTCCAACAGCGAGCGATCAACCCGCGCGAGCACCGCGTGCAGCCAAGCAACAAGCTCCAGAAACGCCTCGCTTTTCAGGTCCTCCGGCACGTTTTGCACGAGCACTTTGTACACCTGCATGAGGTAGCGCAGGAGCACGCCTTCCACCGTTTGCAGCCCAAGATCGCGCACATACTCGTCAAAGGTGCACCACGCTTCAGCCATCTCCCGCACCACGCCCTTGGGCCGGATCGTCGTTTGCACGACCCACGGGTGACGTTCACCAAATTTCTCAAAGTTCGCGTAGATCCAGTCTGCCAGTGGTTTGGGCCAACCGACGGCGTCGACAAGCTCCTTGCGCTCCTCGTACGGCACGCCGTCGTTCTTCAACTCCGCGAGAAGCGCCTGTTTTTCGCGTTGCGCCTGCGCTTTGAGCACCTGCGACGGGTTGTCCAGGATCGCCTCACACAGCGCGAGAATCTCGGCGGGCTCCGTCGGACGCCCTTCCTCCTGAGTCTGCGCGTCCAGATCGTCAAGCGCCCCGACGAGCCACAGCGACAGCGCGTGATGCAGCGAAAAGTCGCGCTGCAAGCCGATCGCCAAGCGGGCGATCCGGCCACGTCGACCATCCGGTCGCGGCACGAGATCCACCACGCCGTTCTGCCACAGCGCGCGAAACAGCCGCGCCAGATCGCGCTGGTGCTGCAGCTTCTGCGCCGGACGTTCGTGACTCCGGCGGATCAGCGCCACGACGTCACGCAGCCCGCCATTCGCCAACTCTTGGTCGGTCCGCGGCAGCATCGCGAGGATCAGGCCTTCGTCGACGCGGAAAATCGACTGCAGCGCCTCCGGCTTGCCGTTTTGCAGCTTCTCAAACGCGTCGGCGTTCCACGGCACAAAGCCGAATTCCGGTGGTTTCTGCTTCACAAACGGCTTGGACCGGCCATTTTGGTCGATCTTCGCCTCCATGCGCTTGTTGTAGATGACGTGTTCCGGCGCCTGCGCGATGACCCAGCCGACGTCGTCAAAGCCTTTGCGGCCCGCGCGCCCCGCGAGCTGGTGGAATTCGCGCACGCTCCACAGGCGCGTATTCTCGCCGTCATAGCGACACAACTTCGTGAAAACCACGGTCTTGATCGGCAAGTTGATGCCAACGCCCAACGTGTCTGTGCCGCAGATGACCGGCAAGAGCCCCTGCTGTGCCAGCTTCTCACAGAGCAGCCGGTAGCGCGGCAGCAGCCCCGCGTGGTGCAGGCCGATCCCGTGGCGCAAGAGTCGCTGGACGTCCTTACCGTACGGACTCGGGAATCGCTGGCCTTCGAGCAGCTGCGCAATGCGCCGCTTTTGGTCCTTGCTGCAGAGTTCCATCGACGTCAGCGCGTGCGCCGCCTCGCCCGCTTCTCTTTGGCTCGCGTGCACCAGATAGACCGGCGCGCGACCGGACTTCAGCAGGTCGTCCAGCGTCTCCGTAATTGGCGTCTCACGGTACTCAAACTGCAGCGGCACGGGCCGTTCCGTCGCGCTCACCAGCTTCACGTCGCGCCCCGTCAGCGCCACGAGCGCGTCCGCGATCCCCGTCGTGTCACCCAGCGTCGCGGAGATCAGCAGGAACCGCGCGCGTGGCAACGTGAGCAGCGGCGTCTGCCAGGCCATGCCGCGATCTTTGTCCGCGTAGTAGTGAAACTCGTCCATCGCGATGTCGGCGTTCTGGATCGAGGGCTCCGCCCGCAAGGCGAGTTGCGCCAGCACTTCCGCAGTGCAGCACAACACCGGCGCGTCCGTGTGCACCGACGCGTCGCCGGTGGCCAGCCCGACGCGATCGGCGCCCAGCCGCTCACACAAGGCAAAGAACTTCTCACTGACGAGCGCCTTGATCGGGCTCGTGTAGATGGAACGCCGCCCTGCCGCCAACGCCAGAACATGCAAGCCCTCGGCCACGAGCGATTTGCCTGAACCCGTCGGCGTCGCCAGGATCACGTGATGTCCGGCGGCCAATTCCAACAACGCCTCTTCCTGGGCGGGATAGAGACGCCGACCGTCGGCCGTCACGGCGTCGACAAAGGCAAGCACGGCCTCGTCAGGCTCCATGTCGTCCTGCAAGAATTCCAACGCCATGTGTAGCCTCGCTCGAGTTCAGGTCTCGCGGCCCCGCACAGGCAGCGTGACGACAAAATGGCCGCCTGCTCTCCCTGTGTCGAGCGCCCGCACGTGACCCCCGTGACGCTGCACTACATCGCGCACAATGGCCAGCCCCAGACCGCTTCCGACGCCGCGTTTGTCCGGGCGGTGAAAGGGCAAGAAGATCGAGTCCAGTTGATCCGGCGGCACGCCTGGCCCGTCGTCCTGCACGTGCAGCGCCCATGTGTCCTGTTGACGCAGCACGCGGATTTCTACGCGCGCCTGCGCAAAACGGATCGCGTTGGCCAGCAGGTTGTCGATGACCTGCCGCATCGCGGTGGCGTCAACGTGCGCCAGCAACTCCGCTGGCGCGTCGATCACCAGCGTCACGCCCTGCTCACCCGCCGTCGCCGCGTCCGCTTCTGCAGCATCGCGGACGATCGCCACGACGTCGCGCGGCGCGACCTGCCATTGCGTCTGGCGCACCGCCGCGAGATCCAGCAGCCGACTCGCCAGATCCGCCAGTCGATCGACCTCACCGCGCGTTCGTTCCAGCGTTTCGCGCAACTCCACCGGTGCACGCTCCCGGCGCAGCGTCACGTCGATATCCGTCCGCATCGCCGCCAAAGGCGTTCGCAGTTCGTGCGCGGCGTCGGCAAATAGCCGCTCTTCGCCCTCGCGCGCCTGTCGCAGCCGCTCAGTTGCGTCGGCGATCGCGTCGCGCAGTTCTGTGAGCACGTCGCCCTGTGCATCGGGCTGCGGCGGGTTCGCCAGATCGCCGGCCCGCAACCGCTGCATGTGCGCGTGCAGCCGCATGACGCGCCCGTGCACGGCGCGGGCGTGCCGCACTTGCAAGGCAAACAGCCCCAGCGCGATCAACAATGCGGTCAGGCTGGCCACACGCTCGTACGCCACCATCGTCGCTTCGTTGTGCTGCAGCGAGGCTGCCAGCCGCAGCACGTGCGGACGACCATCTGGCGCGCGGACGGCGATGAGCAGCTCGCGCGACACTTGATTGCGAAATTCGGTCGTCCGGATGTGCGGTTGCGCGTCCGGCGCCGTCCAATGCAGGGTGGGTGGCACTACGGCAGTTTCGGGCTCGTGGGCAAGCAGCAGCCCGTCGGGGCCGTACAGCGCGCCCGTCGCAGACGTCAAGCGCACCGTCTCGGGCAGCGGCGAGCGATCCAGGTGCAGGTGGGGCGCGTGGTCCATCCGGTCAAAAAGGCTGACCGATTCCACTGCAGCTTGCGCCAGAAGCGCGCGATCGACGCTCGCCTGCAACTCGCGCTGCAGCAACACACCGACCAGTACAAAAGCCGCGATCAGAAGCAGCGACGGCACGAGCGCACCGTACAGCCACAGCCGCGTAGACAGCTTCACGTACGCGTCTCCAAACGGAACCCGACACCACGAATCGTCGTGATGGCGACGCGTTCGGCCTGCAGCTCTGTGAATTTCTTGCGTAAATAGCCAATGTAGACGTCAACAACGTTGGGCTCGCCGTCAAAACTGCTGCCCCAGACGCCGCCCAGGAGTTCGGTGCGCGTACACACGTCGCCCACGCGCTCAAAGAGCATCCGCACCAGCGCAAATTCGCGGGCCGTCAACAAGACTTCAGCGCCTGCACGGGTTAGCACACGGCGGTTGGCGTCCAGCTCCACGTCGCCAGCCCGCAACGCGCCGATCGTGACAGAACGTCGGTGCAAGGCCTCGATCCGCGCGAGGAGCTCTTCAAAGTCAAAGGGCTTGCCCAGATAGTCGTCCGCGCCGGCGCGCAGACCAGCAACGCGTTCGGGCACGCTGGATCGCGCCGTCAGCATCAGCACCGGCATCGTCGACCCACGCGATCGCCAAGTCCGTAGGACTGTCAGGCCGTCGGCGTCCGGCAACGACCAGTCGAGAATCGCCACGTCATAGTCCAGCGCCAACCCCTGCTCAATCGCGTCCGTGCCGCGTTCGCAGGCGTCAACCGTATGCCCCTCTTCCGTCAGACCGCGGGCGATGACCCGCGCCAGCCGCGTTTCGTCTTCCACCAGGAGCAGCTTCATGCCGCCTTTCTCCTCCCCAGCCACGCCACCAGACTGGGCAAAACCAGCAGGGTCAACGCCGTCGACGTCACCAGTCCGCCGACCACCACCGTCGCGAGAGGTCGCTGCACTTCTGCGCCAGGACCCGTCGCCAGCATCATGGGCACAAAGCCGAGCATCGCCACCATCGCGGTCATGAGCACGGGACGCAGCCGACCCGAAGCGGCTTCGCGCGCCGCCGTCAACGCGTCCAGACCGCTCTCTTGCAGCTTCAGGAGCTGCGCCATCAAGACGACGCCGTTCAGCACGGCGATGCCCGACAGCGCGATGAAGCCGATCGCCGCGGACATCGAAACCGGCAGACCGCGGAGCGCGAGCGCCATCATGCCGCCCACGCCAGCGAACGGCACGTTCAGCAGGATCAGAAGCGCTGGACCGACGCGGCCAAACGTAAAGATGAGCACGCCGATGATGAGGAGCAAGACGATCGGAATGACGATCGCCATGCGCGCACGCGCGTCCTGATACGTGCGCCACTGACCGCCCCATTCCAGCCGCAGACCCACGGGCAGCTTGACCTTGCCCACCGACGCCTGCGCCGCGACCATCACCTCACCGAGCTCGGCGCCACGCACATTGAAGCCCACGACCAAGCGGCGTTCACCGGCGTTGCGACTCACCAGACCGGGCGTTTCCCGCATGTCGACGTGCGCGATGCGCGAGAGCGGGATCAGGTCGCCCGCGCTGTTGGGCAGCGTCATGTCCTTCAGGGTAAACGCGGTCGGCATCTGCGCCAGCCGCACGCGCACCGGAATCCGCACTGGTCCATCGTACGTCATACCAACTGGAACGCCGGTCTTCACTGCTTGCACCACGTCCAAGATGTCTGCCGCTGTGAAGCCCTGTTGCGCTGCACCCAGCGGATCGGGCACCACTTGCACGGTCGCGACAGCGGGCGGCGCGAGGATACGCACGTCTTCAGCGCCTTTGGCTTGACGAATGGCTGCCGCGACGCGCTCTGCGGTTGCACGCAGGACGACCAGATCGTCGCCGTACACGCTCACGTCCACGTCCGTCACTGATCCGCCCAACAGCTCGTTGAAGCGCATCTGGATCGGCTGGGTAAACGCCGCTTCACTGCCTGGGTCGTGCTGCTTCAGCACGCGCTCCATCTCGACGATGAGCGCATCGCGGTCCATTCCTGGACGCCAGGACGCCTTGGGCTTGAGACGCACAAAGACGTCGGCCTGCTCCAGTCCCATGATGTCGGTGGCCACTTCCGGGCTGCCCACGCGTGAGACGACCTGCAGCACTTCGGGCACGTGATCCAGCAGCGCCTTCTCCATCCGAGTCGCCGCATCCACGGCGGTTTCCAAAGACACGTCGGGCGACCGCGTTGTCTGGACCACCAAGTCACCTTCATCCAATTGCGGCACAAACGACGAACCCGCACGCAGCACGAGCAGCACGCCGACAACCAACAGCACCACCGCGCTGGCAAAAACGACGAACGGATGCGCGATCGCCTTGTACAGCACCGGCAGGTACAGTTTGTGAGCGACCCGCAGCACGATCGGCTCGCGTTTGGGCACGTCCTTGGGGCGTAGCAGCAGGCTCGCGGCCGCAGGAATGAACGTCAGCGACAAGACGAGCGCGCCAGCCAGAGCAAAAATGACCGTGGCCGCCATGGGCCGGAACATCTTGCCGTCCACGCCTTGCAGGGACAGTACCGGCACGTACACCAACAGAATCACAAGCACGCTGAAGAACACCGGGCGCGAGACGCTTACCGCGGTTTCTTCCATGCGCTCTTGCAGCGGACGTGGGTCATCGCGCGTTTGCAGCACGTGGAAGAGGCCTTCGACCATCACGACAGCGCCATCGACCAGCAGACCAAAATCGATGGCGCCGAGGCTCATCAAGTTGCCCGCGATATCGCCCCAGACCATGCCCGCCGCCGCGCCGATCATGCTGAGCGGAATGCACAGCGCCACGAGAAGGCCCGCGCGCAAGCTACCCAAGAGCAGGAGCAGGACCGCCACGACCAGCAGTCCGCCTTCCAGCAGGTTCTTGCCCACGGTCTGCAGCGTCTTGCCCACGAGCTCGGCGCGGTCGTAGATCAGATCGAGGTGGACATCGGGCGGCAGGATCGCCTTCACTTTGGGCATCTGTGCGCGCACGCCGTGGGTCACTTCGAGCGCGTTGGCGTCGCGCAGCATCTGCACCATCACGTAGACGGTCTCGCCTTTGCCGTTTGCGGTCGCGGAGCCGATGCGCGGCAGTGCGCCCTCCACGACGTCCGCCACATCGCTGACGCGCACCGACGTCAGGTCGGCACCCGCCGGCGCACGCACGATCGCCGCCGCCAGTTGTTCCGGACGATTGGGCCACGACACCGCGCGCAGCAGGACTTGTCCACCGCCGGCAGCCACAGACGCGCCTGGCGCTGCGCCGATCGCTTTGTGCAGCGCCTCGATCAAGTCTGCGATCGTCAGGTGCAGGCGCGCGAGATCGGCGGGACGCGCCAACACTTCCAGACTGCGCCGTTCACCGCCCCACCAGTTCACTTCCACAACGCCGGGCACTTGCCGCAGGAGCGGCGCGATGCGCAATTGCACAAGCTCCAGCAGTTCCGCCTTGGTGCGCTCCGGCGATCGCACGGCAAAATGGTAAATCTCCCCTAGACCACCGGTCAGCGGCCCGAGTTCTGGCGGCTCAACACCGACTGGCAGGTCTGCGGAGACAAGGTTGAGCCGCTCTTGAATCACCTGCCGCGCGCGGTAGCCGTCCACGTCGTCGGCAAATACCGCCGTCACGGACGACAGGCCATAACGCGACAAGCTGCGCTGCGCGACCATTCCCGGCACGCCGCCCAGCGCCGTTTCGATCGGCCGCGTGACGAGGCGCTCGACTTCTTCAGGCACCAGCCCCGGTGCACGCGTAAGCACCAGCACTTGGTTGGCCGTGACGTCAGGCATCGCATCCAGCCGCAGCCGCGAGCCAAAAAAGCCAGCGAGACCCACAGCCATGGCTGTCAGCAGCAGCACGAAGCTGCGGTGATGCAGGGACCAGCGTGTAATCGCCTCGATCATCTACTCGCCTGCTTCCGGCGGCCGCGCCAAGGGCGACCGATCCGCCTCGGCGGCGATCACGTCGGCCTTCTGCAAACCGCGCACAATTGCCGACGTACCCGACCCCGCGAGTACTTCCACATGCCGAAACACCGCTGAATTTCCCTGCTTCAGCACGACTGAGGCACCATCTGGACGCTGCATCAGCGCACGCGCCGGCACTTGGAACGCGCCGTCAGGCAGCGCAGCAACAACGAGCCGCCCGCGCAGGTTGGTCGGCAGATCAACCGGACTTGTCGGCTCGAACCAGCGCACGAGGCTGCCGTCTTGCGGGTCGATCGCGGTCGCGGTGGCTGCGTCCTGGAGGTCGATCGCCGGCCCTTGCGTCGGCTCAAAGCGCACGCGGACGCCCGCTGGCAGCGCCTGGTGCAAGTGGGCTTCGACCCGCGCGGCACGATCGCCCACCAACTGCACCAGCGGCGGCGCGCCCGGCTCAGCGAGTCCGCCCATCTCGGCCGTCAGGGCGCGCACCACGCCGTCGATGGGCGCGTGCAGGGTCCACAGGCCGGTCGTTTGCACTTCGGTTGCGGCGCGATCATCCAGGCCTGCACCGCGCAAAATCGCCTCAGCTGCCGACTTCTCCGCTTGGATGTCGGCCAATTGCGCTTCCACCTGAAACAGCTCCGCGCTCCGCAGCAGCCCGTCCTTGCGCAGCGACGCGAGTTCCTTGACGTGTTTCTCGTACGCCGTGATGCGCTTTTGCGCGGAAGCGCGCGCGGCAACGGCTGAAACCAACTCCGGCGCACGCAGCACCACAAGCGCGTCGCCCTCGTGGACGCGGTCACCGGGCCGAACCAATACGCGCTCGATCCGTCCGCGAATCGTCGTTGTCAGCAGCGCGACGCCGCCCGGCGCCGCAACGGTCCAGGCGGTCGCCTCCAAAATGGCCTGATCCGTGGCCGGTGTGACGGTCAACCAGCGCGTTTCCACGCTCGATGCGGCGTTGGCTTCTGACGGCGGCGCAACAGCTGGCGGCGGCGCTTGGCCGCACCCGGTCAGCGCAACCACAAGCAACGCAGCACCGACGCGCGCAGTCTGGGTCTTTGCAAGTCGCTCCAGGTGTCTCACGGCTGTCCTCCGCCCGGTGATTCGGCGCGTTCGTTCATCGCTTCGTGGAGGAGCCAGGCCTTCATTTCCGCCCACACGCGCTCCGTTTCAGCTTCCGTCAGACGCCTGAACGCCTCACTTCGATCGCGGCGCGCGCGCAACACCTCAAAAACTGTCGCCGCACCGCGGGCGAACGCCTGCTCGCGCAACCGCACCAAGTCTTCCACGGCGGGCAGGATCTTCTGGCGCAACACGGCTTCCCGTTCCCGACTGTGCTCCACTTCATGCCACGCCATCGCCAGCAGGTGCGCGCCGTCGTGGCTCGCCTGCGCCGCCTCGCCTTCCGCCCGCACCACTTGCTCGGCCGCTACTGCCGCCGCCCGCTGGCCGTGATCAAACGCCGCCCAGCGAATCCCGACCGTCGCCAGCGCCTGCATGTCACCCAGCGCGTCGCGTTGAAAGAGTCCGCCAACTTGCAGCGTCGATGCGTGCTGCGATCGCGCTTCTGCCGCCCGCGACCGTTCTGCGTCCGCTTGAAGTTGCCGCGTCCGCGCATCGGGCAAGTCCGCCGCCCGCGTCACCAACTGCAGCCACACCGCAGCTTCCGGCAGCGTCACAACCGGCGTCTTGCCCGTCGCTTCCGGCAGCGGCGTCGTCGGCAGCGCACATTGGCGAGCCAATTCAGCCGCGCGATCGTGCACCTCGCCTTCGTAGAACACCGCGCGTAGTTCCGCCTCACCGGTAAACGCCCGCGCTTCCGCTGCATCCGCCGCCGTCAACGCCCCGCGCTGTGCCGCTTTTTGCGTGATCTGTTGCAGTTCACCCGCCAGCGCCTGCTCGGCTTGCGACGCCTGCAGCAGTTTTTGTGCCTCCGCCAGCAGCAACCACCCGTGGGCGGCATCCAGTTTCAGGCGCAACTGGCGCGCGCGCATATCCGCCGTCAGCGCGATGCGTTCCGCCTTGGCCGCTTCTTCCCGCGTACGGCTCAGCCCGCCCAGATTCCACGACTGCGCCAGCATCAGTTCCAGCGCCGGCCCCGTACCGCTCGGTCCAAAGCCTACGCCCGGACTCAAGGCGATTTCCGGATTGCCCGATGCCGTCGGCAGCAAACGGTCCAGTTCCACACGTTTTTGCAGGGCTTTTTGCGCTGCCTGAAACTGTGGCAGGTTGGGAGTCAGACCAATTGCCGCGTCAAAGTCCAGCGCGTACGCGGTCGATGAGAGCAGAAGGACGACTAGGATGGCAGGCAAGGCAGTCCGCATAGCCTGCAAAGACTGCCACAGTTGCGCGTCGCGGTCTTGTGAGAGGTCTAAGAATTTTCTTAGACTTGCCATTTTGCCTCTCGGCACGCGGTTTTCGCTCGTCAAGCGCTAATCGTACCGCGTCAGACTCCGCTCGAACTGTCCCGCCAAATCGGCGTTGCTCTGAACCGTCACGCCGAGATCCGCGATGAGGCCGTGCTCCAGCCCGTAGATCCAGCCGTGCACGGTGAGCTCCTGACCGCGATCCCAGGCGTCCTGCACGATCGTCGTTTGGCAGACATTGCTGACTTGTTCCAGCACGTTCAGCTCGCACAAGCGCGCGTGCAGCGTGGACTCTGGCAGCGCTGGGCTCAGGTGCGCGCTGTGCTTGGTCGCAACGTCCTGGACGTGGCGCAGCCAGTTGTCTGCGATCCCGACGCGACGCCGGGTCAGCGCAGCGTGAACACCCGAACAGCCATAGTGACCGCAGACGATCACGTGTTTGACGCCCAGCAGATCGACGGCAAATTGCAGCACGGACAGTGCGTTCAGATCCGTGTGCACGACCACGTTGGCAATGTTGCGGTGGACAAAAAGCTCGCCAGGCAAAAGCCCCACGATCTCGTTGGCAGGTACGCGGCTATCCGAGCAGCCGATCCACAGGAATTCAGGCGCTTGCTGCGCGACGAGGCGCGTAAAGAACTGCGGATCGCGGGCGACGATCGCGTCGGACCACGCGCGGTTGTTGCGCAGCAGTTGCGCGAGCTCGCGGGTTTGCGCTGGACTTTGGGGTAATGGGGCCATGCCCGCAGTCTTTCGCGTGTCACCGGCGACGTCAACGCGGGCCGCAAAAGCGTGGCAAGCACAGGCGCAATTTGCGCGGACGCTCCTGCGGCGACGGCGAATTGTTGTTAGCCTACGCACGGCCATCTGCTGGCCGGTGGGAAAATCGTCATGCAACTCTCTGATCTGAAAATCATCGTCACGGGCGCGGCCAAAGGAATGGGCGCGCATTTTGCCACGCGACTTGCAGAAGCAGGCGCGCAGGTGTGCGCGGGCGACGTCGATGAAGTCGCGCTCAGCCACTTGCCCGCCAGCGTGCACCGGCGTCGGCTGGACGTAAGCGTAGAGGCCGATGTCGTGGCTTTTGTGCAGTGGGCCAACGCGCAAATGGGCGGCCTGAACGGGCTGGTGAACAACGCGGGCATCATCGCCGACGGTCTGTTGGTCAAGCAGGATCGCGCGACCGGCGAGGTGCAGCGCTTCTCCACCGCCAAGTGGAACGCACTTTTGGGCATCAACCTGACCGGCGCCATGTGGATGGTGCGCGAAGTCGTGGCGACGATGGCGGAGACCCAGCAAAAGCCGGGCGTCATCGTGAACATGAGCTCGATCGCGCGGCACGGCAACCGCGGGCAGTCCAACTACGTGGCGAGCAAAGCCGCGATCTCCGCGAACACCGTGACGTGGAGCCGGGAATTCGCGCCGTTTGGTGTGCGTGTCTGCTGCGTCGCGCCGGGCATGGTGGCGACGCCGATGACCGCGGGCATGAACCAAAAAGCCCTGGAAGCGTTCACCGCAATGATTCCGGTCGGCCGCGTGGGTCAACCTGAAGACCTGTGGCTGGCGGTGAAGTTCTGCCTGGAATGCGACTATTTCAACGGCCGGACGATCGACGTGGACGGGGGGATTCAGTTTTGAGGGTCGGATAGGGATATTTTGATCGGGGCGAATCCCCGCAAGCGGGGACCGGGCCACCGATTCTGGACGTCGGACGTCCAGAACCAAGCCCCGATGCGGGTCTTGGCGCTCCGCGTCGAGTCCCTTTCGCGCTGGCGCCGGCGTCAGCCGGTCCGCGACGGATAGAGCGCGGTCCGGCCGCTTCGGCCGGATTCGCCCCAAAGAAGCCCCCGCCTCCCCGTCAGATCCCCGTAGACACTGAACACCTGTTCAGTATACTGGCGGTGATGAAACCGCTGCCCCACAACCTGACCGCCGCGCAAACGCTCCAGCAATTCCAGACGTTGGCGGATCTCGATCGCGCACGGCGACCGGGGCAGCAGCGGTTGGACTGGCCGGATCTGGTCGGGCGCTTGGTGGAAGTGGTCGGCGGCGCGCGGTCGATGTGGCTGGCGTGGCTGGCGCAGGTGACGACGCAGGTTCAAGCCGCTGGCGACGTCGCGGTATGGCTGCAAACCTATGAAAGCACGCCATTTCCACCGGATCTGGCGCGCGCCGGTGTGGCGCTGGATCGCCTGCCGATGCTGCGATTGGCGGATTTTCAGGCGCAGCTGCGCGCTGCGGACGTGCTGCTGCGATCGGGCGCTTTTGGCCTGTGTGCGATCGACGCGACGGCAGCAACGCAACGTGCGCTGGACGCTTCGCGGTCGCTGGATAACGCGCTGGGGCGCCTCTTGGGCCTGTGCCAAAAACACGCGGCGGCGCTGGTGTTTTTGACGCCGGAGCCACCTCAGCAGGAAAACCAAGGTTTTCTGCAGACTTCGCTCGTTTCCCTGCGGCTGACCGTGGCGCGCGATCGTCAGGATCCGCGGCGGTTGCAGTTGGACGTGAAAAAAGACAAGCGGCTGGGTCCGGCGACACTGCGCGCGGAAGTGAGCGGAGGTCCCGATGGCTTCCAGCTCTGAGGACAAGCGCCTCGCATGCGTGGACGTGCCTGCCCTGCCGCTGCAGTGTCTGGTGCGACGTGAACCGGAACTGGCGACGTTGCCGGCGGTGATCGTGAACGAACTGCACCCGCAAGGGCTGGTGCTCTGGACCAACCGCGCGGCGCGCCAAGCGGGCGTGCGGACGGGCGCGCGTTACGGCCACGCGCTGAGTCTGTGTGCACAATTGCGCGCGGGGCTGGTGCCGGACGCCGAGCAACAAGCCGCGATTACGGCGATCGCGGAAGTGCTGCGGACGTTCACGCCGCTTGTCGAGCCCGCGCGTCAGGAGCCCGGCGTGTTCTGGCTGGACGCGACAGGGCTCGCGCGCTTCTACCCGGACCTGCCGCTGCCCGACGTGCAGACGCGCTGGAGCGCGGCGATCCGCCAGAAGCTGCTCGATGCTGGCTGGCATGCCGCGGTGGTGCTGGGATTTGATCGCCTGGCAACGTACGCGATCGCCCGGCACTTTCGCGGTGTGCGTTTCTTTGCCACGCCCGAACAAGAAGCGCAGACCGCGGCGCGCGTCCACCTGGCGAGTCTGGGCGCGACCTGGGGCATCGCGCCGAAATTGCGCGACGAGCTGGAGCGGCTGGGCATCGAAACGCTGGGCGAGCTGGCGCAACTGCCTGAAACCGCGCTGCGCGAGCGCATGGGTCTGCAAGTGGCGATGCTGCGGCGACGCCTCGCGCACGACGTGCCGATGCCGCTGGCCCCCGAACTGCCGATGCCGGAACCCGTCGCATCCCGCGATTTTGAGCCGCCGGACAACAACGCGGAGCGCCTGCTTTTTGCCGCCAAGGCGCTGCTGGCGCAACTGATCCCGCTGCTCGTGGCACGTCGTCAGGCCGTGGCCAAGCTGGAGGTGCTGTTGGTGCTCGATGTGCAGTCGTCCGTGGCGCAACCACTCCTCCTCCAGCCCGCTGAGCCGACGCTGCAGGAACTGCAGCTGCTCGATCTGGTGCGGCTGGCCCTGGATCGCACGCCGCTTGCAGCCGCGGTCAAAACGCTGCGGCTGGAATTGCACGGGGTGGCGGCAACGGCAGAGCAGTTGGCGCTGTGGAAACTGCAAGGTCAGCGCGATCCGCACGCAGCGGCCTTGGCACTCGCACGGCTGCGCGCGCTTTTTGGCGACGACGCGGTGGTCGCGGCGACGGTGCGATCGGCGTGGTTGCCCGAAGGACAGTTTGCCTGGCAGCCGCTGAAGAAGCTGCAGATTCAGACGGTCCGCAAACCGGCCGATCCCGATAACGTCGTGCGCCTGCCGCAGCAGCCGCGTTTACACGTCGTGCGGCGCCTCTTGAGTCAGCCCGTGCGTTTGCCGCCCAAGCCAGAGGGGGATCGGCCGTGGCGCTTGGCACCGTTTCGTCAGGAAACCGTCGTGCATTTTGACGGTCCATACAGACTCGCTGGCGGCTGGTGGCGCTCGCTCAGCCAAACCGACCGCTGCCGCGACTACGGCTACGCCACCACCGACCGCGGCACCGTGCTCTGGGTCTTCCACGAGCCCGCCCGCGGCGGCTGGTTCTGCCACGGCGTGCTGGAATGAGCGCGCCATACGTGCCGCTGTGGGTCAAGACGAATTTCAGCTTTCTGGAAGGCGCCTCGCGGCCCGACGAACTGGTGCAGCGCGCCCACGAGCTGGGGCTTCCGGCGCTGGCGGTGACGGATCGCGACGGTGTGCCGGGGATTGTGCGCGCGCACGAGGCGGCCAAGGACGTTCCCGTGAAGCTGCTTTTTGGCTCGCAGCTGACCGTGACCCAAACGCTGCCGGACTTGCCGCTGCTTTTGCCCGAGCACGTCGCGGCCGCGCAGCCGCAGACGCCCGTGCTGCTGGCGATGAACCGCGTGGGCTATGGCAACCTGTGCCGCCTGGCGACGCTGGGTCGACGGCGCTGTCAAAAGGGCGTGGCGCTCAACACGTGGCAGGAACTGGCGACCCACGCCGAAGGGCTGCTCCTGCTTGTGCACCAGCCGCCGGCCGATCTGCACGCGCCGTGGCTGCACGATCTGGCGGACGCTTTTGGCGATCGCGCCTACGCACTCTGCGCGCGGCACGGCGAGGAAGTGGACAAGCCGCGCGAACGGCAGCTACGCGCGCTGATGCAAACCCTGAACTGGCGCGGCGTCGCGGGTCGCGAGGTGCTCTACCACGATGCGGCAAGGCGACGGCTACAGGACGTGCTGACGTGTATTCGCCTGGGGCTGACACTCGACAGCGCGGGACAACGTCTGAAACCGAACGCGGCGCACGATCTGCTGGCACCCGAAGCTTTTGCCCGGCTCTTTGCCGATGAACCCGCGTGGCTGGACGAGACGCGGACGATCGCCGATCGCTGCCAGTTTTCCTTGAACGAGCTCCGCTACGTCTACCCGCTCGCCCGCTTGCCGGACGGAACGACCACCGCGCAGCATTTTGAGCACCTGACCTGGCAAGGCGCGGCGTGGCGTTACCCGCGGGGCGTGCCGGACGACGTACGCGCGCAGCTGCAGAAGGAGCTCGCGCTGATCCACCAACTCGACTACGCGGGCTATTTCCTGACGATGTGGGAGATCGTGCAGTTCTGCAACGCGCAGGGAATTCTCTGCCAAGGTCGCGGCTCGGCGGCAAACTCCGCGGTTTGCTACGTGCTCGGTATCACGGCGATTGATCCGGTCCGGATGGGCCTGCTCTTTGAGCGTTTCTTGTCGCTGGAGCGCGCCGAGCCGCCGGACATCGACCTGGACATCGAGCACGAGCGGCGCGAGGAAGTGATTCAGCACGTCTACGGGCGCTACGATCCGCTGCATCCCGCGGCCAAGAATGCCGACGATCCGGCGGCCTGCGTGCAAACCGGGCGATCGCACGCGGCGATGGTGTGCAACGTGATCCGCTTTCGCGGCAAGTCGGCGATCCGCGAGGTGGGCAAGGTGCTGGGAATTCCGGAGACGGATCTGGACCGCGCCTCGCGTTTTGTGTCGTCGTGGGGCGAGGACATCGACGCGGCGCAATTGCAAACCGCGGGCTTTGCCCTGGAGAGCCAGGCGCACCGGCTGCTTTTGGAGCTCGCCAACGAAATTCAGGATTTTCCGCGGCATCTGGGCGTGCATCCCGGTGGTTTTCTGCTGGGTCACGAGCCGATCGACACGCTGGTGCCGATCGAAAACGCCACGATGGAAGCGCGCACCGTCATTCAGTGGGATAAAAACGACGTGGAAGCGCTGGGGCTTTTCAAGGTCGACCTGCTGGGGCTGGGCATGCTGAGCCAGATCCACCGCTGTCTGGATCTGCTGCGCCAAACCAAGCGCCTGGAACTGACGATGGCGACGATCCCGGCGGAGGATCCGACGACCTACCAGATGATCAGCCGCGGCGACACGGTGGGGGTGTTTCAGATTGAGAGCCGCGCGCAGATGGCGATGCTGCCGCGTTTGCAGCCGCGGACGTTTTACGACCTGGTGGTGGAAGTGGCGATTGTGCGACCGGGACCGATCACCGGCGGCATGGTGCACCCGTACCTGCGGCGGCGGCAGGGCAAAGAGGTGGTCGAGTACCCGCACGAATGTCTGCGCCCGGTGCTCGCGAAGACGCTGGGGGTGCCGCTGTTTCAAGAGCAGGTCATGCGGCTGGCAATGGTCGCGGCAGACTACACACCCGGCGAAGCGGATCAGCTGCGACGCGACATGGCGGCGTGGAAGAAATCGGGCGCGATCGACAAGCACCACGAGAAGCTGACGACGCGGATGGCGCAGAAGGGGATCGCCGCGGAGTTTGCCGAACGCGTATTTCAGCAGATTCGCGGTTTTGGCGAGTACGGCTTTCCGGAGAGCCACGCGGCGTCGTTCGCGCTGATCTCCTACGTGACGGCGTGGCTCAAGTGCCACCATCCGGCCGAATTCACCTGCGCGCTCCTGAACGCCTGGCCGATGGGCTTCTACTCGCCGGCAACCATTATCGAGGACGCGAAGCGCCACGGTCTGGAGATTCTGCCAATCGACGTGCAGAAATCAGCCTGGGACTGCACGATGGAGCGACGCGCGGTGCGGATGGGCCTGAAGTTCGTGCACGGGCTGTCCGTGTTGCATCGCGCGCGGCTGGAGATGGCGCCGCCGCCGTACGCGCGACTGGACGATTTTGTGCGGCAAACGCGGCTGGACAAGAAGGCGCTCGACGCGCTGGCTGAAGTGGGCGCGCTCGACAGCCTGAGTGTGGATCGGCGCCAAGCGCTGTGGCAAGTCCGCGCGCTGGCGCATCGGACGCGCGAGCCGCTGTTGCTCTTGCACAACGAGACACTGCCGCTTTTTGCGCCGCTGGGGCCGGGCGGTGAGATCGGCTGGGACTTCCGCCGCAGCGGGCTCTCCACGCGCGGCCACCCGATGACGCCGTTGCGACCCGCACTCAGCGACCGCCGCCTGCCCACCGCGCGAGACATCAACAAAATGCGCAACGGTAAGCGCGTGCGGTTTGTCGGACTGGTGATCTGCCGGCAAAGCCCAGGCACCGCGAGCGGCGTCACGTTCTTCACGCTGGAAGACGAAACCGGCTTTTGCAATCTCGTTGTCTGGAAAGACATCATGACGCGCTTCCGCGTGATCGCCCGCACCGCGAGCCTGCTGGGCGTGACCGGGCACATCCAGTCGGAAGATGGCGTCGTGCATTTGATCGCGGACACGCTGTGGACGCCCGAGCTCAGCCAGCCGGTGCCAATGCCGGCGAGCCGCGATTTTCATTAGCCACCGACAGCAAACCACGCTTGACGTTGAGATACAGAGTCGGCGATGCTTCGCGCCCGCCGCTCCAACCCAGAACGGCTCGGTGTCTGGTGCGAAAATGAGAATCGGGGAGTAGCGCAGTCCGGTAGCGCGCCTGCTTTGGGAGCAGGATGTCGCAGGTTCGAATCCTGTCTCCCCGACCCCGCATAACCCCAAGATCCCGCCCCTGCCGCGCCCGCATGACGCGCTGTGCGCGTTGCCGCCTGTAGGTCTGCGCCGGCGCGCGGGCTTGCCGGTTCGAATCCTGTCTCCCCGACCACGCACCGACGGCTCAACTTCATTCCGGGTATCGAGCAAAACGGACGAACCCCGGCTGTTTGCACAACCGGGGTCCGCCTCTGTCTCACGCGATGCGACTAGAAGCCGCTCTTGCCCTGCTCATTGTGGCCGTACCACTGCGCCGGATACGTGCCGTTCGACACTTCCAGCGTGTACGGGGCACAGAGGCTCGCGTTGGTGCCAGCCGCACGGTAAACGTGAATCGCGTACCACGCGCTGTCATCCGCGCAACGGTGCGCGTCGTAACCGTACGGGAACGGACCGTGGGCCGCACCGTTGGCACCAGCGGGCGTCGCGCCGACCAACCAACCGTAGGCGATCCACCACGCGCCGTACGTGCCGCCAGCGGACGGATACGACTGCACGTCCCACGTGTCATACGTGTCGCCACTCCAGCACGGCCACTCACCCCATTCCGAGTAGTAGTTGGACGGGCCCTGACGGTAGTTGTTGCCAGACGTGAACCACCAGAAGTCCGTGTCGCCGCAGCAGACCTGGTTCCAGCCCGCGGGGGTCGACGAACTGGGCGTGTTGTAACCGGCCGGCACGGAGCCGAGCGGGTACCACGCGGGCTTGCCCGCGCCGTTCTGGAACTGCACGGCGTTCGCGCCAGCGCTGCCGGGGCAGAGCTGCGACGTCGAAGAGCCGCGATACACTTCCATCACCGCGCTGGTCGGATTGGACGGGAACCACGCGCGAACCGTGTACAGGTCGTACTGGCCGTTGACGCCGAAGTCGTCAGCGTCCTGCGCGTAGAAGTAGTACCAGTCGTTGTCCGAGCCCAAGATGAGCGAACCCGTGAGCGTGACCTTCTGCCCGGTGTTGCCGCCGCCGAGCGCCTGGTTGCCGTTGTCGCGCAGGATGTTGCCGAGATTCGGCGCGACCTGAACGCCGGGGCAGGTGTTGTTGGCCGGCTCGTACGCGTCATTCACGTTGCACTCGCAACCGTCCGCACAACCGCCTTGCGCCGCGGTGCAAGGCAGTGCCGTGCCGTTGATGTTCGCGTAACCCGTGGCGCACGCCGTGACTTGGCACACACCCGAAACACACGCGACGGTCGCGTTGTTCGCGGCACCAGACAGCGGGCCTGCGCCCGTGCACCAAGCAGCTGCATTGTCGTCGATGACGCTGTTGCAGTTCTGGTCCACGTTGTCGCAGATTTCCGTCGCGCCCGGATTGATGGACGCACCCGGACCGGCGGTGTCGTTGCAGTCGCCACCGCCCTTGGTGCAAACGGCCGGCGTGCCCTTCGTGACCTTGGCGGCGTCACAGTACGTGTCGCCGTCCTTGTCGCACTGCTCGTCCAAGCCGCCCACGCAGTTGTTGTCCAAGCCGTCGCACCATTCCGCGTGCGTCGGGTAGGCATCTGCGCCACCCGCCGCCGGGTTATCGTTGCAGTCCAACGTCGTGCCGCTCGTCGGCGCGGAGTTGTTCAACAGGGCGCCGCTCAGCGGCACGGTGTAGAGCAAGCTCTGCAGGTTGTTGGCGCACATGCACTGGAACGAGTTGATCGGGTAGCCGTCCTGGTCGCCGTCAAAGTAGTAGTTGACGCAACCGCTGGCGTTCTGTTCGTCCGTCGCACCGTTGCAGTTGTTGTCCAACGTGTCGCCGCAGAGTTCAACCTTGCCGGGGTTGATGCTCTGGCCCGTCGCGCCCGCCGTGTCGTTGCAGTCGCCGCCACCCAGGTTGCACGCAGGCGGCGTTCCGACTGTGACCATGTTCTTGTCGCAGTAACGGTCGCCGTCCTTGTCGCAATTCTCGTCCACCGAGGCGTTGCAGTTGTTGTCCAGACCGTCGCACATTTCCGCGAGACCCGGCTTCACGTTCTTGGACGTGTCGTCGCAGTCATCGCCGAAGCCGGCAACGATCGTCGTGTTCGGGCAAGCATTCGGGTTCGACGTCTTGGCCGTGATGGCGCCTGCGGTTGTGCTCATGGTCTTGTCGCAGTAGCCATCCTGGTCGTCGTCGCAACCTTCGTCCGTCACGCCGTTGCAGTTGTTGTCCTTGCCGTCGCACGTCTCGACAACGCCGCCGCCCTTGATGGCTGGATTGGTGTCATCGCAGTCATTGATGACCAAAGAGTTGTACGTGCCGGTCGCCTTGCACCAGCACTGCTTGTTCACCGCAACGCCCCAGCCGTCGCCGTCGGAGTCGTTGTAGTAGAAGGTGCAGTGGCTGCCGTTCAGCTCGTTGTCCGTGCCGTTGCAGTTCTCGTCCACGCCCGGCGTCGCGCAATCTTCAACGCTCGCGTTACCCGGATGGATGTTGGCCGCGCCGTCATTGCAGTCGTTACCGACCGCGCCCGTGCCCACGCCAGACGAGATGCACGTCGCCACCGCGACGCCCGACTTCAGGATCGCGCTGTTCGAGCAGTAGTCGTCGTTGTCCACGTCGCAGATTTCATCAGCGCCGAGCAAGCAGTTGTTGTCGACGTTGTCGCAGACTTCAACCGCACCAACGTAGACCGTCGCGTCGGTGTCCAAGCAGTCGTCGCCCGTCGCCGTGTTACCGGTCGTCGGGAACGGCTTGTTGGACGTGCAGAGCGCGCCCGGCGCAACCAGCTTGCCAACCGCGCAGTGCAAGTCACCGTCCGCGTCGCACGCTTCGTCGATGCCGGAGCCGGACGAAATCTTGGTCGTGAACGCAACGTCGGTGCCCGCGACCGACGTGTACGGACCCGCGATCAGCGCACCCGCACTCTGGTACAGGTTGCCGTTCGCATACGGATTGGCCGTGCTGGTCTGCATCGTCGCCGTGGACGGCGCCTTCACCACGAACACGTAGCTCGTCGCGGCAGTCATCGACACCTGGCCGCCCAGCGTGTACGTGACGCTCGACGCGCCAACCGCCACTGTCGAGCTGGCCTTGCCGAGCAGCGTGCCCACGCCACCGCCACCGGTGATCGAGCTGAAGACGTACAGGTCCGAAGACGCTGCCACCGTGTTCGCTGTGTAATTCACCGTGACGGACACGAGACTACCCGTACCGACCGCCTTGAAGGTCTGGCCGATGTAGGCAAACCCGGTCAAGGTATTGACGCCCGCAACCGTCACATCCGTGCTGGTCGGACCCGCGCAGTTGTTGTCCAAGCCGTCGCAGATTTCCACCGCGCCCGGGTTGACCGCGGCGTTGCTGTCCAAGCAGTCACCGCCGTTCGTCGCCGAGTAGTTCGGCGTCGCGCCGACCGCGGACTGCTGGCACATGCAGGACGGCGCCGTCGAGGTGCTGCCGTAGCCGTCTTGATCCGCGTCGACAAACCAGTAGGTGCAGTTCGTCGCGTTGGTCTCGTTGGTCAGGCCGTTGCAGTTGTCATCGAACGCCGTGCTGCAGTCCTCGGTCTTGCCGGGGTTGACGTTGACCTTCGTGTCATCGCAGTCGCCGCCGCCAAACGGGCACTTGCCGCCCGCAGCCTGAACGCCGTTGCAGTAACCGTCACCGTCGTTGTCATTGCAGCCTTCATCCGTGCCGCTCGTGCAGTTGTTGTCGATCGAGTCGCACGCTTCAACAGCGCCGGGGTTGATCGCGATCGCGTTGTCGTTGCAGTCGCCGCCGCCGAAGGTGCACGCGGGAGGCGTGCCAACCGTCGTCAGCGCCGAGTCGCAGTACTTGTCGCCGTCCTTGTCGCAGCTCTCGTCGACGGAGCCGTTGCAGTTGTTGTCAACCGCGTCGCACATTTCCGTCTTGCCCGGGTAGACCGACGAGTTCAGGTCGTTGCAGTCCGTGCCCAGACCAGCCGCAGCCTGGTTGAAGCACGCGGTGCCCGCGCCAAAGCCGCCCGTGACGATTGTCCGGGTGGTCGCGCAGTAGCCGTCCTTGTCCGCGTCGCAGCCGTCATCCGTCGTGCCATCGCAGTTGTTGTCGAGGGCGTCGCAGAGTTCCGTGCTGCCCGGATTGGCAGTCGCCGCGGTGTCGTTGCAGTCATCGCCCAGCTTGGTTGAGTTAACCGCCGGCTTGGTCGTCTTCGTGCACGTCGCCGCCGCGGTGATGTACATCGCCGCGTCGCAGTACAAGTCCGCGTCGTCGTCGCAGCCTTCGTCAACCGTCGTGCCGCCGGAGACCACGTCCACGACAGTCGAGAACTGCACATCGCGGTCGCTCGATCCGCTGCCGAATGTCGAGTAGTTGCCGACCGGATTGCTACCGGAGCCCGAACCCGTCGAGTACGCGCTGCCATTGGCGTATGCATTAATGTTCGGATTCCGGAAATTCGGCGAGCCTTGCGTCGAGACCACGTGCAGCACGAAGGCGTACGTCGTGCCGCTAGTCAAAGCGACCGAAGCCGAAGACAGGTCAAACGTCACTGTCTGCCACGTGCTGGCCGACTGGGACTTCGCGCTCTGCACGGTTGCCTGAACCGCACCCAACTGCACCGCCGCCGGATTGCTGCCACTCGCCGGCAGCTTGTTGTAGACGAACAAGTCGATCACGTTGGTACAAGCCGTCGCACCGCTACCGCCGCAGCTGCCCGTGCCCGTCGTGTGCACCTGAATGGTCAAGGTCTTCAAGTTGCCAGTCTGACCCGCAACAAACGTCTGCGCCGTCCAGTTGGAGAGCGCGTTGTCGTTGTTGTTCGTTGTCGAAATCGTGATGTCGGGCGTGCTAACCGTCGAACCGCCAACGTTACAGTTGTTGTCGATGTTGTCGCAGACTTCCGTCGCACCCGGATTGATCGCTGCCTTGGTGTCGTCGCAGTCGCCCGCCGCCGAAGCGACGTACTGACCCTGCGCTGCGCACTGGCACTGGCTGGCAGCGCTATTCGCGCCGTAGCCGTCGAGGTCGACGTCCTTGTAGAACGCGATGCAGTTGGTCGCGCCCACGTCGTTGGTCGAACCATTGCAGTTGTCGTCGTACGCCGTGGAGCAACTCTCGGTCTTGCCCGGTGCGATGTTCGCGTTCGTGTCGTCGCAGTCGTTGTTGGTCGCCGCTTTGTAGTTGCCGGTGGCCGCGCAGAGGCACTGCGAGACGTTGACGCCCGCGCCGTCGTTGTCGCCGTCCCAGTAGAAGGTCGTGCAACCCGTGCCGCCGACGCTGCCCGCGACGCCGTCGCAGTTGAAGTCGGTCGCGTTGCCGCAAACGTCCAACGCATTCGGGTGGACCGCCGCGTTGGCGTCATTGCAGTCGCCGCCGCCCGACGGGCAAACCGCCGGCGAGCCGATGCTGGTCAACGCGGAGTCGCAGTAGCCGTCGCCGTCGTCGTCGCAACCTTCGTCGGCGACGCCGTTGCAGTTGTTATCGATGCCGTCGCAGAGTTCCGGCAGGCCGGGGCTGGCGAGGTAGTTGCCATCGTCGCAGTCGCCGCCCTTGGTGGCGGAGTACGGCGCAACCGCGGTGCACGTGCACTGGCCCGCGCCGCTGAGCGACAACGTGCGCAGGAACGTCACAAACTGCGTGTTCTTGGCGCCATTGGGCAAACCGGGGGTGCCGGTCGCGCCGACCGTGTAGTTGCCGGCAACGCCCACGCCGGAGATGTCGCCGGTGAACTGAACGTAGGGACTGCCAACCGACGGTGCCGTGTTGAGCTTGGCCTTGGTCAGCACGCCAAACGGCGAACCGGTGCGGGCACCCGCCCAAGACAAGGAGTCGATCGACGTTGAGCCGGTGGTGCTCGTGTCCACCCACGCGATGTCCGCGGTGGCGAAGTCCGCACCCGCAAGATCCGTCAGCACGTACGCGCCATCCGCCCAGAGTTGCAGATTCCAGTCGCCGCTCGCCGGATTGTACGCGGTGTCTTCCGTCGTGATGATGCCCTTACCGCCGACGTTGATGATCGTACCGGCCTTGAGGGTCGTGATGCCCAACCCGCCGAGGTTCAGGTGGAACGCACCGAACTTCGCGGCACCGGCGGTGCTGGAGTCGCCGAAATAGATGGTCGCGAGATCCGTCACAGTCCAGTCGGCCGTGATGAGGATTTCCATCGAGTCCAGAGCGCCAGCACCGGCGAACGCGTTGCTGCCGTAGTGGATTTCATTGATGACGGCCTTCTGGAACGAGCTGGAGCCCTTACCGTACGTGTCACCATCGTAATCCGCGAAGTACTGCGTGCAGCCCTGCGCGTTGATGTCGTTGTAGCCACCGCTGCAGTTCTCGTCGACCGTGTTGCCGCAAACTTCCGGCGCGCCGGGATTGATGGCGCCGTTGATGTCGTTGCAGTCGCCGCCGCCCTTCGTGCACACCGCCGGCGTACCGACCGTGGTCATGTTGGAGTCGCAGTAGGTGTCCGCGTCGTCATCGCAGCCTTCGTCGATACCCGTCGTGGACGCGGCGTTGGCCGTGAGGTGGAAGTCGGTGTTGCCGCCACCGAGCGCGGTGTAAGCGCCGGTGAGCGAGCCCGTGACGAACCAGGTCTGACCGCTGGCGTACGGGTTCGTACCCGCGCCCGACGTCGGCGAGGTCTCGATGGTCGGGCTGCCGCTCGGCGTCGGCACGTTCAGGACCACGTAGTAGGTCGAACCGGATACGATGTTCGTCGCGGCCGAGGCCGTAAACGTGAACTTGGTGTACACGCCGGCGGTGTTCGTCAGATTCAACGTCACCTTCGTACCGGTCTGCGTACCGCCGGCACCGGGCAGGCCGCCGGTGAAGACGTACATGTCGCACGCCTGCGCCGCGGTCGTCTTGATGTCGGCGTCGACGCTCGCGAGCGTACCCGTGTGGGTCGCGACCAACGATTGCACAACGAAGTTCGACAGCGCGTTGCCATTGCCGCCCGTCGCCGCGATGGCCACGTCGATCGCCG
>CAITYF010000190.1 GCA_903896545.1 uncultured Myxococcales bacterium | reverse complement strand
GCCGTCGCGGTAGGGAAACCGGCACTCCGTCGCGGGGCCGGTGATCGGGCCCAGCAGTTCGATCTCCCGGCGGAATGGCGCCGGGTCTGAGTAGCGCGCCGACCACCGCTGGTAACGGATGGTCAGGCCGAGCTTGGCCTGCCAGTCGAGCAGGTACGCGGCCATGGTCTGGTCACAATGCATTTTGCCTCCGCGCCAGCCGGCGCCGCAACCGCGCACAGCGGAAGCGGGCCAGCCGGCTGATTGTGTTGGGGAACGGGTGCTACTTGCTGCCGCCCTCGACCTTGGGGACGAGCGTGATGACGTCGCCGTCGCTCAAGCCGGTGGTCGTGGACGCACCGAGGCCGTTGACCGAGATGGCGTGGCCTTGGGCACTGAGGTCGACGGCGTCGAGGACTTCGCCGACGGTGGCGCCGGCAGCGGCTTCGTGGTGGCGGGCGGAATGACCGAGGCGAAGAATGCGAATCTGCATGGGAAACTCCTTGGAAGGGGTTGATGTCGCGTCGGATTTCGTCGCGGCATGGGGCTACGGAGAAACTCTTTCGAGTCACAGCTCTTATACCCGCGGAACCATTGCATTTTGCACCCTGTCGGACGGCTCGTTCGGCCCCGGCAGCATGGCCACCTGCAAGTCCTAGCCCAGCTTCCGGGTGCGCCATGCCGGCCGTTTGACCACCTTGGAATGGCGGCGCTGGTCAAAGTGCACCCGCCGAGTTCCGGGCGTGCCGCTGGGTCCTGTCGTGCCAGAACTGGTACGCGGCCGTCGGCACGGATTCCCACAAACCGAGACGATGGCCTGCTGGCACCCCAGCGCAGGCAACATCTACCGAAGCCGCGATACCGCTGCGGCCATCGAGACCAGATCCGGCAGGTCCGTCAAATGCGACCAAGACAGCCGCAACGCAGTATCAATCCTTGTCTTCTCCACACCCATCGCCAAGAGGACGTGGCTCGGTGAGTAAGCATGAGACGTACAGGCGGAGCCGTTGGAAACCGCAACGAGGTCCTTCCACGCCAACATGACGGCTTCCGAATCAAGGTCCTCAAACGCCAAATTCACGACATGTGGCTGGCACCTTTCCTGGTCCCCCTGCAACCGCGGGGAGAACGGGGCGAGAGCCTCAAGCAGCGCGTGCCGGAACATGCGATTGTGCGCGTCTCGCACGTTGACTTCCCCTGCAGCGAGTTCCGACGCCAATCCGAGCCCAGCGATCAGGTGCACTGGCAGTGTTCCCGGACGCAATCCGCGCTCCTGACCGCCGCCAAACATCAGCGGTGTCAGGGGCGGCCGAATGAAGCCCCGACGGCGGGCGACAAGCGCCCCGATCCCTTTTGGCGCGTAGATCTTGTGCCCGCTGATGCTAATCAGGTCGACGCGCCGGTTGCGAAGCGTTTGGAAGTCTTTGCCAAACCCCTGAGCCGCATCCACGTGGAAATACGCCGGATGTCGGTTCAGCACTCCGGCCAGGTCTACGATCGGCTGAAGGATGCCGGTTTCATTGTTGGCGTGCATGACGGAAACGAGACCTGTGTTCGGGCGAAGTGCCGCCGTCAACGCGTCCGGTTCGACGTAACCGCCTCCAGTCACTGGCAGACGCGTCATACTGAAGCCGCGCCGTTCCAGTTCGTCGAACGGCTCCAACACTGCCTTGTGTTCGATCTGAGATGTGATGACGTGTTTCAAGCCCCGCTTCTCCAGCTCCGGCACCAGACCAAGGATCGCCAGGTTGTCGGACTCCGTCGCGCCGCTCGTGAAGAAAACCTCGTCCGGCTGGGCGTCGACCACCGAGGATATCTGGCGCCGGGCGCGTTCGATCGCGTTTTTCGCCCGAGTGCCATAGGCGTGGGTTCGACTGCCGGCATTGCCAAACTCCTCGTCCAGAAAGCAGATTACGAGATCGCGTACCCGCGGCTCGATTGGCGAAGTCGCATTGCAGTCCAAATAGATCGGCTCAGTTCTCAGTACTTCCCGCGGCATGTTGCCCCTTCTGACGAACACCATTTCCGCGACCAAAGTTGGCCGCTGGTACTTGCCATGTACGTTTCGATTTTGACATACTCGGCCCGCGCACGAAACAGACACGCTGTGACCTGCGCGAACAAGGAACATCATGACACGCTATGGCTACAGCTTTCCAGCGATACGCGGCATCCAAGCTGGACGGGAGTACTACGTCTCCATGTGCCCGATACGGCTACTTCCTCGCATCTTCAACTACGACGAGGAAGAGATTGCGCCCGAACTCCGCGCCCAGCGCGTGCTGAACCGCGGGCGCATCCCCGAGATGTCGCGCTACATCTTAGACAACGCTAGCGGGTACGTGTTCTCAGCCATTACTGCATCGATCGATGGGCAGGTCGAGTTCGCGCCGTCCGACGCCGACAACGACTTCCGCCTCGGCACGCTGCACGTCGACATGTCCGCACGTATCCTGATCAACGATGGGCAGCACCGCAGGGCGGCGATTGAAGCGGCTCTCAAAGAGCGGCCTGATTTGGGTGACGAAACGATCTCTGTTGTCTTCTTCCTGGACAAGGGCCTGGAGCGAGCCCAGCAGATGTTCGCAGACCTCAACCGCTACGCGATTCGACCCTCAAAGTCACTAGGCGTGCTGTACGACCACCGCGACGAGCGGGCAGACGTCGTTCGCCGGTTCGTCACGAGATCCTCCGTCTTCAAAGGCCTGGTCGAACTCGAAAAGACAACCTTGGCTCAACGGTCATCCAAGCTATTTACGCTGAGCTCAATCTACGCCGCGACGGCCGAACTTCTTGCTGGTCACGGGGAATTGACCGGCGAAGATCAAGGCGCATTGGCATCTGAGTTTTGGGAGGCATTGTCCACCCACCTTCCGGAATGGCACTACGTCCGCGACCGCAAGTTGACCGCTGGTGATGTCCGTCAGCAGTACATCCATAGCCACGGGGTGGTGTTACAGGCGATCGGCCGCGCGGGAGCTACGCTGCTACGCGAGCATCCGAAGGACTGGAAGGACCGCCTTGCCGGCATCCGCTCGCTCGACTGGGCGCGCTCGTCGCCGCATTGGGAAGGCCGCGCGACGATCGGCGGGCAGGTCAGTAAGGGCCGACAGAACGTACTGTTGACCACGAACGCGGTGAAGACCGCAGTCGGACTGGTGCTCTCGCCCGAAGAACAACGCCAAGAGGACGCATACTTGCGAGGTGATCATGTCCGCTCCTGAAACAAAGCCTGCGCCGAAGCGGAATCCGTCAGTTTTCGACGAACTGGGCTTCAAAGCGACGATTGCCGCTCGCGTGGAGCAGATCTGCGCGCTCTACTTGGAAGACACCGCACCGTGGATCATCGGGTATTCAGGGGGCAAAGACTCCACGGCTGTCTTGCAGCTCGTCTGGCTCGCCCTCAAGCAGCTGAAGCCGGAACAGCGACACAAGACGATTCACGTCATCAGTACCGACACGCTTGTTGAAAACCCGGTCGTGTCCGCGTGGGTCGGTAG
>CAITYF010000189.1 GCA_903896545.1 uncultured Myxococcales bacterium | reverse complement strand
GCGGCCCACATCCGACGGCCGCGCTCATCCAAATGCTCCGCCAGAAGCGCGTATTGTCGGAAGATTTGCTCGTCGCTCCTCATACTGAGGATTATACACGAGTGCTTTGGATCGTCGAGTTAATATTGCACGAGCCCTTAGTCGGGCAGTTGAGGCACTGGCGTTGCAGATGCTGGCGCGAGGTCAAGTAGAAGTTGAATTGCCCCCAACCGGACTTGCTGGTTTGTCCCGGGCGGATGTCGAGAAGTTGGAGCGACGCGGAGTCGTCGCGTGCGCTCAAGTCCGACGGGCAATCGGGACGCGGTTTCGGCATCAGACACTTCTTGAGTACGCCGCGGCGCGGGCACTATTTCGAATTGCAAACACGGACGCATACGCCATTTGCGCAAAACAGTTAGCAGAATCTGGTGAATCCATGTGGCTCCAACCTGTCTTGGAGTGCTTGTTCCTGCTGCGGGATCGTGAACAGGACCCGGCAATTGTCGTTGATTTACTGCACTGTCTTCATCATCCACACGGAAATCGACGCCGGACAGCTCTGCGCGTCCTCATTCGTTCGGAGACTCCGTGGTCGGAGACGCTAAAGCAAGCCCTGGTCCTGATCTTCGACGATGCCAGGTTTGAGGCGGAACTGCCCGATTTTATTATCGATGCTCAAAACATTCCAAGACACCGAAAAGACGACGCGTTCTGGTTGGCGCAGCGACTTTGGCCGCTCGTTTCCCCCCAAGGAGCACACGCGACTTCTCGGCTTCTGGCACCGTTCATCCGGCTCGTCGAGATGCTTTCGATTCGCGAGCCGACCCGAACCGACGTCCTGCTGGGAGAGTTGGACCTTGTGGCATCCGTTGTCTCTGCCGGATTGGACAGCGACGCAATCGTCAACTACGCGACGGCAATGTTCAATCTGCTTGACACTCCCACCACCGCTGAGATTGGGCGGATGCAGATTCGTCGACTGGTAAGCGAGAGTGGACGGTCACCTCGAAGAACCCAGCTAATCAACCACGTGATTAGCTGCTTCGAACGTCACCCGCAAGCTGCGTCCGCGTTGGGACTCGGAACGCTCGGCGCCTGGTCAATTCATCCGCACGTGCGAGCGGCCGTCGAACATGAGGAAGAGACTCGCCGGCGGCTCGGTCGACTATTGGCGACCTTGGCGGACCAAAGAGGCAGCTTTTCTGACTTCGCCGATAGACTCGGTGACGCAGACAAATCAAACGCAGAGGTCCATGCGAACCAATTAGGCATCTTGCTGGCTCGCTCAGCGTCATTCCGCGCCTCGTCGAGCGAAGTTCTTGTGGAATTAGAGACTGTAGGAAAGAGAGCACTTTTCGGCCGTGTGTCGCTTCCTGTCCTACTTGCGGAAGCCTCAGCCGACCCTGCACATGACCCAGAAGAGTGCGTGATTTGGGTCCAGAACCTGTTCCTGGCGAGTGGTTCAGATCTCAACTGGCTGCTCATCGGATTTCGGCATGCCTATCGGGATCTATCCGCGGAGACCCTGCATAGAGTATTTGACCATCCACAGTTTCAAGCGCCTGAACGTTGGAGTGTCCCGGGAGATCTCTCGCCATTGGTCGGCATCGCAGCTGCCGCGAATGTTCCGGCCGCCCGTTCTGTGGTCGAAGTGATCTTCGGCAATTCAGATGATCGGAAGTCGTCAAATCCGTTTGGCTGGCGGGTGCCAGCGGCGACATTTCTTCCTCAGATTGCGCCCTTCGCTGCACATGACATGCTGTTGATGCGTGCGCTCGCGGTTCTTTCCACTGCTGCCGAAGTGGATGGAGCCGCTCACTTTCTTTCCGCGACTGACTCCGTGTTCACTGGATTTAGTCCTCGCTTCGCGACGGACGACTCAGACGACCCTGGGATCGGTCAGGCGGAGCTCGCTGGGCAAGCAGGCACTCAATCATTGATTATTGAATCATTAAATGTCTACGCTCCGGTCATCCTTGAACTCGCGGAGCGAGATTTTGTCTATGGAAATTTCGAACGTCGTGCTCGCGCGTTGCGACTCATTCGACTTGCGTTAATTGTTGGGGGTCATGTCGATCTGCCAAAGTGCCTGCAAAGAGCCACTGGGCAGACACTCGCCCGCGAACAGGCCGGGGTCTTGGTGCCGTCAAACTTTGGGCCGCTTCGCGTGGCTGCGTTAGCCCTCGTGGCGACTGCCTTGCGTCAGAATCCTCAACTTGCTGGAAATCCAGATGTATGGGACTTCTTGGCGACACTGTCGCCACTCCAGCGACACGACAAGGCGCTCGTCTCGCTCTTCGATTGCTGGGCGGTCGTGATTGAAGATAACCCGACCCGCGATGCGGTCGAACGCGTTTGGCGGTTATTGGGGGCAGACTCCGCAACAATTGTCCACATTGGTCGCCTTGGGCCGCTGTTGAGCATACTTACCACACTGAAAGCGGATCTGGCGCGTTGGCTGTTAGGACAAATGCTCGGCCACGCGGCTTGCGGCATCAAGAGTTCACACGAGTCGTCCCCGCTGCGAGCTGCGGCAGCTCGCCTTCGAACTCCCATCGCAGGCCTGTTTTTGCACCCTTCAACTGAGACCGACTTCCTGCGGGACATCATCACATCCGCGAAGCACCTGGCGCCTGAGATAGGGAGAGTTCTGGTGGAAAACGGTTGGCGACATCGCGAAAATGACCTCAAGTCGATTCTCGTCGGCATTGCCGCCGACGATGACTATCCGCCCGAGGTCCAGGAAGTGAGCCGCAGGCAACAGGCGGCCCGGGGCAGACTCACGGGCCAACCCTGGGCCGAGGTCTATGGTCTTATTCAGCGACTAACAGGACCGTGAAACGCATGAAGATTAGGCTTTGTCTTCAGGTCGGGGGAGAAACTTACCTCGCTTATTAAACCACTCGCTCCAATTCTCCTGAGTGATGTGGCCCAAGCGCCTAACCAGAACTATCATTCGTTGCATTTGCGCCATCATTTCTCTGCTTGCGATGTCCACTTGAGGATCTGCGCCGCGCGCGGCCGTCATCGCTGCTGACGTATGCTGGTCAATGTAATGTTCTTCAATATTGAACAACTCCTCGATGAGGAGGTCCCGTTCTCGCTCCAGAGGAGTCTTATTCTCGGTCCCAACTTGCGGAGCACCGAACGTCGATGGTTCCTTCATGGATGTGTGTCGTGATTATGTAAGTCGCATTTTACCACGACGCTAACATGTGGCGCAAACAACTCAACGACTGGACCGTGGCGGGCACCGATCCGAGCGGTGAGTTTTCTAGCACCGCGGATCGCGCGACACTACTGCTGAGCGTCTGCTGCGCGCGTCAACCGATGAACTATAATCGCTTCCGCACGCTTATGGCACGGAGTCGTCGACATGCGAGTGCACGCGTCAAGAAGTCGCTGCATCAACTCGTCAACGTCCGAGCTGCGTCCATCTGCGCCCACCATAATGGATTTTTCAGAAAAAGCAGCCAGTGTCCGGAATGGTTCGGCCAGTCGTGGAGCCACTTTTCGTCCATTCAGCACCAAGTTTGAGCAGAGAGCGCCCGCAAGGGCGGTCTTTTTTGTATCGTCCCCATCATCGAATCGTTCAAGCGCATCGTTCTGCGAAAAGATCTTCGCTTTGAGCAGTCCGAGCAGTTTCGTGAATGCGTCGGGCTCTGACGCCGCCGCTGACGCACGCCCGACGAGCAACTCAAGACGTCCACGCTCCGATGCCATCTCCTCCTCGGTCACAAGTCCGGCGAGGAATGCCTGTAACAGGCGTCCCTGTTTGGACTGGGCATCGCGCAGCTCGATCTGCCGACGGCGTTGAATTTCTGCTTCCGCTTCTACGTTCTGGCGCGAGAGTCCCGCAAGTTCGTCCAGGAGCAGCGAGACGATTTCCTTCGGCAGCGTCGCCTGTGCGATTGTTTCACGAAGAGCCCGGTCGATCTCGCTTTTCGTGACCGCCGGGGCGTTGCATTGTCGTGGCGACCGTGTGGTGCCCAAGCATCGGTAGTACACGTAGCTGACCAACGATGGCTTTGTGCGGCGTTCAGCCACAACACCCCGGCCGCACTCCCCGCAGGTCATGAGCCCGCGATAGGGCAGATCTGAGTGGGTCCGGTATTTTTTTCGCCGGTCAAGTTTTGTGTCATAAAATTCTGTCGGCGTAATCATGGCCTGGTGTTGTCCGGGCACTGCTTTCCCGCGCCATCGGATGAGGCCGGCGTAGAACGGGTTGTCGAACATTTTGTACACATACGCCCGCGCCACCAACCTCTGCTGGTACCGGTTCGCGCCACGTTCAGTCCTCCGGCGCGGGGTGCGGGTGCGCAAGCCCATTTCGTATCGGGCCACATCGACGAGCGTCGCGACCTGTTCGCCGGCAATGCGTCGGCGCCACAGTTCCTGCACCTTGTCCCAGCGCTCCGGGTCCGGGATGCAGAGCTTGGTCTCGCGGTCACGCATGTAGCCAAGTGGAAGATTTGCACAAGGATATATACCGCGTTGCACGGCTTCGTCATAGCCGCGCAGCACGTTTTTCGACAGATCCACGGAATACTTCGTGGCCATGCCAAAAATTATGCACATCATCAGCCCGTCGTCGCCTGTGCCGGTGTATGTGCGGTCAGGAGTCACGACCGCTTTGAGTCGACCGTCCGACAGATCCTGCATGATGGCAGCACCATCTGTCGGATTGCGCGCCAGACGGTCCAGGTGCCAACACACGATGCCGTCCGCCTTCCTTGAACGGACCAACTTCAACACTTCCGCGAACACCGGACGCCCCGGGTGCTTCGCCGATTGTTGCTCGCTTAGCGGCTCGCCGACGAGCAAGTGACCTTGGCGCGCCATGAGGGCGCTCAGTTCGCGGACTTGGGCAGGGATGGACATCACCTGCTTGTCTTCGGATTCAGTGGATTTTCTCACGTACATGATAAGTTTCATATTTTTACTGCTAGCTCAGGTCCAGATCGCACTCGTTTTCCTGGACGAGGATGTGAATGAGTTTTAGTAACGTTCGAATGTAACTGCGGATTTCATCGGTCGACCACGTCAGTGGCGCGCCGACATGTTTCTCGACGAGTGAGCGAAAGCGGCCAACGAGTTGCTCGTCGATCACGACCGCGTGCCAAGGGCGGAGGAGGCCGCGAACTCGTGATTTGGGTAAAATATTATGCATCTATCTATTGTGCCACGTGTTGCTCGACCGACGTCAGCCCCAAAACCGGCGGAAAGCGACCGCCTTACCAGCATGTAGGTCGAATGCCGGCCCAGAGGACATCGAGTCGCCGAACGCCCGTTCGTTCACCTCGGCACCAACATGTGCACAAAAGGGTCAAAAGCCGCCGCCTGGACCCCGCGACAGGTTCAGAAGTTCTCCGGTATCATGGGTTATGTTCGCTGCCGCCGGAGGCCGAAGTCGTCATCTGGCACGCGCCATCGTGCGCCGGAGGTGCCCCCTCCGCGGTCGGCGGCGAACAGCCGGCCCCATTGTCCAAAAGTGACATGCCGGCCGGCAGACTTTCCCACACGGCCCGCCAACGCTGGCCCCAACACCATGCCCTTTGACTTACCCGACGCAGAGAGCGCCCGCCCACTCGCTCTCCGCTTGCGTCATCTACGACAACTTCATGGCTCTACTTCGCTCGGGCAGGCGCAACTTGCTGTCCTGGCCGGAATCCCGGTGCGCAAGCTCCGCGCCCTTGAGACCACGCGCAAGATTCCTGAATCCCTGCGCGCGTGGCTGGCGCTCGCTCGCGCCCTTCGTTGCTCCGTCGAGGAACTGGTCGCTCTCCCTACGGCCGTCCCCGGACAAAATGTTGTTGTCGTCCTGCGCCGAAGCACCGGCGCCGTATCGGTTTGCGCCTGCGGCCGCGACATCATCGAGATTCGCGGACACGGCAAGCCACGCAGCTCCGCGCTGGAGGTTCTGCTTGACGGCGCGCGACAGTTCGCCGCCGATTACAGCGCGAAGCTGCTAACGGATACCCGTTCCGGATTTCCGGCCGAGGCAATTGCGACCACGACCTACAAGGAGGTCGCCGAAGCGCTCGGTCTGCACGACGCGCGCCTGCGTAGCATCGCCGCTTACGCGCTCACCGCTGTCCCGGCGCTTCGACGCCACGTCCGCATCTCACGCCGAACGGGCTGGCTGTCGCCATTCGATCGGCGTGGACCGCTCGTTCTCCTCGCCGCCGGCATCGCACTCGCCCAAAGTGTCGCACCGGCGGCAGCGCCAACGGGCGAACAGCTTGACCTTCCATTTCACAACTAACCATCGAACTATGCGCGCCAACAAACAAAACCGCGAGTCCGACGTGTCGGTGTCCGCCATTCGCTATTCGGTCGTCAAACTCGGGCTCAGCTCGAGCGGCCGGACGGCTACCGACGTGCAACGCCGTCTCATGCCGGCGAAACAAATCCTGAAAAGACTCCTCGACAAGCTGGATGACAAACCATAACCGACCGGGCCGAACCCAACGTCCACCCTCTTCGTCCTTTGGAACGAAGAGGCAACCGCGACAACCGAACCAACAAAACCGCACAACCAACGGGCGAACGAGCGCAACCGTCGCGGGGGCCTTGCCCCCGACCCCAGTAAAGATCAATTGCCGCTGAGACCCGAGGCCAGCCTGACCGGCGTCCTCGGGGCGTCAATGCCTTTACCGGGGTCGGTGGCGCGGCGAACCGCGCCCCACGACGGTATGCGCGCGTGTTACCTCGCACCCGCCCGCCGGACTCGTTTCCAGCACGAGCGCCACAGGCGCCGGCTTCCAACGTGCCGGACTGGCGGGCAGCGAGGGCTCAACAGCAACACGGCTGGAACGGCAAAGGATCTGAACCATGACCGACGCGGGCCAGTGCCGCGCGGTGAACTGCAACCCACAACTATGACGAGCCGTCACAAACGCCCGACCGAACCGCAACCGTTTCAACTGACTACGAGAGACGTGGACGCGCTCCTGTCCGTGTACCGACACCGATTCCTCGCGGCGGCCCATGTGCACCAGCTCCATTTCCGCGGTGCCAACCAGCGCGTCGCGCAAGTCCGACTACGGCGACTATGGTCCGCGGGCTATCTCGACCGGTTGTTTCTGCCGCCGGAGGTACCCGGTGTCCGCGACGCCTGGACTGGTCGGCCGCTGTACTGCCTCGCGCTTCCCGGTGCAGAGGTCGTCGCCAAACGGCTGCACCGGAACCTGACCGACATCCCACATACGCCCACGCAGAACCGGGACGGCTTCGCCACGATGCGCCACCACCTTGTCTTCACCGACGTGGCGGTAGCCGCCGAGGCCACCGATCCGCGCACCGTCATCACCCGAGAGCATCAACTGCGTCGGCTCCACCATGCCGCGAGCCAGACGCAGCGCTTTCGGCATGCCGTCATGCCCGACGGCGCCGTGACCACGCCAGGGCCGGGAAGTGCGGGACCTCAGACGTTCCTTTTTGAAATCATCCGCGCCGATCCGCGCGGCGGCAACGCCAGTGTGCGCGCCAAGTTCCTGCGCTATCGGGCTGCCCTGGGTGTCGGCTACTTTCGCCGCGTCTTTGGCTTCACCTGGATCCGGGCCGTCGTGTTCCTCACGCCCACCTGGCGCCGGGCGGAGCACCTGGCGCGCCTCGCCCGCGACGTGCCCGGCGGCGAACGCCTGCTGCGCTTCGGCGTACATCCACCGACTGCCAATTTCCCCGGGGAAACGATTCCACCGCCCGTGCTGCTGACGCCGTCTGGCAGAAATGAACCACTTTATCAATTTTATCCACAGACTTACCCACATCCGCATGTATGACCACCCGCCAAAGAAATCGCCACTCCTCACGCTTGCCGAGACCGACTTCCGCGGCACGCACAACCGGTTCGGCATCCTGCCGGACGACCGCCTGCGCCACGTCTGGATCATCGGCAAGACCGGGGTCGGCAAGTCCACGCTCCTGCTCCGCCTCATCGCGCAAGACCTGGCCGCCGGCCGCGGCGTCGGCGTGCTCGACCCGCACGGGGATCTGGCGCTGGCCGCCACTGCGCTGGTTCCCAAGTCCAGAACCAACCAGACCGTTTTGTTTGACCCCGCGGACCCAGAAAACGCTGTCGCCTTCAACGTACTTCGCCAAGGCGGCGGGCAGCTGGATGCGCATCTCATCGCCTCGGGCCTTGTCGCCGTGTTCCGAAAACACTGGGCAGACATGTGGGGACCGCGACTAGAGCACGTGCTCCGCAGCGCCATCCTCGCCGTCGTCGCGGACCCGCGGGCGACACTCCTTTTCCTCTACCGCTTCCTGACCGAAGACGAGCTGCGCGAGAAAGTCGCCGCACGCATCACCGACCCGGTGGTCAGGCAGTTCTGGACCGTCGAGTTTCCAAGCTACCGGCCGCAGCTCCAGGCCGAAGCGCTCTCGCCGGTGCTGAACAAGCTCGGCGCGTTCGTTGCAAACCAGCCAATCCGGCGCATCGTCGGACAGCAGCGCAGCAAGCTCGACCTCGGCCAGCTCATGGACGACTCGGGCGTGCTCATTGCCAACCTGTCCGTCGGTCGCCTCGGCGAAGACGCGAGTCGCCTGCTCGGCAGCCTGCTCCTGTCGTCCATCCAGCTGGCGGCGATGCGTCGGCCGCCGGGCGCTCCGCCGTTCTTCCTCTACGTCGACGAGTTCCAGCATTTCGTGACGGAATCGCTTTCGACGATGCTGTCGGAGGCGCGCAAGTTTGGCGTCGGCCTGACCTTGTCGCACCAGTACCTCGCGCAGCTGCCGCCGGGCCTGATGGATGCGGTTCGCGGCAACGTCGGATCGCTGGTCATCATGCGCGTTGGGGCTGACGATGCGCGCGTGCTCCAGAGCGAGGTCGATCCGCCCTTCTCGTCCGGTGACCTGTCCACCTTGCCGGCGGGCCGAGCCGTCGTGAAGCTCCTTGCCCACGGGCAGGCGCTGGACCCGTTCTCCGCTCGGCTCTTGCCGCCGGTGCCCACGCCGCCCGACGCTGCGGCACGGGTCGCCGCAATCCGCACGCAATCTGCCAGGCGCTTCGCAACGCCAGTGCAGGTGGTGGACCGGCACATCGCCCAGGCATTCATGCCGCCGGGCACGTGACCGGGTGCCTGTCGAACGGTCCGCTCTGGGGCTCCGGCCTGTGACCCAGGTCCGGCCGCTGCGCTGGTGACCTGACGCTTCGCCAGCGCACGCGCGCCGCATCCGTGCAGGCGGAGTCGACGCGTGCCCAGACCTGACCGTTTGACGCCATCGCCTCCGGCCCGGCCATCGAACTGCACCTTTCGGGATTGCTGCCTTGCAGAAGCCCGGAAGGGGCGGCTCGACGTTAGAGCCTTACCCAGCGGGGCCGTTCCGATCTCGGAACGAACCCAACGAGGTGCCGGTCCTCGCGACCCAACCGGCAACTGGAGAATGTCATCATGCAGATCAAAGTCTTGCGTCTCGGGCACAGCGCCCGCCACTGCGAAGCTGCCGCCGGCGCCACGGTCGGCGAGGTCCTCGAACACGAGGATCTTCCGGCTCAGGGCCATGCGCTCTCGGTCAACGGCCTCGGCGCGTCCACCACGACGGGCTTGGCCGACGGCGACGTCATCACCTTGGTCCCCAAGGTCGAGGGCGGCGCGCGCTGACCTTCGCTTCCACCCTGTTCACCCGCACGAGTCGTCTCCCTCAACCGGAGGCGGCTCGGCGGGTCGGAGGAAATCATGCATCCGTGCGACCCAACGATGGCTGCCTATCTCGCTGACTGGCAAGCCAAGCTGAACCTCACCATCCGCTACCAGCGCTGGTCTGCGCGCTACACCGAAGCCGCGCCGTTTCGCCGCGAAATCGAGCTCCTCGGTCCCATCGCGGGCACGGCGAGCGAATGTCGCATTCCCTACAAGGACGGCGTCACGACCGTCGACCTCGTCAATGGGCGCCCGCACATGGGTGAACCAGTCGAGCTGGCCGTCGGCGAGCAGTCTTTCGTGCTCGCGTCCGTCGAAGGGCGGCGCGTGCGGCTCGCGTTCGATCTCGAACACCTGTTTGAAGTGCCTGGCGAGATTCAACCCGGCCTCATCCTGGAAGCAGTCTTGGGTGCGGCGTTGCCTCTGGCAGCGGCGTACGTTCAGGACTACGACTGGCAGCGCGAACGCGCCGAGTTCTCGTCGTGGATGGTCGCTTCCGTTGACGGTATGGTCCGCAACTGGAAGAACGCCATCCGCGACAATGAGTACGAGGCCAACCGCCTGACCAGCCAGATCTCCGGCTTGGTGCGCAAGAACGGCGAGCTCCGCGAGCAAATCGTGGCGCTCGAAGCGACAACGCGCCCCGCGCAGGAGCAGAAAGCGGCTGAGGAGTTCGCGGCGCTCGTGAAGATGATGCCGTCACCGGTTGGGTCGGTCGAGGTCGACTACGGAAAGCTGAGCATCGTGCTGACGCCGCTCACATTGGAGCACGACAGCACCGACTACCACATGGGCAGCTACACGCTGACCATCACGGCAGACAAGGTGCACATCTGGTCGGACGCCGGCTTCAGCTACCCGCATCCGCACGTGTCTTCGGACGGCGTGCCGTGCTGGGGCAATCTGGGGCCGGGCATCGGCAAGCTCCTCGGTGAAGGGCAGTACGCGGCGCTCGTCTCCGTGATTCTGGAGTTTCTCCACAGTTACAACGAGCGTGACGCGTACCGCCATATCGAGACCTGGGACCCCGACTACAACAGCGACGACGATTAGCTCGTCACTGCGAACAGCACCGCTCTGACTGCCCATGACATACACGCGGCAGCCAGAGCGTCCAACTTGGGAGAAACCCATGAAAGTGAAACAGAATCTCAGGGTTCGAATCGACGCGGAGGCCATGGAGCGCATCTGGCACTGGACCGACCTGGCAACAGGGGAGTTCTCGTGCCTGGCGACCGTTGCCGACGACATCATCGTCGGCGCAGTCCAGCTCTTTGACCAAGTCTGCACATCGGCGAGCACCGAGCTCGACCAGGACGCGCTTGCCAAGTTCCTCGTCACCCATCCGCAGCCAGAACGCGTCCGCGCGTGGATTCACAGCCACGGTCGGCTGGGCGTCTTCTGGAGCCAGCAGGACGACGCATGTATCGAAGGCCTCGCCAACGACACCTGCCTCGTGTCCATCGTGGTCAACAAGAAGCGCGAATGGAAAGCGCGGATCGACGTCTGGCAGCCGCTTCGGCTGACGTTCGACGACCTGCCGCTGGATATCAGCGTGCCTGACCACAACCTGCGCGCCGAGTGCGAGCGGCTGTTCAACGCCCACGTGGTCGAACAGCTGCCCATGCTCTTGCCGGATCTGCACGGCGTCCCGCGTCACCCGTTTCCGCTGACGCCGAACTACCGCGGCGGCTGGCCCGACTTCGACGACGACGTCGCCGACTGGAGGTGACCGATGAACCGCATGGACTTTCACCGCCAGCTCGACGTCCTCAACGTGCCGCGCCTCGCCGCGATTCCCATCACGGTGGTTGGCGCGGGCGCGGTCGGCTCGTTCACGACCTTGGCGCTCGCCAAGTCGGGAGCGGAGCGCATCCGCGTGTTCGACGATGACACCGTAGAGCCGCACAACCTGCCGAACCAGTGGTACCGCGTGGCGGACGTGGGACGGCGCAAGGTCGACGCACTTGCCGAGCTCGTGGAGCAAATGACTGGCGTCGTCATTGACGCGCAGCCACACCGCTTCAACGGGAACAGCGCCACTGAGGTCACGCTTTGCTGCGTGGACTCGATGGATGTGCGCATCGCTCTTTGGCACGCCCTGACGCCCCGACCAACGCTGTACATCGACGCCCGCATGGGCGCTGAAGTCGGCATGGTCTACTGCGTCGGGCAATTCGGTTCCTGGTACGACGAGACGCTCTATCCGAGCATCGAGGCGTATCGGGCGCCGTGCACAGCCAAGGCCACCGTGTACTGCGCGGCGGGCTTGGCGGCGTTCATCGCCGGTCAGGTCGCGAACTACGCGAGTGACCGGCCAACAAAACCGCAGCTGACGCTCGACTTTCGCAACGCGGTCGTCCTGTAAGTCAGCTCAACCAACCGACGTCGCCCCCATCCCGCAGAACCTCACGGGACGGGTGGCGACGTCGGAACCCCTTTTCTCATCAGCTATTTTTCCAAACGCGTCGCCCGAATTTCGGGTGGCGCTGGTTCGCAATTTTCTTCTGGAGGACATCATGGACTGGGTCAACTTTCGTGAAATCCGCGCGCGCATTTCCATCGCGGACGTGCTCGCGCGCTACTACCGCATCGACAACTTGAAGCAAGTCGGTCAGACGCTCGTGGGACCATGTCCCGTACACAACGGCGACAGCGCCAGGGCGTTCCATGTCGACCTCGACAAGAACCTCTGGCACTGCTTCACAGGGTGCAAGCAGGGCGGCAATCAACTCGACCTTGTCGCTGCAAAGGATCAAGTCACCGTCCGCGAGGCCGCGCTTCGCTTGAAGCGGTTCTTCCTCGACGACGACAATCCGCCGCCGGTCGTTCCAGCTGCCGTCGCGGCAACCCCTGCGCCGGCCTCGACTCGGGCGCCGGCAAGCGTGCCTCAGACCGCCAAGCGGGAAAAGCCGGTCAACCCGCCGCTCGACCTCGAGCTGCAATTGCTGCCGGACCACCCGCACATCCTGGAGGACCGCCGACTGTCGCTGGAAACCGCGCAGCACTTCGGCATCGGCTACTGCGCGCGAGGAATCCTTGCTGGGTGCATCGGCATCCCGGTGCACGATGAGGCCGGGCAACTGGTCGCATACGCTGGGCGACGGCTCAAGTTCTCGGACGCCGAGGACTTGGGCAAGTACCGGTTCCCGAAAGGCTTCCACAAGGACCGCGTGCTATTCAACCTGCACCGTGCGCTCCCGGAAGCTGACGGCGAATTCGGGCTCGTCATCGTCGAGGGATTCTTCTCGGTGATGGCGCTGCACCAGCGCGGCATCCGCTCCGTGGTTGCCGTCATGGGCAGCGAGCTGTCCGACCACCAGGCCATGCTCGCGGCGAAGGCACGCCATGTCACCGTGCTCTTTGACGGCGATCCGGCGGGATCGATCGGCTCGCTCAAAGCGGTCGAGAAGCTCGAGCCGCTGACCCGCGTGCACTTCGTCCTCTTGCCCCCGAACACGGAGCCCGAGGACTGCACGCCGGAGCTTTTGCATTGGCTGCTGAAGGGCGCGCGTGAGCACAGCCTCAGCTCGGTCGCCATCATCACCCAGCCGCTCTCGGAACTCGGACGGGTCACACCGACCGAAACCGTTCACTGAAAACACCACATCACCAAGGAGAAAACCAATGTCACTCGTCGCACCGCTTTCCAGCGACGGCACCGTGCTGTGCGCCAACTGCGACCGGCCGTGGGCTGTGCCGCTGCTTGCCAAGTTCCACAAGGTCCAACGGCTGCGCGCTGAAGGATTCGCTTACATCGACTTCGGCGACGCCATCCTCATCAACTACTGCCCGCATTGCGAGGAGCCAGTCGACCGGGAGGTGCCGTCATGGGCGGAAACGCTGTTGAACTGACCATCGCGTTGTCGGCCGTCTGGAAGGCGGTGCAGGAAAACCACCCTGAAGTTCCGCACGTTGTGTTACTTGCGGCTCCCAACCCGCACACCAACACGAACGTGCTCGGCCACTTCGCGGCCTTGCGCTGGACCGGCAGGAAAGGCGACGGCGGCAACCTCCACGAAGTTGTCGTCGTCGCCGAGCACCTCAACCGCTCAGCCGAGGACATTGTCGCGACGTTGCTGCACGAGGCCGCCCACGCGCTCAACTTCGCGCGTGGTGTCTACGACTGCAGCCGCTCGCAGTATCACAACCGCAAGTTCGAGGCTGCGGCCAAAGAGCTTGGACTCGACGTCACGCAGGTCGCTCACTACGGCTTTGCGCTGACGGCGATGCCGGCCGAAACGGCTCAGCGTTACAACGCCGAGACTGAAGCCCTGCGGCGAGTCCTCATGCACAGGCGACCGATGGTGAGCGCAAGCAAGCCAGCGGGAACTGACAGTGGGGAAGGCGACGACGCGGAAACGCCCGACGACGGCGAACCGTCAAAGAAGGGCGGGCGGTACAAGAAGGCGTCGTGTATGTGCCCGTACAACATACGGGTGGCGCGCGCAACGCTGGCGTCGACGACGATCCAGTGCACCACGTGCGGAGAGCCGTTCCAGCTTGCCGCGTGAACCTACTGCCGCTTCATGTTCTGCCGAGAGGCAGAGGATGGGGCGGCGCTTTTTTTACTTTTCGCCCGACACGGTGTCTACACGATGACGAGGTAGCACCGGGAGGGTAGATGTTTCAGGGCGAACTGTTGAATGGTCGATATTGGGTTTCGTCCCGACTTGGCGCAGGTGGTTTTGGGGAAACCTGGCAGGCGAACGATACGGTCGCCAACCGATGGGTGGCCGTGAAATTTCCGCTCGGGTCGAGTCCGGCGGCAGCGGACAACGCTCTGCGCGAGATCCGCAACCTCGTCCGCTCACAACATATTCCTGAAATCGTTGATATTCTCGATAGCGGCGAACATCGCGGTCGCCAATACATCGTGATGGAGTTCTGTGACGGAGGCAGCTTGCGCAATTGGGTCGCCAATCGGCAGCCGTCTCAGACCGTGTTGGCGGCTGTGTTTAACGTCGCTCAGGCGCTGTCATCCCTCCACAAGGTCGGCGGCTTTCACCGCGACGTGAAGCCAGACAACCTGCTGATTCAGCTTCGTGATGGTTACCCGTTTGTCAAACTCGGTGACCTTGGAATCGCTCGAATCCCCGAAGTTGGGACGCACATGACTAATCGTCCTCTCGGTACCGAGGGGTACCTCGCGCCAGAGGTCCGGGGCGGCGGTGCATACGCGCCCAGCGCTGACATCTACTCGCTGGGCGTCACCCTCGTGGAACTCCTTACCGGATCTCGTGATCTGGGAAATGCGGTTCCGAAAATCGCCGGTCCTGCAGTGAAAGCGCTGGCCGCATTGATGATTTTGACGGACCCGCGACGGCGACCAAGCGCTGGTCAAGTCCGAGACCAACTGGCTGCCATCTTGAATCCTGCGCGAGCCGCGTCGCGCCCTCGGGTCACTCAACCGGAGTCTGCGAACAATGCGCCGCTGGTCCTCGGCGGCCTGTTGGTTTTGGGATTGCTCGCCGCCCTCGCCGCCAATGACGAAGCGTAGGTGACTTTCGACCAGTGCTTGCCGGCCGTCAGCCCGCGATCGACCACCACGCCTTGCGATCCGGATCGGAGACCCGCGTGACCAAGCCCTTTTCGAGCAGCCGCGCGAGCGCGTTGCTGATGTTCGCCTGGGTCCACCTGCGCTCGCCCTCCTCGTAGATGTCGCTCACTTGCATCTCGTAGTCGGGATGGGCTTTGAGTAGATCCAAGATAAATTCTGATGCTGTGCCTTTCTTCTTCGGCATGGTTCCTTCCGTCGGGGTTCTTGGTTGTTGGACACGCTTGGGGGCGCGCTTGATGCCGCTTGGGGGCGGTGCGCCGATGTATGACGAGGAAACCGTCCAACGTCAAGGTTCGGCCGGGCAAAAGCGGGTCTCCGGTTGCAGCTTTTGCTACGTCGTCCTGTACAATTTGCGACCGAACGAACGAGGCGGAGCCGAGCAGCAACGTCCCAATTTGCGAGCCGTTGAACTCTTCGCCCTTCTCTGAATGCGCGCCGAATGCAAGTCCCCTACTCGTGCGGCTCACGCCCGCGCGCTTGCCTCACGGAACGCCCTCGCCAGCCGGTCTGCGGCGTCAAAGCGGTCGCGGTCGGCCACGTGCACGTAGCGTTGCGTCGTGGTCACGCTCGAATGCCCGCAGATCTCCTGAACGACGCGCAGCGGCGTCCCGAGCGATGCGAGCTGCGTCGCACTGCTGTGGCGCAGAAGATGCGGTGTGACCGGTCGGCGAATGCCGGCAATTTTTGCATACCGCGCAACGAGTTGTTGCACGCTGCGGACTGACAATCGGCCGCCTCGGTCAGAGAGAAACAACGCCTGCTGGTCTGGATGTCGCGCCAGGCGCGGCCGGACGACCAGATACACCTCCAAGCAGGCGGCGACAACGTCGTTACACACGGCGGCGAAAATCTTTCCGCGCTTACGCCGGACACCGCGCAGCAGGTGCTCGGCCAGATCAACCTGACCGACGTCGAGTGACACGACCTCTGCGACGCGCAAAGCCGTGTGCAGGAAAGTAACGATGATCGCAACGTTTCGGCGTCGGTACGCCGGCCGCGAGTGCTCCTCCACGGCGTTCACGAGTGCGACCATTTCGGCAAGGGAGAGCGGCTGCGGCTCCGCCTGCACGATGTGCTGCCGCTCGATACCGTCGGTCGGATTTCGCGCCACGCGGCCCTCCTCCTGCAACCAGCGGTACAGCGTACGCACGCCGGTGAGCCGAAGATTCCAACCGACCTTGGATGTCGCCTTGCCGCGGTCGAGGCGCAGGAACTCGACGACGCCCCGCCGGTCAAGTGCCGTCAACGAAGCTTCGTCGCCGGCGTGCCTGAGAAGCGCCGCAGCGAGTGTCGAATAGGCCACAACCGTGCGCGGCGAATAGTGGCGAACCTCGATCAAGTGCCGCTGGAAGTCGTGGCAGAGATCGGAGGAGAAGGCGTCGGATGTCGTCATAAGTGCTCGGCGCGCGGCGGATTGTCCGCGGACCGACACAGTACATTATTACGTGTTTTCAGAGTATTGCGCAATGTCGCAAGCCGATCGAGCTGTGGACAACCTACGGCCACCGGTTTGCACGACCATCCCGCCTGGCCAAATGCGTCAGGCCACTGACTGTCGAGGATCCCCATGAACCGCCAGATTTTCTTCATTGCTGTTGCCGTCGCGCTGCTTCCGGCGTGCGGCGTCGCCACGCGCGTTGTCCGCGACGAGAAGCTCACCTTCGAGCTCGCCAAGGAGACGCCCGCAGAACAAGACCGCGACGGGCTGACCGTGACCGTCCGGATGTTCGGTCCGGCGGAAGCCGACAAGGATCCAGCCACATACAAGACGACAACCATGGACGTGGTGCAAAACGGCGCCGCATCCAAGCAAGCGGTCGGCGTGCGCCTCCTGCCGGCGCCGTTCTTCAAGGTGACCATCCGCAATCACACGCAGTTCGCGCTCAAGCTCGACCGCGCGATCATCCGTGTGAAAGACGAAGCGGGGAACGACTACCCGGTGCTCTCCAAGCGCGAGCTTCAGGAGCGGCTGACGAACTACTTGGCGGGCCGCAAGGCGGTCTACGCCGCGCAGAACGTCGGCATCACGTTCCCGGTCGAGCAGTTGGTCGCTGAGTACCGGACGCTGCGCCTCTTGTCGCGCGACACCGAACTCGCGCCCGAGGACAGCTTCACGGGATACCTCGCGCTCGATTTCCCGGACGACCAATACGAGGCGTCGAAGCTCACCGGCTGGTCCGAGAAGGCCGGCCTGCTGAAGCTCCAGCTGTACCAGATCCCCGTGCAGACCGACGCCGCCGGAAACGTCGTGAAGGCGACGAAGTTCGAGTTCAACGTCAAGAGCAAGGTCGATGTCACCGAGCGCACCGAAGAATACCGGACGCTGTTTTAGGCCGGACCGCGCGGCGCGAACGGGGCTGCGCGCGACCGAGCCGAAGGGAGTCATCGATGCAGCTGACGGTTGAAGTTGTGTTCCACGCGGCGACGGTCATCACCTGGCTTGTCGCTGTGCCGCCGACACCCAAGCCCGAAGAGCCGGAATCTGGGCTCGTGCGCGCCACGCGCCGATTGTGGCGTTCGTTTGGGTTGCCGCAGAAACAACCGACCGCGGTTCCGCCCGACGACAACCCGCTGCATCGGTGACCGCCAGAATTATGCTCCGACAGTCCATTCTTTTTGAAATCTCTCCATTGGAGTCCACACCATGAACCGCTGTCTTGCGCTTGTGCCTTGTTTCCTGATGCTCGCCTCGTGTGGCGCCAAAACCGCATCGGATGGCTCGGTCGCCGACGTGCAAACGGACACCGCAACTCAGCCGAAAGATGTAGGCGACGTGTTCGGACCGGACGTGACAGCGGCGGACACCGACGACGCGCTGGCAGCAGACGACGCAGCGCAAACTGATGTCCAGCCCGTCGTCTGTCCGGACAGTGACCAAGATGGCCACACAGCTCTCGCGTGCGGCGGAGACGATTGCGACGACAATGACCCAGTCGTGCATCCCAGTGCCACCGAGTACTGCGACCTCAAGGACAACGACTGCAACGGCATAACGGACGACGTCGCCTCGCTGCAACTGGCGGCGGGCTATTACTGCGGTTCATGCAAGACGCAATGCACGAGCGACCAGACGTGCACGGGCGGCAAGTGCGTCGTCAAGAAATCGTGCAGCGACGAGTGTGCAGTCGGCCAGAAGAAGTGCCAGGACGGCTGCACAGTCGTCGAGTGCGTCGGCGCCTCCGGCCCCAGCGATTGCAACCAGTGGGCTACGAGCACGACAACGTGCCCGACAGGCACCGGCTGCAACCAGGGCCTGTGCGGACCCGGCGGTACATGCGGCATGCCGAAGCTGCCGTGCACGAGCGATGACATCGGCCAGAACGCCGGGACGTTCAGCTGCGCGAGCACGAGCTTCACGGACCAGCAGCCGCTGCAGTTCTGCGGCGGGGGAAACGTGAGCTGCACCGGCGGGACGGGGTGTCCGGTGCTGTTCAGCCATGGGTATAGCTCTGGGTGCTCGAACGGGAGTTGCAACTGCGAGAAAGTGCAGTAGCCAGAGTACCGTTCTGGCGGCTCGCAGCTGTACTTACGCGGGAAAGCGCCCAGACGGGGTGGTGGCGCGGACAAGCACGACGCGCAGCGGACAATCCTTCAGCCGCACACTTCCTGCCACTCCACGGATGCCGTGACAGACGACTGCGAAGGCCTTATCCGTCGACGTCGACAAATAAGGCAGCGATGGGTCGTCCGATTGATCAGTAGCCGTAGGACGGGAACGGGAGGTACCAGCCTACAACTTGCGGCGGGATCCATGGGTCGGTCCCGCTCAGAACAAGTTGGTTGGAATTCGGGACGAGATCGAATACTTGAGCATCACCGGCCCTAAAGCTCAAGACCGATGTCCATCCCCATGCCGTCTTTTTGGGTCCCAGCACTTGCCCAAATCGAACGAAGTGATCTCCCAGCTGGCGGCACAGCCTGTTTTGTTTGGTCACATAGAAAAGTTGGCCTGGAACGCCACAGGCCCATAAAATTTCGCCGCATTCTAGATGCGCATCGGGAACTGGGCTCGGCGAACTCGGCGGAGCGGTTACTTCGGAAGCCACGGAAAGTGCCTGCTGGTCGTCACGCCGCTTACCATGCTTGTCTTGCGCGGGGGCTGTCAGTCCGTGATGGCCCCGCGGCGGCTTTCCTTGACCTAACCCGCGCTTTGGTCCGTGGGGTGACTCGTCCACGGGGACGCGCGGTGCGTCTGTGGGTGTCGGTGTCGTCGGAATGCGCGGATGCGGCTCTGATGTGTTGTCGTCTCGCAGAAGAGGTCGCTCCGGGGCGGCACGATCTGCGCCGAAGAAGAACTGCTTGGCCGCAATCCCGGAAACTCCAAAAAACACGATTGCAAGTGCGACCAGTCGTGGGTTGAGTCGGGGCGGCCGACGTCCTTGCTCCGCACCCAAAGGAGTGTGTAGAACCCGTGCGATCCGGTCGTCTGGCTCGAATTCCACGTCGATAATCTGTGGCGTTGAATCCCGGCGCACACTGAAGGGGCTGACCGATGTGGGCTCCTCCGCCCGTTCCAGACCTTTGCGCGCGGTTCCGCCCGAAGGGTTTTGCGCTGCCAGGTTACGGCGGAATGCATCGCTCTCACGCTCTCGAGCCGACGCCTGAGGGGCGCGATTCTCCCCGATGATGTTAGTCCGAACTGTCGGACCTGCGTTCAGTAGGAAACGTGGCGCGACCTCGATCCGGGGCGGAGTGGTGGTCGGTTCATCGTTTCGGACGTCGTCTTGCCACTCGGGCGGGTCGGGCTGTGTTGCGTCGCCCACAAACTTGGTGGCGATCCTTTCGATCGTATCAGCCACGCGGTCAACTAATTGACTCGATGGGCGAAAGACGCCAATCGCGACGTGGATTGTAGCCGTCGCGTCCAAGATGGTAATGACCGTGAATTCCGCTTGTTCTCTGGTCGGAAAGTAGTCGTCGTGGTCAACTTGATTCCGCCACCAGATTGCTTTCCGCAACGCCTCTGGCACGGTGCACCCGCCCAACTCGGCAACGCGCGCACAATACTGCGCGAAGCTTCCATCCGACGCGCGCTTCTTCACAGACGAGGACTTGAGTATTCCTTCCAAGTACCGCTTGGCGTGCACCATCGCGTTGCCGCGCTCATGCACATCTGCGCTTCGCGCAGCCCAGCGAATTTTTGCCTCTCGGGCATGATCTCGTGTTCTCACTCGTCACCAAGTCGTGCGTGGTAGTACCGACGATAATCTTCTCGAGAGATGCCGGCACTCGCTCGAACGAGCGTTGCCCAGTCCTGAAGGAGTTGCTCATAGCCGCGTTTCATTGCCGCCACGTCAGGCAAATCCTCGTGTTCCCAGTGGAGTTTGTCTCGAACGGGATCTACGCTCTGTTTAAGCTGGAAGACCATTTCCATGAGGTGCTGCTTGCGCTCAGGTCCTGCCTCTGGCAGCGAGGCCAGTTCGTTTTCAAGGTTGAAGACCTTGTCTTCTGCGTCATCCACTTCTTCGTGGTGCGCCGCTGGCGCGCTGCCTTGCTCAAACGGATTGGTCATAAGATTGGAAATTAGGATTTCTAATTCCGTCAGTATACGTCCGCTGGCCCCGCGCGGGCAAACGCAGGATATCCACACCAAGGCGCCTGCTTGCGATTCGGCGAACATTCGTGCTGTGGACTTGCATTGGACCGACGCAGCGACCGGGTGCCATAGGTGCGGCAGCGCCGAATGAGAAGAGCGGCCGATGTAGGCGGCGGGAGACCGCGTCGGGTGCGCAACGCCAAGGCGCCACCTACCCGGGTGTACCCACTTCGGGCCTCGTTCGTGCATCGCATAATCGACGCTCATTCGACCGCCACACCTGCTCGTCGCCTGATGCGGAGTCCCAAGCTCGTCGGACCAGACGACAGCTTGTAATCCGAGCTCCGGCTGGGGACTCTAGCGATGGCTAAAGGCAGCGTCAAGACCAGGTCGACATTGGCCGCTGCTTGGTGATTCGCTTTTGAAATTGGATGCTTGAGGCTATCACCTGTCACGTCGGCGGGTCGACCCAAGGTCGCGGACGGGCACGACGTCGACGGTAGTCATCGAGATATCCGTCACTCAGGCGCGCACTCGGTGGCACAGTCAGTGCGCGAAGCGCACACAAGGCCAGCGAGGTCTACGCCGTCTTTCAACGCGAGCCGAAGAATCTTGGCCACAGCGCAGGGTGTCAACCGGTCCGCCTTGACGCTACATTGGGCGTCGGGCGCTTCGAGGGCAATGAGCGGCATTCGTGTTGATTTGCTTTGAGATTTCGTGCGAGCCATCTCGTGCCTCCGGGCCTCATGCGCCAATGATGCGGAATGCGTCAGGCGTCACTGGCTTGACGGACCGACTGTATCGGCCGCGCGGTGTTTGGGCGGACACAGATCTTTGTGTGTCGCAGGATTTGGTGCCCTGCCAGCCCGCTGGCGCGACTCTCAGGAATCGTGCCAGCGGGCTCGGAAGGCGGTATCACCGTGGGGTCGGTCACCCCAAGGTCTACGCAACGACATCTTCAGTCAGCTACTCGACGCTTACACCTGTTCGCGATGCGTGTTCCAAAGCTCGCAAAGCTCGGTGGAATCGCATCGAGCAAGCCGCTCGAACGCGCGCCCCAAGGCCTTTCGCTTGGCGCCGCCGGCTGGCCAATCCGCCGGAAATTCAGCGTCATTTTTGAACCACTCCAGGAGGGCCTCACACTCGACCCGCGAGCACTCGGGGAGTGCGCGGGGGAGCCAGTCCGCGGTTGCTCGACTGAGCGCTTGGCGGTGGAGACCGAGGTTGAGTTGGTCAGTGGCGGCGATTGCCTCCTGGTCGTTCACGTCTTCAACGTGGTGTCCGTCCAGATTCCGGACCTTTCGCGAGCGGGCATTGTCCTTGACCAAGTTGGAGACGCTGACCGCAATGTGCGTAGGGAGAGATCTCACGGGCGGTCGTCCGTCTTCAAGAAGGGCGACAAACCGATCGTGCAGATAGTCTTCCTCGCTCCATCCGGGGTCCACGCGGGAATAGCCTCCACCTGCTGTTGCTGACTTGTTCAGTTGCTTGTATGTCGCGTCGCGATTGGGCCCTTCGAGGACTTCCCGAAGCTGCTCAGAACGTGTGTGCATTTCCATGGCCAATCTCCCCCAAGACGGTCGACCGGCACGCCTCGATGCGTGCTGTGTCAACTGGTTATTGGTCCGGCAGACTCGACGCCGCTGACCGTCGCGCGACTTCGACTGCCGGTTAGGGCAGCGTCTTCTCGCGGGCGACCTACCGGATTGGTTCGACGAAGTGCTGGACCGAGCACCCGGAGCAGAAGTTGCTTCGAGCTTGGAAGCTGGCTGCTGGGATACTCTCTGCGGGGACGCTGAGTTCTGGCCTTCCGGGTGACGGTCGGTTCGTTGGTTTGCCCGCCTCCGAATGCTTGCTGTGCGCTTCTCATGCGACAGCAATCAGGGCCGGGTCAGGGCGAAACTTGGTCATGAGAAGGTCAGATGGCTCGCGTGGCCGCGCAGCAGTCGACAGGTCTTGGTTCTTGGGTGTTCGTAGTCATGGATACAGCTGGTTTGCGGCCTTGATGGTCGCTTCCAGCACAACTGAAATTCGTGTCGTTGCGCTTTCAAAGGGCATCCCGGTTCGGCCGGGAGTGCGAGCGCTTGGCCCGCACATCTGGACAACGCACGAACTTCAAAAACGAGACAAATTTTTGCGAGTCATGTCACTTTTTTTGCCTCCGTCCCGCGACCACGCTCCGCCCCCGATCCTAATGCATTGAAATTAAAGCGAGCAACATCTAGGCCGATCACTCCGAGCACAGAGTTGTCCTGATCATCTTGGGAAACCGTTGTCAGACCGCCGGGCGCAAACGCCGCAGCAGGAGTTCGGTCCATGAAACACGGTACCCAGGTTTGCAGTCTGACGGGTCCTTCGCAACGGCGGACAGCTGCCGGCACGGGCGATTCGCCATCACCAGAATTCGGCATCACGATTCCGACGGAGCAACGACTTCAGTCCAAAGTGCTTGAACAGTTTGACGCCGAAGGCCGTCGCTACGTCGTCGTGATCACGTCGACCGCGAAAGGCGCGCACGCACTCGCGCGCCTGACGCTGAACGGCTGGGACTCTGAAGACCTTACAGCCGGGACTGACTCGGGCCTCACGTTGGTCTGGCACGACGGCCGCCTGCATTTGGACCGCCAGTGGCAGTCGGACGTCGTCGAAGAGTCGGAACTCGACTTGCCGACGACGATTCAGCGCGTTCGCCAGTGGGTCTGCTGCTTTAGCTACTACATGAGCACGGGAATCTTCCCGGCCATCGCCGAATGGGCGGAACCGCGCCGCAACACTGTGGGAGGCCAACCATGAAAGGCCTCAGCGCAATCGTCGTCATTCTCGTCGTTGCTGGCTGCGATCAGCTTTCGCCGTTGACGAATCATGTTCTGGCGTCGATGGCCGGGAAGTCAGCAGCGAACACCGCGTCTCCGCAGGACGTGTTCTGCTCGGCGCGAAAGCACACGACTTGTACTACCTCCGCTTTGTCCGAGGTCCTGCGCGGCAAGCTCATGCTGACCGCCGAAGGAACTGGTGGCCCGGTTCGCCTGTGGGTTCCATCGCTCGCCGGTCCAGCAACGCTCATCGCAACGTCCAGCGAATGGACCGCGCCGAAACGCGGCGGCGACCGCACCACGAAGAAATCCTTGGACCAATGGGTGAAGGACGAGATCGACCGTATGACCAGGTTGGTCGAGCCACTGCGCACGCAGCTGACCAGCAAAGCGCAGCCCATCGTCGAGAGCATCGCGCAAATCGGGCATACCGGGCATGGCCCGCGGACGCTCACTGTTGTGTCCTCCGGGGCGGAGGTAAGCAAGCGTTATGGGGATTTTGAGTGCAAGCTCGCGCACCCGAAGTTGTTTGCAAAGCGTCTCATCAAAGGACCCTGGCCGAAAGATTCCCTCGCCGGCCTTCGAATTGAGTTCGCATTCGTCACGGGCGAATCACCGCAGCGCACAGGCTGCATCTCCACGGACAAGAAGACTCGCGCGCAGGCCGACGCCTTCACGCAAGCGGCGACTGCGGCGGGTGCCGAAGCCGTCTATTTCATCGGCGCCCCAACTGCGCCGGTTTCCAAGAGCGCGCACGCCGCGCAGGAGAAAGTGCAATGAACTTCAATATCGAAGAAATCATCCAGGCAGCCATTGATGACGTTTCGGCAGGTGTGTCGCTGACGGCAGGTGCGCGGAATGTCGTGCTGTCGCAGCTCGGTCCACGTCCTCGCGAACTCGACCCAGCAGATCCCCGCGTCGTGCGCGCTCAGGAGACCATTGCCAACCGCAGCATCGTCCTGGAGCTCGAGGCTGACATCTTGGCGCACCGCCAGAATCTGCCCCCGTACCATGGCGTGATCGTGCCGGCGGTCATAGCGCTGACCGCAATCGAAATCGCTGGGAATTTCGACCTTATCCGCGTCATCGACTTGCCAATGGTGACACAGGTCATCGTCTCGCTTGCGGCAGCGGCGTTCGTGGTCATCGCGAGCGCCATCGCGTCGGATGCCGTGGCGGACTTGCGCAACAATCCGAAGGACGCGGCGCAGCGGCGCTGGGGTCGTGTGATTCTCGGCGGGTACTGCGTCCTCGTCGCGGCTGTCGCGATCTTGCGGCTATCTCAGGCGGGCGACGCGGACGACGGCTCCGTCGCCGAGCGGGTCGCGTCGGCTCTCGTGCTCGCAACCAGCACCCTTGGTCCTGCCTTCATGATCAAAGCAGCCGCGAAGGAGTGGCAGTCCACGCGCCTGACGAAGCTCTCGCATGAGAGTTCAGTTCGTCGTCACGGTGAGACGGTTCGCGCGCTCACGGCAGCCGACCACTTGCTTGATGCGCTGCACGGCGCCCCGTCCACATGGGACGCGGACGCGGCCCGCATCGTGGCGGTGTATGAGCGCGCGCACCAGGTTGCGCTCACGCGCAAGCAGTCCTGAATCGACGTGAAGGACTTTTCACCCCCAGGAGAACACATCATGAATCCCAAACCGACTTTCATTACTGTCTTCAACGCCGGCAGCGGCGAAGGCTCTCGGCAGCTTCGCCCGACGCTTGAGGCGGTCAATCGGTCCAGCGACGCAGTCGCACTCAACTACGTTCCGGTGGACCCCTTTCCGGGCAGGGCTCGTCTTGCCGCGCAGGATGCCACGCTCGGCGGCCTGCGAACGGACTACCATGAGGGACGCTTCGAGGAGGTTGCCAGTCGGATCACGGTCAATGGCCCCGTCATCGCCCAAACGGACACGCCTCGGTCGCAACTCGCTGCACTTGGCGTGGCCCGCGAGGCGAAGCAGCCGCTGTTCTCCTACCTCGTCATCAAGCCGAGCGAGGGCCCGACGTCGGCCGCGCTCGTACTTATCGAGCCGGATGACGAGCACCACGCACGCAGGCTTGGCGCGTTCTGGAAGGCGCTCGATAGCGTCACCGCGCTCGGCGGCAGCGAGGCGTTCCGCGGACCTGGCACAACGGCTGCGGAAAGGGAACAGGAGGCGCGCGTACGTGCTCGGTTTCGCGAGCATTTCACGCGGACGTTTCCCAAGATCGTCGCAGATGTTCCGTCGCAAGTTCATCCGCTGCTTTGGTCGCACGGCGGCGCTGAGCCGGCGCCACTCTTCGTGCTTCCGCCTATCGGTTCCTTCCGAGACCGCGGCGGACTCGTGACGGCAGTTCAGGCCGAGCAGCGCTTTCCTTTAGTCCGCGGTTCGGAGGTCTGGGCTGCCGAACTCATCCCGTCGGCGATTCGGCTGCACCACTTCCGGCTGCGCAGGTTGGACGGCCAGTTCACCGCCGGCCCGACGCAGATTCTGATTGGCAAGTTGCCCGCGCCGGTTCCGACCGTCACAAGCAGCAACGTCTGGACGTCGTCGAGCGCGGTCTTCACCACGGATTGAGAAGTGACTTTCGCGTGGGTCGGCGCGTACCAGGTCGGTGCACGTCGGCGCACGCCATCCGCACCGACAGGAGATCACCGTCAATGACCTCAGTCTTCGAATTTCTTTTGGCATTCTCCGTCAGCATCTGGGTCGCCCGCCTGACCAAGATCCGCCGGCTGCACGCGCGTCTGGCGATCGGCGTCGTCTGCTGGATGCTGCTGCCGCCTCTGGTCCACCTCGCACTGCAAAGTCTGGGCGCGTTTGGTGACTTTCTCGTCGGTGGCCCAGTCGTAGTTGCGCTCGTCATCGGCGTGCCACTCTTCGCTGGCCACCTGAAGTTCCGCAGCGGCCGCGCATCCTTGGAGAAGAACTTCGACCAGCAAAAACGCACCAGCCTGAAAACACGTGCGTCGAGGCCTTCATGAAGCTCATTGACCTGACGGGCTCCGTCCTTCGCAGAGCTGCTCCGCCGACGCCCGCGATCGTTCACGTCGAACCCGACGGCGTCATTGTCGGTCATACAACCGCGGATGACCGTCCGATCGACCTACCCATGCCGGTCATGGTGCAACTCGACAATCGCCACACCTTCGTCAGCGGCGCTTCAGGATTTGGGAAGACCGGGCTCCTCTTGCTTTGGCTGCTGGGCATCATCGCCCGCATGGCGCGCCTTCCTCTCGCCCAACGTCCAGCAATCATCATCTGGGACCCCAAAGGCGATTTGGACGAACTCGACAGCGGTATCGCCGCAAGGTGTCCCGATATGTTGGGTCACCTTTCTGCAATTGACCCGCTACAGACGGCAGTGCCGATGAACCTATGCGTCCTGGAGAAGGGTATTCTGTCGCCGCGCCTGCTCACGGCCACTCTTGTCGACCTGGTCAACGCGATTTCGTCGGCAGGCAATGGCGTTGCACTGGGGAATCAACAGATTATCGCGATTGGCGCGGTGATTGAGGCCGTATTGCACGCGCCTTCTTCAAATCTGCACTGGGCGGCCCAGGCTTTCCAGCCGGATGGCATCCCAGTTCTTGCGGGGCGCACAACCTCAGACGTTGCCCGCGAGGCGCTCCTGGGGCTGCATCTGACACCGGAACTTTCTGCGTCGTGCCGCATCCGGCTTCTGCAGGCCTTTGGTGGGCTTGGGTCGGAAGCATGGGAAGCGTCGATTGCGGCGCCGAGCTGCTTGTCCTTCCGCGACATGCTTTTGCCAGGACGCATCACGCGGTTCTGCCTTGGCAACTCGCCGGGGGCCTTGGAGTCGCCAGTCAAGGTCGCGTGCATGGCGACGTTCAAGCTGGTGCTCGCAGCCATTCAGCAACGGGTGACGCCGTTCACGGGAACGCCGGCGGTTTTGGTCCTCGACGAGTGCGCCGTCGTGGCACCCGTCATCGCAAATTCGCTCGAGAAAACATTGTCTTTAACGCGTAGCCGCGGCGCTGGTTTGGTTCTCGCAACACAGTCCACCACGCAGCTGTCTGCTGTGTCGCCCGGCCTACTCTCCGCCGTCTTGACCAACTGCGCTCACAAAGTGGCTGGGCGGGTCGGAGTCCCGTCCGAGGCGATGCTGTACGCCAAAGAACTTGCCGATTCCGGTGCGGCCGGAAGCGCGCGCGACGAACTCGCACAGTCGCTTCTCAAGCTGAAGCCCCGTGAATTTGTCTTGTTCGGCCAATCGGGAGCGCCGGTGCGCTTCGTCACGGACACGCTGCCCAAAGCAGCGTGGCTGGCGGCAGCAGACAAGCAAGCGGACGCGATCGCCGCAGCGCGGAGTCGCCATATCGTGCCCTCAGGTCATCGCCCGACCCGTCTCTTCGACTCAGGGTCGCAGGCGCAAGCCGACAACACCAATCCGCCGACTGCCGGTCGCCGCAGCCACTGGGGGTAGTCCAATGTTCAAACGCATTTGGTCAGTCATCGTCATCAGCTTCCGCGCCGCCACGATGATCGCCGCGGCCGGCTTTTGGCTACTGCACGCCCTGCGGTACGGTCAGACCTTCCTTGCCGCCTGGTGGCGCGTGCGCAACATGCACTCGGGCTCCACGGTCCGGTGCAGCTCGTGCCACCAAAACGTTGAGACAGTCGGCCGCTGGACCTGCTCGCTCTGCCGAGCGACCTACGACGGTTCTGTATGGCGATGCGGTCGACCATCCTGCCATGCCGTCACGCCGTACATGTCCTGCAACTTCTGCGGGCACTTCATCGACAGCCCGTTTCTGACGGAGGTGCACTGATGCGCACGTCCCGCATCAAGCCGACGCCGCACGCCAGGCCAATTGCTATTCAGGACCGTGACGAGAGAATTTTGTCCTTGGCGGCGGTGGCCGGCTACGTCACGACGGAACAAGTAGAGTGCGCGCTGTTCGACGGCAGCACGGCGGGACGCAAGCGCCTCAGAAAACTTCTGAATCACGGCTACTTGTCGGTTGCTATTGCCGACAGTCGCTTCCCGAGCCTGTGGAGCGCGACGCGGCGCGCGCTCGTGTACTTGGAGGAAATCCACGGCGGCCCGATTCCGGGCGCCAGAACCTCCGGCGTCATCCGCCCCGATGGCATTACTCACCATGTCGCCAGCGTTGATTGCAGGCTTGCCGTGATCGCGATGCGGAACTCGGGACTGCTCGACCTCGCGGCGTATCACGGCGGTCGATCTGCTGCAGCCCAGGCGATTGGATTCCCGCGTTTTCACTTGGTGCCGGATGGTCTGGCAGAGCTTTGTGGCGCGGGCCCGCGTTTTTTGGCCATCGAATTGGATATGGGCACGGAGGCCCGAGCATCCGTGCTGCGCAAGAAGCTCGAGGCATACGCCGTACTGCTTCATTCCCGTCCGCAGCGCGACTTGGAGCTCTGGCTCGTCGACGCGCGCCCGGCAGCCAACGGACTCGAAGCTATCTGCCGGTCAATCGGTCTCAGCTTCAACGTGCGGTGTTTTCGTCTCCCTGAACTCAACCAGCGACCCGTTGCGGCACCGGTTCCGACCCTCGACGGCAGGGAATGGCATTGCACCTCCAATGATGCGGCGCAACCGCGCGCAGAAAACACTAATAATCAGCGGGTTGCACGCGGCAGGTCGGCTGCCGCTGGGACAGTCGCAGCGACAGCCGCAAGGACAAGCGTGCAAGTCCGCGAAGTGCATGCAGGTTTAGGTGGCGACGAATCAGCGTAAACACACTGAATTGACACGAGAAAGAGCCAATTGATAAACACTGCGGACCTGCCTTGGTCCGCGCGGAATGCGACCATGGCCAGCGTTAACGACCAGCAACGCGACATGCCTGTGGTTTCCGAGTCCCGACTCGGAACCACCGACCTCGTTGCTGCCGTACACGAAAACACCGCCGCGGTAATGGAACTGGCGTCGGCGATTAAGGAGGCTATATGGCTGAGCTGCAGCGCAAGAGCATCGGAGCGGAGCGGTTTGGCGCTCGACACGGAACCGAACGATCTCGAAACGCCGGCGACCGCGATGGCTTTGAACCGTGTCGCCGACGAGTTGGCCCTCGCGCGTCTTTCGCGGCAGGACACCGTGACGACCAAAGAGGCTGCCCGACTTCTGGGGACCACCGTGGCCGGAGTCAGGATGCGCGCGAGTCGCAACAGTGTCGCTCTGCCAGCGGTCGACAAGCGCGGAAAAGAAAATGTTTACAACCGGGTCGATGTGCTCAGGCTCGGCAAAGGAGGATCGGATGAAGGGCTGGAAGAAGTTGGAACCGATGGGCGTCTACCGCCGCAAGGACGGACGGCTCGCGGTCAAAGTCGGTATCTGGAAGGACGGAAAGATGGTCTTCGCGCAGCAGAATCTGGCGGCGAACGCGACCGTACCGGAAGCCGCGCAGCTGGCGTTGACGCTTCAAGCGGAGCTGCGCAAACCACCGACCCCTGTCGCACGCCGCCCGGATACCGGCCAAAGCGTCGAGGCGTACGCTCGTGAGTGGCTCGACGGCCACAAGCAGACGCTGAAGCCAGCCGCCGCGCGGCACTATGAATCGGCAATCTGGGACCACTTCGTGCCGAAGCTCGGCTACCTCGCCTGCCAGGACATGACGCGGGCGATGTTGGCGTCATGGGTGATCTGGCTCGACCAGCAGATCCAGCCGACTCGCCACAATCTTGACGGGTCCGTGCGCGAAGGATCTGGCGAGCCGTACAGCAAGGACACGTTGACGTCGTGGTGGCGCCCCGCGGTGCAGATGCTGCGGGACATGGCGGCGGACCTGAACATGCTCGATCCGACGCTGCGCGTGAAGCCGCCGAAAGGGAAGCCGGGGGCCACGCCGAAGCGAGAAATGCGCTGTCTCACCGGTGAAGGACTGAAGGCGCTGCTCCTGGCCGCACGGCAGTACACACCCGATCGGTACGCAGAACTTGTCATGCTGGGCTTCACGGCGATGCGTCCTGGCGAGATCTATGCATTACGTTGGGACGCCATCGAACTCGACACGGGCACACTGCACGTGCGTCGTAGCATAAGTGACGGGCAACTGACCGAGACGACCAAGACCGGTACTGCGCGCACGACGCGGATGAACGCTGTACTGTTGGACGCGCTCATTGCCCACCAAGCGTGGCAGCAGAAACGGAATCGCCCGGCGGAGATCAGGTCTGGGCTGGTCTTCCCGAGTACCAAGGGCACGCCGCGCGAGGGCAACAGCCTGAACAGTGCGCTGGAGATTGCGACGGAGGCAGTAGGTATCAAGCAGAAGGTGACGCCGCAGGTGCTCCGGCGGTCCGTGAACACCCTTGGGGTTCTGGCCGGCGTCGACAGGATCACACTGCGGGCGATGATGGGCCATACGTCGGAGGAAATGACGCAGCGGTACAGCGGCGTGCCCGATGCCGCCAAAGACAGGGCGCTTGATATGATCTTCGGCGACATCCTGGCGGATTTCATGCCAGATCAGACCGCGACGACGGACACTGCGTTTCATGTCCGCGAGACGGGCTGATCCGGTTCGGTGTTCGTCTCCGATACAACCGCCCTTGCATATTGACGGGAACGGCAGAGATCAGCCGCCCGCACACCACCTCAAGATCGTCTGCCAGCCGTTCTTCGACACTGCTGCTCGGCGCAAAATGTCCACGACTTGCTGAGTGTTAAAGCGCAAATCGTTAGGCGACAGCCGCTGCGCAAGCGTCTCTACCAACTCCGCGCCTTGATCTCTGGTCGTGGCATGGCCAAGAATGCGCGAGTAAAATTCGCAGCAGTATGCAAAGGTCTCGTGCTCGCGAAAGTTAATGTTTAAAGGGTACTTGCGCAGCTTGGTCTCCAGCAGGCCGATCTCGACGCGTCGGCAATTGTGGAACAGGTGCGCGACCTCGTGAACAAGAAAGTCCGCGAACGGATCAGGCTCATCAAAATACGCCATAGAAACATAGCAGTCCGCACCGTCGCTCAAGCCAAGTATCGACGGGGTGTCTTGCGCCAACAATTCCGCACCGATGTGGCCAAGGTACACATTCGCGAGCGACCATGCCGTCGTCGCCCATCGTGACCGATGCAGCGCGCGCTCCAAATTGTCCGGCGTCAGGAACATTACGCCGTTGGCGATCGCTGAGAGGACGGGGGCGCGTTCTTCGTGCGCGAACAGCCCGAGCACCATCGGGCCGACCTTGGTGGTAATGAGCGACCGGATCTCACCTTCGGTGACATTTCGAGGCTGATTGCGTCCCGCGGTGCGACGCCGAACCTCCGCGACAAGCGCAGCCCGCAGTTCGCGGTGGGCTCTCGTAGTGCGCTGGAGGAGTTCGTCGTCAGGCCAGGCGCGGGCCATGAGGTCGGCGTCGCCCGTGCGCAAGTAGCGCTGGATCTCCATCTGGATTGTCGGCGCTGTGCTTTGCATTATGGTCATGAGCCTTGCGTTCGTCGCACCGCAGCCGTGAGCCTCTGACATGCTTGCGGGCGCGTCAATCCCTATGCAACATTCGCTAGGCGACGCTGGCGCACCTGGAGCAACAATGACACCCATGCCCAAGACTCTGATATCGCAGGCACAATTGCGCAAACAACTTCGCCAGTTCGACCGATCGGCCCTACACGCCATGCTCGGTCGTGCTCTCGAACAGCTCTCGGACGAGCAGTTGTGCACTGTCGTTGCCGACTACTTGCGTCCCGAAGATCTACGCCCGGACGACGACGAACCGACAACCTTCGCGGGCGAAGTGCTGGACTTTCACCAGAGAAGCGTGCGGGGTGAGTACTACGAGTCATTCGATTACAACTCACGGAACTATCACGGGCAATCAGCGGGAACGGCCGGATTCATCGCGGAGTTTACCCGCCTCCTCGAACGGTGCGTCGTCGCCTCGAACAGCGGCGCGGAGGCGTCCGCGGAGTTCGCACTGCTGTTCGACCTCATGGACAAGATCGACGAGTGCAACGACGACATTGTGTTCTTCGCGGACGAGGGCGGCGCATGGCAGCTCTATGTGGATTGGCGAGTTGTTGTGCCAGCGTGGTGTACGTGCCTCGCAAAGACAACGACGGCACAAGGGTTCGCAGATGCGGTGTTGAATCTGATTCAGAACCACGCGCGTTGCCAACGTGACGAGCTTGTCGCTGTGGCTGCCAGCGTTGGAACACCGGAACAGCGCGCTGCACTCGCGGCTCGAGGCTGAGGCGAATGGGTCCGAAGGTAAGCTGGCCACGAGTCGCGCAAACCGCGTGGAGGTGAAGGCTTCCGGGCGCCGAAGGCCAAACCGGAGCGCGTGGGCGGTGTACGGCATCGGGGCTTGACTCAGCACGGCACTCCGCACAGCATGCTCGCGACATTACCATATGGAGGAGTCAATGGATCTGACGTTGTGGCTCTTGAATCGCTGCGCGCACTGGGAACGGGATGCACCAGGGAAGTTGGCATCGGCGTTGAGCGTACCGGGGCATCATGTGCAGCTCGGTGCGCGGATTCGAACGGGCGGCGCAGCAGACGCTGCAACGTTAGCGATCGAAGTCAATGAGGACGAGGACAGCTTTCGCGGTGAATTGATGCACGAAGGCTTGCGTCAGGCGCCGTCAGTGAGCCAGTACGACGAATATTTCGTGCCGATTCCGGTCAAGTGTTTCGGCGACGTCAACGATCCCGGTGTTCAGGCTTTTTGGAATCGGACCCTGGATGGCGGATTCGCCCGCCTGAGCGCCATCATCGATCCCCAAATCAACCCGTGCTGGAACAAGGATGACAACGGCGAGTCGTTCGATCGGTTTTGGCTGCCGGACCGGCCGGGAGATTTGCCCGGGCACGTCGAAGGCGGCCCCAAATTGTTCGGCGACATCCGAATGAACACGGTGGAAAGGCGCGGTCTGTACCAAATCCTGAGCGAACATGCGGTACTGCACGGTTCCGAGGGTGCTCTTCGTCGGCATGTGCTGGTCGGCTATAGTCAGGGCGGCCTCGTGGCGCGCTACCTCGCTTACATCGACGAGCATTTGGTTCTGCCGAAGAAACGCTGCATCGCGGGAATTTTCACAGTCCATGCGCCTTTGCGAGGTTCGCCGTTGGCGACGCCGACGCTGGACGGTCATGTGCTAGGCGCGCTGCTGGCGGGAGTCGCCTGCCTCGTCCGAGCGATTCCCGCGGCAAAGCGGCACCAACTGCAGGTCTGGGGGCAGCTGGTTCCGCCAGCAAGTCCCATTGGGCAGGTAGGTCGCCGAGAGGCAATCGTCGACGTTCGGGAAATATGCCGCGTGCTCGATGCCGCGTTTGTCGACGCCAACAATGCGCAATTGACTGACTTGGCTGAACTCCTGAGGACCGCGCGCAAGTGGGTCTCAGGACTTCATCACGATACCGATTTGGCGTTTGCGGATCTCGACCTATGCCAAATGGAGGCGGAAGGTCGGGTGTTGAACGCAGTGGCGACGACCGATCTTTCGATTCCGCACGGCGCGACGGTCGGAACGGATTGGCACCTCGACGGCGTGGTCGATGCCGCCCTGAAGAGCTGGATGCCTTGTCTTGGTGGCCTGATCGTCCATATTTTTGGCAATAAGATTCGCGCGCTGGTGGACCCGTTGGAGGACGTGATCCGCAACGACGCGATGGATGCAATGCCGCTGCAGTCGATGGCGTCGGAAAGTCCAATTTTACAAGGCTTTTTAGCCAACTGGAAAGTAGATAACGGGCCACTCCAGGCGCACGATCACGATTTCGTGATTCCGTCTGCTTCCCAACTGGAGCTGGACACGGGTGAGCCGACCTTTTTGGGCAATCACGTATTCCAGACGACGCACATGTCCGGAGGAGCCATCGATTCGCCAGACTTTGACGCCGTGCGGGACATGCTCGAACAAGTGCGCTAGTCGATTCTCGCGCCCGATTGGCAACTTCGCACAAAGCACCCTGCCCAAGTCGCTTCAGGCCAGAGCCTGACGCAATCCCGTTCTCGATGCTTTGTGTGCTTCTGCCGGCGAAAGACCCTTGCTCGGAAGTGGTCATGATTGATGCGGATTCGTTTCGACTCCAGAAGGCCGAGGAGCGCGCCAAGGAAAAGGCGGTGAAGCGGGCCGAGCGGCGGAAGTAGCGCCGCCGTTTCGCGGCGGTTTTTGGAAGCCGGGAACAAGGCCCTGTCATTCACCAGTCAGCGCGTCCTACTTGCGGTCAGCGGTGCGGACGACGCGCCAACTGCAAGCAAACGTTCGTGCGGCCAAGCAGGGGGATTCGCCACCATCGAGAGCCGGGCGGCCGAGGACTCCTGATTTCGTTCGCGCGCTTCGTCTGCTGGATGAAGCAGTCACGCTCTTGGCCAACGAGGACGACTGGGCGGCAGAAATCCGGAGGTTCAGATTCTGCGAATCCAATCAGGTGATTGAAGGGGCGGCCGACCGCTTGGCAGACCTGTCGGGGAAGGTTGATCGTCTGCGCGCAGTCTACCAGGACGACGGGGATGTTGATTTCGAGTAGGATGGAAAACGACCAGCGAAGTCTTGCGGTCGAACGAACGGGGTGTTCACGCGCGTGAACACTCGCGCACACATTACCTAGGGAAGAGATCAATTCCCCCAGAACTTATAAAAAGATCGACATGATCCCACCTTCATGACCGCCTGCACTTCCGCTACGGAGGTGCCGCATGCCAACTATCGGATCCCCCCGGTCGGACAATCTGTGCGACTTTACTTCGCATTCTGTGCTGCTCCTCGTTGAGTCGTGCCGCGTTCCGGGTTTGGCACCATGGCGCAGAGCTCACATCGAGTGGCGTTGGTGCCGAGGTTGACTGAGGCGGATTCTGACCGGGCGAAGGGCGAATGCGCCCCAAACCGGGCGATGAAAGTGTGCATGTCTGGTGCCTACGTTTCCAGCCCCCGTCAAGTACACCCTTCGATTGCCAAACATCTTCCATCCAGGACCAGGTTCATTGCCACGAGAGCACCGGTGACAGCGGACCGGAACCGGCTGGCACGTCCGCTGCATCGACGGCTAGCACAGCGCCAGAGAACTTCGGGGGATCATGACTCAGGTGCGCCCCGTTGACGCACACCCGACACTGCGCGGCGCCCACGTGTTGTGCAACCCACATGCATGGCGATCGCGGGCAACTTGGACGACCTTCTCGCGTTACGCGAACATTGATGCGAACAATCCCCACTGTGGGCTACAATTTCGTCGAAGTAACCAGCGTGTGAGCGGGGACAATCCAAAACTCGATCGAGCAGCCCGTGGATACGGGTTGATCAGGTAGGCAGCTACGGGAACCGTCACCGATGCGGGCGTCCTTACGTCCACCAAAGGCGGCGCGGGGTTTTCGCCTCAACTACCCGTCCGGCGCACCATTTGTCGCGATTAGTATGTCAACTTTCCCCAATGTGCGCGGGTGCCGGAATCGAACGTGAGACTGGGTTCGAAGGCGGCGGCCGATGACGCAGCTTGACAGCCTGCCGTCGTTCGCGGAGCATTGGATTCACCTTCGGAACAGGTCTCATTCGAACAATGCAACAGCCGCCGCGGCAGTAGGAGAATAGAACAATGACAGCGCCAATTCGGTGGAAAGCAAAGCAGTCCGCAGTGGGGTTCAAAGTTCAAGATGATTACGCCACCCCGCAGTCATCCGGGTCGCCGACTTGGCTCTTGGTGGACTCGGATGTTTCCGTCGAACTCGCACGGGAATCGAAGGCGATCAACCTACTCGAAGGACAATTCGGTGCAACATCAGCGCCGTTGGTGGGCTCCAAGCACGGCGGCAAAGTCAAGTTCAAGTGCCCGCTCAGAACGGTTCCCGGCCCGCCAACCGGAACGGGATACACGGATGTCGCTCCGGAATTGCAGCTCATCGCTCTGGCCTTGAGCGGGGAGTGTCCGTCTGGCGGCGGACTTTCGCCGATTCAGTCAATCCTCAAGGATTTCAGCGCATCAACCGCGGCTGTCATTGGGTACGCTCCCTCAACCCGTACGATTTCGCTCGACACGTCAGCCTCGGTACCCCTGTCACAGAGCGGAAATTTCGTACTGGTCACGGGCTCGGACGGGTCGACAGTGGTCAACCCAGCTTGGAGCACTGCGATCGTTGGCGGAGGCGCCCGCGTTGTGACGCTCTTTGAGCGTGGCCGGACAGATCCTGCAGCGGGCAATCGGATTGGGGCGAGCCTGACAATTTCCTCAGCCGGGCCCGTCGCGACCGCAGGGCTGACCCTTTTCTACCAAACCGATGAAGTGGGGGCAACGGCATTGCGGCTCACCGGGTGTGTCGTTGAGTCACTGACAATCAGCCTGGACCCAAAGCAGATTCCCATGGTTGAGTTTGCATTCGTGTTCACCGATTACGCGTATGTTGCCAAGACGAGCGGCGAGGGAGCCCACACGCCGACAAGCAACACCCGTGTCGCGCCGTTGATCGACGCAAACGGCGCACGACTCGTGCTGGGCGCGAAGGGCAACGACTCAGGGTTGGAGGGCGCCCTGTCATCGCTCAAGGTCACGATCACGAACGAACTCAAGTACATCGAGAGTCACGTGGCGGCCCAAGGCGTCTCCGAATGCATCATCGCGCAACAGAAGATCGCAGTAGCCGCTGACGTGGTGTTGGACATGAGTTCATCGGGCGGGACCGGCATTGGCCCAACGATGATCGATGAAGGCTTCGAATCCGGCGGTACGATGCCGCTTGCGCTGAGCGTGGGCAAGAATGTTGGACAGGTCTTCGCGGTCTTCTGCCCTTCACTTCGCACGATGCAACAGCCCGTGTTGACGAACAAGGACGGCGTGCTCGTGTACCGACTGGCGTGGGAGGCGGCGACTTACTCTGGCGACTTCTTGGGCAGCACGCCAAACCCGTCTTGGAACTCACTGTTCCGCATCGGAATTGGGTGACGCGCCATGGCAATTATCCTCACGACAACTTCCGAGCAGGTTACGTTGGTTTCGCACCAAGACCCGGACGTGGCGCTCAAGGACGGTGCTGAAACCGACGGCCTGTGGGTCACGCTCGACCAGTGCGAAACCGTCGGGGAAGCTGCGACCCGCGTCTCGGTTCGCGCTTTGGCTGGTCACGAAATTCTCTCAGCAATGGCGATTTCCGATCGCGGCGACCGGGCGTTGAGCCTTGTGCAACGGGGAGTCGTGTCCGTTGACGGTGCGAAGCCAGATCCGAAGACTCTGCAGTCCTGGCGTTGGCCAGTCCTGATGGGACTCGAAGAGAGGATTCTGCAGGTGTCGACATCCCCTATGGCGGCTCGCCGCTGACGTTCAACGGCGAGCCGGCGAGTTGGGAGGAGACGTGGGCAGCAACTGCAGAAATCGATGCACAGGAGGTCTTTCTGCGTTCACTCGTCCACCGTTGCGACTGCACAATGGGGACATGCGACAATCGACCGCAGAGCGGCATGTTGGGACGTGTTTGGGATATTTGCCCGTATCAGGCAACTCGTGCACCCTTTTTCCTCATTGCAAGGCATCTTGCTTCGGCAATGGAGACGGGCTCACTAAGTGGGTGGCCAACCGCGTTCAGCTACGGCATGGTGTCGTGCATCACCGCTGTTGTGCGCGCGCGGTCAATTCAACGGGCGCGGGAAGGTGCTCGCAGTCAATAGCCGGAAAGGCGAATATTGTGAGGCGAGTGTGAGCGACGAACTGAAAGTTCAGCGCGTGGTTATCCGCGACGACCGCGCATGGGAGCGGACGGGCGGATATGGCTACGTCGATCGACTCGGTCTGAATCCGGATCAGTGGTTCCGGCTCTGCGAAGACTTTGCACAAGCTGCCGGCGGACCGCTTCCTGGCTGGCTGAAGACTGGCATCTCCGGTTCAGCGGGGGGGGCGATCGAGTTTGTTACCAACGCACCCGCTGGCGCTCTTGCTCTAAGCCATGGGGCGATTGAAGGCGCAGAGACACTCCGAGTGACGATGGGCGACAATTTTTCGCTGGATACGAATGCTTCGCTAATTTTTCAGAGTCGATTTCGCTTGTCTTATGCTGATTCCGAGGGACTGTCGGACGGCCAGAGTCTGGTGATCGGCTTGGCGTCGGCATGGAACGATGTTCTGGATGACATAGACAAGGTTGCTTGGTTTCGGATCGGCTCCGGTGGAGTGGATATTCGTTTCGAGAGCAGGGACGGTACGACATCAACGGGTTGGAGATCCAGCGGCCTAGCGGCACCGGATGGGGAATGGGTCACCGTCAAAATCGACGCGCTGGATTTGGCGGATATTCGATTCTACGTCAGCGAGGAGTCACGAGTTCAGCCGTACGACTTCGTTCTGGTCGGCAGAGCTGACATTTCAGGATGGTCCGGCGGAGCTCAAATTGTGGCCGCACTCCAACGTGTGGGCGGAGCAAGGCAGGATGTCGCCGAAATTGACTATCTCGCAGTTGCGGGGACGCGATGGAACTGACCATAAAGTCTGCCTGCCTGCTTGCGCTAGCGGCTGGTGCCGGCTTTGCGATCACCCCGGTTATTATTGATCGGTTCGCCCGTTTCAGCTTGTCGCATGTTGCCGACACTGAGGCGCCGTTGGCGCGGTTCCACAAGTTGTGCATCTCGGATTTGGCACCGCTACCCGAGCCGGTCACTCAGGTCTACTTGGGGATCCAATGGTGCAGGTTCTGTTCACATGCCAAGGAGTGTAAGGTGCATCCGGTTCCAACCACTTTCGTGGGGGATTTCCCAAACAACGAGTTTGAAGAATCGTCAGAACACGTGAGCCCGCTGGTGATATCGGAATCGGAGTGGACTTGTCAGGTGATCAGGAAGATTGCCGTAGTCGCCGAGGACTGTGTCGGGTACTCAGATTTTGTTCAAATTTCCTGTCGCCCCCAGACCGGAACGCACGGAAGCCTGGTATTCGACATTGATGTTTCGCGAGACATGCAGAAAGGTCGATTCTTGCGGATTTCTGATAACCTTGAGTTGGCCATTGACACAGATGGGCTACTTGCGTGTTCACCCAACTAACAACCCTGCAAGGAGTCTATCATGCCAGGCTTTGAAGCTTTGCTAGAGGGGCTTAACTTAGAAAAAATCATCGGGGACAAGATCAAGGATCTCACCGTTGAGAAGGTATTGGAGTTAGCGCGCAATTCTCATGTTAAGTTCTCATACGACGACTTGCTTGAACGCGCTGCCGGAGACCGGCTAATCGCTGGCGAGCGCGCCAGATCTGAGGCACGGTCGGCCTTTGATTTTGAACGCCAGATGCAGGCGTACCTAGTTCACCTCGGCGATATCAATACGGTGTTCGATGCGGGCGACGCTGCGAACAAGAACTGGTTGGGCGCGGCGGAAGCGTTTGGCGCGGTCAGACGTGAGCGGAGTGATTTTGTGGCGGAGGGCGGCAACCCAACGGACGAAGCGGTTTCAAGATACGTCAAGGCCATCCAGACTCCATTCACCTTCGTGGAGGAGCAGGACAAGCGTTTCCGGAGGCTGGGCACAGCGAAGGACTACCTTCCTCTCGTCAAAAATTGGGCGGAGTACGCTGAGCCGGCGAATCCGGGTGCGGGCTCTCAGATTTCCGACTCGAACGCCGAAAGCATTGCTTCCGAGATTGCGAAGGCGATGAAGAGCGGTGAGACAGAGAAACTTTCGCAATCAGCACAAGACACACTGGAGCTTGAAGAATTGAAGACGCGACTCAAGAACCTCTACTTCGGGTTGAGGGACTTCAAGCAGCCAGGCCGACTCATTAACAAGTTCTACCGGAAAGATGCGGGTCGGGCGATAATTGAGGGAGAGAGCTTGCAAAAGGAGTTGCAAGAGAAATTAGATTTTCTGTTGAAGCGACGGGACAAACTGCTCCGAAGCCAGACGGTCGGGGACGCTGACGACGACGAAACCGGAGGCGGCAGCGAGGTTGCGGGCCTAAGGCCATCAGGAGGACGTCCTTGGCGCCCGGAGGACGCATACTGGGATTACAAATCAGCGCCGACGTACGATCGAGCACGGTTTCCCCAAGGCGTGAAGGATGCCAGCCTTCAAAAAGACCTCTCTCCAGTTGCCGAAATGCGCTTTGGCAATTCGCTCGGGGGTGGAACAAACAGCGGCGGCGGTTCAAAGTTGTCCTTGGGCGCTGCAACGGAATCGGAAAGCAAGTCGCTCGACAAATTTAAGGAGTTGGCGCCGAGCGCGATTTCGGCGGCTGAGAGCGTAGCCGGGGCGGTGATCAAAAATGAGCAGGCGAAGGCCGGTGTTCTAGCATTGATGGAGACTGCGCAAGCCATCGTAGCGGGGGTTAGTGGAAATGTTCCAGGCGCAATCGCCCATGGCGCGGCAGCCGCGTTGTACACGTCAGTTGCCTTGGGTGGCGGTTCTTCCAGCGCGCCCGCTGTCGGCGGCACACCTTCTTCGGGCGGCGGCGGAGGTGCGAATCAGAGTGGGACGCCGCAGGTCGTCAACGTTTTCTATGGCGTATTAGGAACACCGCAACAGGTTGGCCTTGCGGCGCAAAAGGCGATTTCGGCGACCAAGGGCACCGGTTTCAGCGGCGCGGGGGTGTAGTTTGATTTGTTTTGCGACCCGGGATGTCTGGACGGCGGCCAGCATTGACGTCAAAGTCGTCACCACGACTCACACGTGGGTGTGCGGCGCCGCGGTTAACAACGCCCACGACGCCGTGAACGACTTCGCCAGCTGGCTGGGTTCAGCGTTTTCCGCTGTCACGTTCACCCCCGCCTACTCGCGCGACACCGCGACGAGCGGACTTGTGCTCGCGTGGACCTTCGCCACTTCGTCCAGCGTCGTTACCGAATTGACGCCGAACACCGTGGCCACGACCCTCTTGGGCTTCGTCGCGATCATCGGACCATCGACCAGATCCGTCACTTTCATCGCGCCGGCGCCCGCCGCTGGCACATGGGCACCGGCCCAAACGGGCGGCTTGGTGTCCCAGTCCCTCGACTACTCTCTCCTCGCTGGCAGGGGCGACTGCGGCGGGGCTGGCGCGATCCGGCGCGGTGTTCCTGGCCTCGGTGACATCAAACCCGCCTTCAACGCGATGGGCACTCCGCAGGACGCTGCGCGTCTTGCCGCGGTAACTGCTCAGCTCCCCACGCTGCGCACGGGTTGGACCTACCGGCGTTTGGACAGCACTTGGCACTTCCTCAATTTCGGCGCGGTGTCCAGAGTGGCGGCCGGCCGGTCCCTCTACCACTTTGAATTCGACGTGGGGGCATGAGCGACGGTGCCACACTCCACGGCCACGCCTGCGTGGAAGGCGGGTCATTGGCCCGGACGTGCTCGGTCGCGCCAACTGAATGATCGCCGTCATCAAGCAGGCCTCGCTGAGCGTCGGGAGTCGCGCACGCCCGTGCAGGCACCCGGGCTCGCCCGTCGACACAAGCGAGGCCGAGTTCAAGGCGCGAGTACCCAGCGAAACGACTTGGAGCGGGAGCCGACTTCGTCCATCATGTCGCTGCCGTCGATTTCGGCTCGAGGCCTACACTATGCCAGAAGCAATGCTCAGCTACCGGACCGCTCTTGCTCTGTTCCTGATTTTTGCGGGGTGCGGGGAGGATTCCAGCACCTCGGTATTGGGGGCCGTGGACGACACTCCGGCGGTGGAGATCGTTGAAGTTCCCGACGTGGCCTCCGGTGAAGCGATCGAGGCCAGCGACGGAGACGCTGCTGACGCGATTGTCGAAACTGACTCGCACATCCAAGTTGACGTCGGTCCGGACGTCGACCAGGGCGAATGGACGCCTTGCGACGGTACACATCCCTGCGAGAAGGGCGTTTGCGATCCCGCTGCGCATGTCTGCCTCGGCTGCCTGGTCTCCGGTGATTGCCCGACACCTGCACTTTGCTTCGCCGGCACATGTGTTCCGACGGCCGCGTGTACCGGCGACGTACAGTGCAAGTCGACCGGCAAGGTTTGCAACCAGAAACTTGGCTTGTGCGTCGACTGCAACTCAGCCGCCGATTGTGCGCTCAACGAGACCTGCATCGACAGCAAGTGTATCGCGGCCAAGGCGTGTGCGAGCAGCAAGGATTGCCCTGCGGCGTGCGATCCGGCGTCAAAGCTCTGCGTCCAGTGCGTCGTAGATGGCGACTGCCAAGTTGCTCAGTACTGCACGCCGGCACATGCGTGCCAGGTCAAGCGATGCACGAACTCAGCATGCGTCGACGCATCAGAATTTCTGTGCAAACCCAGTGGCGCCGGCTTTGAGGCAAGCACGATCTGCACTGACGGCAACGGTTGCACGGCGGACACTTGCGAGGCGAAGGCAGGATGCGTATTCAAGAATCAGGCCGGCCCATGCGACGACGGCGACGCTTGCACCAAGGACGACACCTGCGCGAACGGCGGTTGCACGGGGGCGAATATCGCGTGCGACGACAAGAATGCATGCACCAGCGACAGTTGCGACATGGCCCAAGGCTGCCTGTTCAAGCCTGTCGCCAGCGCATGCGACGATGGCAAGGAGTGCACGGTCAACGACGCCTGCGTCAGCGGGGCGTGCACAGGCGACTTGAACCCGTGCGCCGACGGTAACCTGTGCACGTCGGACGCGTGCGCCGAACCTGGTGGGTGCAGCTTTGCGGCGTTGAGCGGCTCGTGCTCCGACGGCGACGCGTGCACGTTTGGCGACGCGTGCGCGGGCGGTACGTGTGCGAGTGGCACGCCCGTCAGCTGCGACGACAAGAATGCCTGCACGAGCGATTCGTGTGACAGCCTCACGGGGTGCAAGCACGTCACGACGGACGGCGCGTCGTGCGACGACGGCAAGACATGCACGGGCCCTGACGCATGCAATGGCACATCTTGCACAGGCGCGGCGATCCCGTGCGAGGACAAAAACCTCTGCACCGTGGACAGCTGCGCGGAACCCGGCGGGTGCACCTTCGGGCCGGTCGGCGGCACGTGCGAGGACGGCGACGCATGCACCAGCGGCGACATCTGTGCCGGCGGCAAGTGCACAAGCGGCGACGCGACCAACTGCGACGACGGCAACACGTGCACGGCAGACACGTGCGACACCGCGAGCGGCTGCAAGCACGCGCCGTTGGTTGGCGACGCGTGCGACGATCAGTCGGCGTGCACCAGCGGCGACATGTGCGCCTCCGGGACCTGCACGGGCCAATCGATCGCGTGCAACGACTATAACATGTGCACGGACGACGGCTGCGAGCCGGCCAGCGGCTGTGCCTTTGCCAACAACGTGTTGCCGTGCGACGACGCCAAACCGTGTACGGCAAACGACGCCTGCGGCGGCGGGACTTGCGCGGGTACAACGCCGACCGTGTGCGACGACCTCAACCAGTGCACTACTGACACATGCGACCCCGTGATGGGCTGCGTCTTCACAGCCACTCCAGGCGCGAAGTGCGACGACGGCGAATTCTGCACCCTCAACGACGCCTGCGACGTTACCGCGTGCACAGGCGCGCCCAACCCGTGCGACGACGCAAACGTGTGCACGAGCGACGCGTGCGTGGGCCAGGCCTGCGAACATCCGTCGATCGTCGACGGCACGGGCTGCGGCATGTTCGATGGCTGTACCGGTGACTGGTGTGCGGGCGGGACGTGCCTGAAAGGTAAGGATCGGTTGTGGGATACGTCCATCCCATACGCGGTAAATCCGGGTGGCGACGTTCCCTATGCCGTCGCGCACGCGCCGGATGGCGGATTCGTGGTCGCAGGCGAATCGCCGTCCACCGGGGTGCCCACGGGATGGCTGGCCAAGCTGGACGCGACCGGCAAGATTCTCTGGAGCCAGACCTATGGCTCGACCGGCGAACGACGGTTCCGCGGGGTCGCGGTTGGCAGCGACGGCACAATTGCCGCAGTGGGCGAGAAGCCGGACAACGGCGTCGACGGCTGGATACTGCTCACAGACAAGGATGGCACGGTGGTCAGCAGCCAGATCGTCGGCACCAGTCAAAAGGATCGCCTCAACGCGGTTGTGAGCCATCCCTCCGGCGGCTGGGTCGCGGCAGGCACTCGCGGAGTCGTCGGCTCTTCGGGCAAGACCACGGCCTGGGTTATCCGCATTGGGACGACCGGTGGCGTCGTCTGGGACACGGCATATCCAAGCGCCTATCCATATGCCGGACTAAATGCGCTGTTGGTCCAGCCAAACGGCTCGATCACGGCGACAGGCTGGGCGGGAAACCTCTCAGCGAGTTGCTCGTTGCTGACGGTCAATGCGTCGGGTGCGCAGTTGTCGAGCGCAACCGACGTCGTGGTCGGCACCTGCAACGGTATCGCAATTGCGGGTGACGGATATGCGCTCGTTGGCAACGACTCCAAGACCGGCTTCTTCCACCGAACCGATCCCCAAGGCAACCAACTTGCACATTCCAAAGCGATTTCAATCACGTGGCCTCCATCCAACGTCGAGGCAATTGCGGCGCTCGGGTCTGGCCTATTCCTGATCGGCGGCGAGGACGGCAAAGCGGTGCCATTCTACTATGTCGTGGATGACAGCGGGACCGTCATGTGGCCGAGCTACGGCACGTGGCAGGGCCCGGGCAAGGTGACCGCGATCCAAGCGCAGGCCGACGGCACGGCTGTCGTGCAGGGAATTCTGGACCTGAACAACGTGGGCGACGCATTCATCCGCCACTTTGACGCGATTAACGGAAACACAACCTGCGCCGCGGATGGCAACTGCATCTCGCTAGCGGCAAACGCGTGCGACGACTCCAACCCGTGCACATATGACGTATGTCAGAAGAGCCAGTGCACGCACGTCAATGTGAACGATGGCGCGTCATGTGCACCCGCTGCACTGATCTGCCAAAACGGGAAATGCGTCGACCCCGGATAGGCGTGGCCCCGCGTAGAAGCCTAAGAGGGTGTTTACATTCAATCAAACTTCTCGTAAAATCACGCCTCCTGCGGAGGGCGTGATGTCGCACGGTTCTGGTCAGAGCGGTCCAACCGACACAGCGAAGACAAAGATGGGTCGCCGGCCGCGGCTTTCGGACGAGGAACGGCTGAAACTGTTCGCATTTGTCGAGCAGAGCCCGGCGGTGACGTACTGGGAGATGGTCGAGTGGGTTGGTGCGGCGCTCGGCAAGTCGACAGATCGGCTGACGCTGTATACCTACTTGAAAAAGCAAGGGATTCACAAGCGTCGACCGCAGAAGACTCCGTTTGTGGCGCCCGCGCCGGATGTCGTTGCAGCTCCCGGGGACGGTTCGCCAACGAAGCGCTATGGTTACAAGGACTACCACCGGTCGCCGGACTCGCGCACGACGTATCCGTCCAGTCTGACCGACGCCGAGTGGGCCCTCGTCGGCGATCTGTTTCAGCATCAGGGCGGGGGCAAAAAGCCGCGCTATGACCGGCGTGTACTCGTCGATGCCGTGCTGTTTGCGGTCCGTGGCGGCGTGTCGTGGCGAATGCTGCCCAAGGAATTCCCGCCGTGGCAGAACGTGTACGCGACGTTCCAGCGGTGGTCGCGCCAGGGCGTGTTCGAGGCGATGTACGACCGCTTGCGCGCGATGGCGCGGGAGCGCGCGGGCAAGCCGATTGAGCCGACGGCCGCGATTCTGGACTCGCAATCGACGCGCACCTCGCCGCAGGGCGGACCCAAAGGCTACGACGCCGGCAAGAAGATCAGCGGCCGCAAGCGGCATCTGGTGGTCGACACGATGGGCCTACTGCTCGCGGTCCTGCTGACGCCCGCCAATGTGCAGGACCGTGACGCCGTCGGGCCAGTTTTCGCCGCGGCAACGGCGAAGTATCAAACGATCACGACGGCTTTTGTCGATGCAGGCTACGCGGGACAGCGCGCGAGCGCGGCGGCGGCGCAACACGGCGTGCGGCTTGAGGTCGTGCGGCGCCAGCGCGACCGCAACGGTGTATGGACCAGTCAGGAGCTGCCGTTTGAGGCGGAGCCCCAGAAACCCTTCAGGATTCTGCCCAAGCGCTGGATTGTCGAGCGCAACAACGCGTGGGACGAGCGACCGCGCCGGATGAACCGCGACCACGACCGCCTGCTATCCACTTCCACAGCGTGAATTTGGCTCCTACAAGGAAAAATGCTATTGCGTCAATTGGTTGGTTACGGTACGAGCGCGGCGTGAGGGTGTCGAATCAATGTAAACACCCTCTAACAGGCTGTTGAATAACTCCGCCCACAAGATCGACTCCGATCCTCTGATCGCATAGAATCTCAGCAGGTTGCCTGAGGTTCCACCATGCGCGGTCACGTTCCATCCCAGCCCTCCATGCTCGCGCTGGTTTCGCCGGAGAAGTTTGTGCCCCAGAAGCACCCCATCCGCCACGTCAAGGTCCACGCCGATACCATTCTGCGGGAGATGTCGGCGGACCTGACGGCGATGTACGAGGTCATGGGCCGCGCCTCGATTCCGCCGGAACGGCTGCTGAAAGCCTCTCTGCTGATTGCGCTTTTCTCGGTGCGCAGCGAGCGGCAGTTCTGCGAGCAGCTCGAGTACAACCTGATGTACCGCTGGTTCCTGGACATGGACCTGACCGAGGACGCGTTCGACCACTCGACGTTCTCCCAGAACCGCGAGCGGCTGATGCAGGCCGACGTGGCGCGGCTGTTCTTCCTGCGTGTGGTCGAGCACGCGCGCGCCAAGCAGCTACTTTCAGAGGAACATTTCACTGTCGATGGCACGCTGATTGAAGCCTGGGCGAGCCTGAAGAGCCTGCGGCCCAAGGGCGAAAAGCCGGAAGACCGCGAGCCGCCGGACGACAAAGGCAATCCGACCGTGAACTTCCACGGCGAGAAACGCGGCAATGCGACGCACGAGTCGACGACGGACCCCGAGGCCAAGCTGGCGCGCAAGGGACATAACGTCGCGGCCAAGCTGTGTTATGGCGCACACGCGCTGATGGAAAACCGCAACGGCTTGCTGGTCGACTTTCACGTCGC
>CAITYF010000188.1 GCA_903896545.1 uncultured Myxococcales bacterium | reverse complement strand
GCCGCGGCTGCGGCTTGGCAAACGCGTGAAACTGCCTGAATTCACTTCAGGCAGTTCTTGCGCGTTTGGCCCAAAACTCAAGCTAGGAGCCTGTCGGGGAGGTTCTCCGACAGGCTCCTAGCAGGGCGCTGAAGAAGTCCGCAAGCGGCCTTCCGGCGCAGGGGACCGCCGCGCGGCCCCCTCGAAATCTTTCGATTTCTCACCCCCAGCGCGGCGCGACCCGTCGCGCCCAGGCTGCTTTTCAGCAGCCTGCTAGCGGCTACTTCAGCGCGCCCGCCGTGAACGCGCCTTTGGCCGGCGGCGTCGCCGGTCCTTCGGCCACGAAGCGTACGCCCTGTGGGTTGTCGCCCGCGCCCTTCAGCAACAGTTCGCGCGGAACGCCGTCGCCGTCAAAGCCCTGGTAGTCCACCTCGCCGAGCTTGTTGCCCTTGCCGTCGTTGATGGCTTCCGCGATCGTGTAGCCATAAATCTTGGAGATCGACGCCTTCGACGCACGCGCGGTCACACCCAACTCGTAGCGCGGCGTCAGACGCAGCACCGCCACTTGGTCAAACTCGCCTTCCACTTTCGCCGTGTACTGCGGCCCCCATTCCAGCGCGCAAAAGACGATCCACGGCACTTCCAACACCGGTTGCACGCGAAACAGCGTCTCCTGCGGCAGCGGTTTGGCCTTTTCGCCAACCACGCGCACCCACGATTTTGCGCCGTCAATCGCGACGCCCGCACCGACCAGCTGCGCCGGACCCGCGGCGACACGGACGAGAAACTGCGTGTGTCCCGGATAAGCGCGCGCGATCACGATTTTCAGTCCGGCCATCGGATGACCCGCCGGAACTTCCGCCTTGTACACGCGCTGCCACGGCTTCACCGCGCTGCGCTGCCGAGCCAGTTCAGCAATCGCGTCGGGCCCGCGACGGCGCACGTCGAGCCATTCAAATGGCGACTCAGCCAGCGCTGTCACCGCAAAAAACGTCTGAAGGGCGAGCAGCCACGTGAACAGCCGGCGTGGGCGGGGAAGGTGAACGAAGGTCAGCATGGTCGGGTTTTTGGCCTGCTCACGGCGACTCACCGTGCCACTTCAGATTGCGCGCCACACACGGCGTGGTCAAGACACCGCGACGCTGCTGAGCAGGCCTTCCAACGTCGCGAGCGGCATGTGGTGGGCGATGTCGGTCGCGTAGAAGGTTGCGAGCACCTTGCCGTCCGGACCAATGAGGATGTCCGCAGGCAGCAGCGCAAGGTCATTTTCCATCTTGCCGGGAAGAAAGCCGTTCGCCAGTGCGAGCCCAATCTTTGGGGAAAGCCCGCCGCGCACAAAGCCGACCCACGAAGATTCGACGCCGTACTGCTTGTAGACGATCCGCTGTGGATCACCAACGAGCGGGAATGGTGGCTTATGCTTGCCAATCAACTTGGCCACACGCGCGCTGTCTGACTCAAAGAAAGCCAGAATCTTCAAACCCTTCTGCTTCAAAAGCGGCGCGCGCTGCGTCAATTCGTGCACGCGCAAGTTACACAGCGGACACGCGGCATAGCGAAAGAACGCCAGAAGCACCGTTTGTCCGGCGTACTGCGCCAGCGACTGCGGTTTACCCTCGGTGTCGGTCACTTCAAACGCTGGTGCGGGCTCACCCACCTGCAGTTGCATGAAAACCTCCGTCGCGTGGGTCTGGTTTCGCAGGCACGATACCAGGCTTCAAGGCCCGTCGAGGTGGAAATTCGGCCACGGCGTGTCCGAGCCCTTCACTTCCACCGTCAGATCCAGCGCCGAGGTGGCCAGACCCAGCGGCGTCAGGTCCACTTCGGCTGTTTGGTCCGCTTCCACAAACGGCAGGTCCACTTCGGTCGTCTTGCCGCCGGCCTGAATCGTCGCGTGCAGCGTGGTGCGAAGGATCGACGGCTGGTTCGCCGCAGCTTTGTAGTCCAGCAAACGCCAACCGGTCAGCGGCCACGTCGTACCCGCCTCCTCGGCGTAGGTCGTCGGTGGACCGTTCATCGTCACGCTGAGCTTCGTGCCCGCGCGCTTGACCGCGAAAGTCGTGTCGCCCGCGCCGACGTGGAACGCCTTGGACTGCACCGCCAAGACCACCGCCTTGCCGTCCATGCCCTGCGCGTTGCCGGTCGCAACCAGCCGGTAGGTGCCCAGAGGCAGATCCGCCGGCACTTCCCAGCGCACGCGCCAGTGGTGCTTGCGGCTCGGCAGCACGTCCGACTTCACTTCCGGAATCGGCTGGTAGATCGTGATCATCTCGTAACGGCTGTTGTCGTACGCCAGCCCCTTGTGGCCATTGGGCGCGGGCACGTCGCTCCAGGCACTGGCGAGCTGCCGCTGCAGCGTGACGGTCGGCGCGCCGAGGTTGGAATCGCCGCCGCCCCAGACAAAATCAAACGTCGTCGTGCGCGTCACGGTGTCCGGTGCGTCCTGTACGACGGTGTTCGGGTCCTCGCTCTTCTCGACAGCGCGCGCCGTGAATGCCACGGGCGGTGAAAGCGTCGGCGAGGACTCCCAGAACGCCGGCTGCGTGTTGCCCGCGACGATGTCTTTCAAGAGCGCCAAGCTGTTGTCGGCGAAGAATTGCCCGCCCGCGGGCCCCCACAGGCTCATCTCCGACTCGTATCCGCCCAGCATCCAGTCCGTCGGCGCGGTCAGGTAGAGGAAGTAGTCCTGGCTGTAGCCCACCACCATCAGCGACGTGATGCCGGTTGTCTTGCCCTCGATCTGCTTACGCGCGTACTGCACCAGCGAGTACGTCGGCTCGCCCGGCAGCGTGATCAGCGCCAAGCCGTCCAGCCGCGCGGCCGACAGGAGCGACTGATTCAACGGACCGTACGGGAAAGTCACGTCCAGCGCGCCCAGGAAAGTCGTCAGGTCGATGCACAGCTTCGGTTTGCCGGCCATGCTCTCGCCAGGATTCACGTTCTTGGCTTTGCATTGCCAGCCGCCATTTTGATACGGCGCGCCGTCCTCCTGCTCGAACTCGTGCACCAGATCCGGGTAGGCGTACATGTTGCTGTGGTCAAAATCGACGCGGATCGTGCGCACCGCGAGCTCCATTTCCGACTTCCAAACCAGCGTCGAGAAATGCGGGAGGATGAGATGAGCGGCATCCACGCCAAGCTTCTCCAACCGCGCGGGCGTCGGATGACCGAGCGCGTCACCACTGGGCGCTGCGTCACCGCCGGCGCACTGCATGAACATCGCCTGCAGCGGCTTGCCGGTCTGCGCGAACCACGCTTCCTCGACCTTGTTCTCGACAGCGACCGGCGCGTCTTCCGTCAGGAAGTCGTTGTCGCCGCCAAAAGCCGTGCCGTGGATCGGGAAGTTGAGGACGGACGCCATCATCTCACCGCCGGGACGGCGCACGGCAACCACGGTCAGGCGCGGGTCCTTGCCCCACTGCGGATCGTTTTCGTGGCGGCGGTCGCGGTAGACCAGATCGTCTTTGTCCCAGTCCTCAAACGTGGACCACGCCCACTCCGCAGGCGCCAAATCGTCGATCGACTGCTTGATGACCGTCGCGAACGACGACACCATCCGCGCCGTCACTTCCGGGTCAAACGTGTCGAGGCCAATGCCGCCAAAGGACGTCGGGATCGGCCAGAAGCGCGCTGGCGCGTGGTGGCTGTGGGTGGCCGACATGATGAGACGACCGCGCAGATCGAGGCCGTACTTGGTCTGCAATTCCGTGGCGATCGCGTCGGTCAGGAACGACTCGGACGTCATCAGCGGCGACTTTACAAAAACCAACCGCTCTGTGCCGACCTGCAGCGCCATCGTCTTGATCGTCATTTTGCCGTAGAAGCCGCGCGACGCCTTGGACGATTCGCACCACGTGCTGTGGAGGCCATCGTTGCGACCGCCATACCCCGCCATGGAGACGCCGACGGGGCTGTCGAGATAGCCCTGCGCGATGCCGGCCGAGAGCGCGCCTTTGGCTGTGGCAGCCTGTGTATTTGGCCACTTGCGTCCGGCTTGCCAGGTCGCAACGTCCTCAGTCGCGTCAACCGCGTCCGTGCCACTGCCGACGTCTGTGCCGACAACGTCCTGCTCGATGACCGCATCGGCGGAGTCCGTGGTCTTGGAACTACAAGCGGCGACGACTCCCAAAATCAGCGCCAAGACAGGAAAACGAAAAAACATTTGCAAATCCCCCGCGCCCCTCGACGCTCGCACAAGGTAGAGGTTCGTGTGTACGTTGGCAAGGACGCGCCCCGTTCGCTCACTTGCAGGCGCCCGCGGAGCAGCTGCCACCGGGGCACGCGGTTCCGTCTGCGAGCGCAAGGGTCAAACACAGGCCGCTGACCTTGCTGCACGTGTCGGTCGTGCACGGATTGCCGTCGTCGCAGACTTTGGGAAGGCCGTGGCAGCCCGAACCGCCGCAAACGTCGCCGCTGGTGCAGACATCGCCGTCATCGCACGCGTAGCCCGCTTGGGCAGGTGTGTGGACGCAGTCGCCGCTGCCGGGAACGCAGCCGTCGACCGTACACGCGTCGTTGTCGTTGCAGTCGCGCAAGGGGCCGCCTTTGCAAACCCCGGCGAGGCACTGGTCGGAGATCGTGCACGCGTTGCCGTCTTCACACGGTCCGGCCGGGATGGGCACAAAGATGCAGTAGCCGGTCTTGGACTCGCACGTGTCGGCTGTGCAGTCGTTGCTGTCCGTGCAGCCCTTGAGCATGCCGACGCACGCGCCGCCGAGGCACGCATCGACCGACGTGCAGAGGTTGTTGTCGTTGCAAGGCAGTGTGTTGGGCGGGTGGAGGCAGCCTATCGCGGAATCGCACGAATCGCTCGTGCACAACTTGTTGTCGTTGCAGTTGGTCGCCGTGGCACCCACACAAATGATGCCGTTGCAAACGTCGCCACTGGTGCACAAATCGCCGTCATCGCAAAGCGTTGGAACGATGACTTGTGTGTGGAAGCAGCCCGCCAAGACGGTGCACCCGTCGATGCTGCACACGTTGCCGTCGTCGCAGGGGTTGGCGGGACCGGCCTTGCAGGTGCTGCCGGCGCACGCGTCGTTGATGGTGCACGGGTTGCTGTCGTCACAACTCGCGCCGTTCAGCGCTGTATGGGCACAGCCGTTGCCCGTCGCGCACGTGTCGGCAGTGCACGCGTTGAAGTCGTCGCAGTTGGCGGGCGTGCCAGGTTTGCACACGGAGCCAACACACGCGTCCACGACCGTGCACGGATCACCGTCGTTGCACGCGAGGATGCCGCTGGACGTGTGCGTGCAGCCGACCTTGGCGTCACACGCGTCCGCCGTGCAGCCGTTCTGGTCGTCGCAGGACAAGATGCCGCCGGGCTGGCAGGTGCCGCCATTGCACCAGTCGCCCTGCGTGCAAGCGTTGCCGTCGTTGCAAGGCAGCGCGCCGGCCGTGTCGTACATCGTGGCGTCGATGCGGAAGAGTAGCCCCGCGGGGTTGCTGTACGCCGTGCTGCCTGGTTTGCCGGGGTTGACCAGGGTGCAGACGAGCGTGTTGGTACCGACCTTCAGCTTGCCCGCGAGCGGCTGGGAAATGGGCGTGAGCCAGTTCTGCTCGTTTGTGTTCACGCCGACGAGTTGCCCGTTCAAAAGGCAAACAAACGCGCCGTCCGTCGCGATCTCCATTTGGCCGATGACCGTCGCCGCGCCGGCGGGCACCGTGAATGACCGACTGAACGCCACCTGCGTGTCCATGGTCGGCGATTGCACGAGGTAACTCGACCACAACCACACGGCTTGATTCACCGCGTGCGTCCAGCCGGCGAACTGATCCCAAGTCGCGACGGCGGGCTGGCTCGGCGCGTTGCCCACCGAGACGGTCACCGACGTGTCTCCCAGTACCGCCAGCGCGCTGCTCTGCCCGGTCGAACCAGGCGTGTGCTTGCAGCCCGTCGCGTTGTTGCAGCTGTCCGTTGTGCACGGGTTGGCGTCGTCGCACGCTGCAGTCGCGCCGGCCTGACAGGTGCCCGCGGCAGTGCACGCGTCGCCAATCGTGCACAGCGTGCCGTCATCGCAGGGGCTGCCCACCTGAATCTGGTGCGTGCACCCGTTGGCCAACGTGCACGCATCCAGCGTGCAGTAGTTGCCGTCGTTACAGTTGATGACAGCCTGACCGCTACACAAGCCGTTCTTGCACGCGTCGCCCTTGGTGCACGGGTTGCCGTCGTCACACAGCGCGTTGGCAGAACCGGGGTAGTTGAGGCAGCCGTCGGTGGGCACGCACACGTCGGTCGTACAGGGCTGCCCGTCGTCGCAAGACACCGCGCCCTGGCCTTTGCAAACGCCCGTGTCGCACGTGTCCGGTCCGGTGCAGAAGTTGCCATCGTCGCAGGCGCCCGTTGCCGGGGTGTTGACGCAGCCAATGGCCGGTACGCAGGCGTCGTCGGTGCACACGTTGGCGTCGGAGCAGTTGAGCGCATCGCCGGACACGCACGCGCCATTCAAGCAGACATCGAGCAGCGTGCACGCGTTGCCGTCCGTGCAGGAGATCGCAGTGCTGGGAATGAAGGAGCAGCCTTTGGTGGGGTCGCACGCGTCGACTGTGCACGCATTGGTGTCGTCGCACACGCTGGCCTGGCCGTAGCATTGCCCCAGGATGCACGTGTCGCTGGCCGTGCACGCGTTTCCGTCGGTACATGCGGCGCCCGAGCTCGGCGCAAACAGACAACCGCCGTTGCCCGCACAGGTGTCGGCCGTACACGGATTGCCGTCCGAGCACACGACAACCGCGCTGCTCACGCACTTGGCGCTGACGCAGTGGTCGTTCTGGGTGCAGGGGTTGCCGTCGTCGCAGTCGGCTTTCGCGGGGAAATAACAGCCCGTCGCGGGGCTGCACTTGTTCTCGGTGCACAGGTTGCCATCGTCGCAGGTCGGTCCCGTGCCTTGACACTTCAACGCGACACACTGGTCGTTCACGGTGCAGTCGCTCTGGTCGTTACAGGCCGTTCCCGGTGGCAGCGCCGTGTGCAAGCACGCCAACTTGGGGTCGCACACGTCGAGGGTGCACTCTGTGTCATCTTTGCAGTTCAACTTCGTCGCACCCACACACGCGCCGCCCGCACACACGTCGTTCTGCGTGCAGATGTTGCTGTCATCGCACGGTCCGTTCACGTTGCCGTGACTGCACGCCGCGGTGGTTGGATCGCAGGCGTCCGTGGTGCATGCGTTGCTGTCGTCGCAGGTTTTGGCCAACGCGAACACGCACGCGCCGTCCTGACAGTGATCACCTGAAGTACACGCGTTGCCGTCGTCGCAAGGCAAGCCATCCTGGTTGGCCACACAGGCGCCGCTGGTCATGTCGCACGCCGGTTGGGTGCAGGCTTGGTTGGGATCGCAAACCTTGGGCGCGCCCGCTTGGCACTTGCCCGCGACGCAGACGTCGGACACCGTGCACGGGTTGCCGTCACTGCATGCCACGCCGTCAGGACCGGCTTGGAATACACACGCGTTCGTCACCGCGTCACAAGCGCCGGTCAAACACGGGTCACTCGACGCGCAAGCGATGAATCCGGACAGGCACGTGCCGCCCAAGCAGTAGTCACCCGCCGTGCACGCGCTGTTGTCCTGACACGGGGCTCCGTCAAACGCGCTCTTCAGGCTACAAGCGCCGGTCGTTCCGTCGCAGGCCGGCATGGTGCAAGAAGCGCCGGTCGGGCAGTCCTTCGGCGTTCCCGGCACGCAAATGCCCAAGTCGCACGTGTCACCCAGCGTGCACAAGCTGCCGTCTGAACACGGCGTGCCCGTCAACGGCGTCACGATGCAGAATCCGACCTTGCACACGTCCGCCGTGCACGCGCTGCCATCGTCGCAGTTCTTGGCTTGGCCGGGCGCGCACTTCCCGGCGGCGCAATGGTCGTCGAGCGTGCACGCGTCGTTGTCGTCACAGCCGATGCTGTTGGGTACGAATTGGCAGCCCAGAAGTGGGTCACAGCTGTCGTTGGTGCAGGCGTTCTTGTCGGCGCAGCCAGGCGTCGTGCCGGAGATGCAGACGCCAGCCTGACAGTAGTCGCCGGTCGAGCAGGCGGAACTGTCGGCGTTACACGGTCCTTGATCGTTCAGGTTGTGTGCATCGCATTGCCCGGTCAGCGCGTTGCACACGTACTCCAAGCAAGCCGAGTTCTTCGTCGTGTCGCACGCGACGACCGTCGCCAAGTCGAGCCCACACGTGTGGTTGTTCAAATCGCACACGAGCGTGCCGTTGCAGGCGTTGCCGTCTTCCTTCTTGGCGCAGTCCGCCGTCTTCTTGCACTCGCAGATGTCGCCACCCGCGGCGCACTGCCCAGCCACGCAGCTGTCTGCCTGAGAGCACACGTCGCCGTCGCTGCATGCCACGCCGTCGGTGGGCGCAAACGCGCATTCGCCTGTCGCGTCGAGGCACGTGTCGAGGGTGCACGCGTTGCCGTCGTCGCAAACCGCGCCGAACCCGGAGTGGCAAGTGCCATTTTGGCACGTGTCGCCAGCCGTACAGGCCGCGCCGTCGTCGCACGCGACGCCGTTCTGGACCGGAACGAACGCGCAAAGTCCGCTGCTTGTGTCACACGCGTCGACGGTGCAAAACGACTTGTCGTCGCACAAAGTCGGCGTGCCTGAAGCGCAAGCACCGCCAACACACGCGTCGCCAACGGTGCACGGATTGCCGTCTTCACAGTTCGCGTTGATGGGGGAAAACACGCACAAGCCCGTCGCGCTGCCGCAGTTGTCCGTGGTGCACGGATTGTCGTCGCTGCACACCGCAACTTCGCCGCTTTGGCACACGCCGAGGTCGCACGCGTCGCCTAACGTGCACAAGTCACCGTCCTCGCATGAGCCGCCGCTGCCGATGGCGAACTGGCAAACGCCCTGTGCGTCGCAGAGATCGACTGTGCACGGGTTGCCGTCGTCACACGGGATGCCGGTGCCCACGCAGTTGCCGTCATGGTCACAGAGATCGTTGTTGGTACACGCGTTCTGGTCGTCGCACGCCGTGTTGACCGGCGCGATCGTGTGGACACAGCCTTTTTGGGTGTCACAGCTGTCGATGGTGCACGTGTTCTCGTCGTGACACGTCTTCGCCGCGCCCACACACACGTTTGCGCCGTCCTGCAGGACGCACGCATCGCCCTCGGTGCACGCGTTGCCGTCATCGCACGCACCGACTTTGGGCGCGTGGCTACAACCAGACTGCGACGCGCAACTGTCCACGGTGCAACTGTCGCCATCGCTGCAGTCCGTCGCAGGACCGGGCAAGCACGCGGCGGCCGAACAGACGTCGCCAAAGGTACACGGATTGCCGTCGTCGCACGTGCCGTCGTCCGTGATGCCGTTGCAGTTGTCATCAAGGCCGTTGCAGACCTCGGCTGTTGGCGCGCACGGCGGCTGAACGGGCACGCACGCTTCTGCCGCGGAAGTGACGTCGCCCGCTACGTCTGCTGGCTCCATGCCATCGGGACAGGTCAGAACGTCGACTGTGGGCGACACATCCGTCGGAGGGATCGCCGCGTCAGATGCAGCGTCCTCCACCGCATCTACAGGAACGGCGTCCAGCACCCAACTGTCCGCGTCAGATGCTGCATCGGCTTCCAGCGTGATGCCCACTGCGAGGTCATCGCCGCAGGCAACTGCGAGCGCGCACAGCACGAGCGCCAGCCAGCGGAACCGCAGACGACTACCACAGCGCCCTTCGAGAGCGACCAGAAGACGGGATTGCTGCACGAGTTGCCCACCGTGCCGCCGCGCGCGACTTGGGCATCGTGCCCTCAGCGGTGCTGTTCGACAAGGGCAAATTGCTCGCTATACCTACCTGCATTGCCTCGGAGTCAAAAAGCGCGTGTCGCCGCGGGACGGCCCGCAGGGACGCGACCTTGGCGCCCCATCTCGCAGCGTAGACACTCCGACCGAAGTTCGAGCTCAAACCTGCCCGAACCGCGGCGTGCCACCGGAGGTGCACGCTCGCGGTCCAGTCCGAGAGGGCAACAGGCTTGACCCACAGAGCTTGGTGTTGGACAAAGGTCGGACTGT
>CAITYF010000187.1 GCA_903896545.1 uncultured Myxococcales bacterium | reverse complement strand
GCAACAGGCTTGACCCACAGAGCTTGGTGTTGGACCAAGGTCGGACTGTTTAGAGACGGATAGTGGTTTTCCGCCTGCTCGAAAACCGCGCTCGGATCCTTCCCGTCCACGCTGGAGCGAGAGAGAACGGCCCTACTCTTCACACTCTGGCCCCGCCAAGTCGGTCCGGGTGGCCAGGTCAGGCACGGGGGACCTGCTGTAATCACAAGCGCAAGACCGCCGGTGGCGTCCTCCCTGCAACCATCGTGGTGCAGGGACACTGCGTCTGCCCGCGCGTCCCGACATGCACGCATCGGTTGGCGGTTCAGGTCCGGGGCGCAACACCGGTGGCAAAAGAAGGAGTGAGGGAAGGTCAGAAATCGAGCGGAGATCTTGAATGCAAGAGATGGAACGTCACAAATCTGTCATCCGGAATAGGCCGGAACGTTTAGTCTGGGCCAGAAAGTGGGGTCAGGTCGGCGCCCAAACGCACGAGCTGCGCCTGCGCCTGTCCAGCCTCAGCGCGCTTGCCTTGTGCCTGAGCGCGAGACTGTGCAGCGGAAATCCTGAGCGCCGCCGCGCCGCCGCTCGTTACCGCGCCGGCGATCAATCCTCCCCATGAGCCCAACCGATTGGCGGCCGCTTTGATCTCGCGCTCGTGGATCTCCAATTGTTCGGCCTCGGCCTCTTTCAACGCTGCGTTCTCGTCAAGCTCTTGCGCCTCAGCGAAAAGCGCGGGGACCTTCCGTCGCAGGTCAGCGATCGCCGTTTCGCGACCCTGCGCGCGCTGCAAGGCGTAGGCCGCGGAGTTTTGGAACTGCCGTACCGCCTCAGTCGCCACGTTTGTGGGATTCGTCACGCCGCTGAGGTCCTCCTTGGGCTCCGGGGCCTGTGAACTGGCGGCGGCCAAGATGGCAGCCTGCCCGCTCGCGAGTAGGCGAAGCGTGGGCTCCAACGCAACGGCTTCGTGCAACTGCGCGGGACGCCCGAACCGCCGAATCCGGTCGACAGCGGCCAGCGCTTCCTCTGTCGCACCGGTCAGGGCAAACGCCCAGCAGGCCATGACCGCGAGCTCGGTACGCGTTGGAAAAAGCCCAATCGCTGTGCGAAGCTGGTCTGCGACTACGCCGAGATCTCCGCGTTGCCATGCCTCTTGAGCTGCCTGCGCGGCATCCCTGTAGGTCGCTTCATGCCTGCACTCTTCCGCACGCGATCGAAGGTCTCCAGCGCGCTCCCCCGCCAATCGCCTCGATTCTTCGTAGCCTTCAGCCGCTTCAGCCCATTTTTTCTGAGCAGCCAAGATATCGGCACGTATCGCCAAGGGGCGCCAGTCACTTGGCGCCTCCTTGCTTGCGAGCACGGCAAAACCGTTGGCCAGCTTCAAATTGCCGACTTCGAACGCAGCGGAGGCAGCGACCAGATTCGCGGAGTCGCCCGCGCGGATCGCAGACGCCAAGAGCAGGCGCAAGGACTCCAAACGCTCGATCGCTGCGGCATCGGTCGCGTGCTTGAGGGCCGCGGTGAGGATTCCGTCCGAGTCGGCCCATTCGCCCGATCTCGCCTTGTAAGTCACCAACTCGCACGCGAGATCCGGCGCGCATTCAACGAGGTCCATACGGGATTCGAGGGTCGACTTGCAGTCCGTCCATTCGTCGGTTCGGGTGGCATCTGCGCGAAGGACGCTCATCGAACGACGAAGCTTGGCGATTTCTTTTGGCAACCCGGCCAGGCGCGCCCGCTCGGCTTTGACTTCTTCAGCCCGGGCGACGGCGTCCCGCGCTTTCTGAGCCCTCTCGGACTCCGCCGCGGACTTCGCCGCAGCTGCGGCTTCTGCCCGCTCCTTCGCAACGCGCGCCTTCTCGGACTTGACCAAGTCTGCCTTTTCCTTGGCTTTCTGCGCTGCTTCCGCCTTGGTTTGGTCGAGCCGTGCTTTTTCAGCCGCCGCGGCTTCCGCACGCTCCTTGGCGACACGGGCTTTTTCGGCCTGTGCTGCGTCTGCCTTCGCCTTGGCCTCCTGCGCGGCTTTGGTCTTCGCCGCGGCCGCCACCGCTGCCCGTTCGCTCGCCAGCTTCTCGCGTTCGGCCTTGGTCCGAGCCGCAGTCTCCTTCGCGACGCGTGCAGCTTCCAAGCGGCGTGCGTTTTGCTCGGCCCGCGCCTTGGCCGCCGCCTCAGCCTTGCTCAACGGTCGCGCTACGGGCGCAGGATCCGCGGGCGCAACTTCGGCCACCGGAGGCGGCTCAGCACTCGGCGGCGGCGCGTTCACGGCGGCACTATCGGCGGGATTTTCCGGCGCTGGCACAACCACATTCTGCGCGCCTCCGCAGGCGAGAGCGCCGAGAGAGCAGACGATAAGCGCAGTCCAATGCAGGTTTTTCAGGTTCACTGTTGCACCGCCGGACTGGGCTGTGGACCCGGTGCCACCTTCGCGAGGATGGCGGCGACCGCAGGCGTAATCGTCGGTCCGGCCGCGGTCATGTAGCGCGCAACCGTTTCGGGATCACGCGATGCGACCGCCATAGCGACCGCTGCAACCAGAAGCTCTTCGCGATCCCGGAAGTGCGTCCAAGCCTGCCAGTATCGGTCGCCCGCTGCCGCGAACTGGCGTTTCTGAACGAGTGTTTGCGCCTCCTCGGCGGCTTCGGCCGCTGCCAAGTCAGCGCGCAGCCGGGACGCCTGAGCCCGCAGTACATCGGCCTTCCCCGTCGGAGCGCGCGCCGCAGAACGTTCGAGCAGCATGGCGGCATCCGCCTTTAGTCCCAGACGCGCAGCGACGCGAGCCAGCCAAGCATCGGCAGCCCACGCCGCTGGGTTGGCTGCGCTGGCCAACGTAAACAAGTAGGCTGCTTCGTGGATGTGCCCTCGCTCGAAGAGCGCGATACCCTCGTCCAGAAGGGCTGTCGCCTGTTGCGCCTGAAGCGCGACGTGCCTTTCCGGAGCGGCCAAGACGGCCCGCATTTCCGCAACCTCATCGAACGTCGGCCCCTTTCCCTTCGCTTTCGCCTGCTTGACCTTGCGACCGCCGAGCTTCTCGACCGCCGCGAGCCGCGCTTCAAGCGTCGGCCAATCCCGTCGTGCAAATGCAGCCCACGCGAGTTGCACGAGCGCGTCCTGACGTCCCGGGTCCAAAGCGACAGCGCGCAACAATTCGTTTTCCGCGGCAGCGATGTCGTGGTCGACAAGAAGCGCATGTTCGGCCGACGTCAGGGCTTGGTGGACTTCCCACGCCGTCGCGGCGCGCGCCTTCGAATCGGCCGCGGCGACTGGGCGCGCCACCTGGAGAATCAACACCGTGGCTGCGAGGCAACTTGCAAGCGTGACGAACCTCACGGCGCGACCTCCGTACTCGGATCGAGTTCATTGAGGAGCAGAGACAACCGGTGGGCATGCACGCTTCGGAGTGCTCGGCGGACCGCGGGGGCGCCGACGGGGACCGCCGAGGCTAACCGCCAATAGCGATGCACCGCAGCATCCGTCTGGTCGCGCTTCTTGGCATCGAACATCGGCGGCAGGCTTTCGTCCTGAAGCGCGGCGGCGAGGGCATCATCGACCGGCGCTGCGTGTGCAGGAGGAATCGCTGCGAGGCAAAATGCCACGGGAGAAGGATCGCTGTCCGCCAGCGGTACCGAAAGGACTGCACGCTTGTGGTGAGCGTGACGCTGCTGCGTGTGTTCCCATACGCGACGAATCTCCGAATCTAGCGTTTCAGGAGTAGGCGCGTCATCGTGCACCGGCCGCCACGAGCCCCCCTGCGCCCCTGCGGTCATTTCCGGCAACTTGAGTCGCTCGATCATGGCATTGGAGAAGGCAAACGCCTGAGCTTCACCGAAGTTCTGTTCCGCCTGACCTCCTAAACCCGTCGCGAGGTTGCCAACACTCGCTTCCCACTCCGAACGGGCAGAATTCACACCGGCGCGACGCTCGGCGCTCACACCGGCCGCCTCGGTCCGGGGCGCCGCTTTCGGCGACTTCACTTGCTCCGCGGGAAACGGGGCGGCAGGACCAGCGAGCTCGACGCGAACTTTGCGTAGTTCTTCCCGCCTCGTCGCCCCCTCTCGCAGCGCCCCCAACCGCTCGCGAACGGTCAAGTAGGCATCCCAAGCTTGGGCTGTTCGCGTCGGAACCCAGGCTGCCACTCGCGCTGCTTCACACGTGCGCCACTGCGACACCGCTTCCTGGGTCGAACTCCACAATTGGGTCACGCTTTGCGCGGAACGGGCCAATTCCTGGCTGCATTGTCGCGATTTACGCTCGACGTCGACCGATGACGCCGGTGGTGGCTGCGATCGCGGGTTGCTCACGTGCTGTTCGAGCGTGATGCGCAATTGCGCAAAGATTTCACTCGAACTCCGGAGACAATGGGCGCAGAAACGCCCTTGCCCAAACTCGGTCATCGCTTGTTGACAAGCGCCCGCCGTCGATTTGAGCTCGTCCAGCGATTCCGTAGCATCGTGCTGAAGTTGACCGAGCCGCTGCGCGGTCGAATCGGTGCAGCGCAAATTCTCGTCATAGGTTTGCTGGCCGTCAATTCCCGCTCTATGGGCCGCTTCCGCGGTCGAAAACGCTTCTTGAGCGTAGGCGGGCGCAGCAGAAACGAAAAATAGCGCTGCGAGGCCCCGGATTTTTCCGCCGAGTCTTTTTGAGCACTTCGCCCGCACTCGTGCTGCCGACATTGGGTCCTCCGCGCGACATCTCGAACCGCATCGCCGCGCATTGTCCCCAGATGTTCATCAGACGTCAACGTCTGTTCAGACTTCCAGCGAGACGAAAACGAGCGCATCGTCCGGCGCAAGCACTCCGCCGTCGGCGCGCCCTTCCGGAAAAGCCGAGCCCGCATCGGGGATAGCAGACGCACCCGCATTTTCGCAGGTGCCATCGAGGTTACGGGCAAACGGTGACATTTGGCTCACGCGCGACATTGTTCCGTCTGGAGGGCTTGACGCTGCCCGCCGAAGCGGCAAAAATCCCCGGCGAAACTGCACCCCGGACGCGCGAAGGCGACTTGCGAATTCGGACGTGCTATCGGATGCTTAGCGCGGACGCCTTGGTAGCCTCAGCGCATGAAGACGATCACGAGTGACTGGTTGGGGAGGTGTGGTGATGTCGAGTGAATGGATGCGACCGCTGAGCGTGGTTCTCTGGCTGGTTGGATATTTGACGACAGTGCCCGCACACGCACTGCCCGGCGGAACAGCCCCGGTGGGCGCGGCTTGCAAGTCCGGAATGAGCGTATCGGAAGACACAGATGGGCACTGTTGTTGGGAGGGGCAGGCATGGCGCAATCGGTGTGTAGGCAAGCCCACGACCTGTCCGGAAGGGACCGAGGTCAAAGGCGAAGCGTGCGTCGAGATCCCCTGTTCGGCCGGACAGGAGAAGATGCCCGATCACATCCATTGCTGCTGGGCCGGGCAAGCTTGGTCCAAATCGCGCGAAAAATGTCTCGGCCTGCCGGCCAAGTGCCCCGGCGGAATGTCGGTTGACGCGGAAAAAGAACAATGCGTGACCAAGCCAACCGCCTCGCCGCCCAAGACGGAGGCGAAGCCAGTTCAACCCAAGCCCGAACCCAAAGCGAATCCGACGGCACCGCCGGCTGAACCACCCGCCGTTGATTGCCCAGCGGGGCAGTCGGTGGGGCCGGACACCGAGGGACGCTGCTGCTGGCCAGGACAAGTCTGGCAGGACCGTTGCGTGGGCCGTCCAAGCGCGTGTCCCGACGGCATGGCAGCGAAGGGCGACCGTTGCGTTGAACAGGCCTGCGCGCCTGGGATGGAGAGACCGGCCAACTCGCCCCAGTGCTGCTGGCCAGGTCAGGCGTTTTCAAAATCGCGGAAGGTTTGCGTCGGAACGCCGACCCGCTGCCCCGACAATACGACCGCAAACGCCGAGACGGAGACGTGCGAACCCAACGCGCGACCGTCGGCGGCTGCAACTTCGAATTCGACCACACGTGACCCCTCCGACCCGCCGCGCTGTCCGCCCGGCCAGTCGGTCACGCAATTCACCGCCGGGCACTGCTGCCCCGCAGGTAATCGGTGGTCGCCGATTCGTGAATCCTGCGCGCCGCAATCGGGTGTGGCAGTCCCTCCTGCGGCGCCCAGCGGGTGGAGTCAGGATCAGACTGCGGGCGCGTACGACCCTGCGCCGGCGCCGGTCAAGCGAGCACCGCCACCGCCGGTCAATTCCAGACGCCCCGCGCAACCGCGTACTGAAGAGTCCTCCGCGACGGAATATGGCGCGAAGAGCGGACTTGGGTATCGTTCCGAGCGCTTGGAGGAGCAGACCGAACCCGTTGACTCGGCGAACTCATTTCACATGAATGTCGGCTCTGAACTCGGCTTTGGCGACAAAGTCACCTCCACTGGTGGCTTAATCTCGATGGGCTGGCGGCATCTGGACCCTTCGGACAATTTTCCCGGGGCTGAAGGCGGATCGCGCAACTGCTTCGATTTTCGCATGGATTTCGCTGCGGTGGGCCGGGTAACGAAGGCGACCATGCCGTCGTTCGACGGATACGGCGGCAGTGAAACCCACACGTCAACGATGTTCGGCGGTCAAGCCACGCTGAGCTTGCTATACACGTGGCTCAGCGTGAGCGAGCGCAAGGGCGACTCCCTCAAACAGTCTGGCTTTGGCCTGAACTTGGGCGCACAGCTCGGCGGCATGTTCATGGCGGGTAGCGGCGGCGGCTTCTCGCCGGTAATCGGGCCTGCATTCGGTATCGAATTCCCCGGGTGGAACCCAGGCACGGCGTCGTTCTCGTCCTTCGGCTTCAACGCGTTCCTGTTGCCGATACCGGGCTCGATTACCTTTGCCGGCGGCATCAACTTCGACTTGTAGCCCGCGCGGCCTTGGACAGCCGTCCGACTCAGATTGGCTTGAGGCCTCCAGAACGTCTGAACGCGCGAACGAGCGGTCTGTTTGAGTTCCGCTTGCCCTGCCTCGGGTCGCGTCGCCTGTTGCGGGGACGGGGCAAGCACGTACAGGACGTCACACCGCCATCTTCTTGCCCGACGCACGGCCATCCGCCACACTGCAAGCCCATGCGCTACACCGTCACCCAACGCAGCTTGAACGTCCTGAACAGTCTCTTCGCCCGGGACGCGCTCGCGCCCGGCGAGCTGCTGCCGTCACCACAGCGCGAGGACCTGCTTGGCGTCGTTGCCCGCACGTTCGCCTATCTTCGGCCGGAACTGCACAACCCCGAACGCATTCCGCAGGGCGGTGTGCTGCTCGTGGGCAACCACGCGCTGATGGGCGTCGACTCGATGGCGCTCTACCCGCTTCTCGTCAAGCATACCGGGCGCCTGCCGCGCGGCTTGGCGGATCGCGTGCTGTGGCGGGTGCCGCCGCTGGGCCGCGGGCTGGAACGGATCGGCGCGGTCCCGGGAGAGCAAGACGCAGCCGTCGACCTACTGAAGGCCGGTGAAATGGTCCTGGTCTATCCGGGCGGTGGGCCGGAGTCGTTCAAGCGCCCCAAAGACCACTACAAATTGCTGTGGAAGGAGCGCCTCGGCTTTATCCGTGTGGCTCTACGCGCCCAAGTGCCCATCGTGCCGATCATGGCGGCGGGAACGGACCACGCGTATCGCTATTTGTTCCACGATAAGTGGATTGCGCGGCGTTTGACGGGGCGCGCCCGCTACGATTTTCCGATTTCAGTCGGCATTGGTCTCCTGCCGCTTCCGGGCAAGTTCACCTACACGGTTGGCGCGCCGATCTTGCCGCCGGGCGGACCGGATCTGGAGTCCGATCCGACGGCGCTCGCCGCGTTTCACGAGCAGGTGTGGCAGACTTCCCAGGCGCAGTTGGACGCAACCGTGGCGGCTTGGCGTGCGGAGCGGGGCAAGACGCGGCGGCGAACGTGAGCGGGAGGCGGCAACACTGACGGACCGCCAGCACCGCACCTCCGAATCCCTTTTCAGCGAAGGCGCCCGCCGATGGGCCGCTCGCTGCGGAACGTCAGAAATGGTGCTCGTTCAAGAAGGTCGCCAAGCACTGCGCGTACTTTGTGCTCCCGAAGGGCGTCAGGTGACCGGAGTCCACATCGTACATGCCGTGCTTGTTGGCGATGGATGCGGAATTCACCGGATTTAGGCGGATTCGGGGAGCAGGTGACAGCTCTCCTCCGCACCCTCGGACCGCCCGCATCGCCACTTCGGCGGCTCGGATCGGAGCACCATTTCGCTTTCGGGGCGACGAGACGCCGAGGCACCTGAACCGCTTCTCGCGCTGATTCGCTGCCGCGCCCACCTCGGCGGCTTTTCGCCACCATGTTTGTGGCGAACGGCGCGCTCGCGCGGCTGCCCACCAATCCCGACTCACGGACAGGGGCCATCGAACAACTTGCCCGCTTGCGCCTGTGCCAAAAGGCACGCATTGGCGTAAGTAACGCCATAGCAACCACATACCGGAGTTCCCGTCGCAGGACATGTGCTCGGAACCGGCGTGCAGATGCCCATCGTGCCGCCGAAGGCGAAGCCACAATCGCCTTGGCAATAGCTGCCGCTTGGGCAGGAACCCGAACCAGGGACGCAGAACTGG
>CAITYF010000186.1 GCA_903896545.1 uncultured Myxococcales bacterium | reverse complement strand
GGCAGTTTCACGCGTTTGCCAAGCCGCAGCCGCGGCTTGGACGGAGCGTGTCGGACGTTCTCCGACACACTCCTAGTACGGCGCTTCTCAAGTTCGCACCGCATCAAAAACTGGTTGTTGCGCCGTACTGGAAGCACGCGGCTGCGTGCTGGCGCGGGGTTTGGGGCGGCGCGCCCCATCTTTGGCCAAAAGCCTAGGGCCCGCGCGACGAAAGCGTGGAATGCGGTGCGAACTTCGGAGCGCGGGTACTAGTTGAGCGCCATCGGGTCGACGAGCGCGAACGCGGCGATCTCCACGTCGAACGGTTCGCCTTTGTCGTCGACCATCTGGTACGCGCCGGCCATCGTGCCCACGGCGCTGTCCAGGGGGCAGCCGCTCACGTACTGAAAACCTTCCGACGGCCGTAACACCGGTTGCTGACCAACGACGCCAGGACCGCGCACGTATTCCGTCTTGCCTTCGGCATTGGTGATGCGCCACTCGCGGGAGATGAGCTGGACCGTGCGCGGGCTGCTGTTGAAAATCGTGATCTGGTAGAGGAAGAACCAGTGCCCTTCTTCTGGTGCGGATTGTTCGGCGGCGTAGCTGGAGACGACGTCGACGCGGATGCCGTGGGTTGTGGCGCTGGATTCAGGCATGGCAGGTCTCGCGCCCAGCAGCAAAGTGCGGGGAAGACGAGTCTGCTAAGGAGCGGCCTTCTTGGCAACCGCCGACGCGCTTTTGACCGGCACAACGGCGGCTTTGGCGGCCGAGACCGGCTTGGCCGGCACAACGGGCTTGGCGGGTGCGGGCTTGACAGCAACGCCGGGCTTCGCAGGAACCACCGGCTTGGCGTTCGCGGCGGGTTTGCCCACAGGGGCGGTCGGCTTGGCGGCGGCAACCGCGGGCTTTGCCTGGGCGACAGGCTTGGCCGCGGCAACCGGCGCCTTCACGGCAGGAGCGATGGGCTTCAGAGCGGGCTTCTGGCCGACGGCAGCGGGCTTGGCGACTGGCGCAACGGCCTTGACGACCGGCTTGGCAACCGCGGCAGCGCCCGCCTTTGGGGCAACGACGCCAGGTTTGGCGACTGGGGCAGCCCCCTTCGCAGCTGGGACAACGGGCTTCGCGACGGGAGCGACTGGCTTGACCGGAACCGACGGCTTCAGACCAACCACTGGCGCCTTGACCGGGGCGACCGCGGGCTTCGCACCCTGCGCAACCGGCTTGGCGGCCGCAACAACCGGCTTCGCACCGACAACAGCCGGAGCCTTGGGTGCAACGACCGGAGCAGCGGCCTTGGGCGCAACAACCGGACCTTTCCCGACAACAACTGGGCTTGCGGGTTTGCCAACAACCGGCGAGGCTTTGGGCGCGGGCGTCGGCATCTTGGCAACCACAACCTGCGCCTTGGCAGCCGGCGCAACGTTCTTGGCGACCGCGACGACCGGCTTGGGCGCAGCGGCAACGGGCTTCGGCACAACCGGTGCCGCCTTCGGCGCGGCGGCGACGACAGGCGCTGCGGCATCCGCAGGAACCGCGCGCTTCGCCTTCACCGGCAGGTTCGGCATCCCGGCGATCACGTAGCCGAGCTTGGCCGCAGACTCAATCGCGCCGCGCGCGTCGTTCATCGTCACCGGCTTGGTCGCCTTGGCCGACTTCTCACCGCGCTCCGGCATCCCCGGACGCTCGACGTGCTCGACCGGACGACCTTCCCAAGCCACGCGCTCCGCGTTCTGGGCCACAACGACTTCCGCGTGCTTGGCTTCTTTTTCCTTTTCTTCGGCAGGCACCTGCATGTCCGGCAGCACACCGCCGGCGACCTTCCGCACCGGCACTGCCGGCGCCGCGGGCTCCGCCGTCAGCTGCGTATCCTCGTGCGAACCCGCGTCGCGCTCCGGAAGCACGGTCTTGCGCACCTGTTGCTTGGCCACGTCGCGCTTGGGCGGCTGCGCGTGCGGTCCCGAACGCGCCACGGCGTCCGTCCGCGTCGGTGGCGCGTCATCTTCCCAGAGGCTCGCCACGCGCAGATCCTGCGCTTCCGGCAACTTCAGCTGCGCGCCCGTCAGTTCCTGCGTCACGGCAAAAAGCAGCAGCGCCGCGCACGACCACGCCACAGCGCTCGCCAGCGCCAGTCCCGGCTGTTCCTGCACCGGTTGCGGCACGCGCTTGGGCTTCACCGCCTTGGGCGGCGGCGGCGGCGCGTCCATCTCCAGATCGTCGTCCATCGGACGCGGCGAGGCGAGGCTTCCCGGCGTCAGCGCCTCGACGTGTGCGCCTTTGACCGCCTTCTGCGGCACGCTCGCCGGCGCGTAGGACTTGCCCATCGCCGCTTCCGCCGGCATCAGATCGCTGCGCACGTGAACCCGCGAAATCTTCGGCCCCAAGTCGCGCACCGCCGTGACCGGTCGCATCTGCACGTCCTGCTTGGCGTTCCAGTCAATCTTGGCGTTGTTGCGCTCGTTGCCCAAGCGCGACACCCGCTGGCTCGCGTCCAGTTCGACACGCGCGCCGGTCGGCACCACTTTGGGCGGCACACCGTTCGACTGCATCACCATCCCCGGCTGAATCCGCCCAGACGACACCGCATCTTCGATAATCAGCCGCTGGTTCTTTTCTTTTTGCTTGGACCGACGCGCGTCCTCCATGTCCAGCAGCTTCACCAGCACTTCGGGCTTGTAGTGCGCCCGCGACGCCTTGGCGAGGTTTTCCATCGCCGCCAACATCGCATCAGCGCTCTGAAACCGCATGTCGGGCGAGGTCTGCAGCGACCGCTTGAGCCACGTCTTCACGTCCTCCGGAAGGCGTTCGAACTTCGGTCCGTACTCAAAATCACCGCGGACGGCGCGCGCGTGCAGCACCTCCGTCGTGCCGGGGCCAAAAAGCGGTTGGCCAGTCAGCATCTCGTACGCAACCGCCCCCATCGCATACAGATCCGCTCGCGCGTCGACTCGCTCGCCCGACGCCTGCTCCGGCGCCATGTAGTGCATTTTGCCTTTGATCGTGCCGGTGCGCGTCCGATCGCTGCGGTGATCGCCCCGGGCGATGCCGAAGTCGGTGAGCTTGATCAGCGGCTCGCGGGAAATCAGCAGGTTCTGCGGCGACACATCGCGGTGAACGATGCCCTGCGAACGGCTCTTGTTGCCCTTGTAGTCGTGCACATAGCGCAACGCGACAAGGGACTGCCGCAGGATCTCAAACGCTACCGGCGACGGCACTTGCACGTGGTTCAGGCGGTGCGCGAGCAGCACCTGACCCAGATCGCGGCCATCGATGAACTCCATCGCCAGATAGTGGCTTCCTTCGAACTCGCCGACTTCAAAGACGTGCACAACGTTCGGGTGATCCAGATCGCGAACAATTCGCCCCTCATCCTTGAACATCCGAATGAATTCCGGATTCTCTGCCAGGTGTTCGTGCAGCACCTTGATCGCGATCGGCCGACCTTCCAGTTCATCACCCGGCTTCGCTTCCGCGCGAAACACGGTCGCCATGCCGCCCGACGCGACCTTGGCGATCAACGTGTAGCGACCAAATTCACGCGGTTGATCAAGCTTGCCGGAAATCATGCGCTCCCCCCAAACGCTGTGCACAAGGCGCAAATGGCCGCATGGCAACAGCTGGGGAGAACGGTAGCCCAGAGCGGCATTCCGTCCAGTTTTTGACGATAATCTGGGAGGCGGCAAACGCGGTGTTGTGCACCGCCGCGAGAGGGATCGTTACCGCTTGCGGCGGAGGCACGCGCAGCGGGTCTCCGCCCGGAGCGACGGCGTCAGCCGGACCGCGGAGGGTAGAGCCCGACCGGCCGCTTCGGCCGGGCTCGCCCTGCCCTTGCTCCAACTGCGGCGCGTGCTAGAGAACCACTGGAGGGTGTTGAATATCCCCGTCCGCCGCTCGGCGAATCCGCTCAGCGTGACGTTCGCCACGGCTGCTGACAGGACGGACTCGGCCGCGTCGGCTGATTGACCATCTCCGGTCCGATCCGGCCG
>CAITYF010000185.1 GCA_903896545.1 uncultured Myxococcales bacterium | reverse complement strand
GGAGCCCCTGTGACCCTTGCCGCGAAACGCGCAATGGCCGCCTGCGGCAGGCTAGTGAAGGGGATGTCCCAGCGTGCCGCGAGAAAGTTTGTTAATGAAATCAAGCACAGATCATTAGGGGGCATTGTATAGCATCATGGGAGAGGCCCCCAGAAGAGCCAGCCCTCGTAGTGCTCTGGAGCCAGAGTAACCATCTGCTCAAACGTTCCGCGGCGGTCTTCATCTGTCGCGGGAACATTGCGTGGCGCCATCTCGTGCTGGCCCGAATCCGAGGCCCCAGCCGCACTGGCAGGTTGAGCAGACTGGGGCTTAGTACCGGATGGGGCGCTGCCTTCCGCTGGCGGCGGAGGCGCAGCGACCGGCTCGGAGTTTGGAACCGAGGCACCCGCAGTCCGAGGCGGGGCGCAATGGCCATCAACGCAGATTCGGTCGCCCTTGCAGTCTGTGTCTTTGCCACAGCCCCCCCCTCCCCCCGCTTGCGGTGAGTCCGAAGGCTTGGGTGTCGGCTGTACCGCTTCATCGGACCAGCCCCGCCTGGTCCCGCCGATCGAACTCAAAAGCATCAGAAATGACGTAGCGCAAACCAGATGCGTGCTTCGACGGCCTCCTGACTTCCCCATTCGCTGGCTCCTCTGCCTAACACGAGAACTTGTTGCAGGACAGGGCACGCCGTCGATAGCCCGCGCGTAATCCGCCACCTACGCCCCAAACCACTCCCCAATCTTCCCCACTGCCTTCGCCTTCGTCTCCTCCGTCACATGCACGGCAATCGCCCCCAGCGCCGACACCATCACGCCCACGTCGTCCACATACCCCAGCGGCACCAGCGCGTCCGGGATCGCGTCAATCGGGAAGATGAAGTACCCCAGCGCGCCCGCGCACACCGCCTTGGCCCACGCAGGCACTTCCGGGTCCTGCATGGCGTAGTAGAGAATGAGCGCCTTTTCGATGGCCTCGCGCCCGGCGACCTTGGCGTACTTTGTCACCTTGTCCCAGAACGAGTGTTCCGAGTAGTGCTGCTCCATGCCCTTGTCTGCCATGACGCCCTCGATGCAGCCGTCGGTCGGTTGCAGAACCGTCCGCAACAACCTGAAGCGTTGATGTAGGTCTTTATAGCGGGTTCAACGTCCCTGTCAACGCCGCGACAATCCCCGGATGGCAGGCCTCATGCACAACTTTGGCGACCACCTGCGCTCGCTCCGCAAGGCCCGCGGCCTCTCGCAGGACCAGCTGGGCGAGCGCGCCAACCTGAACGGCAAGTACCTGGGCGAGCTGGAGCGTGGATCGGGCAACCCGTCGCTGGAAGTGATGGCGAGGCTCGCAGCGGCGTTGGAGATCGACCTGGGCACGCTGGTGGGTGACGAGCTGGCGCGGATGTCGCCCGACGCCGTTCGCGCGGAAGTGAGCAAGACGGTCGCGAGCCTGTCCGACGGCGCGGTGCGCGATCTCGCGCGGATGCTGCGGCTGGCGCGGCGGTAGTGTATTACCCAAAATATAGCGTTCCTCGACGCGGCGATGGGCCTCCTGGCGGTCCGACTGCCAAGAGGCCTGTGCGCGACGCGACACCAGATGTCGCGTTGCGACCGCGATCGACACCGTTCACGCGGTCTGCCGGGCTTCGTCGTGATCGTCCGCGGCGTCAGACCAATCTTCCCAGCCAAGCGGGTCAGGCACGTCGCCAAAGCGCACCCGCGCGTAGTCCCAACTCTGCAGCGTCCGCCGCACCACGTCCGGATTCTTGCTGGCGATGCCGTCCATCACGCGTTTTACCCGCCGGAAGCCGCCGTGCGGATTCGGCTCCGGCTTCTCGGCCGTCAGGTCGGTCGTCGCGAGCTTGCGCACGCGCGGCACCACGTGGTGGTCCAGAAAGAGCTCCGCCTTGCGCCACGGCAGGTCTTCCAGATGCCCGTACTCGATCGCGTCCAGCAGCTCGCCCGTCAGCTGCATCAAAAACGTCAACCACACGTTCAGCGCCTCCGGATGCGAGAAGATGGCCGGCGATGCTTGCGTCGTCCGTCGAGCAGCGGTCGATCAAATCCCGCAGCGTTACCCACCCCGGAATCGTACTCGTCGTGTGGTGCCCACTGACCATGATGACTCCGTCGCTCTAACCGCGGGAAACACGCCGCAGAAGGCCGGAGCCAGAATGCCTCAAAATCGGCGGAACTGTCACTCAGGGGCGGTCAGGGACGATTCGCCACACTGCGCCGTTGCCCCCAACACGCTTCTGCCCAGCGACCCTGGCGGTCCATCAACTCCCGCTGTCCGCCGCCAACCCCGCCACCTTCTCGCCCCACTTCGTCAACACGTCGCGCATCTCCTCGGCGTACCCGTGTCGCACGTACTTCGCCGTCTCGCCGCGCAGCTTGTGGTTCAGCACCTTCTGCAGCACCGTCCAATCCGCGCCCAGCTCTGCCATCCCCGTGGCCGCCGTCCGACGCAGGTCGTGGGCGTAGAACGGCGGGACACCGAAGTGCTCCAGGTTGTGCGCGATCCCGTGCGCCAGCGCGCTGACATCCAGCGGCCCTTTCTTCTCATGCCGCGGCGACGGAAACACGTACCCTGCGCCGCGATCAAACGCCTTCGCTTCCTTCAGCAGTTCCGCCGCCTGCGGCGACAGCGGCAGCTTGTGGGTCAGGCTGTTCTTCGTCCGCCCGCCCGGGATTGTCCAGATCGCCGTCTTCTCGTCGATCTCCGCCCACGTCGCGCCAACAACCTCGCCAGGCCGCGTCGCCGTCAGCAGCTGGAACCGCAGCGCCAGCCGGGTGATCGGCGCCATCCCCGCCGTCGGCAGCTTGGTCACGAAAGCCTTGAGCTCGTCGTCGCTCAGGCACCGCTCGCGGCCAGCCGACTCCTTGACCGGCGCCTCGTAGCCCAGCACCGGGTTGTTCTCCAGCATCTGGCGGCCGACGGCCCAGCGGAACATGCGTGACAGCACCGAATGCGTGCGGTTGGCCTGCACACCGGCGCCACGCGCGATCACGCGGTCCAGAAGCGCAACGACGTCGCGACGCTCGATCGACGACGCCTTACGCGGCCCCCAGTGCGGCAGCACGTTGCGCTTGAGTAGCGCCTCATCGCGATCTGCCGAGCGTTTCGTCGGCTTGGCGTAGAGCTCGATGTAGTCCGTGACCAGCTCGTCGATCGTCGGCGACGCCCGCTGCGCCTTGCGCTGTTCGAGCAGCGGTCGGGCAGGGTCAAGTCCGTGCGCGCGGGTCTGCATCGCCTGGGCCGCGGCCATGTGCGCAGCTTCCACGGACATCTCCGGAAAGCGCCCGAGCGACATCATCTTGGCCTTGCCGTCCAAACGGAACTGAAAGACCCACGTTTTCTGGCCGACCGGCGAGATGCGCAGGCCGAGGTTGCCCTGACCGTACGCTACCGGCTCCCAGACGATGCGCCGAGCCTGCGTTGGCTTCAGCGCCTCGACCAGCCGGTGGGTGAATTTCTTGTCCGTCGCGGCCATCCGATGTCGACTCTCCTGCGCAACTTGGCTAGCGGTTTGGCTAGCGGTTGGGCTGAATTTGGCTGATATCGGGTGACCGGCGGTGACGCAATCGAAATGCGTCAAACCGCGCTATCTGCTGATTCGATGCGGTATTTGTGACCTGTCCTGACTTGCCGTGACAGGCTGTGTTGGCGGAAGCGCAGGAGAATCGAACTCCCCCGAGACGCTCGTCACGCCTCACACCGGTTTTGAAGACCGGGGGGCCCACCAGAACCCGGGCGCCTCCGTCGCGTATGCCACGATGAAGCGGCCAGTCTGTCAAGCGCGCTACTTCGCGCAGCGAATGTAGTTCGCCGTCGAGAGTGTGGCAGCGCTCGACGCGCCATTCGTGAACGAGACCGCGAGCGCGGTTGCCGGCGGTCCGCTGTACGCTGTCGCGCTCCAGTATCCAAGCGATCCGTTGCTGAACGTGGCGGCGACTTGCGGCGTGGTCGCCAAACTGCGGTCGAGGATGGAGAAGAGTTCGCGCGCGCTGGGAAGGTGGCCGTACGAGGTGCACTGCGCCCCTGCGTTGGTTTGCGTCACCGGCGTTGCGGAATGGTACGCCTGCTCCCAAGTCAGGCCAGTCGCATTGTCCGTGACGTTCGGCGCCGTCACGCTGAACCGTTGGGAGGGCACTGTGCCGGTGTAGGTCCCGCGCACGCAGCGCACGGCGAGCGTGTTCGTCGAGGCGTTGTAGAAATTCCACGTCGGCGGGTTGTACGACAGCGTCCATGCGTTGGCCGGGGTCGGTGCGTACGCGCGACCGCTCCAGTAGGCGGTGGTCGTCGTGCCGGAGCTGAATGCGCTGCCGATGTAGACGCCGTTGTGCAGCGTCGCGTAGTCCACCAGACTCTCTAGTTCCGCGAGTGAGGGCAAGCGCCAGTCGCTCTTGCTGCCGAGCAGCAGCGTGTCGCAGTACGACTTCGCGTTCGGCAATGTATACGTGGTCAGCCCGCCCTGACCGTCCTGCCACTGCAAACCGGTCTTCGTGTCGATGACCGTGCCATCGCCGTTGGTCGACTGGTTCGTCGGTGCCAGGCTGGATAGCCCGCCCCAGACCGGATAGTCGAACACGCACTGGAACTTGCTGAAGCCAGAGTCGTCCGTTGTGACGCCGTACGAGCCGGCGGGGCAGTTGCAGTTGCCCGGCGAGATACACGTGCCCGTTCCGCCGCAACTCGTGCCGTTCGCGAGCGCGGTGTGCGTGCACGACCAAGAAGCGCGGTTGAAGGTGTCTGTTGTGCACGGGTTGTTGTCGTCGCAGTTCATCGCGCAGCGGTAGAGCTGCGGCGCGGTGACGTCGATGATGCCGCTCGACCCGTCGGTGAAGTTCACGAACCAGTTCTTCGTCGGTGCACTCGTCGACGCGGGCGTCGATGTCCAGAACTGACCCGACGTTGGGCTCGGCAAGAAGTAGCTCGTGTTGATGAAGCTGGTGGGCGCGTTGGTGCGGTCGACGATGGACTCCAGCTCGCGAATCGTCGGCAAGCGCCAAGCGGAGCCCACGGCGCTACAGGTGTTCGCCGCGACGGAGGTATTGGCTGCGGTGTTTTGGCCGCGCTGCCAGACGACGCCTGTCGCAGCGTCATGCACGTAGTTGGTGTCGGATGAGAGCGCGAATCGGTTCGCAGGCGGCGCCGCGTTGGTCTGGCCGCGTACGCACTTGATGTACAGTTGGTTGGAGCCGCCGACGTATTCCACGGCGCCCGTGTTGGCGAACCAGTCGAAACCGTTCGCGCCGATGGCAGGCTGTGCCCAGAATCGGAACGACTGCCCGTAGAACGGACTGTTCAGCGCGCTGTTCGTTTGCAGTGAGTAGTCGGCGATCGTTTCCAGTTCGGCCACCGTGGGCAGGCGCCAGTCGTTCTTGCCCCCATATGTCGCACTCGTGTCGCAAATGCCTGCCGCCAAGGAAAGCGGGTTGGTCGAGTACATGCCCTGCATCCACATCAAGCCGGTCGCGTTGTCAGTTACCGTGCTGTCGCCGTTGGAGAAGAACGACGACGGGCTCGATGGCCGCAAGCCCCACACGGGGTAATCGTACGCGCAGACAAGCTTGGCGGTTCCGCCATCGTCAATTGGCGTGGCGATCGTGCCCGCGCCGCACGCCGTGCACGTGCCGGTCTTGCAGTAGTTGGCGCTGCCGCATTGCAGGCCATCGCCCACGTTGGTGTGCGAGCAGACGCCGGTGCCGGCCGTGCACAAGTCCGTCGTGCACGGATTGCCGTCATCGCAAGCGCCTGTGTGGATGCAGGTGCCCGACGAGCCGCCGCAGCTGTCCGTCGTGCACGCGTCGCCGTCGTTGCAGTTCTTGGTGGTGCCGGAGCACATCAGGCTCTGGCAGATGTCGGTGACGGTGCACGGGTTTCCGTCGTTGCACGTCAGGGCGCAGAAGCCACTCATGCACGCGGTCCCGCCGCATTCCGCGGTGGAGAGGCACGGGGTCGCCCCTGGAATTCCTTGACCGGTGCAAACGCTGCTCAGGCACAGGTCGTACATGGTGCACGGGTTGCCATCGTCACAGCTGTTCGAGTTACCCGTGTAGACGCAACCCAACGACGCATTGCACGAGTCGTCCGTGCACGGGTTGTTGTCATCACACTTGATGCCGTTGCCTGAGCACTGCGCCCCAGCGTCGCACGTGTCGTCGCTTGTGCACGCGTCGCCGTCGTCGCACCCGATGCCTTTGGGGGACGCGATGTTGTCGCACAAGACTTTGTCGCCCACGATGGCGCAGCTGTCGCTTGTGCACGAGTTCTTGTCGTCGCAGACGCTCGCGCCCACGCACGTGTTGGCGGGCGAGCAGATGTCCGGTCCCGTGCAGATGCTGCCGTCGTCGCACTCCTTGCCGGCAATGGATGGGTGCTGGCAGCCGCCGCCTTCCTGGCAGTCGTCCGTCGTGCACTGGTTGCCGTCATCGCACGTCGCAGGCGTCCCAAGCGTGCAGACGCCGCCGCTGCACGTGCCGTTGGCAAACGAGAATACGTAGTTTACCGCGCTGCAGTGCCCGCAACTCATGCCGCTGGCGACGTTGGTGTGGATGCAAGAGTGCGGCAATGCCGCGAACCAGCACGCGTCGTCCGTGCAGAGGTTGCCGTCATCGCACACCGGACCGCCGCCGGCGTGGCAGACCGATTTGGTGTAGTCGTAGGCGCCCGCCGCGTCCATGAAGTACGTGCAGAAGTCCGCCGTCGTGCAAGCGTCGCCGTCTTCGCACGACGCGCCGATGAGCAGCGTGTGCGTGCAACTCCCGGTTGCCGGTACGCAAGCGTCCGACGTGCACTGGTTGGAGTCGTCGCACGTCACCGACGGTGTGTAGACGCAGCCTGTGCTGGACAAGCACGCATCCGAGGTGCACAAGTTCCCGTCGTTACAGGTGACCGTGTCGCCGATGCAGTTCTTGTTCAGGCACACGTCCAACGTCGTGCACGCGTTGTTGTCGTTGCACACTGCAAAGTTAGCGGTGTTGACGCACAAGCCGGTGCCCGTGTTGCACGAGTCGTCCGTGCAGGCGTTGCTGTCAGCGCAGTTGATCGTGGCACCGGGTTGGCACGCCTTGTTCGCGCATTTGTCCAGCATCGTGCACGGGTTGTTGTCGGAGCACATCGCGCCGTTGGCATTGTTGGCGCAGCCAGTCAACGCCGCGCACGTGTCATCCGTGCAGACGTTGCCGTCGTCGCAACTCACGGCTTGGCCTGCACACACCTTGTTCGCACACGTGTCGTTCGTCGTGCACAGGCTGTTGTCATCGCACGCCAACGTGTTGGCGCTGAACACGCAGTTGCCGTTGGCCTGGTTGCAAGCGTCCGTCGTGCACACCTTGCCGTCGTCGCACACTGTCGCCGTGCCGGGCGTGCACTGGGTGTTCTTGCACACGTCGCCCGTCGTGCAGGCGTTGTTGTCGTTGCACGGGCTGGTATTGGCCGTGTGCGTGCAGCCGCTGACGGGGTCGCAGGCGTCGTTGGTGCACAGGTTGCCGTCGTCGCAAGCCAACGTGCCCGCGGCGACGCACGTGCCGAGGTTGCAGGCGTCGCCGGGCGTACAAACCGAGTTGTCCGCGTTGCAAGTCTGCCCTTGATTCTGCGCTTGCAGGCTGCACAGGCCGGTCGTTGGGTTGCACGTGTTCTTGGCGCACGTCGAATCGCTCGCCGGGCTGCACGTCACGATGGTCGCTGCTTTGACTTTGCAGTTGTAGGGCAAGGTGGCCAGATCGCAGTACAGCGTTCCGTTGCACAGGTTTCCGTCCTCCTGCGATCCGCATTCGGAATCCTTGGTGCAGGTGCACGTGTTGTTGCCCGACACACACGTGCCTAACGAACACGCGTCGCCGGTCGTGCAGTTGTTGCCGTCGTCGCAGCTGCCGTTGATGTTGCCGTGCGTGCAGCCGATGGCCGGGTCGCAGGCGTCAGACGTGCACGCGTTGTTGTCGTTGCAGTACGTCGTCGGCGTGACCTGCCCGCCCAAGCAGACGCCAGCGCCATCGCAGATGTCGTTCGTGGTGCAAGCGTTGCTGTCGTTGCATGCGATCGTGTTGGGCGTGTAGACGCAGCCGCTTGCCGGGCTGCACGTGTCGCTGGTGCAGATCTCGTTGTCATTGCAGGTCACTGCGGAGCCGGCGCAAACGCCGTTGGCGTCGCACGTGTCGTTTTGGCTGCACGCGTTGTTGTCATTACACGCGATCGCGATCTGAATCGCAAAGTTGCAAAAACCGGTGCTCGCGTTGCACGTGTCAACGGTGCATGGATTGCTGTCGTCGCACGTCGTCTTGGCGCCCGGCACGCACACGCCGCCCGCGCAAGCGTCGCCTACGGTGCAGAGGCTGCCGTCGTTGCACGCGTTCGTGTTGTGGGTGTGCACGCAGCCTTCGACCTTGTCGCAGCTGTCCGTTGTGCACGGTTGTCCGTCATCGCAGTCGACAGCCGCGCCGGGCGCGCAATCGCCCAACTTGCAAACGTCCTTGTCCGTGCAGACGGAGCCGTCCGCGTCGCACGTGCCGCCTTCGGACTGTGCCACGTAGCTGCACACGCCCGAGATCTTGTTGCACAGGTTCTTCGCGCACGTCGTGTCACCGCTTGCGTCACATGTGACAATGGTCTTGGCTGAGACGACGCACTTGTACGGCGCTGCTGACAAGTCGCACACCAGCGTGCCGTTGCACGGATTGCCGTCTTCCTTGGTCGCGCAATCGGCGTCCTTCTTGCACTCGCACGCGCTAACTCCGGACGAGCACTTGGTCGCCGCGCAAATGTCGCCGACTGTGCAAGGCAGTCCGTCGTCACACGGCGCGGTATTGGCGGTGTGCACGCAGCCGTTCAGCGGCTCGCACGCGTCGTCGGTACACACGTTGGCGTCGTTGCAAAAGGCGGTTGGCGAAACGGCCAGGCCGACGCAGGTTCCGCCCTGACACGTGTCGCCTGGCGTGCACTTGTTGCCGTCATCACAAGCAACGTAGTTGTTCACGTGCAAGCAGCCGGTGCCGTTTTCACACGCGTCGTCGGTGCACGGGTTGTCGTCGCTGCAAGCGTCCTTGTTGCCGGGCGCGCAGGTGCCGCCGGCGCACGCATCGGCCAACGTGCACACGTCGTCGTCAGAGCACGTCACGCTGTTGGGCAAGAAGACACACCCATTGTTCGGGTCGCAACTGTCGTCCGTGCACGCGTTGTCGTCATTGCAGATGGCGATGTCGAGCGCAGTGCACGTGCTTTCGGTGCAGGCATCGCCTAACGTACACGCGTTGCCGTCCGAGCACGTCGCGTCTGCGGCCAAGTGGACGCAAGCGTTGGCCGTATCGCAGGTGTCGGCGGTGCAAGCGTTGGCATCATCACAGCCCGCGCCGGCGACAAAGTAGCAGCCAGTCTTGGGGTCGCATTTGTCCGCAGAGCACGCGTCGCCGTCGGAGCATCCGAGCGCGGACGTCCCGATGCACTTGCCGTCCGCGCACAGGTCCCCCTGCGTACAAACGTCGTTGTCGTCGCAGGCTTTTTCGACCGGCGTTTGGGCGCAAGCGCCTTTGACGCAGCTTGCCGTCAGGCATTGGCCCAGTTCCGCCGCCGTCCATTTGCTGCCGCAGTCCGTGGAGGTGACGCACTCAGGCGGCGGAACATCGGGTCCCGTGTCCGCATCGACCGTGTCGGCGTCCGAGGCATCCGTGGCGTCGGTGCCGCCTGTCGAATCCGTGCCCGCGTTGACGTCGGTGGAGTCACCCGTGTCCCCGACATCCGCTGCATCACTCGCGTCAACGACGTCGACTGTGTCAGTCGTGTCGACAACGTCCGTTCCAACATCGACATCGACGCCGACGTCTGTGCCTACATCTTCAGCATCCGAACCGACTTCGCTGTCCTGAGCGTCGACCACGTCGTTCGGCAACGTGTCGTTGCCCTGCTCATCGAGCGTCGCGACGTCGGCGACATCTGCGGCGTCCACCGCTGTTTGCGCGTCTTCACGCTCGCTCTGGGTCGCGAACTTGAACAGGTCGGCCGATGGCAAGTCCACGCAACTCGCGAGTACGAGCAGAGCTGCCAGCGGCAAGAACCGCAGTCTTTTGGCACGCATAGTCAATGGAATCACCTTGCCCATGCTGTTCCTCTCAGAATCGAACCGCAACGCCCACGCCGGTCAGGCCAGGGCCAGGAACCACGGAGACTGTCTTGGGCGGGGCGGTCAGCAGCCACCACGTACCCACGCCGGCCGCCGCAACGCCGACGCCGGTCAGCGCCCAGCCGACGCCAGCACGCGTGTAGATCGACGACTTCAAGTCCTGCATTTCCTGGTACGAAAGCTTCGTGATCTTGCCGGTCGCGTCCAGTTCCGACTTCGCCTGATTGAATGTCGAGATGTCCGGCGTCGTCGCCGCGTACACCGCCAGACCAGCGATCGCCAGCGCGGTACCGCCGCCGACCAGCGCCCAGCCGACCCAGCGCGGCTTGCTCGTCTCCGCCGGCTTCACCAGATTGCCGCCGATTGGCGCGTCGTTTTTGATGGGCAGTGCCCCGTTGCCCAGCTTCACCGGTTCAGGCTGAACGACTTTGGGTTCTGGCTTCGGTTCCGGCTTCGGCTCGACCTTGGGCTCCGCGTCTTCCTTGGCCTTTCGCGTCATCGAATCCAATCGCGCCTGTGCCTGATTGCGATCGGGCGCGTCCGTCGGCGCTTTGTCCAGGTACTCGCGCAGGAGTCGTTCGGCCGCTGCGTTGTCGCGGCCACTTTGTTCCGCTACCGCTGCTTTGAAGAGCAGGTCAAAATGGCTCGGCGCCAACTTGAACGCGTCCAGGTACAGACCAGCCGCTACCTTCGGATCGTCGCGCTGCACGCGCTCTGCCTCCGCCACGCGCGACTGCACTTTGGCGCGTTCCAGTTCCCCCAGGTATTCCTTGGCGCGCTTTTGCCGTTCTGGATCGGCGCCTTCGGTCGCAAGAAACTGTTGGAACAGTTCGACCGCCTTGTCATTGAGCGCGCCCAGTTGCGCCGAACGCGCGGCGCCAAAGAGGAAATCCGGCTTGGGATCAGTGCGCCACGCAGCGAGATAGAACTCGGATGCGCGGGCAAAATCGCCGGTCTCGAAGGATTTGGAGGCTTGCTGCGCCAACGTCACGGCCATTCGCGCTTTGTCAGCGGCGTACGCGGCGGGTGCAACGGCGAGCAGGATGGCCCAAACCGTCCACAGCCGACAGAGCGTGCGCAAAGCCAGCGACGTCCAACCCGTCGCACGTGGTGCCGTCCTGATCTTCACGCGCCCAACCCCAACCAGCCATGCGGTTGCTGTCGCCCTCACGGGCGGCATACCAGTCCACAGCGCATAGTTGCGGTTACGCAAGCGACAGTCAAGTGCTCACAATTTCCCACGAAAAGCCAACGCGTTTCGACGCGCTACTGCCGCAGCAGTTTTTCGATCTGGGCGGTGAGTTGCGGGTCCAGCGGCTTGACGAGCGGCTCAAATCGCGCGACGACGCGGCCGCCTGTGTCGACCAGGAACTTTGTGAAATTCCACTTGATTTCGCCACGCAGCGCCGGATCGATTTCCTCGGTCAAGATGCGGTAGAGCGGGCTCTTGTCGCCCTTGGCCCGTACCTTCTCAAAAAGTGGGAAGCTCACCTGATACTTGCTGGCGCAAAACGCCTTGATCTCGGTCGAGCTGCCCGGCTCCTGTCCGCCAAAATCGTTGCACGGGAAGCCCAGCACGGTGAAGCCGCGGGACTCAAACTGGCGCTGGAGCGCCTCCAGATCCTCGTATTGCGGCGTCAGCCCGCACTCGCTCGCGGTGTTCACGATGAGCACCACTTTCCCGCGGTATCGCGAAAGGGGGACTTCCTCGCCGTCGATGGTGTTGACGGTCAAGTCGAGGGCCTTCTCGCTGGGCGGTGCGACGCTTGTACCCGCACTGGGCTTGGGCGCCGGAGCGATTTTCACGTCACTCCAGGAGCAAGCCGTCGTGGTGGTCAAGGCTAGAATCAAGCAAAGGGCGGTGCGCATCGGGACCTGTTGCCGCAGCGTGCAGCTTGTTCGTAGGATGCAGCAACACTGCGACGGATGCTCGCCCGCATGGCAAAACTTCTCGTAGCGAAGGGAGAATGCGTCGCCGTCAATGGATGCGGACGGGCAAGATGACCATGGTGAAGCCGTCCCATTGCAGGCGCTTCTGCAGCGCGAACGCCGTCTGGTTGTGCAGCACGCCGTGCCACCACTGCTCGCGGCCAAACATCAACTGCCCGGCGAAGAAGGTGACGTCGTGGGTTTCTTCCGCCGCCCGCAGACAGAGCTGTTCCAACTCCGCGACGACGTCCGTGCCGATGGACGACAAGCCCTTGGCGCGCAGACCCAGCGACTGTCCGAGCGCTACGTAGCGTGCCAACGTTTGCTCGACTCCGTCGCGGACGCGTGTCAGCTCGTGTTCGTCCTTCAACGCCGCGGAATCTACGCCGCCAACCGCGACAAAGACGACGTTCTTGTAGTGGTTCGGAAACGCGTGCATCGCCGCCGTGAGCGTCTCGTGACCGATGCCGTTGTACCCACCGACGAGCAGCACCGCGGTTGGCGCGACGGGCAACAGCGGCTTGGGCTCGTCGCCCAGTGGCTCAACGTTCGGCACGTGGGCGTCGAGCGCCGAGAGCTGGTTGGCGACGTGGTGATAGTGGCGACGAATGGCAACAAAAAGTGCCACCAGCCCCATCGTGACCAGAAGCGTCACCCAGCCGCCTTCGAGGAACTTCTCGCTCGCTGTGACACATAGAATCGCCGCGCACAGCGCAAAGCCGATGGTGAAGAGCAAGGTGTCGCCGATGTGCCGCTCGTGGATCGAGCGCTTCAACATGCCAAGCATCGACAACGAAAATGTGAGGAACACGTTGATCGAGTACATGACGACCAGCGCGCCGATGTCACCGCGCGTGTAGAGCAACGCCGCGAGCGACGCCACACCGATCAGCGCGATGCCGTTCTGCGTGGTCAGCCGTTCCGAGAGCGCCGCGAAGCGCCGCGGAGCCCAGCCATCCAGCGCCATGTTCGCCAGCACGCGAGGGCCGTCGAGGAAGCCCGCTTGGGCGCCCACGATGAGCAGAGCGCCTTCCGCGACCAGCGTCACGACCGAGAACGTCTTGCCGCCCGGCCAGTGCGCCGTCACTTTCTCCGCCAGCACGGCGTTCAGCGTCTGCCCTTCCACCGGGTGCACGCCGGCCAGCAGATACGCGACGAGCAAGCCAGCCGCGGTCGCTGCAAGCGAAAGCGCCATGTACGCCATCGTCCGTCGCGCCGTTTTGGCACGCGGTTCGCGCAGGATCGGCAGACCGTTGGAGACCGCCTCAATGCCAGTGTACGTACCGCCGCCGAGGGACCACGCACGGGCAAAAAGCAGCAAGACGCCCATCAGCCCCAGCGACTCGCGGCTGCGGTGCCAACCTTCCGTCACCTGCACGGCCAGCGCCGGACCTTCATTGTGAAAAAACAGCCCCGTCGTGATGAGCACGATGTGCGTCACCAAGAACAGCAAGAACACCGGGACGAGCGGCAGAATGGCCTCGCGCACGCCGCGCAGATTCAGCAGCGTCATGCCGATGAGGATGGCGACTTCACACGACAGCTTCACGCTTTGCCAGGACGGCGGCAGGAAGCTGAACAGCGCGTCACCCGCCGCGGCGATCGATACCGTCACGGTGAGCACGTAGTCGACCAACAGCGCCGAACCGGAAACAAGGCCAGGCGTGGGCCCCAGCAGCTTGGTCGCGACGACGTAGCCACCGCCGCCGTTGGGAAAAGCGGAAATGATGCGCGTATACGCGATCGAGATGATGAACACGGTCAAGGCGGTCATCGCGGCCATCGCGACCGCGAGCCAAGAGTGCTCCTTCAGCGCGGCAAACGCTTCGGGCGGACCGTACGCTGATGACGACAGTCCATCGGCGCCGAGTCCGACCCACGCCAGAAACGGAATCAGAGAGAGTTGATGGAAGATCGACCGATCAGCCAAATCGCGCGGCTTGCCCAAGAGCAAACGACGCATGCGCGCAAAACCGGAATCCTCCGGCGGAACCTGATTCATCACAACCCCACGTCGGACACAGGAGTGCCCTACACGCAAACGGAGTTGCTGGGCCGGCCCACTTGGTCGGTGGCAAACTCCTCGACGCCTACGGGGTTAGCTGACGGGCTCGGACCGAGAAGTGTCCGTCACGTGCATAAAAGTCGTGCACGCGATTAGCCCCAAGAGTTGGGTCCCCCGCTCCCGTGGAAGACGGGACTCGGCACTTTCATTTTGCGCGCCATGGTGCCGACGTCAAGCGAAGATCAAGATGCGCTATCAAAATAGCTGAGTTTGCTGGAGTCTGTCTGTCGCGCGGTGTCAAAATGGCGCGACGATGGTGCCAAAAGGCAGGAAATCCTGGGGCACGCAGCGCTTCACCGTCGCGCGGGCAAATGCGGACAATTCTTCGTTACAACCGGCAAGGGCTTCGAGCCCAACGCCTTTGCCGCACGTCGTCAGCCGATTGCTTGGCGATAGAGGGCGACCCACGCGTCGACGCTGCGTTCCCAATCCGCGTGTTGCAGCACCCAACGATGGGCGTTTCGCGCCACGTCGGCGCGCAAAGCCGGATCGGCGCGTAGTCGATCCAGCGCCGCCGTCAGTTCGGTCGGGTCCCTCGGCTCGAAGAGTAGCGCCCGCCGATCCGCGAAAATCACCTGGTACGCTGCCAAGTTGCTCGCGACGATGGGCACTTGTAGTGCCATCAATTCCGGGAACGTCGACGCGACGCCGTCCGCTTCGAGGGCGGACACGGCGACGTCTGCCGCGGCGTACAAACCGGGCAGATCCGCGTAAGGGCACGGCGGTGCGAAGCGCAGGCGATCGGCCACGCCGAGTTGCGCGGCCTCTTCAAGCAACTGCTTTTGCATCGCCGGTTCCGCCGCGCGTCCGTGCTGCGTGTAGACGAGCACCTCGTCTGGGCCACGCCGCATCGCGGCAAACCCGCGCAGGATGCGCTCGGGATGGCAGTGCGGTAGCGTCTGTCGCGGGCTCAGTACCACGAAGGCGTGCTCCGCGATCCCCAACTGGCTACGCCAGAAGGTCACGTCGCGCGCGAGACGCGTCGCGTCGAACCGACCGCAATCGACGCCCCACAGGATGAGTTCGGTTTGCAGCGTGTTGGGGGCTGCAAGGCTGCGTGCACGCTCCAGAAGCGGCGTGCTGTCCGACGTGACCGCCGCCGACCCGCGCAGCAGCTTTGCCATCCGCTCCCAGTACGCGTCGGACCGCGGAAAATCCGTTTCGTTCAGATCCGAACCCCAGGCAGTCGCCACGTACGGCAGGTGCAAACGTTGCCAAATCAGCTGACCGGGATGCAGATTGTTCAGGTGCACGACCTGCACGCCCAGACGCTTCACCCTCCGCCGCACCCACGCATCGTTCAGAAACGGCGGCCACAGGCGCGGCACCTCCAGGTGTTCCACTTCCTGACCGAATTCAACGCGCGCGCGATCGGCCACTTCCGGCGCGTTCATCAAGATCGCCCGATGCCCGCGCCGCTGCAAAGCACCAGCGAGCCGAGCCTGATGCGGGGCCTTGGGATCGCCATCCAGGAGAATCGTCATCGGCTGCATGTTCGCCTACCGCAAAGGTTCTGGAGGCCGCGGGCGATGCCCGACGGGATTCACTTCGTCCGCTAGCTTGCGGAGTCGGTGGGAGGGCCGACTGTCCATGATGGCGCGGAAGTCCCGAAGTCGTCAGTTTCGTCTAGGAGCCTGTCGGAGAACCTCCCCGACAGGCTCCTAGCTTGAGTTTTGGGCCAAACGCGCAAGAACTGCCTGAAGTGAATTCAGGCAGTTTCACGCGTTTGCCAAGCCGCAGCCGCGGCTTGGACGGAGCGTGTCGG
>CAITYF010000184.1 GCA_903896545.1 uncultured Myxococcales bacterium | reverse complement strand
GGAGCCCCTGTGACCCTTGCCGCGAAACGCGCAATGGCCGCCTGCGGCAGGCTAGTGAAGGGGATGTCCCAGCGTGCCGCGAGAAAGTTTGTTAATGAAATCAAGCACAGATCATTAGGGGGCATTGTATAGCATCATGGGGAAGACCTCATGCAGCGCAGGCCGATGAGGCCGCTGGCGTAGGACGGGGCGTCGTTGATGCGATAGCCCGCACGCAGGTATGCCGCGCCGGAGTCGAAGCTGCCGCCACGATAGACCCGGTAGGAGGCGCTCCTGCTGTTGAGCGGGTCCCGTGCTGAGGAGTTGGCGAAGTACTTATTATCGTACCAGTCCCGCGTCCACTCCCATACATTCCCGGCCATGTCGTGCAAGCCGTATGGACTATCACCAGTCAGCTTCGAGCCGCCCGGTGCCGTACCGCCACTGCCAGCCATCACCGCGTAGCTGGCATTTGGCTCCGCCTCACCCCACGGGTAGGTCCGCGTCGCCGCCGCACACCGTGGGTCGTCTGCCGTGCTGCCGTTCTTCTCGCAGCCGCCGCGCGCTGCCATCTCCCACTGCGCCTCCGTCGGCAGGTCAAAGTCACTGCCGCGCCACTTGCAGTACGCCTGCGCCTGCGTCCAGTCCACGTTGTTCACGGGGTGATCCGTCTGTCCCGGGTAGGTTGCGTCGGACGCTGGCTGCACCGCCTTCGGCGGCGTACACCGGCCCGCGGTCACACACGCCTTGTACTGCCCAACGGTTGTCTCCGTCACGTCCATGTAGTACGCCGACAACGTCACCTTGTGCTGCGGTTTTTCGTCGTCCCCGCACTGGTCTCCCTTCGCCTCGTTGCAGCCCATCCAAAACGTCCCTGCCGGAATGAGCACCATACCCGCCGGCGCGTCCGCGCGTCCCTCGAACTTGCCCGCGCCCTTCTTCAACCCCGCCACCACCCGCACCTTCTCGCCCTCGGCCACTTTCAGCGGCGCGGACCAACTCGCGTGACCGTCGCTGCGCACCTCCAGCTGCTTGCCGCACACCGGCACCTTGAAGCTGCCCGGCACCTCGCCCAGCAGCTTGCCGTCCAGCAGCGCCGTACCGGTCAGGTCGTCACCGGCGTCGTTCTGCGCCTTCAGCGTGACCACGCCCAGTCGCGGCGTCACCGCCAGCGCGACCGACTTCGTGTCGCCGCGCTTGACCTCAAACGCCTCTTCCAGCCCCAAATGACACGGCGAGTCCACCGCCACGCGGTGTTTACCCGGCCGCAGGTGCTGGCCCTGCACCGGGCAGGCCGCTACCTCGCCATCGACCTTCACGTTCACCGTCTGCCCGCCGCACGTCACGTTCAGCGTGGCGAAGTCCGCTTGCAGCGGCCAGTCGACGACCTTGGTCGCCTTCGTCACGCTCAGCGACTCGGACCGCGTGATGTAATCCTCGGCGCTCATCGTCACGTTCTGCTTACCCAACGGCACCGACTTCTGACACGGCGTCGACTTGCACAGCATCTTGTCGCCCAGATGCACCGACGCTGGCGGCGTGCTGGTGAACTTGATGACGGTTTCCTCCAGGTCGTCCGTGTCGACGTCCTGCGCCTTCTCCGCCGTCGTGCCGCCAAACGGCTTCTTGGTCGACGCCGTCTTGGCACTCCCCGGCATCTCCGTGTCCGTGCGCAGGCGGGCAATCAGGTCCGCCACGGCCTCAGCCACCGCCAGATCGCCGTGGTCCACGCGCCACGGCGCCAGCCCCGACTGCAGCAGACACCCGGACTCCGCCGAGAACAGCTGCAAGAGCAGCTTCGCGTCCTTCCCAGCGTGCTGCAGCGACACCTTGAGCAGCGAATTCGCCGCCAGCTCCTCGCCGATCTTGCACTGCGAACTCTCGGCGTAGCCCGCCTTCTGCGACTCGCGGCGGATCTTGTCCAGCAGCTCGCGCTCCTCCACCGTGGCCACCACGTCCAGCTTGCCCGTCTTGCGCAGCTCCGAGCGCACCAGATCCGTGATTTTACCCAACTGCGCCGCGTCCGGCCCCGACGTCGCCGCGCCAATCGTCACGCGCGGCACCACGGCCAGCTCGGCGTCCACGGCCTTGGCGACGTCTTCGACGTGCCCGCGCTGCACCAGCAGCTTGCCGCGCCAGCTCCACAGAAACGCCGCGGGCAGGTTCTGGCCGACGTGAAAGGCCTCGGAAATGCGCCCGTCTTCGTCGCAGACCATGCGGTTGGGCGACCAGCCAGGGTTGGTGCAGCGGCCGTCGTCCTGCACGGCGACGACGATGAGGCGCAAGCCTTTGTCGCGGTATTTCTCGTGCAATGCCTTCCACTTGGGCACGGCTTCCATGCACGGCTTGCACCACGTGGCGTAGAACTCGACGGCGAGCAGGCGGACGCCGGGGCGGTCGAGTTCTTTGTCGATGCTGAGGCCGTCGTCGGCGCGCGCGGACGTGGCCAGGAGCGTGGTCAGGAGCACGAGGGCGAGGGTGAGGTGACGGGGCATGTGGTGTTCCGAAAGCTTGCGAGTGACGCGGCTGATTGTCGGTGATGCAATGACTTGCCGTCAAATCGAGTCAATCTGCAGCAGCGCGCGGCCAAGCCTGGTCTTGCCGACCTGCCGCGGGCCAGAGAGGAACGCCAACTTGTGGCGAGCCAGCGCGTCGGCGGCGAGATCGGCTTGCAGGTAGCGGTTGGACATGACGCCACGGCGCGTCCAGATTGGCGTGAAGTGAGAATTGGACGCGGCTAATTCTCAGTTTGGTGAGCATCAGACGTGGGTGGTGGGGGCAAGGTCGCTCGGCACGGACAAGCGGCAAAGGGGCAAACGGTCAAAATGTCGCCGTCGAGACAGCCCTACCGCACACACCGCACCCGATTGGTATCGGATGTGAAGTCGTTGCTGCTGTTGCCGCTGCTGAACGCGACGATCCAGGCGTAGCCGCCCGAAACCCACGGCGAGGCCGACCAAAAATAGGGAGAGGAATTCCTGAACGCGCCCTCAACCCGCTCGCCTTCAGGCTTCGTCCTGTCGATCAGCCGCACAAGCTCCAGCACGCCCGGCAGCCGCCAGCCACCACCGCGCAGGTTCAGACCCGCGCAGTAGGCAAACGCCGCCTGCCATTGGAGGTCCGCGTGCAAGTCCGCCTGTTGCCAGACCAGCCCGACATCGGTCTGGCTCACCGTGCCGTCGCCGTTGTCGCGGAACACGCCTTTGCCCAGCGCCTTGGCGGCGTTCACCTGCGCTTGAGTCACAGCTGCCGTCGATCCCGACGCCACTGGCCGTCGCGGCCCCTGCTGGCCTTCGCTCGTCTCGGCCCTCACCGCCGCCGCCGTGACCTTCTCCAGCCGCACGTCCACGGCCGCAATCGCACCGGCGCGCACCGTCACCGTCCGCGTGACTGAACGATAGCCGTCGCGCGACACCGTCACCTCGTACGTACCGCTCGGCGCGCCCTCCACTTTCAGCGGCAGGCCCTCGTCGGCGCGGAAGCCGCCGGGGCCCGTCACTTGCACGCGTGCGCCGACAGGCTCGCCGCTCACGTCCAGCGTTCCGGGCTGCTTCAAGTCCAGCCGCGCCGTCGCCGCCTGCTCCAGTTGCACAGCGACCGTGGCGTTAATGGACTCGTAGCCCTTGCGCGTGGCGGTCACGCGGTACTCGCCCGGCGGCGCATCCTCGATGGTCAGCGGGAACGTCCCCGTGGAGGCGAAGCCGTCCGGGCCTTGCACCGTCACTTTGGCACCGGTCGGCGAGCCGCTGACCAGCAGCGAGCCGAGCTTACGCAACTCCAACTTCTCGACCTTGTCGTCATCGACCTCCAGCTTCACGCGCCGCGTCTGCTCGGCGTGGTGCTCGGCGTTGGCGCGGATCGTGTACTCGCCGGGCGCAAGGCCGCCGCGCTCCCACTTGCCCTCGCCGTCGGCGGAGAAGCCACCGGGGCCCTTCACGTGCAGGACTGCGTCCTTGGGCGTGGCCTTCACGATGAGCCGGCCGACCGCCGCCGTCTGCTTGCCGCCGCTGACCCGCGGGCCGTCGTCGGATGGGCCGTCGTCGGCCACCGCGCCTCCCGATTGCACCCGCGGCGCGTTGGTGATGGTGCGCGGCTTGGACGAGCGGCTGGCACCCGGCATCTGCAGCTCGCCACGCAGCGCCTGCAGCAAGTCCGCCACCGCCTCCGCGACTACCAAATCTGCCTGCCCCGAACGCCAACGCGCCTTGCCAGTCGCCACATCGCAGCCTTTCTCCGCGTCGTGCATCTCCAGAAACAGCCAGTCGCCCGTGCCGCCCTGGGTCAGCCGAATCGTCAGCTTCGCGTTCGCCGGCAGCACCTGACCGAGCTTCAACTGGCAGCGCTCGTCCACGTCCGCCGCTTGGGTCTTCCGCCGCAGCGCCTCCAAATCGCGCTGGTCGCGGTCGCTTGCCAGCACGTGCACCTTGCGCGTCTTGCCCAGTTCCGCGCGCACCAGCGCGTCCAGCCCCGCGGCCTGCTTGCCCAGCGCCGGTGGCACGTCCATTGCCAGCATCACCCGCGGCAGCGCGGCGAGCTCCTGTTCCACCGCCTGCTCGACGGCGTCCACGTGCGCGCCGTTGTTCACCAGCAGCGTGCCGCGCCAGGACCACAGGAACGCGGCAGGCAAGCCGGTCACGCCAAAGCGCTCGCTGACTTGGCCGGTCAGGTCGCAGACTTCCTTGTCTGGCGCCCAGCCCAGGTTGGGGCAGCGGCCGGAGTCGTCCAGCGCGACGACGATGAAGCGCAGACCGCGGTCGCGGTATTTCTCGTGCAGCGCCTTCCAGCGCGGCGCGGCGCGTTTGCAGGGCTCGCAGTCTTTGCTGAAGAATTCGACGGCGACCAAGCGCACGCCGGGGCGGGCCAGCTCGGCTTCGATGTTCAGGTCGTCGGCGGCGTCGGCCGAGGCCGAGACCAGCGTGACGAGCAGAGCGAGGGTGAGTGCGAGGTGGCGGGGCATGGGCGGTCCACAAGTCACAAGCGACGCCCGGTATTGTCGTGGATGGGGCAACCTCGCGTCAATTGGGGCGAGTCGAGATTGAAGTGCCGTGGGAGTTGGACGCGGGTGGTGGGGTCAGGGTCGCTCGGCGCGGACAAGCGGCAAAGGGGCAAACGGTCAAAATGTCGCCGTCGAGACAGCCCTACCGCACACACCGCACCCGATAGGGAGAGGATGGGTGGCCGTAGCTGCTGCTGCCGTAGCTGAAGTTGACGCCCCAGGCGTAGCCGCCCGAAACCCACGGCGAGGCCGACCAAAAATAGGGAGAGGAATTCCTGAACGCGCCCTCAACCCGCTCGCCTTCAGGCTTCGTCCTGTCGATCAGCCGCACAAGCT